>NZ_JBIOON010000001.1:0-252500 GCF_051712245.1 Enterococcus sp. DIV1368f
ATGCCCGACGTGGAAAGTTTTTGGCATAGCCTTGAAGAAGCCTATCAAGCGATTTTGTCGGCGCCAAGTTTTGATGCTTGGATTAAAACCACACGCCCTTTGAAATTAGACAACAATCAATTGTGGCTAGAAGTCCCTTCTGCAGTTCATCGTGATTACTGGGAAAAAAATCTTTCGGCAAAAATTGTCGAAACTGGATTTAAATTGACCGGTGCAGAAGTGATGCCCCATTTTGTTGTTGCCGATGAAAAAGACGCAGCACTGGCACAAGAACTCGAAGAACCTGCCGAAGAAGAAGTTGTTTTTAGTGAACAAAGTAAAAAAGCGATGCTTAATCCTAAGTACACTTTCGACACCTTCGTTATTGGTAAAGGAAACCAAATGGCTCACGCTGCAGCGCTTGTTGTTGCCGAGGATCCGGGTTCGATTTACAATCCCCTTTTCTTCTATGGCGGTGTAGGGTTAGGGAAAACCCATTTGATGCATGCCATTGGTCATCAAATGTTAGTGAATCAACCAGATGCCAAAGTCAAATATGTTAGTAGCGAAACGTTTACGAATGAATTTATCAACTCAATTCAAACAAAGACATCCGAACAATTTCGGAAAGAATATCGCAATGTTGACTTATTATTAGTCGATGATATTCAATTTTTGGCGGAAAAAGAAGCAACATTGGAAGAATTTTTCCATACCTTCAACGATCTTTACAATGAAAATAAACAAATTGTTTTAACAAGTGATCGCCCGCCGAATGATATTCCAAAATTACCTGAACGATTAGTTTCTCGCTTTGCTTGGGGTTTGTCTGTCGATATCACCCCGCCTGATTTAGAAACACGAATTGCAATTTTGCGCAAAAAAGCAGATGCCGAGCGTTTAGAAATTCCGGATGATACACTAAGTTATATTGCTGGTCAAATCGATTCTAATATCCGTGAATTAGAGGGTGCTTTGGTCCGCGTTCAAGCCTTTGCAACTATTAATGGAGAAGATATTACCACTAGTTTAGCGGCGGACGCCTTGAAATCTCTAAAATCAGTTGGTAGTAAAAATCAATTGTCCATCTTACAAATTCAAGAAGAAGTATCCAAATATTATCATGTGCCACTTAAGGATTTAAAAGGGAAAAAACGGGTGAAAACAATTGTGGTTCCTCGTCAAATCTCAATGTATCTTGCTAGAGAAATGACCGACAATTCCTTGCCAAAAATTGGTGCCGAATTTGGCGGCAAAGATCATACAACGGTGATTCATGCGCACGAAAAGATTCAGCAATTATTGGAAAAAGATCCAGCGATTCAAAAAGAAGTCAGTGAAATTAAAAATTTATTGAACTCTTAGGATGTGGAAAACTAAACAAAAAAGAACAAAGTTATCCACAACTTATACACAAGTGGATAACTCAGTAAAATCAATGCTTTTTTGACTTTTCCACAGAATCAACATGCCCTATTACTTTTATTATTTATTTATATATAATATACAAAACAGTGGCGTACAAAATTAGAACGTATTGAAAATACTTAAAAAGGAGTTTACATTATGAAATTAACGGTCAAACGAAGTGTCTTTTTACAAGAATTACAAACTGTTCAACGAGCAATTTCTTCTAAAACAACGATTCCAATCTTAACAGGTGTTAAAATTGTCTTATCAGAAGATGGCTTATCACTTACTGGGAGTAACGCGGATATTTCAATTGAAAGTTTTTTAAGTAAAGACGATGAAAAAGCTCAAATGACCATTGAACGCACAGGTAGCATCGTTTTACAATCTCGTTTCTTTGGCGAAATTATTCGTAAATTACCAGAAGATATGTTCACAATGGAAGTTCTAGATAACAATCAAGTTGCAATTACTTCAGGAAAAGCTGATTTTACGGTTAATGGATTAGATGCGGATAATTATCCGCACTTACCAGTAATTGATACTCAAAACCAAATGAAATTACCTGTTCATTTATTGACAAAAATTATTAGTGAAACAGGTTTTGCTGTATCGATGCACGAAAGTCGTCCAATTTTAACTGGGGTTCACTTTATTTTAGAAAATCAAAAATTACTTGCCGTTGCGACAGATTCACATCGTTTAAGTCAACGTGTGATCCCGACAGAACAAGCAGTAGAAGACTTTAACATTGTAATTCCAGGAAAAAGTTTAACTGAACTTTCTCGTTCATTAACCAATGAAGAAGAAATGGTTGAAATCAGCATTATGGAAAACCAAGTGCTATTTAAAACAGAAACAATGTACTTCTATTCTCGTTTGTTAGAAGGAAATTATCCTGATACCAACCGTTTAATTCCAACTAGCCATAACACGCAAATTGAATTTTATGTACCAGAATTGCTTTCAGCAATCGAACGTGCCTCTTTACTTTCTCATGAAGGACGTAACAATATTGTTCGCCTTTCAATTTCACCAGATTCTGTTGTTTTATATGGAAATTCACCTGAAATTGGAAAAGTCGAAGAAGCGTTAAACTATGAAAATGTTTCTGGTGAAGCGTTGGATATTTCTTTCAACCCAGATTATATGAAAGATGCGTTGCGAGCGTTTGGCGATATGAATATTACCGTGAAATTCCTTTCTCCAATTCGTCCGTTTACATTGGAGCCAACCGAAACAGAACTAGATTTCATTCAACTAATTACACCGGTTCGTACAAATTAATCATGTTTAAAAAAGACCTTCGGAAAATCACTATGATCGCCGAAGGTTCTTTTTTGTCGTCTATTTAAAGCCGATAAACGCTGCTAGATAAGCTTTTTAAAATCGTAATAGCTTTTACGCTAATTATATTGTGAATGTTTGAACTATCGTTTGACGAATAAATTCTGCCTTTTTTTTCGGGGATAAAGAAAAAAGCCCTTTAATTTTTCGTTTAAGGGCTGTTCATTTTTTTATGAATATTTCCTAGTGAAAGAAGTTCACGTTGCTTAAAACGACGCTCAGACCTCTACAAGCTACTTTTCTTCAATGCACGCCCTCTTCGTTTGTCTTTTGAGTTACCCCTAATTGTTTTTTAGTTAAACGCTACTCGTCATTTCTGCCAAATCAGGCCCCTTTTTTCTCAAGAAAATATCAATTTCCGTTTTAAAATGCTTTTTAAGAGTTTTTTTATCCTAATAATATTTTCGGTCATTTAGAATTAAAATTGCTTAGAATGAAAATTAGACAGATAAATTTGTTTTCTCTTATGAAAAAGGGTATAATATATATGAGAACGTATTAGAAAAAAGAGGGATGCACATTGAAAAAAACGTTTGTTTTAGCAACTGAGTATATAACGCTTGGTCAGTTTCTTAAAGAAATCAACGTCATTGGTAGTGGCGGCCAAGCCAAATGGTATTTGGCAGACAATAGCGTGTTTGTTGATGGCGAGTTGGAAAATCGTCGCGGACGGAAACTTTATGCGGGCATGATGATTGAGATACCTGAAGAAGGTACTTTTTTTATGGTGAAAAACGGAAACGAGTCCGACGATGCGGCTGAATGAGCTGACACTTCAGCATTATCGTAATTATGAAACAGTCAGCTTAGATTTTCCAAAAACGTTAAATCTTTTTTTAGGCGAAAACGCCCAAGGAAAAACCAACTTGTTAGAAAGCATTTATGTTCTAGCAATGACACGAAGTCATCGAACCAGCAATGAAAAAGAATTAATTGGCTGGGAACAAGCAGCAGCTAAAATTAGCGGTGTGGTTGAAAAAAAGACAGGCACCGTACCGTTGGAAATTTTAATTTCCAACAAAGGACGTAAAACCAAGGTTAACCACATTGAGCAAAAAAGGCTCAGTGCGTACATTGGGCAACTGAATGTTATTTTATTTGCCCCAGAAGATTTATCTTTGGTGAAAGGCTCACCTCAAGTCCGCCGGAAATTTATTGACATGGAACTCGGACAAGTGAGTCCTATTTATCTTTATGATCTTGTCCAATATCAGTCTGTTTTAAAGCAACGGAACCAATACCTAAAACAACTAGCTGAAAAGAAACAAACAGATACTGTTTATCTGGATATTTTGACAGAGCAGCTAGCTGAATTTGGCGGGAAAGTTCTATACGCTCGGTTAGGTTTTCTTAAAAAATTAGAACACTGGGCAAACTTACTCCATCAAAAAATTAGTCATGGACGCGAAACGCTCACCATTGACTACGCATCAAGCATCCCAATTGACAACACGGATCTTTCCTTAGAAGCACTTCAAAATCAATTGCTCCAACAATTAATGAACAATCGTAAGCGTGAATTGTTTAAAGCGAATACTTTTTTAGGCCCTCATCGTGACGATTTGCTATTTATTGTCAATGGTCAAAATGTTCAAACGTATGGCTCACAAGGCCAACAGCGGACGACAGCTTTAAGTATTAAATTGGCAGAGATTGATTTGATGCATTCAGAAACAGGAGAATATCCTGTGTTATTACTAGATGATGTCATGAGTGAATTAGATAATGAACGTCAAATTCACTTGTTAGAAACGATTGAAGGCAAAGTTCAAACGTTCTTAACGACAACTAGTTTAGATCACATAAAAGACAAGCTAACAGTTGAACCAGATATTTTTTATGTTCAACAAGGCAAGATAGAAAGGAATTCAGCGACATGACAGAAGAAGAAAAAAACATGAGAGAACGTGCGCAAGAATATGACGCTAGTCAGATTCAAGTTTTGGAGGGCTTAGAAGCTGTCCGGAAACGTCCTGGTATGTACATAGGTTCTACTAGTGGCGAAGGGTTACACCACTTAGTATGGGAAATCGTTGACAACTCTATCGACGAAGCCTTAGCAGGATTTGCTAAATCAATTCAAGTAATTATCGAACCAGACGATAGTATTACTGTTATCGATGATGGTCGTGGAATTCCAGTCGGGATTCAAGCCAAAACAGGTCGCCCAGCTGTGGAAACAGTGTTTACAGTGCTACATGCCGGCGGGAAATTTGGCGGTGGCGGCTATAAAGTATCAGGTGGCTTGCACGGTGTTGGTTCCTCTGTTGTTAATGCTTTATCGACCAGTTTAGATGTTCGTGTTTATAAAGATGGCAAAGTGTATTACCAAGAATATCGTCGTGGTGCGGTTGTTGATGACCTAAAAGTTATCGAAGAAACGGATCGTCACGGAACCACTGTTCACTTTATTCCAGATCCTGAAATTTTTACAGAAACAACCGTTTATGATTTTGATAAATTAGCAACACGGGTTCGTGAATTAGCCTTTTTAAATCGAGGCTTACACATTTCAATTGAAGACCGTCGTGAAGGACAAGAAGATAAAAAAGAGTATCACTATGAAGGCGGGATTAAGAGTTATGTTGAGCATTTAAATGCCAATAAAGACGTTATTTTCCCAGAGCCAATCTTCATTGAAGGAGAGCAACAAGATATTACAGTGGAAGTGTCAATGCAGTATACAGATGGCTACCACTCCAATATTTTAAGTTTTGCCAACAATATTCATACTTATGAAGGCGGAACGCATGAATCTGGTTTTAAAACTTCTTTAACACGTGTGATTAATGATTATGCACGTAAACAAAAATTGATGAAAGAAAACGATGAAAAATTAACTGGGGAAGATGTTCGTGAAGGCTTAACCGCAGTGGTTTCCATCAAACATCCAGATCCTCAATTTGAAGGACAAACCAAAACGAAATTAGGAAACTCAGAAGTACGGACCGTCACGGATCGTTTATTCTCAGAATACTTTACAAAATTCTTGATGGAAAATCCAACAGTCGGCAAACAAATTGTCGAAAAAGGCATGTTGGCTTCAAAAGCTCGTTTAGCCGCTAAAAGAGCCCGTGAAGTCACCCGTCGTAAAGGCGCGTTAGAAATTAGCAACTTGCCAGGGAAGCTGGCTGATTGCTCAAGTAAAGATCCGGAAAAATGCGAATTATTTATCGTCGAAGGAGACTCGGCCGGCGGTTCAGCAAAACAAGGCCGTAGCCGTGAATTCCAAGCCATTTTACCAATTCGTGGGAAAATCTTGAATGTTGAGAAAGCCAGCATGGATAAAATTTTAGCCAATGAAGAAATTCGGTCATTATTTACAGCTATGGGAACAGGCTTCGGCGAAGATTTCGATGTTTCTAAAGCACGTTATCACAAACTAGTGATTATGACCGATGCCGATGTCGATGGTGCGCATATTCGAACGTTGTTATTAACCTTGTTCTATCGCTTCATGCGGCCAATTGTTGAAGCTGGTTATGTGTATATTGCCCAACCACCACTATATGGTGTGAAACAAGGGAAAAACATCACCTACGTTCAACCGGGCAAACATGCTGAAGAGGAACTAGCAAAAGTGTTAGAAGAATTACCTGCTTCACCAAAACCAAGTGTTCAACGTTACAAAGGGTTGGGTGAAATGGATGATCATCAACTTTGGGAAACAACAATGGACCCAGAAAAACGATTAATGGCGCGAGTGAGTGTCGATGATGCCATTGAAGCTGACCAAATTTTTGAAATGCTAATGGGCGATCGTGTGGAACCACGTCGTGCGTTTATCGAAGAAAATGCCCATTACGTGAAAAACTTGGATATTTAATGTGTCGCAACGTTGTAAGAGACGCTAGAACATATATTTAGAGGGGAAAAAATTCATGAGTGAAGAAATTAAAGAAAACATTCAAGACGTCAATCTGACCAGCGAAATGAAAGAATCTTTCATTGACTACGCAATGAGTGTTATCGTAGCCCGCGCGTTACCTGACGTTCGTGACGGTTTAAAACCTGTTCATCGCCGAATCTTATATGGAATGAACGAATTAGGGGTAACCCCTGATAAACCACACAAAAAATCAGCCCGGATTGTTGGGGATGTTATGGGTAAATATCACCCCCATGGGGACATTGCGATTTACGAATCAATGGTGCGGATGGCACAACCTTTTAGTTATCGGGCTATGTTAGTTGACGGCCACGGAAACTTCGGTTCTGTCGATGGTGACGGCGCTGCCGCTATGCGTTATACCGAAGCACGTATGAGTAAAATTGCTTTAGAAATGCTACGAGATATTAACAAAAATACAGTCGATTTCCAAGGAAACTATGATGATTCAGAACAAGAACCAGTAGTTTTACCTGCTCGTTTTCCAAACTTACTAGTTAACGGAACAACGGGGATTGCGGTGGGGATGGCAACAAATATTCCACCACACAATTTAAGTGAAGTGATTGATGCAACAAGTTTATTGATGGACAATCCTGATGTAACGACGAATGAATTGATGGAAGTGTTACCTGGACCAGACTTTCCAACAGGCGGTTTAGTGATGGGGAAATCAGGGATTCGTCGAGCATATGAAACAGGGAAAGGTTCGATTACTGTTCGTGCAAAAGTTGAATTGACTGAAATGCCGAATGGAAAAGAACGTATTTTAGTAACTGAATTGCCTTATATGGTGAATAAAGCCAAATTAATCGAACGAATTTCTGAATTACACAGAGATAAACGAATTGAAGGAATTACTGATTTGCGGGATGAATCTTCTCGTGAAGGCATGCGGATCGTCATCGATGTTCGTCGAGATGTGAGTGCCTCTGTTGTGTTAAACAACTTGTACAAAATGACTGCCTTACAAACATCTTTTGGTTTTAACATGTTAGCCATTGAAAAAGGTGTACCGAAAATTTTAAGCTTGAAACGTATTTTAGAAAATTACGTCGAGCACCAAAAAGAAGTCATTACTCGCCGGACGATTTTTGACAAAAACAAAGCAGAAGCACGGGCGCATATTTTAGAAGGTCTACGAATTGCCTTAGATCATATCGATGAAATCATTGCCATTATCCGTGGGTCACAATCAGATGATGAAGCAAAAGCAACGTTAATTGAACGCTTTGAATTTTCAGATCGTCAAGCGCAAGCGATTTTAGATATGCGTTTACGCCGTTTAACAGGCTTAGAACGCGACAAAATTGAAAATGAATATCAAGAGCTATTGAAATTCATTGCGGACTTAGAGGACATTTTAGCCCGCCCAGAACGCGTCATTGAAATCATTAAAACAGAGTTAAATGACGTTCGCACAAAATTTGGTGATGCACGACGTACAGAACTATTAGTAGGTGAAGTCCTAAGTCTTGAAGATGAAGATTTAATCGAAGAAGAAGAAGTCGTGATTACATTAACCAATAACGGCTACATTAAGCGGATGGCAAACTCCGAATTCCGGGCGCAACGCCGCGGCGGACGTGGTGTCCAAGGGATGGGCGTTCATGATGATGATTTCGTGAAAAACCTAGTTTCTTGTTCAACACACGACACGTTATTATTCTTTACGAACACTGGGAAAGTTTACCGAGCAAAAGGTTACGAAATCCCTGAATACGGTAGAACAGCAAAAGGAATTCCAGTAATTAACTTACTGGGAATTGATTCTGCAGAAAAAATTCAAGCGATTATTTCTGTTGAGGGCAAAGCGGAAGCAGGTAAATACTTGTTCTTCACAACCTTAAAAGGAACTGTCAAACGGACAGCCGTAACAGCCTTTTCTAATATCCGTAGTAATGGATTAATCGCCATTAGCTTAAAAGAAGATGATGAGTTAGTTAACGTAGTAACGACTAATGGCAATCAGAAGATGATTATCGGAACACATGCAGGATACTCTGTCACATTTGATGAAAATACTGTACGTGATATGGGCCGGACAGCATCAGGCGTTCGTGGAATCCGTCTCCGCGAAAATGATTATGTGGTCGGCGCAGCGATTCTGGATGAAAATAAAGAAGTCCTAGTCATTACTGAAAATGGTTATGGTAAGCGTACAAAAGCTTCTGAATATCCAGTTAAAGGACGTGGCGGTAAAGGGATTAAGACAGCAAATATCACTGAGAAAAATGGTCCATTAGCTGGTTTAACCACGGTCAATGGGGATGAAGATATCTTATTGATTACGAACAAAGGCGTCATTATCCGCTTTAACGTTGATTCTGTTTCTCAAACAGGACGCGCAACATTAGGGGTTCGTTTAATGAGAATGGAAGATGGTGCCAAAGTGGTAACAATGGCTGTTGTAGAACCAGAAGAAGTGGAAGAAGAAATCGTTGAAGTTGTAGAAACAACAGAAAACGAAACAACATCAGAAACAGAAGAATAACATAAAAAAGTTTCGCCAGTTGGCGAAACTTTTTTATTGGGGCTTTTCAAAACTATTTCTTGCTTTTGTCCATCAATTAGCATATAATTAGAGATTGTGAACTACCTTTTTAGGTATGTTCTCCTTGCTCTTAGCCAACTAAGAGCCTTGAAGTCCATAGGGAGGTGAAAATCAATGAGTCAAGATACGAAGTACGAAATCATGTACATTATTCGTCCGAACATTGATGAAGAAGCAAAAACTGCTTTAGTAGAACGTTTCGACACAATCTTAAAAGATAACGGAGCAGAAGTTATCGAATCTAAAGATTGGGAAAAACGCCGCTTAGCATATGAAATGAACGGATTCCGTGAAGGCATCTATCATATCGTTAATGTTACTTCTCCATCAACAGCTGGCGCAATCAACGAGTTTGATCGTTTAGCAAAAATCAATGACGATATTATCCGTCATATGATCGTGAAGGTAGAAGCATAATTTGTTTCACATGAAACATTTATTGACGAAAGGAGATGTTTTGAATGATTAATAACGTTGTATTAGTCGGAAGATTGACAAAAGATCCTGACTTACGTTACACCGCTAGTGGTTCAGCTGTTGCGACCTTTACACTTGCTGTAAACCGTAACTTTACGAATCAAAATGGTGACCGTGAAGCAGACTTTATCAACTGTGTGATTTGGCGTAAACCCGCAGAAACAATGGCTAATTATGCCCGTAAAGGTACATTATTAGGTGTTGTCGGAAGAATTCAAACTCGTAATTACGAGAACCAACAAGGTCAACGTGTCTACGTAACTGAAGTGGTTTGTGAAAACTTCCAATTGTTAGAATCTCGTTCTGCTTCAGAACAAAGAGGAACTGGCGGCGGTAGCTTTAATAACAACGAAAATGGTTATCAATCACAAAATCGTAGCTTTGGTAATAACAATGCCGGTTCTGGATTTAATAACAACAACAATAGTTTCAATCCATCATCTTCTCAGTCGCAAAACAATAACGGTATGCCTGATTTCGATAAAGATTCTGATCCATTTGGTGGCTCAGGTTCATCTATCGACATTTCAGATGATGATTTACCATTCTAAACGAATTTGATAGGAGGGAACAAGAATGGCACAACAAAGAAGAGGCGGACGTAAACGTCGGAAAGTCGACTACATCGCAGCAAACCACATCGAATACATCGATTATAAAGATACTGAATTGTTAAAACGATTCATTTCAGAACGTGGCAAAATTTTACCACGTCGTGTTACAGGTACTGGCGCTAAAAACCAACGTAAATTAACGATTGCTATTAAACGCGCACGTATCATGGGATTATTACCATTCGTTAGTGACGAACAATAATTTTATGACAATTTCCAGAACCAAAGAGCTTGCTCTTTGGTTCTTTTTTATCTTGACTAGTGTTTCACGTGAAACATAACAAGGTTCGCAGAATGAAGTGTTTTGTGATAAAATAAGGGATGAAATAACTAGTGAATCACCAGAGCAATACGCTCGTTGGAACAAGTCGCCTCAAAGGTCTGCAGAAAGATTGGAGGCAAAAAAATGCAAAAGAAGAGAATTCAAAAAAACGGTTTCTTAATTGTTGTGGGTCTTCTCTTAGTAGAATTTCTCCTCTATTTCTTACTAACAAATAAATGGCTGCTATTGGCGGTAATTATCGCATTAGATATCTTTCTCTTAGTGGTTATTCGGCTGTTGATTAGAGATGTAGAAATTACGAACGTAGAAAAGATTCAAGAAGCAAGTTCCATTGCTGAACAATCGTTGGATTATGTTGTGAATGAAGTACCTGTGGGGATTATTACGTATAACGGGGAAACACGCGCGGTAGAATGGCTTAATCCTTATGCTGCTTCTATTTTTAATAAAGACAATCAGCTAACGTTAACCGCTAGCCAAGTTACGTCTTATTTAGAATTAGCAGAACGAAACCAAGATATCTTTACGATTGACGAAAATACCTATCGCTTTAGCGTCAATAAAGAACAACATACAATTACTTTTGAAGATATCACTAAAGAAAGTAATTTGTATCAAGAAAAAGTCGAAATGCAAACGGCTATTGGCATTGTGTCTGTCGATAATTATGATGATGTCACCGATACAATGGACGAGAAAGAAATTTCTTATTTGAATAGTTTCATTACGACGATGGTTTCTGATTGGATGGACCAATACAAAGTTTTTTATAAGCGAATCAACGCAGAACGTTATTTTTTCATTGCCCAATGGGAAGATATTCAAAAAATGATGGACGAAAAATTTTCTATTTTGGATACGATCCGTAAGGAATCAGCTAACCATGAAGTAGCCATTACGTTAAGCATGGGGATTGCTTATGGGGGGCCAACCTTAGATCAAACCGGGACCACGGCTCAAACGAACCTAGATACAGCTTTAGTTCGTGGTGGTGATCAAGTGGTTGTAAAAGAAGCTAAAGATGAAGCGAAGCCGTTATTTTTTGGTGGAAAAACGGCAGTAACGACGAAACGTTCCCAAGTACGTTCTCGCGCAATGAGCATGGCAATTAAGGGAATTATTGCGGAATCTGCTGACATCTATATTATGGGCCATCGTTATCCAGATATGGATGCGTTAGGTTCAGCATTTGGTGTTGCTCGTTTAGCCTCGTTTAATAATCGAAAAGCGTGGATTGTTTTAGATGAAAATGAAATCATTCCCGATGTCAAAAGAGTGTTAGAGGCGATTAAAGAGTACCCAGAATTAGAAGAGCGCATTATTAGTCCTAAAGAGGCCATGAAGCGCAAGAAAGAAAGTAGCTTATTAGTTATGGTAGATTACCATAAACCGTCTCTATCGATCTCACAAGAGCTCTATGAGCGTTTTGATAAAGTAGTAATCATTGATCACCATCGACGAGGAGACGAATTTCCAGCAAAACCCTTGCTTTCTTATATTGAATCTTCTGCCTCTTCTGCTTCAGAATTAGTCACAGAATTGATCGAATACCAAAGTAATAGCGCAAATAAACTGCAGGCCTTTGAAGCAACCATGATGTTGGCGGGAATTGTGGTTGATACGAAAAGTTTCAATACACGAACGACGGCGCGAACATTTGATGTGGCTAGTTATTTACGAACTTGTGGAGCAGACTCATCTTTAGTACAATATCTATTAAGTTCTGATCTTACAAGCTATCTGGAAATGAACAATTTAATCTCTAAAAGCGAATATGTCACAAAAGATACCGTCGTTGTTGCAGGGAGTGAAGACAAAGAATATGATAGTGTCACAGCTGCCAAAACAGCGGACACATTACTTTCTATGGCAGGGATTAATGCAGCATTTGTCATTACCAAGCGGACGGATCAACAGATTGGCATTAGTGCTCGGAGTAATGGTTCAATTAATGTCCAAATTATTATGGAAAATTTAGGTGGTGGCGGTCACTTTACTAATGCGGCAGTACAATTATCAAACGTAACAGTAGCAGAAGTAAAAGAGCAACTACTTGATGTAATTCGTCAAAATATTAATGAAATGTATGAACAGGAGTGAAGGAAATGAAAGTCATTTTTTTACAAGACGTTAAAGGAAAAGGAAAAAAAGGGGACGTAAAAGAAGTGCCAACTGGTTACGCCCAAAACTTTTTAATTAAAAACGGCTATGCGAAAGAAGCCAATAAAGGAAGCATGAGTGCATTAGCGGGTCAAAAGAAAGCCCAAGAAAAACATGAAGCAGAAGTTTTAGCACAAGCAAAAGAAATGCAAGCCTTTTTAGAAGATGAAAAGACTGTTGTAGAGATCAAGGCAAAAGCTGGAGAAGATAGCCGTTTATTTGGCTCAATTCCTTCAAAACAAATTGCAGAAGCCTTAAACAAACAATACAATGTAAAATTGGATAAACGAAAAATCGAATTAGCCAACCCAATTCGTTCTCTAGGCTACACTAACGTACCAGTCAAACTACATCATGAAGTTACAGCGAAAATTAAGGTTCATGTCGTAGCGGAATAATACAATCGATAAAAAAGAAGCCGATTTCTCCGGCTTCTTTTTTATGCAAAATAAATTACTCAAATTATTTTTTATAATATTTAAAAATCAAATACACAACAATTTGAATTAACGAAAGTATTATATTTTTATTAATTGTATATTTTTTAAAATTGGAAAGTGAACTAAAAATAGAGAAATCAGCAGAGAAAAAATGTACTTTTTTTAATGAAATTGTGTTAAAATGGATAGACTAAATGAACCAGAAAGTAAGACATCGTGGGAGAGAACAAAATGAATGAATTATTGCAAGATAGGGTACCGCCACAAAATATTGAAGCGGAACAAGCCGTTTTAGGTTCTATTTTCTTAGATGCAGATGTGCTAATAGAAGCGATGGAATATGTGGAACCTAAAGATTTCTATCGTCGTAGTCATCAGTTGATTTTCCAAACGATGATGACCTTAAGCGACCGAAATGAAGCGATTGATGTGGTAACAATCAAAGATCGCCTAGAACAAGAGAATTTGTTAGAAGATGTTGGTGGACTAAGTTATCTGTCAGATTTAGCTTTAGCTGTGCCGACAGCTGCCAATGTCATTTATTATGCAAAAATTGTTGAACAAAAATCGTTGCTGCGCAACTTAATCCAAACCGCTACAGAGATTGTAACTAAAGGCTTTGAGCAAGGTGAAGATGTTGAATCTATTTTGGATGATGCAGAACGAAGCATTTTAGAAGTCTCCGAAAAGCGGAATCGTAGTGGCTTTTTATCAATTTCAGATGTTCTAAATACAACTATTGCGAATATTGACCAATTATATCAAAATGATGAAGAGATTACTGGTTTACCTACAGGCTATCAAGCATTGGATAAAATGACTGCCGGCTTGCAAGCGGAAGAGCTAATTATTTTAGCGGCCCGTCCAGCGGTAGGGAAAACCGCTTTTGCATTAAATATTGCCCAAAATGTCGGCACCAAAACAGATAAAGCTGTCGCTATTTTTAGTTTAGAAATGGGGGCAGAATCATTAGTGAACCGGATGCTTTGTGCAGAAGGATCCATTGAGGCCAGCCATTTAAGAACAGGGCAATTATCTGAAGAAGAATGGCAAAACTTAATTATTGCGATGGGTAGTTTGTCCCGTGCGAATATTTATATTGATGACACACCAGGGATTAAAATTACCGAAATTCGTGCGAAATGTCGTAAATTAGCACAAGAAAAAGGCAACTTAGGTCTAATTTTGATCGACTACCTACAATTGATTGAAGGAACTGGAAAAGAGAACCGCCAACAGGAGGTTTCTGATATTTCACGTCAATTAAAAAAATTAGCGAAAGAATTAAAAGTCCCGGTTATCGCTTTGTCACAGCTTTCTCGTGGCGTGGAACAACGTCAAGATAAACGTCCTGTGTTAAGTGATATTCGTGAGTCAGGTTCCATTGAGCAAGATGCCGATATCGTTGCCTTTCTTTATCGTGATGATTACTACGATCGTGGTGAAGGAGAAGACGGTGATCATGAGCCACCAGAAGTTGACAATGTTGTAGAAGTCATCATTGAGAAAAACCGTAGTGGTGCGCGTGGAACGGTCGAATTACTTTTCATTAAAGAATATAATAAATTTTCTTCGCTTTCGCCGAGGACAGAATTTTAAAAAAACGAACTCATTTTTTGAGTTCGTTTTTTTGCTTATTAAGGGATTAAAATCAGAGAGTAAAACACGAACAATATTCGTATATTTTATTATTTTACAAAAACATAACTAAAAATGTTCGTATTTTTGACAGAAACGCTTTTGATTGTGAAAGAATATTCGATTTTTACCCTTGAAAGGGACTGGTTTTACTGGTACAATGATTCAGGACAAAAAAATTATGAACGAGGTGTTCGAATGTCATCAGTAGTAGTTGTTGGAACGCAATGGGGCGACGAAGGTAAAGGAAAAATTACAGACTTTCTAAGTGAAAACGCAGAAGTGATCGCTCGTTACCAAGGCGGAGATAACGCCGGACATACCATTAAATTCGACGGCGTAACGTATAAATTACATTTAATTCCTTCAGGGATTTTCTATAAAGAAAAAATTAGTGTAATTGGTAACGGCGTAGTTGTGAATCCAAAATCTTTAGTAAAAGAATTAGCTTATTTAAAAGAAAATAATGTTGCCACTGATAATTTACGTATTTCAGATCGTGCCCATGTCATCTTGCCGTATCATATTAAATTGGATCAATTGCAAGAAGATGCGAAAGGTGAAAACAAGATTGGGACAACGATTAAAGGAATTGGCCCAGCCTACATGGATAAAGCAGCACGGGTGGGAATCCGTATCGCTGATTTATTGGATAAAGAAATTTTTGCGGAACGTTTGAAAATTAACTTAGAAGAAAAAAATCGTCAATTCGTTAAAATGTTTGATAGCGAAGCCATTGAATTTGATGATATTTTTGAAGAATACTATGAATACGGACAACAAATTAAACAATATGTTACAGATACTTCGGTTATTTTAAATGATGCATTAGATGCTGGAAAACGGGTTTTATTTGAAGGGGCACAAGGTGTCATGTTGGATATCGATCAAGGAACCTATCCATTTGTTACTTCCTCTAATCCAGTAGCTGGTGGCGTAACTATCGGTAGTGGCGTTGGTCCATCAAAAATTAATAAAGTGGTTGGTGTCTGCAAAGCGTACACTTCACGTGTCGGTGACGGCCCATTCCCAACAGAATTATTTGATGAAACAGGAGAAACCATTCGTCGTGTCGGTAAAGAATACGGAACAACAACAGGACGTCCGCGTCGTGTCGGTTGGTTTGATTCAGTAGTTATGCGTCATTCAAAACGTGTATCAGGGATTACAAACTTGTCATTAAACTCGATTGACGTGTTAAGTGGTTTAGAAACGGTGAAAATTTGTACAGCTTATGAACTTGATGGTGAATTAATTTATCATTATCCAGCAAGCTTGAAAGAATTAAGCCGCTGTAAACCAGTTTATGAAGAATTACCAGGTTGGTCTGAAGATATCACTGGTTGCAAAACTTTAGCTGATTTACCAGCTAATGCTCGTAACTATGTGCATCGGATTTCAGAATTAGTTGGTGTGCGCATTTCAACATTCTCTGTAGGTCCAGACCGTAACCAAACGAACGTTTTAGAAAGCGTTTGGGCACAAATTTAAGCAGATTTTTAAGGGAACGTAAAGGATGGCTTATGCCAATTCAGCCTTTACGTTCTTTTTTAATTTTATATAAAAATGAAAAACTATGGTAAAATAAAAGAAAACATGAAGGGGGCAATTGTCCGTGAATTATCAATTAGTGACAGATTCTTGTTGTGACTTGCCGTATACATACTTAAAAGAAAACCAAGTACCTTTTATTAGCATGAATATTCAAATTGACGGGAAAGAATATCGCGATGATTTAGGCGAAACGTTTGATTATCAGAACTTCTTAACGGCTATTAAAAATGGAAGTATGCCCACTACCTCTCAAGTTAATGTAGGACGCTACAATGAATTTTTCCGTCCTTTTGTGGAGCAAGGGTTACCGGTGATTTATTTAGCTTTTTCATCTGGGTTAAGTGGCTCTTATCAAAGTGCGTTGCAATCAGTAGAGATGTTAAAAGAAGAGTACGATAATGTAGAAATTCATATTATTGATACAAAAGCAGCTAGCTTAGGTCAAGGGATGTTAGTCCGAGAAGCCATTCGATTACAAACAGATGGTCATTCATTAGGAGAAGTTGTTGCCTATCTTGAAGAGCAAAAAATGAAACTTCACTCGTGGGTAACGGTAGATGATTTAAAACATTTAGAACGTGGCGGACGGATTTCTAAAACAGCGGCAGCACTTGGTGGCTTAATGAACATTAAACCAATTATTCGCGTGGATGCGGCGGGTAAACTAGCATCCGTTGGTAAAACTCGTGGACGAAACAAGTCCTTGCAAAAGATTGCGCAAGAAACGATTCAAGGCATTGTAGAGCCAATGAAACAAACACTATTGATTGCATATGCGGGAACGAAAGATGACGCGGAAAAAGTCAAAGAATTAATTGAAAAAGAAATAGAAGTTAATGAGATACTGATTTATCCTCTAGGCCCCACCATTACTAGTCATACTGGAATAGGTTGTATTGCTGTGTTTTCTTTTGGTGAAAAAAGAAAATAAAAAATGAGCCTGGGACAAAAATCACTTTGGATTTTTGTCCCAGGCTTAAAAATTGATAAACGGCGGGAACAGAAGCAACACTACGCGTTGCTCCGATCTCAACAACTTCTAAGGTGTTTTCTCGACATGCGTCTCGTCACAGTACAGCCTTCAAAAGAGCTACAGCTCTAAGAGTTGCGATGTTTCACTGTGAAGCATGAACAGATGAAATCATCGTACCTACTTGGTGAAGGTCCTTCGGAAATAAGCCGAAATTGTTGAGAATCACGAAGAACGTAGTGATTCGATGATGAACAATACCTACTTGGTCTCCAAAAATTATAGAACAATTTTTGGAAATTCCTTCTTATTTCTCGGAGTTAAACGCTTCTGTCCCGACCTCATTTTTTAATAATCTGAACTGAATAAAACGTCCATTTGTTTTTGAATTTCTGGGTTTTCCAAGAATTCATCATAGGTTGTTTCTGCCCGATCAATGACCCCTTTATCAGAAACAGCAATAATTCGGTTCGCTAATGTTTGGATAAATTGGTGGTCATGTGAAGCAAAAAGAATTGAACCAGTGAAAGCCATCAACCCATCATTTAATGCAGTGATTGATTCTAAGTCTAAGTGATTCGTTGGATCATCTAAAACTAAGACATTGGCTTTGGAAAGCATTAATTTTGAAAGCATGACACGCACTTTTTCGCCTCCGGAAAGAACATTGACTGGTTTTAGTACCTCTTCACCAGAGAATAACATCCGACCTAAGAAACTACGTAAGAACGTATTGTCATCTTCTTCTTTACCAGCAAATTGACGTAACCAATCTAAAATGGTTAATGGCTTTTCAAAGTCTTTGCTGTTGTCTTTTGGTAAATAAGCTTGGCTAGTTGTAACGCCCCAACGAACAGAACCTGTATCGGGAGTAATTTCGCCCATAATCACTTTGAATAACGTAGTCGTTGTAATATCTGAGTCAGCGATGAATGCCACTTTATCATCTTTTGTTAAGTTGAACGAGATATTATCTAAGATTTTTTTGCCATCAATCGTTACAGAGACATTTTCAACTTGTAATAAGTCATTGCCGATTTCACGTTCTGGTGTAAAACCAACGAATGGATAACGACGAGAGGAAGGTTGAATGTCATCTAAGGTAATTTTATCTAACATTTTTTTACGAGACGTTGCTTGTTTTGATTTTGAGGCATTGGCGCTAAAACGAGCGATAAAGTCTTGTAATTCTTTGATTTGTTCTTCTTTTTTGGCATTAGATTGTGCTTGCAATTTTGTCGCTAGTTGGCTTGATTCCAACCAGAAATCATAGTTACCAACGTAAAGTTTGATTTTACTAAAGTCTAAATCTGCCATGTGGGTGCAGACTTTGTTTAGGAAATGACGGTCATGGGAAACCACGATAACGGTATTTTCAAAGTTGATTAAAAATTCTTCTAACCAATTGATTGAGCGGGTGTCTAAACCATTTGTCGGCTCGTCTAATAGTAAGACATCTGGTTTACCAAAAAGAGATTGAGCTAATAATACTTTGACTTTTTGACCAGCTGTTAATTCGCTCATTTTTTGATCATGTAATTCTTCTGGAATGTTTAGCCCTTGGAGTAAAACAGCTGCTTCAGGTTCTGCTTCCCAACCGTCAAGTTCAGCAAATTCGCCTTCTAGTTCTGCGGCACGAATCCCATCTTCATCTGAAAAATCTTCTTTCATATAGATAGCATCTTTTTCTTTCATTACTTCGTAAAGACGTTTATGTCCCATAATTACAGTTTCTAAAACAGTGTAGTCTTCGTAGTCAAAGTGATTTTGTTTCAGCGTTGCTAGTCGCTCATTAGGACCCATTGAAACCACGCCAGTTGTCGGTTGAATCTCACCTGATAAAATTTTAAGAAACGTTGATTTTCCTGCACCGTTTGCGCCGATTAAGCCGTAACAGTTGCCAGGAGTAAATTTAATATTCACTTCTTCAAAAAGTTTACGATCTGGAAATTGTAAACTTACATCATTAACAGTAATCAATTGTTTTCCTCGCTTTTAATATATTCTTGAACCTCTCTGCATTATATCGGCTACAGAACCTTTTTTCAAGGAGTTTCAATCTTTTTACAGAAACGAATAAAAAGGTGGGTTTTTTATAGAAAAAAGGCGCTTTTTTAAAATGTTTCATGTGAAACAGAAATTTTTTTCATGAAAGGGTTTTTAGTGTATTTTTTTAATGATACACTGTATCATGTAAATTAATTAGTGTATCGATTAAAGGAGCCATCAAAAATGAAGCGGATTGAAAAAATCTATCAATATGTTAAAGAGCAAACGAAGAATTTAACGCCAATGACCTTAACAAGTGATGCGGGAGTCACGACACAAGAAATTTCAGAACGTTTAAACATTCAGCGGACCAATGCTAGTAAAGATTTGAATCAACTGGTTCGTGAAGGGCGCTTGAAAAAATTATCTGGTCGACCAGTAAAATATGTCGCGCAGGTGGCGTTTCAGCATCGACCATTAACCAAGCCAGTTAAAAGTTATCGGGAAAAATCAATGGATCACTCCACAAAAACTTTTATCGAACCATTGGTTGAACCAGTAGTCACGACCAGCAAAACCCCAGAAGTTGAAGATATTTTTAAAAAAATTATCGGTTCAGCTGGGAGCATGAAAACGCCGGTTGAACAAGCCAAAGCAGCGATTTTATATCCGCCAAAAGGCTTGAATTGTTTAATTACTGGACCAACAGGTTCTGGGAAAACTTATTTTGCTCATGCCATGTTTCAATTTGCGAAGCTGAACCAAATTGTGGCCAAAGAAAAAGAGTTTGTGGTGTTTAACTGTGCAGACTATGCGCATAATCCAGAACTTTTGATGTCGCATTTATTTGGGTATGTAGAAGGGGCCTTCACAGGCGCTACGAAAGCGAAAGAAGGGATTATTGATGAAGCAGATGGCAGCATTCTGTTTTTAGATGAAGTACATCGGTTACCACCCGAAGGACAAGAAATGATTTTTTATTTTATGGATCACGGCGTGTACGCGCGTTTAGGTGAAACAGTGAAATCACATCATGCGGATGTTCGGATTATTTGTGCTACGACGGAAAATCCTACTTCTTCTTTATTGAATACTTTTGTGCGACGCATTCCGATTATCATTCAATTACCGAACTTTAGTGACCGTCCTGCGAAAGAAAAAATTGACCTCCTAAAAGTGATGGTTTCAATGGAAGCAGCGCGGATTCAACGGCGAATCTCTTTGTCAGAAGATGTGGTCAAAGCGTTAATCGGAAGTGTTTCTTATGGAAATGTCGGTCAGCTAAAATCGAATGTGCAACTTGTGACTGCGCGAGGGTTCCTTAATCAGATGGAACAAGAGGAATTAATGATTACGATGGACGAATTAACGGACAATATTAAAGAAGGCATTATGCAACTTGCCAGTAATCGAGAAGTATTGTCGGAGTTATCGAAATATCTGGAACCGCAATTAGTGGTATCACCAAATGAATCTTTAGTAGCTATTCAGTCAGATGCCTATGAATTGCCTTACAATCTATATGAGATTATTGGAGATAAAGCGGCTCTCTTAAAAGCAGACGGCTTGGACCAAGAACTAATTAATAATTTTATTACAACGGATATCAATGTTCATTTAAAATCTTTCTACAAAGATTATGGATTCACCTTTGATACAGAAAATAAATTGGCTGAAATTGTTGACCAACGAATTATTGATGTCACTAAGAAAATTTATAATTTTGCAGCGAAGCGGTTATCGTATTCGTTTCAACCCAACTTTATCTATGCAATGAGTTTACACATTAGTTCTTTCTTGAAACGCATCCAATTAGGCAAAGATCCTAAGCATCCTTTAAATGAAAGTATTCGAAATATGGTTTTAGATTATCCAACAGAGTTTGAAACAGCAAAAGAAATTAAAAATATTATTGAAAGTAGTTATCAGATGGAGATTCCTGAATCTGAAAGTTACTATTTAGCTGTTTTGCTCATTTCTTTAAGAGAAAATCCTGAGGCTGGCCGGATTGGCATTGTCGTGGCTGCGCACGGAAATAGTACCGCTAGCAGTATGGTACAAGTGGTTTCTCAATTGTTAAATGTTGATAATTTGAAGGCTGTGGATATGCCTTTAGATATGCCACCGAAAGAAGCTTTGCGTAAAATCGTTGAAGCAGTTGGTGAAGTGAATGAAGAGAATGGCGTACTATTATTGGTGGATATGGGTTCATTAAGTACGTTTTCAGAAGAAATTGTACGCCAGACAGGCATTGATGTGCGGACAGTAGACATGGTGACCACGCCAATTGTTCTTGAAGCGGCCCGCAAAACCGCATTAATTGATACGCAATTGGAAACACTTCACGAGTCTTTAAAAAACTTTCATGGCTATGCCGATATTCGCCAAAGTGAAACGAAACAAATCATTGAAAATTGGAAAACAAGAGCAATTATTGCTATCTGCGCTTCTGGAGAAGGAACTGCGCGCCGAATGAAAGAGCTGATTGAGGAAGCTGTCTTGCCACAAATAGACTGGCATTTAGAAGTGATTCCTTTGTCCATTGTAAATATGAAAGAAGTCTTGCCTAAAATTCAAGAAGACTATGAAATTATTGCGACAACTGGGATTACCAATCCCAAAATTGGAGTTCCTTATATTTCCATGGAAAATTTCTTTTCCGGTGAAGCAGAAAAAATTATTCAGCAATTACTAGCAGAGCGGAAAGAAGAAGTAATGAATAAGCCGTTGGACGAAGCGGCAGCAAAAGAAATTTGTCTAAAATATATGGAGCAAAGTTTCACTTTCATTAATGGAAAAAAAATCATTGAGCTGTTGTGGTCATTCGCTAAAAATATCCAAACCCAATTAACGATGCCAGAAGAGTACACATTTTATATCAATTTGATTATGCACACATCGGGCATGTTGGAGCGTATTTTACGGAATGATACACTGACGGTTTCAGAAAAGGAACTTGGTCGATTGGTTCAAGAACCAATTTATCCAGTGATTGTGGCCTCAATTGAGACTATGGAAGAAGCTCTTAATATGGATGTTCCAGCAGAAGAAGTTTATTTTATCGCACAGTTAGTCAAAAATGCCCAGTGTATCGAAGATAAAATCACCGAAATTGATACACTAGATTAATACAGAAAAATCGATACACTATTTATTAGTGTATCGATTTTTTGATTTTCTTAAAAAAACCTATAATTTTCTAGGTTTCGAACCGATACACTAAAGTTGGCACGAAACTTGCTTATAATAAGGTGTCCCTTTTTACCTAAAATTTTTAAGTAAAAAGACAAAGGTCCTAACCTTTAAAAATGAATTTAAAGGAGCATTCCCGATGGTAATGGATATTCGTTTAGCTCGAATTGATGATCGATTAATTCATGGCCAAGTAGCAACTGTTTGGGCAAAATTGACGAACATTAATCGCATTTTAGTGGTTAGTGATTCCGTTGCTCATGACAATTTGAGAAAAGCCTTGTTAGTTCAAGCTGCTCCACCTGGTGTCAAAGTAAATGTCATCACTGTTCAAAAAATGATTGATGTTTACCCTGATCCTCGTTTTGATTCGTTTCGAGCCATGTTGTTATTCACTAATCCTTTGGACGTGAAACGAGTGGTCGAAGGCGGTGTACAACTAACTTCTGTGAATATTGGCGGAATGAGTTTCAGCACAGGCAAGCGAATGATTACGAATGCAGTCGCAGTGGATGCCAACGATTTAAAAGCATTTCTGTTTTTAAATGAACAAGGTATTGAATTGGAAATTCGAAAAGTCGCAGCAGACAGCCAAGTGAATTTGATGGATTTACTGAAAAAAGAGCGTAGCAAAGAAAATAACGCCAGCTGACGTTAATTTTTACAGACGAAAGACATTGAAAGGATGTGGTGGCCTAGGACCAACATCATTGCTTCATGAACTGTATTGATAAAGGCAAGTGCTGATGTTGAAAAAAATCAAGAACTATTGAAATTTTTTCATTTATTTTTGTCAGAATCTGATTTATCTGATTTTTTTCAAAAAGTGAAAGCGTTTAGCAGTACAACCATGAAAAAAAACATCAATTATACAGGAGGTATAAAAATGGTAGGAATTATCCTAGCAAGTCACGGTGAATTTGCTGAAGGGATCTTGCAATCTGGTGCAATGATCTTTGGCGAACAAGAAAATGTAAAAGCAGTTACGTTAATGCCTAGCGAAGGTCCCGATGATGTAAAAGCAAAAATGCAAGAAGCCATTGCATCGTTTGACAATCAAGACGAAGTACTATTTTTAGTTGACCTATGGGGAGGAACACCATTTAACCAAGCGAACTCATTGTTAGAAGATCATAAAGACAAATGGGCAATCGTTGCAGGTATGAATTTACCAATGGTTATTGAAGCATATGCTTCTCGTTTCTCTATGGAATCAGCACAAGAAATTGCGACACACATTCTTGAAACAGCAAAAGATGGTGTCAAAGTTAAACCAGAAGAGTTACAACCAGCAGAAGCACCAAAAGCTGCTGCGACAGAAGATGCACAGCCAAAAGGTTCGTTACCACCAGGTACAGTTGTTGGCGATGGCAAAATTAAATTTGTGCTAGCACGTATTGATTCACGTTTATTACATGGTCAAGTAGCAACAGCTTGGACAAAAGCAACACAACCAAACAGAATTATTGTTGTTTCTGATGCCGTTGCAAAAGATGACTTACGTAAGAAATTAATCGAACAAGCAGCTCCTCCAGGAGTAAAAGCCAATGTTATTCCAATTAGTAAAATGATTGAAGTAGCAAAAGATCCACGTTTTGGCAATACAAAAGCATTATTATTATTTGAAAATCCTGAAGACGTCTTAAAAGTGGTTGAAGGCGGCGTAGAAATCCCAGAAGTAAACGTTGGTTCAATGGCTCACTCTGTTGGAAAAGTCGTTGTAAGCAAAGTATTATCAATGGGTCAAGAAGACGTTGATACGTTTGATGAATTAAAAGCCAAAGGCATCAAATTTGATGTGCGTAAAGTGCCAAATGATTCAAAAGCGAATATGGACGAAATTTTGAAAAAAGCAAAAAATGAGTTAGCAAACGCGTAACTCGCCAAATACAAATCAAAATAGGAGGCTTATCATGTCTGTTATATCAATTATTTTAGTTTTACTCGTTGCCTTTCTAGCTGGTATGGAAGGGATTTTGGATGAGTTCCAATTCCACCAACCGTTAGTAGCATGTACATTAATCGGATTAGTTACTGGTAATTTAGAAGCCGGAATTGTTTTAGGTGGTACTTTACAAATGATCGCGTTAGGTTGGGCGAACATCGGGGCTGCCGTTGCACCGGATGCCGCTTTAGCATCTGTTGCCTCAGCAATTATTTTAGTTTTAGGTGGCCAAGGTGTTAAAGGTGTTCCTTCAGCGATTGCCATCGCAGTTCCTTTAGCGGTTGCAGGTTTGTTCTTAACAATGATCGTTCGGACAGTTGCGGTTCCAATCGTTCACATGATGGATGCGGCTGCTGAAAAAGGCAACATTAAACAAGTTGAAATGTTACACATTTTCGCTGTATGTTTACAAGGTATTCGTATTGCGATTCCAGCAGGTGCGTTACTATTCATTCCTGCTGACACTGTTCGTAATTTCTTAGAATCAATGCCAGCTTGGTTAACTGATGGTATGGCTATCGGTGGTGGTATGGTCGTTGCCGTAGGTTATGCATTAGTAATCAACATGATGGCAACAAAAGAAGTATGGCCATTCTTTATTATCGGTTTCGTAGTCGCAGCGATTTCTCAATTAACATTAATCGCATTAGGTGCTTTAGGTGTCGCTTTAGCTCTTATTTACTTGAACTTATCTAAAATGGGCGGTTCTTCTAACTCAAATGGCGGAGGCAACTCTGGCGACCCATTAGGCGATATTTTAAACGACTACTAATTCTGAAGGAGGAGCAAAGAAAATGGCAGAAAAAATTCAATTAACTAAAAAAGATCGTTTAGCTGTAGCTTGGCGTTCAACATTTATCCAAGGTTCTTGGAACTACGAACGTATGCAAAACGGTGGCTGGGCATTCTCAATGATTCCAGCAATCAAAAAATTATATAAAACGAAAGAAGAACGTTCAGCGGCATTAAAACGTCACTTAGAGTTCTTTAATACACACCCATACATTGCCTCACCAATTCTTGGTGTAACATTAGCTTTGGAAGAAGAACGTGCCAATGGCGCACCAGTTGATGACGTAGCGATTCAAGGGGTTAAAGTTGGGATGATGGGTCCTTTAGCCGGTGTCGGTGACCCAGTTTTCTGGTTTACTGTTCGTCCAATGTTAGGAGCTTTAGGTGCTTCCTTAGCAATGGGTGGTAACATCTTAGGCCCAATCTTATTCTTCGTTGCTTGGAACTTAATTCGTTGGTCATTCATGTGGTATACACAAGAATTTGGTTACAAAGCAGGTTCTAAAATTACTGATGACCTTTCAGGTGGTTTACTACAAGATATTACAAAAGGTGCTTCTATTTTAGGGATGTTCGTACTGGCCGCATTGGTTCAACGTTGGGTATCGATTAAGTTCTTACCAATTGTCTCACAAGTTAAGTTAGACAAAGGTGCTTATATCGAGTGGGATAAACTTCCTGCTGGCGGTGAAGGAATGCATAAAGCCTTTGAACAAGTGAACCAAGGCTTGGCGCTTTCACCAACGAAAGTTACTACTTTACAAGATAACTTAGATCAATTGATTCCAGGTCTAGCACCATTACTACTTACATTCTTATGTATGTGGTTATTGAAGAAAAAAGTTAGCCCAATCGTTATCATTCTTGGTTTATTCGTAGTCGGCGTAGTCGGCCACTTAATCGGCTTATTATAAGAATGACGAAGTAAGTTTATTACTTCTAATCAAAAAAAGCGGAAGAGAAGTCGAGAAACTTTTCTTCCGCTTTTTTAAACAAAGATGTAATTTTGTTTGTTTCGATCAGGAAAGAAACGTATAATAAAGAGGAATTAGTCGAATGAAATGGAGCAGATAACATGGTACAATCATTAAACACAAAAGTTGATTTAGTTATAGATGCGACGGCATTTACAGGATTAACAGATTATGGACAAATTATGATAGGTGACCGCGGGTTTGAATTTTACCATGCCAAAGATCCACGTAAGTTTATCCAAATTCCGTGGGAAGAAGTCGATTACGTGTTGGCTTCAGTAATGTTCAAAGGAAAATGGATTCCTCGTTATGCGATTCAAACCAAGAAAAATGGGACGTATACGTTTGCTTCAAAAGAGCCGAAGCGAGTGTTACGAGCTATTCGTGAATATATTGACCCAGATCATATGGTCCAATCTTTGAGTTTCTTTGATGTCATAAAAAGAGGGATTCTCTCGATTGGGAAAAAGAAAAAATAATTTATAACTGTTACTTTTTTATAAACTAGATGAAAAAGTAGCGGTTTTTTTGTGGGAAAACGAGGGACTTATTTATACAAAAAAGGCACAATTGTGCACCAAAAAAGAGACAATCAAGTGATACGTTGTTTTTAATGGAGTTATCATTGAAATGGTTTTCAGAAAGCACGATGAAAATATTTGACACCTTGTAAAATAGTAGTAACATAATAAGTGTAATAAATTATTTTATAGAGGAGTGAGTGTCATGGAACAACGACAACATCATGGAATGGACTGGGGTTCATTAGTATTAGGAATTCTATTTGTTCTGACTGCATTAATTTCTTTCCAAAATCCTGCCGGTAATTTAATTGCCATTGTGATGGTTTTTGCGATTTTTGCTATTATTAAAGGGATTTTCGAAATTTTTGTACGTAATCGTATGAAAGAATTGCTAGGCTACAAAGCTTATGCACCGATCATCTTAGGGATTATTGATATCCTCATTGGTGTTTACTTATTGTTTAACTTAAATATTGGTGTCGCTGTGTTACCATTTGTTTTTGCAATTTGGTTTTTATTCGACTCAATTTTCGGCTTATTTACTTTAGATTTTGCTAAACGAGTAAGCACAGGTTACTTCTGGTTCACATTAATTGTTGACGTTTTAGGGATTATCTTAGGTGTAATGTTATTATTTAATCCATTGTCTTCAGCACTAACTTTAAGCTTCTTAGTTGGCTTCTACTTTATGATGTTTGGTATTAGTAATATTGTATATGCTTTTAGATAAAAGAAGTAAAAAAACAGGTTTTCCGAAAAGGAAAACCTGTTTTTTTTTAATAACGACGGCGGCAGTTGCCATTATTTCCCGAAATTGTTCGAACAAGCCACACGATAATCGCTACGGGAACTAAAATTTTTACTGCTAGCCACAATAAGCTTCCCACGATACCGACAACGGCACTAAAGAGTGAACCGACAACTAAAAATAAAAGGACCACTAAAAGAATATTTATAAACATTGGTCGTTGATTATTCATACGTACTACCTCCAAATTTTTCCTGTTTTCTATATACAGAGTATAGCAAGAAAGCGCAACAAACACCTCCATCGGAAGGCTGATTTTTTTCTCTGGCGAATGATGGAGCCGCTGTTGGTTATTTTGGACTTTCTTATTGAAATAATCAGAATATTCTGGTGTATAATTATAAAAAAGGATTTAAAGTGAGGGATTGGATGACGACTGAGGGATTAATCGCTTTGTTAGAAAAGAAACGAAATGATTTAAGTAAAATTGAAAATCAAGTACTGGATTATATTTTGACGCATATGACGGAAATTAGTTCACAAACCATTTATGAGGTGGCGCAGGCGTTGTTTGTCTCAACAGCCACTATTTCTCGAACGGCAAAACACTTAGGTTATCGAGGCTTCCAAGAATTAAAATACGCAATCGTCCAATCGGTGCAGAGCGAGAGCACAGAAAGCGATAGTCGTAGTTTTCAAGCTATTACGCAACAGTTGATCGCCAATGTGCAAGACAGTTTTCAACAAATGGATGAAGCCAAAGTCGCGGAAATGCTTAAAATGATTGAGCGTGCGAATACGATTGAAGTGTTCGGTGTTGGTGGCAGTTTTCCTATTTGTACTGATTTTGCACGAAAGCTAACATTTTTAGGAAAAAAAGCCTATGCACGATCTGATTGGGATGAACAAGCGGCAGCAGTTAAGAATCTGGATGGACAGGATTTAGCCATTTTTGTCAGTTATACAGGAGAAACTAAGGGGATTTTAGCGTATGCACGTGTAGCACAGGAACAGCAGGTGCCGATGATTAGTTTGATTTCGACTAAAGGAAGCACCTTGGAAAAATTGTCGACGACGACGTTATTTGCCAAAGGGACGACACGTTATCATCAGCGCGTGGATTTAAGTTCAAGAATTGCTGTCATTTGTTTGTTCGATACGGTTTTATTAATGTACGCAGAGGCAAAGCAACCGCGGTAATTTTATGCAACACCATACTAAATGATGTAAGGGGATACAGAAAAAGTGTAGCCTCTTTTTTCTTTGTTTTGGGCTAGTTATAATGAGGGCAATGAATGTAAACGCAATCATTTTTAGTTTTGTAAAGAATGAATGGAGGAGTTAAGAAATGGCAGTAAAGAAAAAGAAAGCGACTTTCTGGGAGTTTTTCCAAGGATTAGGTAAAACGTTTATGTTGCCAGTGGCTTTATTAGCTTTTATGGGGATTTTGTTGGGATTAGGAAGTTCTTTTTCCAGTGAATCCATGATTGAAACGATCCCGTTTTTAGGAAAGCCCGCAGTAAAAATTATTTTCCAATTTATGTCGACAATTGGTGGTTTTGCGTTTGCCTATTTACCTGTCATGTTTGCAATGGCCATTCCGTTGGGGTTAGTTCGGAAAGAAAAAGGAATTGCTGCGTTTTCAGGTTTCGTAGGCTATACGGTGATGAATTTAGCGATTAATTTCTATTTAGTGCAGACGAATCGCCTCGTGGATCCTGAGCAGTTGCGGGAAGCCGGCCAAGGAATGGTTTTTGGGATTCAAACGATTGAAATGGGCGTTCTTGGTGGAATTATCGCTGGGCTTATTGTCTATAAGTTGCATAATCGATTTTATACGGTGCAACTACCAGATAGTTTTGCCTTCTTTTCTGGCGCACGGTTTGTACCAATTATTACTTCATTAGTGATGGCATTCGTGGGCTTAGTAATTCCGTTAGTTTGGCCACTTTTCGCGCTAATGATTATGGCGATTGGCCAACTTATCCAACGTTCTGGTATTTTTGGGCCTTTTCTGTTTGGATCAGGGGAACGTCTACTGTTGCCGTTTGGGTTGCATCATATTTTGGTTTCCATGATTCGTTTTACTGAAGCAGGGGGTTCAGCGGTGGTGGCTGGCAAAGAAGTGTTTGGTGCGTTAAATATTTTCTATGCAGAATTGCAAAATAATTTACCGATTTCACCAAGCGCAACAGCTTTCTTGTCACAAGGGAAAATGCCGACCTTTATTTTTGGCTTACCAGCGGCGGCACTTGCGATGTATCATACTGCAGCTCCGGCGAATCGACATAAGATTAAAGGCTTACTCCTTTCAGGTGTGATTGCAACGGCTATCACTGGCATTACAGAACCAATTGAATTTTTATTTTTATTTATTAGTCCATTATTATGGCTGTTTCATGTCATTATGACTGGTCTAGGTTTCATGGTAATGGCTTTATTGGGTGTTGTGATTGGGAACACTGATGGCGGGCTACTGGACTTTGTTATTTTTGGCTTGTTACAAGGAACTTATACAAAATGGTGGTGGGTTCTCATTGTCGGCGCTATCTGGTTTGTTGTTTATTATTTCGTCTTTAAAACAGTCATTGTAACCTTTGATTTAAAAACACCTGGACGAGACAAGGTCTTAGATGAGACTGAATATACCGATCAAGAAGTTCAATATAAGAAAACGGGTAGCTATGATGCGCCTGGGATTTTAGCGGCTTTGGGTGGGCAAGAGAACATTCAAGCTATTGATAATTGCATTACGCGTTTACGGTTAGTGTTAGCAGATGCTAATAAAGTAGATGATGACAAATTAAAGCAATTAGGGGCTTTAGGCGTTGTACATTTAGATGCGCAGAATGTACAAGTGATTATCGGAACCAAAGTGACAACGGTCCGTAATCAATTAGAGATGATTTTAGGTTAGAAAAAAGACAGAAGGTGAAGAGTGTGTCGTTTGATAAAGCAATTGATCGACGAGGAACGTATTGTACACAGTGGGATTTTGTAGAAGACCGATTTGGGGAAGCGGACTTGCTTCCCTTCACTATTTCCGATACGGATTTTGCTGTGCCAGAGGCAGTTCTGGCAACATTACAGGAGCGTTTGAAACATCCCGTATTTGGCTACACGAGGTGGAACCATCCGCAATTAAAAGAAGCAATTCAAACGTGGTACCAGACAAGATTCCAGACGAAGATTGAAGAACACTGGATTATGTATACCCCGACCGTTATCTACGGGATTTCTGCTTTGATTCAATTATTAACTAACGAAGGGGAGGGCATTATTTTACAAACACCTGCCTATGATGCATTTTTTAAAGTTATTCAGGAAAATAAGCGGCAAGTAGTGGCAAATGAATTGCTTTATCAAGAGAAGCGCTACAGCATTGATTTTATTGATTTAGAAAAAAAACTAGCGCAACCAGAAAATCGCTGTTTGCTTTTATGTTCCCCGCATAATCCAACAGGACGTGTTTGGGAGCAATGGGAATTAGAGCGAATGGTTTCATTGTGCCAACAGTATGATGTGTTTTTACTTTCTGATGAAATTCATATGGATATCGTTAATAAAGGCCATGTTCATCGACCAATTACGCAATTTAATTATAAAAAATCTGCCATTATTACCAGTGGCACGAAAACCTTTAATTTTCCAGGGCTGATTTTTGCTTACGCCTTAATTCCAGATAACGAATTGCGTGACGCTTTTCAGCTCAAATTAAAAAACGCCGATGGTCTATCATCAACAAGTATTTTGGGAATGCTAGCAACCATGACGGCCTATCAAAAATGTGGTACTTGGGTTGACGAGTTGAATGATTATTTAGCGGAGAACCAACGTTACGTGAAAGATTTTTTACAGACATATTTGCCAAAAATTAAAGTGACGGAGCTGGAAGCCACTTACTTAATGTGGTTGGATATATCAGCGGCAGTTCCAGATGTGGCCCGCTTACAAGAGACTTTAGTTTCTGTGGGGAAAGTCGCCATTATGGACGGCTCGATTTATGGTGGTAATGGGCAACGATTTTTACGGTTAAATATTGGCTGTTCGCAAGCAAAACTACACGAGGGACTTGAAAGGATGCGTCAAGGTTTTGAAGCTGTTTTACAAAAGGATGGCACAGCATCAGCGCTTGGGAATAATTGAGAAAAGATAGCATTCCGAAATTGGTTGCAGTACAATGGAAAAATAGAAACAAATAAAATAACAAAAAGTAACAACTTGTCATTTACTGGGGGAAAAGAAATGAAAACAATTAAAACAAAGCAAGCACCACAAGCAATTGGGCCATATTCACAAGCAAAAATTGTGAATGGTTTATTGATTACTTCTGGTCAGATTCCACTGGATCCTGAAACAGGCAAGGTGGTTGGGACAACGATTAAAGAACAAACCAATCAAGTACTGAAAAATATTCAAGGGATTTTAACAGAAGCGGGTAGTGATTTTGCTCATGTAGTCAAAACGACATGCTATTTACAAAATATGGCGGATTTCACGGCATTCAATGAAGTCTATGCTGAGTATTTTAGTGCGGAATATCCTGCACGTACAACGATTGAAATCTCTAAATTACCGATGGATGTGTTGGTGGAGATTGAGATTATCGCAGAAGTAGTGGCGTAAAAAATACAGTTAAAAGAGTGAGAAAAAATCGTCTTAGATTTTTTTCTCACTCTTTTTTTTTCAATAAAACAATACGATTCAGCCAAAATGTCTAGCCGTGCTGGAAAATTTTCAGCAAATAGGCTACCATGGAAGAAAATCGATAAAACGAAAGTTAAATGAATAGAAAAGAGATATGAAAGAGGCTATAAGATGAAAAAAAATATTAGCCAACTAACGCAGTGGTTGAAAGAACACAGTTTATTATTGAAACTAATTTTTCTTGGTTCTGTATTAGTTTTCGTGGCTAACCAAGTGACACATATCGCTCAAGGCATGACCTGGGCGGATATTTTTTCCACGATGGAACAACAAAGTACGGGGCGTTTAATTGGTATGGTCTTGGCAGGACTATTAGGGGTTATTCCGATGCTCCTTTATGACTATGTAGTCGTTAAATTATTGGAAAAAGAAGGTAAGCCACCAATGAAACGAATGGATTGGTTAACTTCGGCTTGGGTCACCAATACCATTAATAACTTAGCGGGTTTTGGCGGCGTGGTTGGGGCAACGCTACGGATTAATTTTTACGGAAAAGATGTACCACGGGGCAAGGTTGTAGCAACGGTCTCAAAAGTTGCTCTGTTCTTGATTTCAGGGTTATCTATTTTATCTTTTGTGGCGTTTGTTGATTTATTTTTTATTCGAACCCAAAATGTTTTTCGTGAATATTGGGTTTGGTTATTATTGGGCAGCCTGATTGCGCCAGCGCTCTGGTTTTTCACGTATTTAAAACGGCGAACATTGTTTAAAACATTTTTTCCAAAAGCGGTGCTCCTATTATTCGGCGCTTCATTAGGTCAATGGCTAGGTGGGATGTTTGCTTTCTTGATGATAGGTCGCTTGATGCAGGTGCCAGTTTCGATGGTTTCTGTTTACCCAATGTTTGTTATCGCTACGTTAATCGGTATGTTAACCATGGTTCCTGGTGGTATGGGAACGTTTGATGTCTTAATGATTTTGGGCTTGTCACAATTAGGGATTGATCGATCACAAGCGGTTGTCTGGTTGTTGTATTATCGTTTGTTCTATTATGTGACGCCTTTTATGACAGGAGTTATTTTGTTCTTGCAACAAGCAGGCATGAAAGTTAATCAATTTTTTGATAATTTACCTCGGTTATTTTCACAAAAAGTGGCGCATTTTATTTTGGTGGCGGCGTTATATTTTGCAGGAATTATGATGGTTCTATTATCGACTGTGACGAATTTGTCGAATGTCAGTCGTTTATTCCAAGTGTTACTTCCCTTTTCTTTTAATTTTTTAGATCAAACATTGAATTTATTTGTAGGATTCTTGTTATTAGGTTTAGCTCGAGGCATTTCTATGAAAGTGAAAAAAGCTTATTGGCCTACAATTATTTTACTAGGATTTTGTATTGTAAATACGGTGGCACGAACGACTTCGTGGCAGTTGATTGCTGTTTATGCTGTTATTTTATTGGCGGTTATTTTGGCTCGTAAAGAATTTTATCGTGAAAAGTTTGTTTATTCATGGGGCGCTTTAACGGTAGATAGTATTTTGTTTGGCTGCTTGTTTATCGGTTATGCGGTTGCTGGCTATTACGCCGCACGACCAGCTGGTGGCAATCAAGTTATCAATCACTTTTTGTTGTTTCCGTCAGATGATGTTTGGTTTAACGGATTGATTGGTTTAAGTATTTCCTTGATTGGTTTATTCTTTTTGTATCAATATTTAGCCGAAACAACTGTTACTTTAGGTGAGGGGTTTGAGGAAGCGCGGTTGACACGCTTTTTGGAAAAATTTGGTGGCAACGAAGGCAGTCAATTTTTGTATTTAAAGGATTATGGTCATTTTTATTACCAAGAAGAAGGCGAAGATCAAGTACTTTTTGGGTTTCAAATGAAGTTTAATAAATGCTTTGTCTTGGCGGATCCAATTGGGCAACGAGAGAAATGGACAGCGGCGACACTGGCGTTTATGGATCAAGCTGATTTGTTAGGTTATCAATTAGTTTTTTATCGTATCTCGGAAGAATATGTTATGAATCTTCACGATTGCGGCTTTGAATTTATGAAAGTTGGGGAAGAAGGCTTGATTCAATTTGATGAGCCGTCAACAGTGAATCAAACAGCCTGGACGGAAACAGTGACTGAAAAAATAGCAGCAGAAGCAGCGGATTTTCAGTTTGAATTTTATCCCGAAACGATTAGTGATGCCTTATATCAAGAGTTAGAACGAGTTTCTGCAGACTGGTCACGGAATCAAAAAGAGCGCTACTTTATTGGTGGACGGTTGGATCCCGAGTACTTGAAATGCAGTAGCGTGGGCTTGGTGAGACAGAAACAAACGGTCATCGGTTTCATTACTGGAAAAGAAATGGAAAAAGGCAAAAGTATTTCTTATGATTTGTTACGTATTCGTTCAGACGCACCTGCTTTTACTAGAGAATATTTGTTCACTCATTTTATTGAAACCTATCAACAGCAGGGCTATCAATTAATTGATATTGGGATGGCGCCGTTGGCTAACGTAGGGGAGAGCAAGTACTCTTTCTTAAAAGAACGCTTTGTTAATATTTTTTACAAGTATAGTTATCAAATTTATGCGTTTCAAGATACACGCAAGCGCAAAGAACAATATGTCACTAGTTGGCAACCACGTTATTTTGCTTATCCTAAGCGGACCAGTGTACTCTTTGCATTTGTGCAACTTTCCTTGTTGATTACGAAAGGAAGACATCAAAGTGTTTCGCTTGTGGAAGAAGCAATGACTGAAATTTAAAAAAATCACGCGATGACTTAGCCATCGCGTGATTTTTTATTTGTCTTCTTTTTTGCGGTTTCGTCTAGCAGGAATCAAGGTTACGTAGGCAACGAAACCACCAGTACATAGAACGAATAACACGATGCCAGGAATCAATCCTTCTGGTAAATAAGAGAACTGAATAGTATGGGTTCCAGCGCTGACAGGAACGCTTAGAAAGGCATCTTTAAAGGCTTTTGGGGTAACTTTTTTGCCATCAATTTTGACACGCCAACCTTTGTCATAAGGAATTGTAGTGACGAGTACTTGATCTTTGTCGGCGGTAAAGGTACCTGAAGCAGAGCGTTTGCCAGTGGTTAAATCAACGCCTTTTTCTTGCACGGCGGAAATGGCTTTTTCAAATGCATTGGTATTTAAGCCAACCACTTGCGGCTGAACAAAACTTACTGCTTTGGTTCCATAAAAACTTACTTTGAAGTTAACAGTTGTATCTTTTGGATAGTAGCCTAAATTATAATATTGGCCAGTAATGCCAATTTGTGATTGCTGACTTGAGCCGTTCACGGTGACCGTCGCAGTGGAACTTTCCAATTGAGCAAAATCTGTTGGGAATAAACTCAAATAAGCTTGCGTATTGGCGGGCACATTGACTGTATAAGAAATCTCTTTGGCTACGTTATGTTGTTTCTCCGTAAAAGTTACGCCAGCGGTATTTTGCGTAATTGTCACGTTATTTTGAAGCGTCATCGTTGGTTGATAAAAGGTAAAATACCGTTCATTAGTATTGGCTAAAGCATTTAGTAAATTTGTTTGACTACCTAAATTATCATTGAGAGGTTGCCGAACATTGTAAATCTCTTTGTCTGCTAAAAATCCTAACGGCAAAGCATTTTCGTTACGATAAAGCTGATATTTACCAGCAGCAGCTTGTCGTTCAAAGCCGAATTTCATTGGATTATTTTCAGCAATATTGTATTTAATGCCCATCAAAGCATCCATTAACAAGGTATTATTTTGGTAACGAATATTTAAATTCGTGCCTCGCGAGCGGAAACCTAAGGCGTTTAGGTATGTTGAAGAATGTCGGTTCCGTACGGAAGAAAACATGCTAATGCCACTGTAGCCATAGTTAATGCCGTCATTGGCCGAAACACCATTTAAATTTTCCAAGCGATAAAAAGTATCATTTTCTTTTTTTGTTTGATCGACTAGATTTTTTAAGTCAGGATAAGGTTCAGAATACAAACTACGTGATGCGTAGTTCCAATCATCTAAAATACCAGTGACCATCGCCCGTGTGTTAATGATTGCTTCACCAGAAACGAGCAGCAATAACAAAATCACTAAGTATTGCATAGGCGCTTTTTTCAATTGATAAAAAGCAATCCCGAAAAAGTATAATAGCAAAAAAGTTGCCGTTAATACGAAAGAGGTTAAAGTCACATACGTATAACTAGTAGCACCTTTTGTGCCCATTGCAAGAGCAAAAATTGCTAAAAGAATCAAAATCAAGCCGCTTAAGACACCGAGATCATCCTTTTCAAATTTTTCCCAACCATAACCAGCAAGCAAAATAACTAGGAATGAAAAGAGGAAACTATAGCGGAAAAGAAACATGTTCGGCGCATGCATACCGTGCCAGAATAAATTTAAGGGCGTGATGTAAAAGCTAGCAATCAATAGGACAAACAAACTGCCAAAAAGTAGTTTGTTTTTCAATGGAATTTCTTTCGTAACGAAATAGAAGAGACAAAAAATCAAAGGCAACAACCCAATGTAAATAAAAGGAATGGACCCATATTTGGTTGTATCGTAAACGCCAATCATATTTTTCATAATAATATCTAAAAAGGCAGTCGCTTCTGTTTTAAAGGTTGTAATTTCAGAAAGAGTTTCACCATTGGTTCGTAAATCTAAGACAGCAGGTAAGACCATAATCATGGATGCTCCACCAGCTAAAAGAGAAGTAGTAAAATACGCAACGATTCGAGATTTATATCGTTGCCAGTCTGTAAACGTTCGTGCAAAATAGTACAGGAAGGAAAACAACCCAATCATAAAGCCAAAATAATAATTTGTAATGAAAAGCAAGAAATAACTGACAAACAATAATGTCGGTTTTCGTTGGTCCATTAAACGATGAATTCCTAAAATTACGAGTGGCAGATAAATAAAGGCATCCAGCCACATAATTAATTCTGAATGGGCCACAATAAAGGACATTAGCGCATAAGACACACTTAAAGTCACATGGGACCATTTAGGAATCTTAAAGGTTTGTTTTGCCAAGAACCAAAAACTCAAGCCAGCACTCCCAATTTTCAACAACGTTAGGAAATAGAGCGCATCAGGCATGTTTTGATTGTTAAAGAAAAAGACGAGCGGCGTAAATAAGCCACCAAGATAATAGGAAATTAAGGACAAGTAGTTTAGTCCCAAAGAAGCATTCCACGTATAGAAAAGACTTTGTTTTCCATGAAGAACATTGTTAAAGCTTGCGTGAAAATTTGAAAATTGAGAAAAGGCATCGCTGGCTAAAACACTGCGACTACTTCCTGGATAAATCCCAATACTCAAATAGATAATTGCCATAATTAAAAATGGAATGAAGAAACTGGCTAACATATAAGGCCAGTTGTTTTTTAAAAACTGCCTACTTTTATTTTTCATAAATAACCTCACCTGATTTTTCGAAAGTACCTATAGTTTATCATACTCTTTATTTGATGTACCAATAGAAGAAAAACTTTAAAATTTTATTAGGATCCTAAGGGTGGGGGGGAACGATTTTCCTACACTCAAGCTAGCTTCTAGCGAGGGATTAAAAGACTCTCAAACGGTTATATGAAGTCGATTTTCCAATCACCACATCAAACAACGAATATTCTCCGAAAAATTGCTGAAAACACCCTGTGGATAACTTTGTGCATAACTCTGTTGAAAACCACAAAAAAGCTTTTTATCTCGGTTTATCCACAAGGATAAGTTTTCGAGTTGCTAAAAAAAACAGACGTAAGTTCAGAAGTCCTGTTTGCTAAAAGTAAAGGAACCTCTAAAGTTGAAAGAAGATGAAAACGTTATTAAAACAACGTTTTCATCTTCTTTTTTCTAGAATTTACAAAGATTTAATGTCGAACAAATAAGCACTGTGGAAAAGTTTTTTGGAAAAAACAAGAAATTTCATCCAAAAAGTTTTCTGTGGAGAATTTAAAAATGCTTGTCAAGCTTTTTTTGAAAAAATGTGGATAACTTTTTAAAGACACGCTTTTTTCCATTTGCGAATTTGCGTTCGGAAACTAGTAAAAGGGGCAACGCTATTAATGTGAATCCATTTCCAAAGAGGCCATTGTGCTTTGGTGGTCGCCCAAGCCCGTTGTTGAGGTAAAAATAATTCGTCTTCGGAAAGCGAGTCAATCCAATGAAGTAATTTTTCTAAGATGTCTTGCAACGCAATCAGTTGACTTTCTAAACTCATTTGTCCATAGGTTTGATAAAATGATTGATAGAGAGCGCCCAGTTGATTCCATTTATAACCTTCAGCTGGCGTTTGAACGGTCAGACCACGTTGTTCTTGTTCTTCCCAAGAAAGCAGCAAGTTGAGCCAGCCTAATTGATAGGCTAAGTTCTCTGAAGGTGTTTTAGCTACTGTTTCAATTCGGTGATCTTTAAGTGTTTCAGGAATTTCTGCAAATTCAGCTAAATATTTTTGTGAAGCTATTTGAATGGCCTCAATCAAGGCTTCTTTTGATTCATAGGTTCGCATTCTTCGGCTAACGTCCTTTCTTGGTAGGATCTGCTTGTTTTTCATGAGTAATTTGAGTGACTAAACCAAAAGGATCTTTCACAATCGCATAAAATGTTGCAAATTCATTTTCAATTGGTTCTTGGATAATACAGGATTCGGGATGGCACGTGAGTTTTTCAAAAATTGTTTTGGCAGAATGACGGCTGTCGACGGTTAAGCTGAGGGTTAATTGCTCTGTGGGCGTGGTATTCATTCCTGCAAACAAAGGATTATCAGCTAGTTGTAATTGAAAAGTGTCCATTTGTAAAATCGAGTGAGAAAGCCAGTGTTCTTCGCCAGCGGGAATGGTCAAAGAAGGATTTAAGCGCTCTTTAAATTCTTGATTAGTAATTTTAAAAAGAATATCACCAGCAAAGGCTTCTTGGTAAAACGTCAAGGCTTCCGTTGCTCGTCCATTTAAGACCATAAAAAGGGCAAATTGTGTGTTTTTCATTGTTTGAACCTCCTAAGATTGATAAGATAAGCATAACAATAAAAGGTATCAAAAAGTGACACCGATGGAGGGAAAAATGAAAAAATCAGAACGTTTAAATCAGGAACTTTTTTTCTTGAGAACCCATCCTCAGTTTAATTTAAATCAGTTAATGAAAACTTTTGGGATTTCTAAAAGCACAGCTTTGCGGGATATTGAAGCTTTGGAAAATTTAGGCGTGCCGCTATATGTGGAGAATGGTCGTTATGGTGGCTATCGAGTTTTAAACAAACCGTTGTTGCCGCCGATTTATTTTAACGAAAATGAAGTGTTAGCGATCTTTTTTTCGTTACAATTACTGAAATTAGTCGCAGAGTCACCGTTTGGTCATTCCTATCAGCAAATTCAGCAAAAATTATTGCATTCTTTAGATGAACCAACCCAATTTAAAATCAGTCAAATGAGTAAGGTCGTCTATTACGAAGGAATTGAACAAGTAGAAGCACCAGGCAATTTAGAGCAGCTGTTTCATTGTATTTTGGCGCAACAAGTAATTCAGTTTAACTATACCAGATATGAAGCAACAACGAAAAAAATCTTACCAACCCGGTTAACTATTTTAGAAGGGTATTGGTATTGTTCAGGCTATGATGTGACTAAAAAGGCTTGGCGTACTTACCGCTGTGATTTTATGGAGGCTATTCAGCAGTTAAACCAAACACTGGATTTTACGACTGAAGAACTGAAAGAATCGTATCGCCATCAACAAACGACGGCACGTACGATTCCATTTAAAGCAATCATTACAGAAAAGGGCAAAGAATTTTTTTATAAACATCGTTTTGACAATATTCAGTTGGAAGAAACGCCCACGCAGTGTTTTTTAGTTGGACAGATTCATCCAACAGAAACACAATTTTTAGCCAACTATTTTATGGGCTTTGGTGAAGAAGTGACAATTTTAGAGCCAGTCCAAGTGAAACAAGCGTATGTAGAAAGTATAATGAGGATTCAAAAAAAATATCAAGAATAGATTGTGGGACTGTGAACAATTCCATGTGTAAAAAGGCACATTGGAGAAGAGAAAGAAAAACCCTTAATTTTTAAATCAAGGGTTTTTCTTTCTAAGAACGTGCTTGCCCATTTCCATAAATAACATATTTTGTCGAAGTAAGCTCTGCTAAGCCCATAGGTCCACGGGCATGTAATTTTTGCGTACTAATACCGATTTCGGCGCCAAATCCAAATTCAAAACCGTCCGTGAAACGAGTTGAAGCATTCGCATAAACAGCGGCTGCATCCACTTGTTGTAAAAATTGTTGTGTGGCAAAGTAATTATCACTAATAATACTTTCAGAATGTTTTGTATTGTAGCGATTAATATGCTGGATGGCTTCGTCTAAAGAATCAACGACTTTCACTGCTAAGATAAAGTCGAGAAATTCCGTTTCCCAATCTTGTTCAGTCGCTGGAATGGCTTCTTCAAAAATTGCTAACGCACGTTCATCTGCCCGAAGTTCCACGTGAAACTCCTTCAAGGCTTTTTCAATTGTTGGTAAAAAGGCTTCAGCCACTTCTTGATGAATTAATAACGTTTCGGCGGCGTTACAGACAGAAGGGCGTTGACATTTAGCATTGACAATAATTTCAGTTGCCATTGTTAACTGGGCGTCTTTGTCCACGTAAATATGACAATTGCCCGTGCCCGTTTCAATAACAGGAACAGTGGCCGTCGTCAAAACAGTTTTGATTAAGTTGGCGCCGCCACGTGGAATGAGGACATCCAAGTAGTCATTTAAGCGCATAAGTTGTTGGGCTGTTTCTCTAGAAGTATCATCAACAAATTGAATGAGATGGGGAGAAACGGCTTCTTGTATTAGCGCTTCTTGTAAAATTGTCACCAATATCTGATTGGAATGAAACGCTTCTTTTCCGCCTCGAAGAATAACAGCATTTCCCGATTTGAAACAAAGGCTAGCGGCATCTGTTGTCACGTTTGGCCGTGATTCATAAATAATCCCAATAACACCTAAAGGCACGCGTTGTTGCCCAATTAACAGCCCCGCTTCATTGCGCCACATTTTATCTACTTCCCCAATTGGATCGGGTAAAGTAGCGACTTGACGTATGCCCTCGGCCATCGCTGTGATCCGTTCTTCTGTTAAACGTAAGCGGTCTTGCATTGTTTCAGAAATTCCGTGGGTAGCGGCTTGCTCTAAATCTAATGCGTTTGCTTGTAAAATGCGGGATGCATTGGCTTCAATGGCTGCGGCCATTTTGTTTAACAAAGTATTTTTTTGACGAGTATCCATCAAGCCTAGCGTATAAGAGGCTTCTTTAGCTTGTTGCCCTAGTTGCTTTAAATCAGTCACTTTCATGCCCTCCTTTAATAAATAACGTACCGATATCTTTTCCTTCTAAAATTTCAAAGATGATTTTTGGCTGCTTTCCGTTTGCTAAAATCATCGCCTGTTGATTAGCTAACACACGTTCAGCAGCTTTTAATTTACTAGACATCCCACCAGTGCCAAAGCGGCTCCCCTTGCCACCGGCTAATTGGAACAAGTCTTCATTAATTTCATTGATTTCAGAAAATAACGTGGCTTCTTTGTTGACAGTAGGGTTATCTGAAAAGAAACCATCAATATCTGATAACATAACTAACAAGTCAGCTTGAACAATTTGGCAGACAATGGCTGACAATTGATCGTTATCCCCGAACTTGGTTAAGTGATCCAATTCTTCAATTGCGACAGTATCATTTTCATTGACGATAGGAATAATATTCATTTTTAACAGTTGTTCAAAAGTATTGGTAACATTATTGCGACTTTCAGGATATTCAATAACATCACGAGTTAATAAAACTTGTGCCATTTGTTGGCTATAGGTTGAAAACCGCTGATTATAAATGTTCATTAATTCTGCTTGTCCGACTGCAGCGACTGCCTGTTGTTCTGGAATTGTCGTTGGGCGCACAGATAGATTTAATTTATTCAGTCCGACACCAATTGCGCCAGAAGAAACTAAAATAATTTCTTTGCCTTGGTTGCTTAAATCACTCAAAGTAAAGGCTAATTGATCAATTGCTTTTAAGTTAATATTGCCATTGGGATAAATCAGAGAACTGGTTCCGACTTTGATCACAATTCGTTTGGCCTGTTGGAGTTTGTTTCTCATAAGTGCCTCGTTTCTTTTTACAGTAAAATTTGACACTCATTATAACAAAATCAGCGGCTACTAGAAAGTGCTAAATAATGAATAGTAAAGAAAGTTTAATGAAAGTGTGAACTTTTTGAGGGAATCTTGGGACTTTTTGGGATTTGGTCTGTTTATTTTAAGAGAAGATGATAGACTAAAAGAAGGAAAATAAACAAAAATTCTCCTCTTTTTTGCGTAGTCTAGATTAACTGGGCTTTTAGAAATGAGAAACTTACTAAAAACAACCAGAGTATCAGAGATTATGGTAAAATAGGAGTAGTTTAGACAGTAGGGGAGAATGAATATGAAACAACGTGGTTTTGAGATTATTTCTAAGTATCAAGAAGAGGGCTTGAGTGTCCCACAACGAGCAACAAAAGGCGCCGCTGGGTATGATTTTCAAGCAGCCGAAACGGTCGTTGTACCAAGTCTTTGGAAGTTACAACAAGCTGGAGAAAATCCCAAACCAATTTTAGTTAAAACAGGAATTAAGGCGTATATGCCTGATTCTGAATATTTAGAATTGGTGAGTCGTTCTTCGAACCCGCTAAAACGGTTCCTACTTTTAGCGAATGGTGTCGGAGTCATTGACAGTGATTATTATAATAACGAGAATAACGAAGGACATATCATGTTCCAATTTTTAAACTTTGGATATGAAGATGTTGTCATTGAAAAAGGTGAACGAATTGGCCAAGGGATTTTTAAGCCGTTTTTATTAGCGGATGATGACCAAGTCGAGGCAGAAAGAACGGGCGGTTTTGGTTCGTCTGGACAAAAATAAAGCCCATTTTTTCAGTAGGCAACGTTATTCAAACCATTTAATAAATGTTAAAATAAACAACAGATAAGGAGATTCTACATGGCAAAAAAAGCAAAAGTTCAATTTGAATGTCAAAGCTGTGGGTATGTGTCTCCAAAATATCTCGGCCGCTGTCCTAATTGCGGACAATGGAATTCGATGGTGGAAGAGGTTATTCAAGATACTTCTGATCGTCGTGCTAGAGTAAGTTTGACTGGTAAAAAGACACAACCACAACGGTTATCTGAAGTCGTACCTAAAAAAGAGCCTCGTGTAAAAACTGAATTAGTGGAGCTGAATCGGGTTTTAGGTGGTGGCGTTGTTCCAGGTTCGTTAGTTTTAATCGGTGGCGATCCCGGAATAGGTAAGTCAACATTGCTCTTACAAGTATCGCAACAATTAGCAGCCACAGGTGGCACGGTTTTATATGTTTCTGGTGAAGAAAGTGCTGAGCAAATTAAATTACGAGCGGAGCGTTTAGGCACCGTCAACGAGACATTTTACTTATACGCAGAAACAGATATGCACGAAATATCACGAGCCATTGAAAAATTAGAACCAGATTATGTCATTATTGACTCGATTCAAACAATGACGCAGCCAGATGTTACCAGCGTTGCTGGTAGTGTCAGTCAAGTCCGAGAAACAACTGCCGAATTATTGAAACTGGCAAAAACGAATGGGATTGCCATTTTTATTGTCGGACACGTAACGAAGGAAGGGTCTATCGCAGGGCCACGGATGTTGGAACATATGGTAGACACGGTTCTTTATTTTGAAGGAGATAAGCATCACACCTTTAGAATCTTACGGGCTGTCAAAAATCGGTTTGGCTCAACGAATGAGATTGGTATTTTTGAAATGCAGACACATGGATTGGTTGAAGTTATGAATCCTTCTCAGGTCTTTTTAGAAGAACGTTTAGAAGGAGCCACCGGATCTTCAATTGTGGTAGCAATGGAAGGTTCACGCCCCATTTTGGTGGAAATCCAAGCGTTAGTTACCCCAACGATGTTTGGCAATGCCAAGCGAACGACCACCGGGTTGGACTTTAATCGCGTTTCTTTAATCATGGCGGTTTTAGAAAAACGGGCAGGCCTTTTGTTACAAAACCAGGATGCGTATCTAAAAGCGGCTGGTGGAGTCAAAATTAATGAACCAGCTATTGATTTAGCGTTAGCAATCAGTATTGCTTCTAGCTATAAAGAAAAAGGAACCTCATCTTCGGAATGTTTCATTGGTGAGATTGGTTTAACTGGTGAAATTCGACGCGTGAATAGTATTGAACAACGAGTGCGTGAAGCGCAAAAACTAGGCTTTACAAAAGTCTATGTCCCTAAAAATAACCTTGGTGGCTGGGAAGCGCCTGAAGGTATTGAAATTATTGGCGTTTCAACAATTGGTGAAACGTTAAGAAAAGTTTTTAAATAATGAAAGTAGAAATAATCCGTTTAGGTTGTTGGTGGCGTATGATTTTTGTACGCCCCACAACACTAGACGTCTTTATTAAATAAACGAGGAGGATGGCTATATGCAAAAACGAATCATCACGTTGCTGATGATCATTGCTGGTGCAAGTTTAGGAATTTCTCTTTTCCCAATGGCTTGGGAAATGGCTAAGCAAGGCAATAACAGTTGGTTAAACAATAACTTTACGAACGGATTAATCGGTGCAATTATTTTCTTTATTTTATCTTTAGGGTTAGCAAAGTATATTGTTTCCGCTGTCAAAAAAATCGAAGCAGCTTTAAATGAAATGAGTTTAACCTATTTATTATTTGGAAGTATTGGTGCCATCATTGGTTTAACAATTGGCGTCATTATCTCCATTCCAATGTACAACTTACAAATTCCTGTCGTGAATAGTTTACTGCCAATTCTAGTTATGATTATTCTGGGTTACTTAGGTTTCCGAATGGGAACAACACGGATTGAGGAGTGGAAAAAAGTTTTTACACCTCGCCAAAAGAAAGCAAATACGGAAGACACCGAAGGACAAATGTTGGAACGTAAAGTGGAAGACAACTTCCATAAATACAAAATTTTAGACACCAGTGTCATCATTGATGGCAGAATCTACGATATCGCTAAAACAGGCTTTTTAGAAGGTGTTTTGCTCATCCCTAACTTTGTTTTATATGAATTACAATACATTGCTGATTCTGGAGACAGTTTAAAACGGGTGAGAGGTCGTCGTGGCTTAGATATTTTAAATGCTTTACAAAAAGAAGAAGGTATCTCCGTTGAGATGTATGACGGAGATTTCGAGGATATCTCTGAAGTAGACAGTAAATTAATCAAATTAGCAAAATTATTAGATGGCGTGGTTGTGACCAATGACTACAACTTAAACAAAGTCTCTGAATTTCAAAATGTGCCTGTTTTAAACATTAATGCTTTAGCTAATGCTGTGAAACCAGTGGTGATTCCAGGTGAAACGATGAATGTGATGGTTGTAAAAGCCGGAACAGAGCGTCAACAAGGGGTCGCTTACTTAGATGATGGCACAATGGTTGTGGTAGAAGATGGCCAGCATTACATGAATGAGCAAATCGAAGTGGTCGTTACAAGTGCTTTACAAACCGCAGCTGGGCGTATGATTTTTGCCAAACCGGCGCATGCGGGTCGCGGGATTAATGATCGCAAGGATAACCATCCTAAAAACGATAAAAATTAAGCAAAGTGAGGACTTAGTATGATTCGAATCGGTCAAGGTTTTGATGTTCATCAATTAGTTCCGCAACGACCTTTAATTATTGGTGGGGTTACTCTTCCTTATGAAAAAGGTCTGTTAGGTCACTCAGATGCCGATGTTTTAACACATGCAATTATTGATGCAATCCTTGGTGCCGCTGGTCTGGGTGATATTGGGCAACTGTTTCCCGAAACCGATCCGCAGTTCAAAAATGCGAATTCTGTAAACTTATTAAAAAAAGTAAATGAAAAAGTTGGGCGGTCGGGCTTTACTATTGGCAATATTGATTGTACAATTTTAGCGGAAGAGCCAAAGATGAGCCCATACTTGGCAGAGATGAAAAAGAATCTAGCCGCGAGTTGCCACTTAGCGGTCACACAAGTGAACATTAAGGCAACGACCATGGAAACGATGGGCTTTGTTGGTAAAAAAGAAGGAATCGGCGCAATTGCCGTTGCTTTATTGGAAAAATAACTGAAAACGACGTTAAACCGTCTGTTTTTAAAAAATGGAAAGAGGAATGAACATGACGAAAGTTCGTGTGCGTTACGCACCAAGTCCAACTGGACACTTGCACATTGGGAATGCAAGAACAGCATTATTTAACTACTTATTTGCCCGCCATAATGACGGAGAATTTATCATTCGTATCGAGGATACCGACCAAAAACGGAACATCGAAGACGGCGAGAAAAGTCAGTTGGAAAACTTAGCATGGTTAGGGATGGAATGGGATGAATCACCTGCTCATCCGGGAGAATATGGTCCATATCGTCAATCAGAACGTAAAGAAATTTACCAACCATTGATTGATCAATTATTAAGTAGCAATCGTGCGTATAAGTGTTATTGTACGCCAGAAGAATTAGAAGCAGAACGTGAAGCACAACAAGCTCGTGGGGAAATGCCTCACTACGCAGGCACTTGTGCGAATTTAACACCTTCTGAACAAGCAGCCAAAGAAGCGGCTGGTCTAGAACCAGTGATTCGTTTCCGTGTGCCACGTAACACAGAATACAAATTTGATGACATCGTGAAAGGTGAAATTACTTTTGAGTCAGATAACATTGGTGGCGATTTTGTCATCCAAAAACGCGATGGGATGCCAACGTATAACTTTGCCGTTGCAGTAGATGATCACTTAATGAAAATTTCTCACGTTTTACGTGGCGATGATCACATTGCGAACACACCAAAACAATTAATGATTTACGAAGCGTTTGAATGGACACCACCTGTCTTTGGCCATATGACCTTAATCATTAATTCAGAAACTGGCAAAAAATTGAGCAAACGTGATGAAACAATTTTACAATTTATTGAACAATACCGTGAATTAGGTTACTTACCAGAAGCCATGTTCAACTTTATTGCTTTACTAGGATGGTCTCCTGTTGGCGAAGAAGAAATCTTCTCACAAGAAGACTTGATTAAATTGTTTGATGAACAACGCTTAAGCAAGTCACCAGCGGCCTTTGATGCGAAAAAATTAGAATGGATTAACAATCAATACATGAAACAAATGGACTTAAGTGAACTAACAGATATGTGTATTCCTTATTTAGTCGCTGACGGTCGTGTTGAAGAAAATCCATCTCCTGAAAAAATCGAATGGTTAAAACAATTAGTTAGCTTGTATCAACCACAAATGAGTTATGCAGCTGAAATTGTGGAACTATCAAACTTGTTCTTTAATGAACATCCAGTTTTAGATGATGCTGCGAAAGAATTCTTGCAAGGAGAAACAGTGCCAACTGTGTTACAGGCGTTTAAAGAACAATTAGAAGCCTTGGACGTTTTCGATGTGCCAAGTATTAAAGCAGCGATTAAAGCCGTCCAAAAAGAAACCGGCGTTAAAGGCAAAAACTTGTTTATGCCAATTCGAATTGCTGTTTCTGGACAAATGCATGGTCCTGAATTAGGCGAAACCATCGAATTATTAGGCAAAGAAAAAGCATTAGATCATTTAAATAAAGTGTTATAAAAACACAAAGAATAGAAGAAGTAGACAATCAGATGGATTTCAGAGACGCTGTGGGTGGTGAGAACAGCGAGCATCTTTTGTCGAAATGCATCTATGAGTGGCTTCGGTGAAAAAAGTAACCGAAGACGTCGGCAGGCGTTAACTGTATCGAGGCAAGAGCTAGTTCTTGTGAAGAAAAGTGGAACCACGCATGGGCGTCTTTTAAGCAACGTTTTTTTGTTGCTTAAAAGACGTTTTTTATTTTTGTATAATAGAAAGGAGTTCACCCTATGAGTTGGTTGAAACGTAGCGTCGCAGCTGTTAAAAGAAACGATCCTGCAGCGCGGACCACACTAGAAGTTCTTTTAACGTATCCTGGCTTGCACGCCCTGTTTTGGCATCGCTTGTCTCATTTCTTATATAGGCATCAGTTGTTTTTGTTGGCGAAGATTCATGCACAATTTTGGCGTTTCATAACGGGCGTAGAAATTCATCCCGGAGCCACAATTGGAGCGGGGGTTTTTATCGATCACGGCATGGGCATTGTGATTGGGGAAACCGCGGAAATAGAAGAAGATGTTGTTTTGTTTCACGGAGTGACGTTAGGTGGGACCGGTCGTGATACGGGTAAACGCCATCCAACAGTGAAAAAAGGAGCGATGATTTCGGCACGAGCTCAAATTTTAGGGCCAGTTGTGATTGGTGAACGTTCAAAAATTGGGGCGGGTGCTGTTGTTATTTCAGACATCCCAGCAGATGCTACAGCTGTGGGTGTTCCTGCGAAAGTCGTTCGTCTAAATGGAAGAAAGGTGGAAAAAGGGCATGATTAAAATTTATAATACATTGACCAGAGAAAAAGAAGTATTTACGCCAATTGAGGCGCATAAAGTTCGGATGTATGTCTGCGGACCAACCGTGTATAACTATATCCATATCGGTAATGCGCGCAGTGCGATCGCCTTTGATACGATTCGTCGTTATTTTGAATATCGTGGGTATGAAGTGAATTATGTCTCGAACTTTACAGATGTCGATGATAAAATTATCAAGGCAGCTAAAGAATTGAAAATTACTGCGCCGGAAGTGGCGGAGCGTTTTATCAAAGCCTTTGAAGAAGACACGCAAGCATTGAATGTCCAACCAGCAACGTTACATCCTCGGGTGATGGACCACATGCCTGATATCTTAGCTTTCATCGAAGTTTTAATTGAAAAAGGTTTTGCTTATGAGGTCGCAGGTGATGTGTATTATCGCACCCGTAAATTTCCTAATTATGGTAAATTAAGCCATCAATCGATTGATGAATTAGAAGTGGGGGCAAGTCAACGAACTGGCGTTGAACAACAATTAAAAGAAGACCCATTGGATTTTGCTCTTTGGAAAAGTGCCAAAGAAGATGAAATTTCTTGGGATTCTCCTTGGGGGAAAGGACGTCCCGGCTGGCATATTGAATGCTCTGTCATGGCGACAAAACACTTGGGAGAGACGATTGATATTCACGGTGGTGGACAAGATTTAGAATTTCCACATCATGAGAATGAAATTGCACAGAGCGAAGCCAAAACAGGCCATACCTTTGCCAATTACTGGATGCATAACGGCTATGTCACAATTGGTGAAGACGATGAAAAAATGAGCAAATCCCTAGGTAACTTCATTACTGTTCATGAAATGATTCAAAAAGTGGATCCGCAAATTTTACGTTTCTTTATGTCCACCACCCAGTACCGTCGCCCGATTCGTTATAGCGAAAGCACTCTAAAAGAGGCAGCAGCCAATTATCAAAAATTGAAAAATGCGTTTGAAAATTTACGTTTTAGACAAGCAGATGCGGTCGCAAGTTTGCCAGAGGATGAACACTATTTGGCTCAATTAAACGAATTAGAACAACGTTTTATTACGGAAATGGACGATGATTTCAATGCAGCTAACGGGATTACGGTCGTTTATGAATTAGCGAAGATGATGAATCAGTACAGTGAACAAGCGACAGTTTCGGAACCAGTTCTAGTGGCGATGGATAAGCTTTTCAGTGGCTGGTTAGCTATTTTTGGTTTATTCTTTAAAAACGAAGAATTAGTGGATGCACAAGTCGATGCGTTAATTGAAGAACGGAACCAAGCACGGAAAGACCGTGATTTTGCCCGAAGTGATGAAATCCGCGATTTATTAAAAGAACAAGGCATTGTTTTAGAAGATACTCCGCAAGGAACGAGATGGAGAAGAAGTGAATGAGAGATTACAAACAATTAAACGGTTTAGCTTTGGCCTATGTTGGCGATGCGATTTATGAAATTTACATTCGTGATTATTTAGTTTCCTTAGGACAAACGAAACCGAATGTTTTGCATCGCATGGCGACACATTACGTGTCAGCAAAAGCCCAAGCAAGCTTAATGCAAGCGATGTTAGCGGGAGAAATGCTAACGGAGGAAGAAGAAGTGATGTACAAACGCGGTCGGAATGCGAAAAGTCACACCTTTGCCAAAAATGCTGATGTGACGACCTATCGGGTAGCGACCGGTTTCGAATCCTTGATGGGTTATTTACATTTAACACAACAAAAAGAACGTTTAGAAGAATTAATTAACTGGTGTATCAAGAAAGTAGGTGAAACCAATGAAAAATGAAAAATCTCGTCCTTTTAAAAAAGGTAAGAAACGTCCAGAACGTTCAGATAAGCGTTCAAAAGAACGGAACCCACGACCAGCGACAGCAGGTGCTGATGGAACCTCAGAAGAGCTAGCAGATAACTTTGTCTTTGGTTTCCATGCCACTGTTGAGGCGTTGCAGCAAGGACGCGGGAATAAATTGTTTTTACAAGAAGATGCTCGTGGCGAGAAAATTGAGCAATTAAAACAAGCAGCGAAAGAACAGGCTGTTCCAGTTAAATGGGTGCCTAAAGCAAAATTAGATACGATGAGTGATCACGGCGTGCATCAAGGCATGGTTTTAGCAATCACGGCGTATCAATATTTAACTTTAGAAGAATTATTGGAACAAACAAAAGAAAAGACAGCAACACCATTTTTCCTAATTTTAGACAGTCTAGAGGACCCACATAACTTTGGCTCAATTTTGCGAACAGCTGATGCGACAGGCGTGGACGGTATTATCATTCCGAAACATCGTGCAGTGGGAATTACACCAACCGTAACCAAAGCGTCAACAGGGGCCGTGGAACATATTCCAGTGGCTCGTGTAACGAATCTAGCGCAAAGTATTGCAACGCTAAAAGAGAATCAATTTTGGATTTTTGGTACAGATATGTCTGGGACGGATTATCGTCGCTGGAATACACAAGGCGCAATTGCCTTAATCATCGGAAATGAAGGTCGTGGCATGAGTCAAGGTCTTCATAAAGAAGTGGATGAATTATTAACGATTCCAATGACTGGACACGTTCAAAGCTTAAACGCTGGTGTGGCTGCAGGCTTGCTAATGTATGAAGTCTATCGTGGCCGCAACCCATTATAGAAGAAGGCGATTGTATGAAAAAACAATTGTTAATCGTTGATGGCTATAATATGATTGGTGCTTGGCCAGAATTGGTCCAGTTGAAAAAGCAAGAGCGTTTAGAGGATGCGCGTGAACTGCTTCTTAGTCGTCTGTCCAATTATGCCAAATATGAAGGGTTGGAAATCATTGTGGTCTTTGATGCCCAATTAGTCCCAGGTATTCAGCAAACGTACAAAAAGTATCTTTTGACCGTGGTTTTCACCAAAGAAGATGAAACAGCAGATAGTTATATTGAACGTCTAGCTGGTGAAAAAAATGATCGTTTAACGCAAGTAACAGTCGCAACGAGTGATTTGGCTGAACAATGGGTGGTCTTTTCACAAGGTGCATTGCGGACTTCGGCCAATGAACTTTACAAAGCTGTCCAGAAAACAGAAAAGACGATTGCCATTCATGCAACAGATATCCATTTCCAGCAATTTCGTCGAAATTCTCCATGGAACGTGGAGCAGTTATCAAAACTTTCTGAGAAGCTAGAAGAATTGTCTCAAAAAAAAGATTAAACAAATGTTCGCTTAAGTCATAAATTTCTAACATGCTATGCTCTCCTAAATCATTCGATACGTTTATCGAAAAGGAGGGCTTTTTATGTTAGAACAGATTCAACAAGCATTAGCAGGAGACCAAGAACAATTTCAAGCCTTATATGGGCAATATCAGCCAGTGATTTATAAGTGCATGAAAAAATACTATTTAAAAGATTATGATACTGAGGACTGGCTTCAAGAAGGGCGAATTGTCTTCTTTCGGACGTTAGAACGATTTGATTCAGAAAAACAAGCATCATTAGGAAAGTTTTTTAAACGAAATTTTGAAAATCACGTACATAGCTTAATTCGCCATCAATGCGCCTATAAGCGGCGAACAGATACCTTGTCTATTTCTCTGGAACAACGATTAGAAAGCGCTGGTGAAGAGTTAGTGGACTATTTGGGGACAGCGGCTACCGACCCATTAGGTCAATTAATGATTCAAGAAAAATTGGCAGCTTTTCCGACACGTCTTTCCTCGTTGGAACAACAAATTTTAAACGCATACTTAAAAGGCTACACGTTAGAAGAAATTGCTAAAGTACGTGGGGGAACTTTTTCAGCTGTCCGAAGTGCCTATGATCGTGCCAAAGCAAAAATGAAATATACATTAGAAAATGAATAAAAATTCGACAAAACAGCCGGTTTGTCGAGCAAAAGTAGTTGCAAACAGACTTCTAGTATGATAAACTTGAAATTTTTTAAAAAAGTGATATAATGTTTCTCGAGGTGAATGCAATGCCAACAACGTTATCGTCAATTAAGAAAGATTTGGAAGGCCGTATCGGCAGTGAAATTATGTTAGTTGCTCAGACTGGAAGAAAGCGCCAAACAGAACGTAAAGGAATCTTAACGGAGACTTATCCATCTGTTTTTGTTGTTGACTTGGATCCAGACGAGAACTCATTTGAACGTGTATCTTACAGCTATTCAGATGTTTTAACACGCACCGTTGAAATCGAATTCATCGGTCAAGCCGTATAATTTAGAAAGTCCGCTTAGGAGTGAAGGAAGAGCCCTTCGTTCCTAAGCTCTTTTTAATTTCAGCCATCTGTCGTCAGAGAAAGAGCAATCTTCGGTGTACTTCTTCATGGACATATGATAGAATCTAAAAGATTAAAATGTTGGTAGACAAAAGATTAAGGAAGGTGAATCAGGGAACCGATGGAAATAATCGAACGAGCTCCTGCGAAAATTAATCTTGGGTTAGATGTTCTGCATAAACGTGTGGATGGCTATCATGAAGTTGAATCTATTTTTGCAAGTGTAGATTTAGCCGATCATTTAACTTTTGAAAATCTAGAAGAAGACATCATTCGTATTGAAACGGACAGCTCTTTTTTACCCGTGGATCGACGGAATCATGTCTATCAAGCAGTTGACTTATTAAAGCGTACCTATAATATTCATAAAGGAATTAAAATATATATTGAAAAACGTATCCCCGTGGCAGCTGGTTTAGCAGGGGGTAGCAGTGACTGTGCCGCAGCATTACGAGGCTTGAACAAACTGTGGAATCTGGGGTTGACGATGGACGAACTCTGTGAAATTGGCAGCCAAATTGGTATGGATGTTCCTTATTGTTTAAGGGGCGGAACAGCCTTTGCAAACGGACGTGGGGAGAAAATTGAAACATTACCGACCATGCCTCAATGTTGGATTGTGTTAGTAAAACCAAGAATTAGTGTATCCACTAGTACTGTTTTTAATGATTTAGCGGTAGATGAATTGCACCATCCAGATATTGCTGGACTAAGAATAGCTATTGAAAATGGTGATTATACTGGGATGACCCAAACGGTCGGCAATGCGTTGGAAAGTGTCACGATTGCCAGACATCCGATCGTGCAACAAATCAAGGATCGCATGCTGAAGTACGGCGCTGATGCAGCGTTGATGAGCGGCAGTGGACCGACAGTCTTTGCTTTATGTGAAAAGAAAACACGAGCACAACGGATTTATAATGGACTCAAAGGCTTTTGCGAAGAAGTTTATTTGGTTCGGACATTGAAATAAATAAAAACAACAGAGCGTGGGACAAAAATCACTTTGGTTTTTTTGTCCCACGCTCTGTTGTTTTTTTAAATTTATTACTTGACGTCCCGTGATCCATTTGGTACATTATTCCTGGCAAATCGTAAATATTACGGTTTATAATAGGTAAATCGAAAAGAGGACAGAACATGACGAAAATCTACCGCCGTTTGATAATCGGCGTTACTTTAGCAATCAGTGCTTTTCTTTTAGCTAGCTGTGGGCAAACCACACAATCGCCAAAAGAGAAGAAAGAGCTCACGGTAATGACTACTTTTTATCCGATGTACGACTTCGCAAAACAAGTCGTTGGTGATGAGGGAGAGGTTGAGCTGTTGATTCCAGCTGGAACGGAACCACACGATTATGAACCAAGCGCAAAAGACTTAGCGAAAATTACTGATGCGGATGTCTTTGTTTATAATAGTAAAGAGCTAGAAACTTGGGTTCCGAATGTTATTGAAAACTTGGACACGAAAAAAGTTTCAATCGTGGAAGCCAGTCAATCCATTCAATTGATGCAAGGAACAGAAGAGGAAGAATCTGGCGAAGAAGGTCATGAAGGCCATAACCATTCCCACGAACTGGATCCGCATGTCTGGTTAGATCCCGTGTTAGCGCAAAAAGAAGTAACAGCGATTCGGGATGCGCTTATCAAAAAATATCCTGAGAAAAAAGCCGTATTTGAAAAAAATACCGCTGCTTATTTGGAAAAATTGACTGCGCTAGATAAGGAATACCAAGCTGCATTTGCAGGCGCTAAAAATCGGACCTTTGTGACGCAGCATGCTGCATTTGGCTATTTGGCGAAACAATATGACTTGACCCAAGAACCGATTGCTGGGATTTCTCCAGACCAAGAACCTTCGCCAAGTCGTTTAGCCGAATTAAAAAAATATATTAAAACAAACAATGTTTCTGTGATCTATTTTGAAGCATCGGCTTCTACAAAAGTAGCCAAAACATTGGCAGACGAGACAGGCGTCGAATTAGCTGTATTGAATCCTTTAGAGAGTTTAACTCAAAAAGAACAAGAAGCAGGCGAGAACTATGTGTCTGTCATGAAAGAAAACCTCGCTGCTTTACAAAAAAGCATTCATTAATCTGGCAACAGAAAGGAGCCTACTTATGCATTATATTGAAGTCGAAAATTTAACCTTCTATTATGATGATGAACCTGTTTTAGAAGATGTTTCTTATTATGTTGATCCAGGGGAATTCGTTATTTTAACAGGAGAAAATGGCGCTGCCAAGTCAACGCTGATCAAAAGTACCTTAGGGTTATTAAAACCAACAAGTGGCAAAATTACGGTCGCTAAAAAAAATAGTGCTGGTGAAAAAATCAGCATTGGCTACATTCCTCAACAAGTCGCTTCTTTCAATGCGGGCTTTCCTAGCACCGTCATTGAATTAGTACGTTCAGGTCGTTTTCCCAGAAATCGTTGGTTCAAACCGTTGACGAAAAAAGATCATCTTCATGTGGAAAAAGCTTTGAAATCAGTGGACATGTGGGAAATGCGCCACAAACGAATTGGCGAGCTTTCTGGAGGGCAAAAGCAACGAATTAGTTTAGCACGAGTGTTTGCGACCGATCCAGATTTGTTTATTTTAGATGAGCCAACAACAGGTATGGATGAACAATCGCGCAACGAATTTTATCAATTGTTGCAACACAGTGCGCATGAACATGGAAAAGCTATTTTGATGATTACGCATGATCATGAAGATATCAAAACCTATGTAGATCGTCAAATTCGTCTTGTCCGCAAAGAAGATTCGAAATGGCGTTGCTTCCATATGAGTGAAGAATCGTATACGTAAATTTTCCAATAAAACGTTATCTGGCTCGATCATAACGAAAGCCAAGGAACGGCTTAAAGAAATGCTGGAAAAATTTAAAAAATAAGCAGGAATTAAAAAATTAATTCGCTTAAACGTCGCTACAATGGTAGTGTTCATTTTAGCGGTAAGGAGTGAATCGTATGGCAGAAATGCTTTCTTATGCATTTATGCAAAAGGCCTTTTTAGCAGCACTGTTTATCTCAGTGATTGCCCCAATGCTCGGCGTCTTTCTAGTTATTCGCCGACAATCTTTAATGGCAGATACCCTTTCACATGTGTCATTAGCCGGTGTGGCACTAGGCTTCTTTTTTAATTGGAATCCTAATTTAATGACCTTAATTGTCGTGATTGTGGCTGCAATCATTCTAGAATATTTACGAATGATTTATAGCACCTATTCAGAAATTTCGATTGCTATTTTAATGTCAGGAGGTTTGGCTTTGGCGTTAGTTTTGATGAATTTAACAGGAGGCAATTCAGCTGCTAGTATTCAATCGTATTTATTTGGTTCCATCGTCACGATTACGTGGGATCAAGTGGTTATGTTGGCAATTTTATTCGTAGTTTTAGTTCTATTGTTTATGTTATTTAAACGTCCAATGTATGTTTTAACATTTGATGAAGATACTGCTCATGTTGATGGGCTACCTATTCATTGGATGTCGATGCTTTTTAATGTAATTACTGGTGTGGCGATTGCTGTGATGATTCCGATCGCGGGAGCCTTGTTAATTTCAGCAATTATGGTCTTACCAGCTGCGATAGGTATGCGAATTGGTAAAGGCTTCAACACGGTGATTATCATCAGTGTGTTTATGGGCTTGATTGGCATGCTGACAGGGTTGACTAGCTCGTATTATTTGGAAACACCACCGAGTGCAAGCATTACCCTAATTTTTATTGGTTTATTCTTATTAGTCAATATTTATCGCCGAGTGGTTGTTATGGTCCAACGAAAACAAAAAATGCAAAGAAACTAAGGAGAAAAACGAAAGTTTTTCTCCTTTATTTCTTTTTTTTAAAAGAAATGGCGAACTATTTTCAGTTATTTGAAAAAAATCCTCGAATTTTTCGGTTAAACCCCTTATAATAAGGAACGATAGAATGAAAAGGAGTGACGAATTTGAAAATTCGGAGAAGTGAACGATTAATCGATATGACCCAGTATCTTTTAGATCATCCCCATACATTGGTTTCTTTGACATATTTTGCTGACCGATACCAATCTGCCAAGTCTTCCATTAGTGAAGATTTAGCAATTGTTAAAAAAACATTTAAAGAACGTGGAACAGGTATTTTAGAAACGATTCCAGGCGCTGCAGGCGGTGTCCGCTTTATCCCTGAAATTCCTTATGAGGAAGCGGAGCAGTTGATTATGGATTTGTGTGATCGTTTGTCAGAACAAGATCGCTTATTACCTGGGGGCTATGTTTATCTTTCAGATTTACTTGGGGAACCGAATTTATTAAGACAAGTGGGCCGGATTATTGCTTCTAAATATTTAGGCAAACAAATTGATGCGGTAATGACCGTTGCGACTAAAGGAGTGCCAATTGCGCAAGCTGTGTCTTATTACTTAAATGTTCCGTTTGTGATTGTTCGTCGCGATTCTAAGATTACTGAAGGTTCAACGGTGAGCGTGAACTATGTATCAGGGTCTTCAGAACGTATCGAAAAAATGGAACTTTCAAAACGCAGCTTAAAACGCGGATCAAAAGTTTTAGTCGTGGATGACTTCATGAAAGGCGGCGGCACCGTCAATGGTATGAAGAGTATGATTGAAGAATTTGAAGCAGAACTTGTGGGCATTACCGTTTTTGCTGAGTCAAAATTCAATGGCCGTCGTGCAATCGATGACTATACTTCGCTATTGTACGTGGAAGATGTGGATACACAAACAAAAACGATTAGCGTAGTCCCAGGAAACTATTTCACAGAGAAATAATTTGAAAAAGAACCTGAAAATGGTCCATTCCATTTTCAGGTTCTTTTTTTCTGTTTTATTCCTTTAAAAAAAGATGAGAAAATAAATTGGTCTACCTTTTAAATGCCTTATTTTGTTGAAAAAGACAAAAGAGTAAGATAAACTAGAAAAGGTATAATGAGGACGATTTAGAAGAAAATCAAACAATTTAGTTAATTTGAGGTGGCAAACGTGGAAAATAGATACGCAATTATTTTAGCAGCTGGTAAAGGAACACGCATGAAATCTAAACTTTATAAAGTATTGCATCCAGTTGCTGGTAAACCAATGGTCGAACATATTTTAGATCAAGTAGAACAAACAGAACCAACAGAAATCGTGACAATCGTTGGACACGGGGCGGAAATGATTAAAAGCCATTTAGGCGAACGTAGTCAATATGCCTTACAAGCTGAACAATTGGGAACTGGGCATGCAGTCATGCAAGCACAAGAGTTATTAGGTGGCAAACAAGGAACAACATTAGTTATTACAGGGGATACGCCGTTATTAACTGCAGAAACCTTGAAAAACTTATTCGATTACCATCAAGGTAAGAATGCAAGTGCGACTATTTTAACAGCGCATGCGGAAGACCCAACAGGCTATGGGCGAATTATTCGTGACCATGTGGGCATTGTTGAACGAATCGTGGAACAAAAAGATGCCAGTGAAGAAGAAGCACGTGTTCAAGAAATTAATACAGGAACCTTCTGTTTTGATAATGAATCATTGTTTGAAGCGTTAGCGAAAACAGATACAAACAACACACAAGGGGAATACTATTTAACAGATATCATTGAAATTTTGAAAAAAGAAGGCAAAGCTGTCGCTGCTTATCAAATGGCAGACTTTGACGAAGCAATGGGTGTAAATGATCGTGTCGCTTTATCCACTGCTAATAAAATTATGCATCGTCGTTTAAATGAAATGCATATGCGAAATGGTGTTACATTTATTGATCCAGATACAACGTATATTGATGAAGGCGTGGTAATTGGTTCAGACACAGTCATTGAAGCGGGAGTCACTATCAAAGGAAAAACAGTGATTGGCGAAGATTGCTTGATTGGCGCACATTCAGAAATTGTTGATAGTCACATCGGCAATCAAGTGGTTATTAAACAGTCTGTGATTGAAGAAAGTGTGGTTCGTGAGGGGGCCGATGTGGGTCCGTATGCACATTTACGTCCTAAAGCAGATGTGGGGGTAAACGTACACATTGGTAACTTCGTGGAAGTAAAAAATGCAACAATCGATGAAGGCACAAAAGTGGGCCATTTAACATACGTTGGTGATGCAACATTAGGCAAAGATATTAATGTCGGTTGCGGCGTTGTTTTTGTTAATTATGATGGCAAAAATAAACACCAAACAGTCGTGGGTGATCACGCGTTTATTGGCTCTGCAACGAACATTGTTGCGCCAGTCACGATTGGTGATCATGCGGTGACTGCTGCTGGTTCAACCATCACAGAAGATGTCCCTTCAGAAGATTTGGCGATTGCCCGGGCACGTCAAGTGAATAAAGAAGGCTATGCTAAAAAGTTACCTTATATGAAGGATTAACCTCAAATAAAAAAGAACGCTCTTTTGCTTAAGCAAAAGAGCGTTCTTTTTCCTTCTTAAAGACTAGACCAATTGCTGCTAATATTTGTTTAGAGGTATTCAAGGACTAGACCAATGCTGTTTATTCGGTATTTTTAGTTATTTTTTTCAAAAAAATAGTTTTTGTTCCGCTTTTCCAATATAAAAAGACTTTCTTTTTTATAAAGTTCGTGTTTTGGTCAAAATTACTATTTTTTTCACAAACAAATCCGCTATATTGTCCAAAAATAAAAACAATTTACAGGAAAAACATCTTATTTTAACGGAATTTACTGTTTTTTATTTAACGGATATATTATGATAGGAAAAGAAGAGCAGCGTGATGGGGGAAGGCTCTTTTTGTTGTTTGTTACTTTGACAATTGTTTGTTGCAAATGGGTTGAAACACAAGGAGGAAATTTGTGAAAAAGTTGAGCTTTAAAAAAGTGAAGTGGGGCATGCATTTTTTAATGGCTGTTGCGTTGATAGCGCCAAGCGTTACTAGTAGGACAGTTCCTAAAAGTGGCTAATTTTTTGTTAAAAAATTAATTGTTATTTTGCCATGAGGGTCTACAATTAAGTTTTTAAGTACTGATCTCCAAACAAACCTTTTTTCTTCTTCATCGAAATCACGATAAGTACTTTCTATATTTTTTTTAAACCAATTTGATTTAAATACTATAGTTTCCTTAGGCTTGACTTGAACAATCATCTGTTCAAGCTCTTTTCTATCTTTCTTATATTCGTCTAAACTTATAACCTCATTAAGATACGCTTTTTTTAACCGTTCTATTTTCTTTAGTACTTTTGAATTATTGTTTTTTTCAGGAGCAGAAACTGCTATCTTCTTCTGTTTAGCTTCAAAGTTTTCCGCGTCTGCTTTAATGTTGTTTAATAAATACTCTTCAAGTATCTCTTCGGGTATATTTATCTTATTTGGGCATTTATTTCTTTTATAAGTGTTTCCGTTACAACGGTATACTTTTTTTGTATAATACATCACTGTGCCATCTTTTTTAATATATTTTCTTTTTCGATAACGTCCAGTCATTTTTTTACCGCAACAACTACATACTACCAGTCCTGAAAAGATATAAGTACGTTTTGCTATAGATGAAATATTTTTATCTAATAGATTTTGAACCTTCTCAAAGGTTTCCTTATCCACTATGGGAGGACAATAATTTTTGTTACCAGAAACTTCACCTATATATTTTCTATTCCTTAACATGTGCTTGATTGTTCGAGAACTTCTTGTAATATCATATTCATTGAATAGATATTCAACAGTTAGGCGTATACTGTTGTGAATAGAATAATGTTTAAAAATATCTTTTGCGATAGGTGCATTTTCGTTAGGTATTAACTTCTTATCACAGATTTTATAACCAAAAGGAACGCTACCAGTTACCACTTCTCCCTTTCTAATTTTGTTTTCAAATACTGCTTTGATACGTTCAGACGCCATTTGTGCTTCTAATTCAGCAAAACTCATTGACTGATTAACAAAGGAACGTCCATAAGCAGTATCAGTATTGAAAAATGGTTGTGAAACGGCAAGCCATGTTACGCCAGAATTATCTAATATTTCTTGAATATTTAAGTAATGACGTAAATTTCTAAACCATCGATCTAATTTGGTAAACAAAATAATATCTATTCTGTTCTTTTTTATATCTTCTAATAAGCGTTGAAATTCATCGCGGTACAATTTTTGTCCTGAAATGCCGTCATCAATATACGTGTCAATGATTGTCAAATTGTCTTGAGTACTTACATAATCTTTTAAAGTAGCTATTTGTGCGTCTAAGCTATCCCCGTGTTTTGCTTGTTGATCAGTAGAAACCCTAATGTATAACGCTGCTCTCTTTAGCATAAACGAATCCCCCTATCTTATTTAAAAACTACTCTTGGTCTTTCTCAACATTAAGCTTGTTTAATTGTAAAAATAACTGAGCATAATCAGATTTAAGTTCTTGGTATTCTTTTTCAGTAAATCTGTGACTAGGTCCTGTACGTAAATTTAAATTAATATATTCAATATTCAATTCTTCGCAAAGTCTTTTTTCTACTTCATATTTATTCATAATATCCCTCCTTATAGAATGTATGTTCTTTTTTTGTAAGAAGAAAAGTCCGAAGGTTAAAATTTATATTTATTTCTTATCTAACCACGAACTATTCTTCTATAAATTATTTTTTTAAACAGATTGGCCTTCAATAGAATACTTTTAAGTCTAATAAAAAAGTTCTATAATATAACTTTTCCAATAATTCTAATTTTTTCATTTTCTAAAATTCTATCTTCATACTTGGTATTGATTGATCTCAAAATAATTTGTTTATTTGAGTAGTCTTTAATTACTTTCTTACATGTAACACCATCATTATCAATTTCTACAATTGCAATTTCACCATTTTCAACATCACATTGTTTTTTATAAAAAACAATACTTCCATCTTTAATTAGCGGTTCCATTGAATCTCCCTGAATATTAATAGCACAATCTGCTCCTTCCGGCACGTGTGCGAAAGAATGCTGTTCAACGTCTATATCTCCATATTCTAGAACTGCAGGGTTTGCTGCGGTCTTTCCTACCAATGGAACAACTTTTCTATTGCGTGATTCCGTTTCAAGAATTTGCTTATCTAATTCTTTCTCGGCAAATATTAATACATTTTTTTGTCTTTTAGTTTCTAACTTAGCTGAGGTTTCGTTTATTTTCGTTAAAATTTGAGAAAGTGGTTCTTCTTCAAATCCTAATAGGTATTCTGGGCTTGTTCCTAAAGCGTTGGCAAAGTCGGATATCTTATTAACAGGAAATTGTCTTGTTCTATTTTCGTAACGTGACATTGCGGACTTAGCTATTCCAACTTTTTCTGCTAATTCAGTGGATGTCATTTTTTTCTGTTTACGCAAATTTGTAATTAATGTCATAATTTCATCATTCGTTCTCAAATTATTCACCTCCTAAAGAAATAATACTAATAAAGTTCCCAATAGTCAACAAAAAATGTTCTTATTCGGCACAAATAGTTGACATTCGGGAATCATCGATATATCATTAAAGCACATTCATGAATGAATAAATGTTAGGAGGATTATAAAAATGGAATTTGACTTCAACCGTTTAAAAGCTGAGAGAATCGCAAAAGGGTATTCTCAAGAAGAATTAGCAAAGAAATTACAATGGACACGAAGTGTATATACAAAACGTGAAAATGGTACAGTTTCATTGGGAGTTGACGAACTAGCAAAAATAGCAACAGCATTAGAAATGCCAGAATCTAGAATATCTATTTTTTTTACTCGTTGAGTTCCCGAATGTCAACAAAAGAGGAGGGAAGTGTGATATGAATCAAAAGTCGTCAGAAAAAGTAGATATCGATTTATTGGCACAAGCTTTTGCTGATGTTTTAACGCGACGTACTGGTATACAACATGTTTGTAAAATAAAAAGTAAAAGTGAATCTAAGAAAAGTGAAGGTAACAGTTATCAGAAAGAAGCTAACTAAAAATGAAGGGAGAAACAGAATATGCAATTAGTAATAATGAAAAATAAACAAGTGGTAACAAGTAGTTTACAAGTTGCTGAAACATTTAGAAAACAGCATAAACATGTTTTAGAAGCCATTGATGAATTAAAGCAAGGGCTAGCCGAAAATTCGGCAGACTTATTTTATGAAGATATATATGTTCACCCGCAAAACAAACAATCTTATCGCCAAGTTATCATGAATCGCGACGGCTTCACTTTATTAGCAATGGGGTTCACTGGTCAAAAGGCATTGCAGTTCAAACTGAAATATATTGAGGCTTTTAATCAAATGGAAAAAGAAATTCAACAGCCCAAACTACCAACTTCCAAAAGAGAACTAGCAATGCTTGCTTTATCAGCAAATGAAGAAACAAATGAGCGTGTAGATGTAATTGAAAAAGAAGTAGCCGACTTAAAAGACAATCAAAAAATCGGTGCAGATGATTATAGCTACTTATCACGTCGAGTTCATCAACGAGTAGCAGAAGTGGCAAGAGGATTTGGAAAAATTACAAAGGAACAGCGTGGAAAGTTATACAAAGATATTAATTCAGGTATTAAGCAAATTACAGGCGTGGGTACCCGATCACAATTAAGAGAAAAACATTATCCAATCGTGATTGAATATATCAACGACTGGGAGCCGTCGACAGCAACAAAAACAGTTGTAAGACAAATGAGTTTAGACTTAAACGACATAGCGTAGGGAGAATATTATGGCTTATACAACTGAACAAGAAAGTTGGATACTCAACCAAATCAAAAAAGAGCGTAAACAGCTACAAGATGATAGAGCAGCGCTTAGACAATCAGAACAACTGACCGAAGGAAAAGCCTATCAAATTGAAAGAGAACTTGAATTTTTAAGATACTTAGAGATTCAAAATAGAATGCATATTTAAGGAGAAATGAAATGAGAAAAATTTATAACTTAAGAAGAATTGCAGTGTTGCTAATCGTTTTCGGATTGGGGTTGATAGTAGGCGGAAATTTTAATCCGATTATCCAAAATGTATATATCGGCTTATTCATCATTTGGACACTGTTTTATGATCTGGCACTTGAAGATAGAGAGGTAAATAAATGACAAGGAAAGAAAAATTACAGCAAACAAAAAAACTTGCTGATTTATGGTACAAGCAACAAAAAAATAAAATATACATTGCGCAACAAAAAGAGCGCAGAGGTGTCGCATGACGACAAAAAAACGACTTAAGCCGGCAAGCAATAAGTCGCATACAAAAATTATACAAGAAAAATTATATCACAGAAATGAGGTCTTGTGAATGAATCGTAGTGAAGCAGATGCATTAGATCGATTTTTAACAGAGCCGCCTAAAAAGCAAAACAAGGAACAATATGAAAACGATGAAATTGATAGTACTGACTTTTTCGGAAATGAAATTGCAGATGAAGATGGAGTATTTCAGATGTGGTTTAAAATCTTTAAATATGATAAAAAAGCACAGCTAAAGTGTCATGAATTAACAGCTATTGTCACTCAAAATAGCATTGTAGATGTAATAGAAGAATTTGACCAACGGTATTTAGAAAAGATTGATTACATCGGTTTAGGCAAAGTATACAAGGAGGCACTATTAAATGACTGAGAAAAAGATTATTACAGATTTTCAGAAAATGACTGAAATAGATGTATCAAAACGTATACAACAAAAAGGAAAGTTCAATTATCTACCGTGGTCCGATGCTCACGAACTTATGAAGAAGCACGATCCAAATGCCATTATTTCTATTCGTGAGTTTGAACATTGGATGGTAGTTAAGGGAGATCGAAAAGAGTTTTTAGTATCAAAAGAATTACCATATCAGACAACAAATGGTGGTTCATATGTAGAAGTATCTGTTCTTTTTAAAGAAGTCGAAGAGACAGAAATATACCCTATTTTAGATTTTAAAAATAACGATGTAACATCGCCGACAATGACGCAGGTAAATAAAGCATTGAAACGTGCATTTGTTAAGGCGTTAGCAAAACATGGGTTAGGATTATATATCTATAGAGGTGAAGATTTACCAGAGCCTCCAACAATTGAAGTGAAAGACCTGGAAAAAACAGAAGCAGCATTATCAGCATTGAGCGAAATCGTTGGTTTTGATGCAACAGAAGAAATGATTAAGCGTTTAAATTTATGGATTGAAGAGAGCTATCCACAATTAGATAAAATAACAAAATTAGAACAAATGAACAAACAACATTATGGAATGATTGGCCGTCTAATCGCTCAAGCTACGAACCAAGCAGAAAAGGCAAAAAAAGAAAAGAAGTGATTGAGTGATTGGAAAAATCATAAACCACATAGGAAATAAATTGGTCATCGAATTTGAGGATGAAATAAATTCAAATTTTCTCGAACTTCTGGCTAATAACGATGATAATTTAGCGAAAGTTGAATTCTTAGATAATCGACAGATGTCTCAAAAACAGAATGCACTTTCTCACGTTCTAATAGCCGATGTGGCACGTTGGAGCTATGACGAACCTAAATGGATTGAAAGTGTCTTGAAATACTACTACGAGGCTAAGAGTGGTGTTTATTTTGAACATAGTAGAGCTACCAAGAATGAAGCGACTGAGTGGATCGGTTTCTTGATTGAGTTCATTTTGAAAAACGATATACCACTGGAAAAAAGATACCAATACTTGCTTGAAAATAACAAATGGTTTTATTACTGCCTGAAATATCGTAAGTGCTGTATTTGTGGTAAACATGCTGACGTTTGTCACATTGAGGTTGTTGGTATGGGTCGCAAACGTAAGAAAATCAGCCATGAAAATTTTACTTTTTATGCAGGTTGCCGTTTCCATCACCAAGAAGAACATCGTATTGGTACTAAGAACTTTTTGAATAAGTATCAAATAAAACCAGTCAAACTAAATATTGAGGAACGCAAGAAATTAAATATAGGAGGATAACCAATGAATGAACATAGAGGCTTTTATGCTATCATTCCAGCCATTGTCCGCTACGATAACCAATTAAATGGGAATGCAAAGCTATTATATGGAGAGCTGACAGCATTAGCAAATGAAAGAGGCTACTGTTGGGCAACAAATCAATACTTTGCCAGCCTATACAACGTTAGCAAACGGACGATCATATCATGGATGAAGCAATTAGAAAAACGAAAATATATAAAGATACAAGTCTTTTACAAACCAGATAGCAAAATTGTAGATCGTAGACATATCTATATATTGCCTTTTCCAACCGATACAGAATTCTACACCCCTAGTGAAGAAAATTTCATCACCTATGGAAAAAATCATCACGAGGGTGGTGAAGAAAATTTCACTACCCCTGGTGAAGAAAACTTCACAGAGAATAATACATTACTTAATAATACAGAGAATAATACAAAGAATAAAAAGAATAGTGTTGAGCCGAGCTCAACTATGCCTGAATTATTCGAAAAAGTTTGGCAAACTTATCCAAAGAAAACCAACAAGAAAAAAGCTAGAGAACAATTTTTAAAGAAGTTCAAGACGGAAGAAGATTTAGAGTCGTTTAAAAAAGGATATAAGGACTATCTTGCATATATTAAATTAAACGATTGGTATCACCCGCAAGAATTGTTTCGTTGGATACGTGATGATCGTTACAACGATGAATATGATCTGTCTCAAACAAATAAACTGCCAGCCTATTCTAAGGTGCCAATGAGACAAGAAAAGTTACCTGAATGGGCTAACAATCAGAAGCAAGAAGAAGAGAAACTTTCGTCAGAGGAACAAGCTGAGCTTGATAGACAAATAAAAGAATACTTGGAGGGTAAATGATGAATGAATTAGTTAAATTAATTGAGAAATGGGCAAGAGAAAAAAATCTAGATATCGCAGAGCCTGAGAAACAAATGCTAAAAGTGGTTGAAGAAGTCGGAGAAGTCGCAGCAGCATTAGCAAGAAATAATAAAAATGATTTAAGGGATGGTATCGGTGATGTTGTTGTGACACTAGTTATTCTCGCTATGCAAAATGATATGGATTTATATGAATGTCTGAACCAAGCGTATAACGAGATTAAAGATCGTAAGGGAAAAAATGTCAACGGTGTGTTCGTTAAGGAGAGTGATTTGAATGATAAATAATGTGGTATTAATCGGAAGGCTGACGAAAGATATAGATTTACGCTACACCGCAAGTGGTTCTGCAGTTGGAAGCTTTACTCTTGCTGTGAACCGTAACTTTACGAATCAAAATGGTGACCGTGAAGCAGACTTTATCAACTGTGTGATTTGGCGTAAGCCTGCTGAAACAATGGCTAATTATGCTCGCAAAGGAACATTATTAGGAGTTGTTGGAAGAATTCAAACTCGTAATTATGACAACCAACAAGGCCAACGTGTCTATGTGACTGAAGTTGTTTGCGAGAGTTTCCAATTATTGGAATCAAAAAGTACAAACGAGAATAGAAATAGCATTCAGACGTCACAGGATGACAGTACAAGCGTTCAAAATGATTTCGAGGGTAAATATACCACAAATCAAAACAAAGGCTTAAATCAGCAAAATAATAGCAAACAAATGTCGTTTGGCGGAGATGTAGATCCGTTCGCAGGCGCAGGTAATTCAATCGACATTAGCGACGATGATCTACCGTTCTAGGAGGTTAAAAAATGAACAGTGTAATTTTTGAAGATATAGCACGTATTCAAGCTGAAAAAAAGCAAAAGCGGAAAGAAATGCTCAAGCTAATGAATGAGAATCCGGACTGGTATAGACATCCTAAAAGCATGGTCTATCGTCAAATTAAAATGCTTGGTAAGAATATTGGTGAGCAAACAATGGATAAATCTAAACCAATCAGCTCAATTGATAAAGACAAGTTCACCATTCAAGAATATTTGTATTTGCAATGGATAGGATATTCAGTGAATGCAATCATAGAAGCGTTAGGAATGCCTAGAAACAAATTCTGGGAATATAAAGCTGAACATTTAAATTAGATTTATGAAATGAAAGTGAGTGTTCATTTTGCTGGAGATTTATTACACGCCAACATCCGCAATTATTGCGGATGCATTTGCTAAAACATATGAAGTAGTTTCTTTAGAAACAGCTAGAAATATTGCCAAGAAATTTAAGGCTAGTTTAAAGCAGAAAACGGACCTTTATGTGATTGAGGGAATTTTAATTTATGCTGGTTATAAAAATGAGCCAGTGAATTTATAGAAGGGAGTGGAGGTTTGTGGCCACAGTAAAGAATTCTTTACTCCTTTGAAATTATGCAGATAGAAACGAAAATACAATTATTTAACGATCATTTTCAAAATTATAAGCGATATGGAATACCCAAAGCACAACTAGTTATTGCAGACATTCCTTACAACCTAGGTAAAAATGCATATGCATCAAGCTCGGCATGGTATGAAGGCGGAAAAATTGAAAATGGAGAATCCGACAAAGCGAATAAAAGTTTTTTTGACACCGATGAGAATTTTAGAATTTCAGAATTTATGCATTTTTGCTCAAAAATGTTAAAGAAAGAACCGAAAGAAGTTGGAAAAGCGCCAGCTATGATAGTATTTTGCGCCTTTCAACAGCTTCAAATGGTGATTGACTATGGTAAAAAGTACGGCTTTAACAATCATATTCCACTAGTTTTTATTAAGAAATCCAGTCCTCAAGTATTAAAAGCGAATATGAAAGTTGTGGGAGCTACAGAATATGCGCTCGTTCTTTATAGAGAAAAACTTCCGAAATTCAATAACGACGGCCGTATGGTTCTAAATTGGTTTGAATGGGAAACGGATAACAGCTATCCAAAAATACATCCGACCCAGAAACCAATACCTGTTATTAAACGATTAATTGAAATTTTTACAGATTATGGAGATGTTGTAATTGATCCATGTGCTGGCAGTGGTTCTACGCTTAGAGCGGCTGCAGAACTTAATAGAAATGCTTATGGTTTTGAAATAAAGAAAGAGATGTATGAAGCTTCTCAGGAAAAAATGTTGTCAAATATCCCAATGGGGCTATTTATATGAACTGAAGAACAGCTGTCATTATTTTAGAAAGCGAGTGAAGAAGATGATTCCAAAGTTTAGAGCTCATAGCTGTTTTAAGCATCCATTATAGGGGATTGTTCAGAAAGTCTATGATAACTCGATACTCGGTAAAATAACTGTTGTTCAACGGAAAGACAAGGGAAATATAAGCGATAGTAACAATCAAATGATTATCAGTAAAAAATATGTACTGAACCAAATTAAGACTAAAAAAGTAGAGGAGTTTTTGAACATGAGAAAAAATTATAGATTGATTTACAAACAGTGTTTCATGGGTGAAGAATTGCAGGACACAATTATGAAATACAACAAGACAATTGCTGAGATGGAGCAATCAGTAAATGACTTGTACAGTGATCCTCATGTGTTTAGTGTTCGCTATGAAGAGGTGCAAAATGATACCGAAGTTTAAAGAGCGGGATACCTACGAGAAAGAAATGCTAGAAAACGTTACACCTTTGTTTGATGACTCGAATAGCATGATGGCCATAATTACGGATTTTCAGATTAAAGGCAGTCCTGGTACGTCTGAAATAGAGATAGGAAGTTATGATACAACTTTTAATTGGGATGAATTTCCTTATGTCATCATGCAATCAACAGGCTTGAAAGACAAGAACGGCGTTGAAATTTTTGAGGGTGATATTGGCTGGGATGACCATCTAGAAGTGCACGGACAAGTAATTTTTGAAAATGGTGCATTTAAATATGAGTGGGACAATATATCTGAGGATCTATTTGAAGTTACCGACGATATCGAGATTGTTGGTAATATCTACGAGAATAGTGAGTTATTGGAGGGATCGGAATGAGTTACGAAATAACGGACGACGAGAACATCAGTCATAATACACAACAAAAAATTATAGCGATTGACGGTAAATATTTATACAAAATTCATTTAGAAAAAGAAGCCTATCGTAAAAATGGAGAAACGGGCGTTGATTACACCTTGGATATTGAATGCGGCGAAACCGGCGTCAATGTACAAGCGGTGTTACCACACGAAGTCCTTTATGAATTAAATAAAATGATCGGCGACAGTCTGAAATTTTAGGAGGAAAACAGCTATGGTTATTAAACAAGGTGACAAAGTGAAGTATATTGGTACAGCAATTCCCGAATATACTGGAAAAATATTAGAAGTAAAAAAGGTAATTCCTTCAGGGTATATTCTTTTGTTTCCAGAAGAAGACAGAGGATTGATAGGAATTGAGGGATTCGGCGTATGGAAAAAAGAATCACTAATCTGTGGGTTTGATGAAGTGGAGGAGCAGCGATGAATAAACAAGAATTGATTGGTATTTTAGAAGGTTTAGAAGGTGATTCATTCATCGAAAAGTACAACGAAGGATATGACCAGGCAGTTCGTGACTGTTTGATTGCAGTAAAACAACTTGACGAACCGAAAAAAACTGTATTGCCCAAAAAGGCCGATGACTTTATCAAAGAAGGCGAAGGCCTAGGTTCTGATAAAGTTGATATTATTGATTCAGCAATTTCTTTCGCAAGAGCAATGCCAAATGATGAATTTTCTTTGTGGTTTAAGTCGAATAGAGATTTATTTGTTGATGCATTAGCTAACGGTTACGAAGTCGAGAAGGGACCTTTATATCACGTTTTATTACCAGGCAAATGGGCGACTAACACAGGATATACTTTTTTAAATTTAGCGGGAGCAATTGATTTTACGACATGTAAGGAAAAGGTGGATATGTTAACAGAACAAGAAATCAAAGCAGTTGATGAGCGCTATTGGCCGTTTGCTGTGAAGGTGGATGGTGAATAAATGAAACGCAACTGGAAAAGAGTAATAAATAAAGTTAGTGGCATTGCAATAATGATTCTTGTAGCAAAAGCAACCGTGAGCCATTTCGTGTATGGCAATGACATAACAAGCAGTGACCTTGTTTATTTCCTTTCATGCTCGTTTATTTTGGGATTAGGGCTATATTTAGGGGGTTCCAGCGTATGAGTTATCCAGAAGTTTTTATCTTAGGAAGGCAAGTTGATGGAGTGTATGTTGAGTACTTACATGGAGCAGAGAAAGCCGATTTATTTTTCGATTATACGATAGCTCGTGATGAAAGAAATCATATGAATAAAACCAATACAAAAGATGGCGAATGGAGAATTTTAAAATACGGGAGGCCAATTACATTGGAGTTTTAACTTATTGCAACTTTTTTACAATAACTAGCCGATTTTTTGCAAACAAAAAGCCAGCCGACCAATGGCTGACTAATGTGGTAGTTAGCACTTTTCCCAAGTAAAGTGCTAATAGTGCCAACAAATAAGGTTGACATTGTGTCTCTGGTGGAGACAGGAACTATCGATAACTGTTTTCCGCCAGTTATCATAGAAAAGGAGAAATTTATTTCAGAAATAAAATCCCCAAGAAAGTTAATATGATTATATCATGAGTAAATGTATTTGAAAATACTATCTCATAGTACGTATTGTAAAAAGTATATTTAGTAGAAAATAAAAAAAGCCAGATTGCTCCGGCTGTGAGAAATATTTTCGACATAGTTATTATACCACAAAAGGAGCGATTCCACTTGATTCAATTGCTAAAAGAAGTAGATTTTCGACAAACAAAAGCGAATGCCAGAAATGTGTTGAAGAATTTTAGACGTTTAGAGCGAATAGCTGGTCGCTCTTTGATAGATTTAAAATCACCAATTATTACAGATATGCCTAAAAGCCAAAGTCATGGGAACAAAGCAGAAGATGCGCTAGTACAATTAGCAGATGCAGAAGCAGAAAGAGACGAAATTTTATCTGCGCTTATGGCATTAAGCCTAACTAGCAGACAAATTTTGCATTATAGTTTCTGTGTGCAGGACCATTACTCTAATTACAAGATAGCTAGGGAAGTTGGATATTCCGAAAGAAGTATTCAACGAATGAAATCAGAGGCTTTAATTGAATTTGCCGAAGCGTATCGAAATGGAAAAATAATTGCATATAAATAAAATTTTTGGCGGTTTTTTGGCGGAAAGTTGGCGGTTTTTATCAATATTTAGGTGTTATTATGGTAGTGTCGAAAGATAAGGAGACGAGGGTAAGGCATGCATTACCTATCTTAGCTCCGTTTCACTTATCTTTTGAGGCTACCTATAAAAAATAAAGAATAAGGATGTGGAAAGTCCAGTTCTTTTGGTCTCGTTTAGTCGTAGGTAGCCAAATATTGCAATAAACTTGGCATTAAGCTTACACGTAGACGTACGCTGAAAGCACTTGTCAAGATAGCGGTATGTAGTTTGCAAATGATCACTCACAAATCAGACGTTCTCAAACTAAAAGAAATGGGGTGTAATTCCTCTCTCTTTTTTCTACAGGTTTGCGAGTGATATATTTTGGCGATTGCTAGCGTAGCTTATGTAAAATTAAAGACAGACAGAAAGGAAGATTTATATGTTATTGCAAATTGATAAGTTTAATAAAAAAGAATTAGAAGGTAAAGAAGCAGCGAAACTTTTAGTGGACTATATCGGAGGGGTTTCAGGGACTTCTTGTGATAGTAATGCAGTTAAAGTTTTTAACATGAGTAACCCGATTATCATTACATTTGGTAAGGAGCAAACAACTGCAATTAACCTGCCATATTACGAAGATTTTAAAATTGTTGCAGTATGGCTCTTAAATGATGAAGGTAAAACACTTCGTAAATTAATATAAAATAAGCAGTCCGTTAAAAGACTGCTTATAAATAATTATTTTCTATACTTTGTATTATCACATCTAGGACATGGCGGCAGTGTATCTGTTTTGTCATCTAATACAACTTGCTGACCGCAATTAGTACAAGTATAGGTGCCTTTGCCTGGCTTTTCACCTGTAGAATAAGTCATGTTATCACCTCCTTACTTGAAGTATACACCTTAGAATATAATTAACAATAGGAAGTGACATTTTGATGGAATATAGCTCAGTTGGTAGAGCATACGACTGTTAATCGTAGGATCATGAGTTCGAGTCTCGTTATTCCAGTAAGTAGCTATGCTACTTAAATAAAAAAATCGTCAATAAGTCAAATGTAACTACCTTTACGATCAGATGACGGTTAAGATTTTCCTTCCTATCTAAGGCTGCACTTTCACCGTGCAGTCTTTTTTTATACGTAAAAAAACCACTAGACTATGGAATCTAGTGGGTAGGTAGCAGACTATATTACAAAAAGATGGGTTTTCTAGGTGTAAATAACTGTTTCAGCATTTAAGGAGTTGCTACCCAAAAGCATTATAGCAAATTAATAGTGATAGACATTATCCAATTTATGTAAGAAATGACATATTTAGTACATAAAATTAATTAAGAATGTCTCTTTTAGTATGTAAAAAACCGCTAATATCGGAAAATTAGCGGATAGGCAGTTATAGTAAGACTTGTTGATAGAATTTTAAATCGCAAAATCTAAATTCATCAAGAAGGAATTCCTGCCTGTAAAAATTCTAACAAATATTAAAAAAATTGTAAAACATTTATGTGTTTGTTTTTTTTACATTAATTGCAATCGAGCTTCAGATGATGAGTTAGTAACTATGTTTACTGAACAACAAAAAAACCACCAGTGAAATTAATCATGGGTGGTTAGGTAGCTAGTACGATATGAGGAATTTCATGTGCAAGAAATTTTCTAAGGTATGTCGCTACCCGTAAATAAATTATAGCAAATCATTCATTAATTGTCTTGTCTGATGCATATAAAAACCGCTAGTGGTGACATACTAGCGGTTAGGTAGCTAATTGTGTGTCTTTTCATGGAATCATGAATTACATAAGGTGTTGATTTAAAAATAAAAGGAGTTGCTACCTAATAAAATTATAACAAATAAGAATGATGAATAAAAGAGATTGCCTTGATGGCTTCTTTTTTTGTTTGGAGGGAATGAAGGATGGATAATTATTGGTACATATCCCTGAACCACCATTATCCGAAACCCATGAAAAACCAACATAAACGGGTAGTAATGTCGGTGCAGATTAAGAAAGAATATTCCATCATTGAGATGACACGAGAAGCTACACCACAAGAAATTGACTATTGCAAGTTGGTATATTGCGGTCATGGGTGTTGGAGTGACAAACATGTACAAGAGAATGTAGAGAAGTATATTTGATTTACGAAAACAAACTCAACTATTGAAGCGAAAAGTGAGGTGGTGTTAATGGATGGCTAGAAAAAGAGACCCTCGTCGTGATGAAGCTAAAAAAATATGGCTAGATTCAGGCGGGAAAAAGGTTCTTAAAGAATTAGCTAGTGAACTAAATGTTTCTGATTCTCAAATCAGGAAATGGAAATCTGTTGATAAATGGGCGGAAGAATTAAAAGGTAACGTTACTAAATCGAATAGTAACGTTACCAATAAAAGTGGAGCGCCGCCAGGTAATAAAAATGCTAAGGGGAACAAAGGAGGTTCTCCTCCTAAAGGTAATAAGAACGCTATTAAAACTGGCGAATACGAAACAATATTTGCCGATATGTTATCTGACGAAGAAAAGGACATCTATTCTAATATGAATGATGATCCTTTTTTTATTTTGGATGAAGAAATAAGAATCCTGAAAATTCGCCAATATAGAATGCTTAAACGCATAAAAGATGCAGAGGCTGGCTTAAATGATGAAGAAGTTGAACGTTTGCAACAGCTTCGGAAAGTTAAAGAGCCATCGGCAATTGATGGGAAAATGGTTACTGTCAAAAGAGAAGTTTTGAAAGATGTACAAATAACTCGTAAGACATTTAGAAAGTTAGATGACATCTTAGCGATTGAAGATGCTTTAACACGAATTAGCAATCAGTTAACTAAAGCAATAAAACAACAGGAAGAACTAATTACTAGAGGCATTAAATTACAATTGTTAAATGCGCAAACAGAAAAAGCAGAAGCTGATGCAAAAATCGCATCTAATAATGCTGATAAGTTAACAGCTGGTGGAAGAGCTAACGAATTGTTAGAAGTTTTACTCAACGTTAAATCACGAGGTGTGAGCGATGGTAATTAATTTTAGTGATAAGCAAGTGGCGAACATTAATTTCAACACAAGCAAAGTGACCTTTGAATTAAACGAAGGCACTCCTCGTAGTGGAAAAACCACCAGTGATATATTTAAAATGGCAGACTTCTATTTACGCTCACCAGACCAGAACCATCTTGTGACTGCTTATAATCAAGAACAAGCTTTCCGAATGTTTATGGACGGTGACGGTTTAGGATTAATGCATATATTTGATGGCGTTTCAGATATTCGACATGATGAACATGGGGACCATTTGCTTTTATATGCACCTAACGGAGAAAAAAAGATTTATTACAAAGGCGGAGGTAAAATCAATTCGGTTGGTGCTATTACGGGCATGTCGTTAGGCTCAGTTACTTTCTTAGAATTTAACTTGCTGCATAAAGATTTTATTAATGAGTGCTTTAGACGTACTTTTGCTGCAGAATGGCGCTATCATTTAGGTGAACAGAATCCGCCAGCACCGAATCACCCTAATTTAGAATTGTTAGAACGTTTTGAGAAATCAGGACGTTTTTTATTTCGTCACTGGACACCAGATGATAATCCAATCTTAAGTGAATCAAGAAAGCAGCAGTTATACGATGAGTTATCAAGTAGCGAATATCTTTTAGAACGTGACTGGTATGGTCATAGAGTGCTACCACAAGGTGTTATTTACTCAATGTTCGGTAAGAACAACAAAGCAACCGAAATAAAAGGAAACATCATTGAAACGTTTTTTACTGCTGATGGTGGCCAAGCTGATGCAACTACCTGTGCATTTTGGGTTGTCACCTTCTATGATGGAAAATTTTATCTGTATCGTTTAGCAAACTACTATCATAGCGGAACGGATACGGGAGAAACAAAAGCGATGTCAATTTATGCAAAAGAGATTAAACAATTTGTTGAGTGGTGTTATACAAAATGGAACCATTTGCCACACTGGAATTATTTCTTTGTCGATCCTGCCTGTAAAACGTTACGTTCTGAGCTTGACTTAATAGGGATTATTACCGATAAAGCTGATAACAATAGGAAAGATAAAGTTTCAAGTAATGGTTTAAAAATAGAAGTCGGTATACAACGACTACAAAATACTATGACAAGTGGCCAATTTATAGTTTTAGAATGTGGAGAAGAATTTGACCACTATAATTTTGAAAAAGAAATCTCTATGTATGTGAGAAACGATAATGGATTGCCCGTAGATAAATATAATCATGCACTTGATGAAGCAAGGTATGGTAATAATTACTTTTATAAAACCTATATCGCCTAGAAAAGAGGTGTTTACATGTTTGACAAATTAAAAGCGATGTTCAGGATTGGAGGTGCAAAAATAGGTATGGTAGAAACACTTAATAGAATTACAGATCATCCAAAAATCGGAGTAAACACTGCTGAAATCGATAGAATAATGGACAACAAACGCATATATAAAAATAAGTTTCCTGATGTGAGCTACGTTAATAGTGATGGTATGCGTATGCACAGGGCTTTTCATTCATTAAATGTATCAAAAGTAGTTTCTCGCAAATTAGCTAAGCTAGTCTTTAATGACGGGTGTGCGATAAGCATTGATGATGATGAAGCGGACCAGTTTTTACAATCAGTTTTTAACGATAATAAGTTTCGTAAGAACTTTGGTGAAGAGCTGGAAGCAGGATATGCAATAGGAGGGCTTGTCCTACGTCCCTACGTAGACACAAAGACAAACAAAATAAAAATATCCTTTTGCCGAGCTGATACTTTTTACCCTTTACAGTCCAACACTAATGACATATCAGAAGCAGCTATTGCTACGATTACACAACAAACTGAAGGTAAGAAAAATGTTTATTACACACTTTTAGAATTTCATGAGTGGGAAAATAGCACTTACTATATCAGAAACGAATTGTATCGTTCAGAAGAACAATCTCAAACAGGTGTTAGGGTACCATTACCGACATTAGACAAGTACAAGGAACTAAAAGAAGAGTCTGCTTTAGTCGGATTTACTCGACCATTATTTGTCTATATTAAACTTGCTGGAAAAAACAATATAGATATTGATAGTCCATTGAGTTTAGGTATTATAGACAATGCGAAGCGCCAATTGATTGATATTAACGAAAAATACGATGAATTTATGAATGAAGTTGAAGAAGCGAGAAGAAAAATATTAGCTTCAGATCATTTCTTCAAAGTTAGATATGATGAAAAAGGGAATCCTATAAAACGATTTGACAGTAAGACATCTGTATATCAACGGTTGAAATCAGACGAGCCTTTTATTAGTGAATTTGTTCCTACGTTACGGTCACAGGAATTTATTGAGACAATTAATTTTATTTTACGCATTGTTGAATTACAAACCGGTTTTTCAAGTGGAACATTTAGCTTTGATGGACAATCAGTCAAAACAGCTACGGAAATCATCAGCGAAAATTCTGAGACTTTTTCTACCCGTTCAGATAATGTCTTAATTGTGGAAGAAGCATTAAAAGAATTAATTACAACTATATTCGAATTGGCCGCAGCATTTAATCTATTCAAATATTCAAAAGAACTAGGCATTAATATAGATTTTGATGACGGTGTTTTTCAATCTCAAGATGCCAAAGCTGATTATTACTCTAAATTAGTTACAGCTGGTCTTTCATCAAAACTAAGCGCTATTCAGAAATTAACTGGTGTGACTGAAAAAGAGGCCAAAAAAATAGTTTACGAGATTAGAGCAGAAACGTTAGAAATGGACTATCCAGAACAAGAAAGAATATCGGCGGAAAATGAACTAGGAGATGAGGAATAATGATTACACCTCATCAATTAGATTTATGGTCCTCTAATATGTCACACCTCTACCAATCGTTAGAGGGCGAATTAATACGAATCATCGCTAAGCGTTTAAAAAATGGGAGTGGTGACATATTAGATTGGCAAAGAGAAAAGTTACAAGAACTGCATTTATTTAACAAAGAAACAGCAAAAATCATTTCTCAAGTAACGGGAATTGCTGAATCTGAAATAGAACGAATGTTTGAAAGCACCGGGCAAAAGATTGTAAAAGACTTGGATAAAGAATTGCCGTATGACCCAAAGCCTATGCCAACGGATTTAGACAATATCATGAAAGCCTATCACGACCAAGTGTGGTCTGATATTAACAACTATGTAAACCAAACGTTGTTATCCACTAACTTTGGTTATGGAACAGTTACCACTCAAATGTACAATGAAATCATTAATAAGACAGTCGCTGCATTTAACAGCGGCTTATTTACGTTTGAGGAAGCGTTAGAACGTACATTGCAAGAATGGGCGCAAAAAGGAATTAAGTCCACTTTTATAGATAAAGGCGGGCACACGTGGAGTTTGGAAAGATACATTAGAACTGTTTTGAAGTCAACACTAGGAAATACCTTTAATCAGTTGCGAACAGACCGTATGGGTGAATATGGCGTTCATACGGTGCTTGTCACTAGCCATATGGGGGCTAGAAAAGCTTGTTCAAAGATTCAAGGACATGTGGTTGATTTACGCAGAACCGTTCCAAGGGGTAGCAAATATAAAAGTATCTACGATCCTTATTGGCAAGCTAAATATGGAACCGCTGGAGGCCATCGGGGAGTAAACTGCAATCATTTACACATCCCTTTTATTCCTGGCGTTAACACGAACAATCAACCGAAAGTTGATGCAAAAGAAAATGAAAAAGTCGCTCAATTGACTAAGCGTCAACGGCAACTGGAACGTCAAATCGTTAGGTTTAAAAAGAATCAAATGGTTTCCGAAGCATTAGGACAGACTGACAACGCCAAACAATGGCAACAGAAAGTAAGAGCAAACCAAGCGAAACTACGAGAACTAGTAGATTCTAATGAGTATTTAGGCAGAAATTATGCCCGTGAAAAAGTTTACACCCCAGTTAATACGTTGCTAAAAGATTTTCGTTACGATGATTTTTGAGAGGAGTTTTATAGAATGCTATTAAAATTTATTGCTGTTGTGATTGGGTTACCTATAATGGGTTGTTCACTGACAATCACTATCGCTTTAATTAGATACGGGTTTCAAATGAATATCGGGCCAAGCGATGATCCATACGATCAACTAGATGCCGAATACGAAGAATATTTAAAAAGAGAAGAAGAAAACAGGTCTAACTACCGTTAGGCTTTTTATTTTATACCTAGACCTGCTCGGAAGTCTCAAAAAGACGGCTCACAGTGGGAGTTGCCACTCAAAAAAACACTTAGGAGGAACAGATTTATGAAAAAAGAGGATTTAATCGCATTAGGCATTGAGGAAGAAACAGCGAAGTCTATCATGGCTTTACATGGTAAGACCGTCACGCAACTGAATGCGCAAGTAGCTACCGCAGAAAGTGAACGTGACAGCGCTAAACAAGAACTAAAAGCGAATCAAGAAGAATTGACGGCCTTAAAAGAATCAGCACAAGGCAACGAAGAGTTATCTCAAAATCTGGCCGATTTACAAGCGAAGTTCGATGAGGCGAAAACCAATTCTGAAAACCAATTAGCCGAACAACAAAAAGACTTTGCCATTCAATTGGCTTTAAAAGAAGCGAATGCACTTGATGAAACGATTGTTCTTGGTCTTTTAGATAAAGACACTATTAAAGTTGTTGACGGTAAGTTACAAGGCTTTGAAGAACAATTAAAGGGACTTCAAGAAAATAAATCATTCTTGTTTCAAGAAGCAAAAGACCCTGAACCAACTCCGCCAACGCCTCAAATTTTGGCTGGTGGAAATCCTGCAGGCAATGCAGCAGGTGGAAAAAGCATTGTACAAAAAATTCAAGAAAGATTAGGTGAATAATTATGGCAGTAGTATTAGATTCAGAAGATTTAGCAACAATTGATAAAGAATATCGCGCAGATTCCCAAGTATGGGATATTTTGACGCAAGGCGCAAAAAGTATCACTGCAGCTGATTTTGTAGGCGTGAACGAAGTACGAGTGAATAAGATGTCAGGATTCATGGAAGCAACGCAATACAAACGTAATGGGGAAAATGCACGTAACCAAATTGATATCGCCAAAGAAACAATCAAATTAACGCATGAAGACTGGTTTGGTTATGATGTTGATCAATTAGATCAGTCTGAAAGTGCAGCGTTAACGATTAATAACATTGTGACAGAACACAAGCGTTTAGTCACTGTACCGCATCGTGACAAAGTAGCAGTACAAGTTATGTTTGATAATGCTGAAAAAAAAGTGAATGAAACATTAACAGAAGACAATATTTTAGCGGCTTATGATGCTGCAGAAGAATATATGACAGACAACGAAGTTCCTGGCGGATATGTAATGTTCGTTTCGGCAGCAACCTATCGCTTGCTAAAAAATGCCAAAGGGGTAACAAAATCATTTTCTACTAACCAAATGGCAATCAATGGTATTAATCGCACAGTAGCTCAAATTGACGGTGGCGTGCCCATCTTAAAAGTGGCGAAAGACCGTTTCTCAGGTGTGAACATTGAAGATAAATTAAACTTTATCATTGTTCCTTTAACTGCAGTTGCGCCAATTGTCAAATATGGGACAGTTGATACTGTGCCAGCTTCGCAAGACCGTAGTGGTTACCGTGATACAATTAAAGGTTTGGATTACTATGATGCAATTGTATTTGATAATGCGAAAAAAGCTATTTATGTGTCATATGTCCCAAAAGCGTAGCCCCGAAAGTTGGTAAACTAACGCCGACAACAAGCGGGGTAGTTATTGAAATGGAAGAAGGAGCTTAGTCTCCTTCTTTTTTAGGAGGAATCTAAGATGTCCTATATTGATTTTGAAGAGTTTAAAGAGCTTACAGGCGCCACAGATGAATATAAAGATAACTTTGACAAATATTTAGTAAAAGCCACCGCAGCAATTGATAATGTAACGAATTACTTTTATCAGTTCAATGATATAACGAAAGATTCTAGGCAATTTAGAGTGAAACAGTTTAAACTCGCTCTGTGTGCGCAAATAATGTATTTTGTCGATGTTGGTGCGGATACGTATGAAAGTATCAACAATGCCCCTCAAAGCTTTTCAGCAGGCCGTACGAGTATTTCTAATGCCAGTCGCTACAATCCTTCTGGAAATAACGAAAGTAAGTCGTTGACTGCCGAAGACGTTTATTTGTATCTGGAAGGTACAGGTTTGTTATATCGAGGTGTTTCGTCATGCTAATGCCAAAGCCACCCAAAAAGTTCTTAGTTGATTCCTTTGAGTATAAAGAGTACTTAGGGGAGGGCGATTGGAACAAGCCAGTATACAAGGAACCAGTTCTTATTGAGTATTGCCGGATTGACAGAGGAAGCCAATATACCTTTTCATCAAGCGGTAAACAATTGCTTTATAACGGATTGATTTTCTGTTATCAGGAATTGACTACGCCTTTGCCTGACTTCAAAGAACAATCATTGGTTATTTACGATGGCAAGGAACACGTGATCACTAAAATTGATACCGTAATTGAAGCCTATTCGAATAATGTCTACTCGTATGAAATTGAGGTGGTCTGATGGGGATTAAGGTAAATTTAAGCGGTGTACGAACCAAAGTAAGCCCCGATGCAATGAGACGAGGCAGATATGCGTTAGGTAATCAAGCGATGGCAGATATGAACCAATTTGTACCACGAAAGAATAATATTTTAAGGCAAAGCGTTCATTTATCAAGCAATGGTGAAAAGATTATTTACGGCACGAAATACGCGAAACGTCAATTTTATTTGAACGGAAAAAAATATACCACACCAGGTACTGGGCCAAGATGGGATTTAAAAGCAAAAGGCGCTTATCTAAATTCATGGAAACGGGCTTTTCTGAAAGGAGCGGGTATTAAGTAATGGATTTTCTTGATTGTTTAAATGAAAAGATAAACCAGATTCCTAATTTGCCGTTAAATATCCGGAAAGGATACCTTTCAGCACTAGAAAGTTTAGTGATATACCCATTACCGGGCGGTAAGGTAGAAACCGAATATTATGACGGAATCAAAGACGAGTTGTTAAACTATGAAATTGCCATGAAATCAAAAGACGGTAATAAGTTAGAGCATACGTTGTGGCTTCTTTCAGATGTATTAGAAAGTATTGAAGAATTATCAAGTAAAGATGGCTCTTTTGAGTGTAATAATTTAATGATAACGAGCAAACCGTTCATTAATGAAGCTGATGAACAAGGTTGGTTCGTTTTTTTATTAGATTTTCAAGCAAAATTAACCACATTTAAGGAGGAAAATTAATGTTATTAAAAATGAATATTCAAATGTTTGCACGGAACAAAAATGCAAAACGGCAGCATTTTATTGCTGAGTATGTACCTGGGAAAGAAACAACACCAACTACCGAGTTAGAGTGGAAACGTCTTGCCAAGTACATTAGTTCAATTGGCGATGATACCGATGAAGAAACGGACGATGCAGGTTTCTATGATGGCGATGGTACACCAGAAACTACAGTGACTTCTGTTTCTGGTGCTTATAGTCCTGAAGGATTTTATGACCCAGAAGATCCCGCACAAAAATTAATTGCAAGTAAAAAATACAAAATTGGAGAAAATCGTAAGATTTGGCATAAAATTATTATGACGAATGGCGATACTTATGTAGGGCGTGCAACAGTAACAGATATTGTCGCTGGTGCAGGAGATGCGACAGAGTATGAAGATTTCAGCTGCACGATTACCTTTGATACCTTACCTAATATCACCCCAAAAGTATAACCCCAGTAATCGGTAAAATGACTCCGACTAAAACTGGGGTAATCATTGAAATGGAGAAAGGAGAATAAGAATGGCTAGAGAGTATATTGTTTATAAAGGTGAGGAAGTCATTGTTCCGGCTAGTCCAAGCCCTCTAGAAATTACAGGTATTGAGCCAAACACCGACGTTCCATCAGGAACATACAAAGTAGGTTTTGCAGACGGCGGCGAAAAAGTAGATGTACCGTCATTTAAAACATCGCCAATTGCTGTAACAGGCTTAGAGTTTTCTCCTAAAACGTCCACAGCAAATGCGGGTACTGCAGGTAGCCGACAAATCACAGCAACTGTTTTGCCTGAAAATGCTACAAATAAAAAAGTAAACTATTCTATTACGCCTGTAACAGAAGGCCTTGCTGTCTCTGAAACAGGTAATATTACTTGGACAGAAACGGTACCAGTTGGTACTTATGTTACCGAAGGCGAAACAGAGGATGGTAAGAAAACAGCACAACATACCTTAACACTTAATAATCAAGCATATATACGAAAATAAGGGCAGCTATTTGGCTGTCCTTATTTATGGAGGTAATTAAATGAAAGCATTAGAGATTAAAGTAGAGCGTACTGGTTTTCCAGTGAAAATTGCTGGGCACGAATTTTTCTTTGATTGTTCATTAGAGCATATAAAAGAATATGAAGAAACGTACGATAAAGTCGTACAAGAACTGAAAGACTTAGATGAAAATTCTGAGGAAATGAGTGATGAATTATATATTTCTGTGTTGACAAAAGGGTATGATTCCGTACTTGGTGAAGGTACGTTTGCAATTTTGTATAAAGACATCCCAGACATAATCGCATGGCTAAACGCCTTTTACGATTTATCAGTAGGTATTAGTGAATCTATTGAAGAATACACTAAGAAACAGACTGAATTATTAGATGAGCGTGGTAAAAAATCAAAAAAATTAAAACAAGAATATCTAAAAAAAGTTAGCAAAAAGAAAGGATGAGTATTATGCGGTTGAATAATCCGCTGACTACATCCTTTTCGTTTTTGGGCAAAGAATTTCCAATAAACTTAGCGTTTGATCATGTCCTTGATGTTTTTGAAATAATGCAAGATGAGAGTTTGATATTAGAAGATAAGATTGAACTTTCGATTCTAATCTTAGTTGGGGAAGTTGATTTAGATATACTACAAAAATTTGAAATGTTTAAATACGTTTATGATGAATACCTGCTTTTAGGTCAACATTCCGAAGTTGAAACTGATGAATTAGGCAATGAATTACCAACTAAAATAAATAGTAAAGATATAGATTTGGTTTATGATGCCAAGTATATCTATGCTTCTTTTCGTCAAATTGGTATTAATCTTTTCGAAGAACAAGGAAAAATGAGTTGGGAAGAGTTTCAAGCACTTTTAGAGAGTCTACCAGATAATTGTATTATGCAGAGGATTATTCAGATTAGGAATTGGGAACCTCAAAAAGGGGAATCAAGTAAAGAAAAACGTCGAATGCGAGAGTTAAAAAGGAAATATGCCTTACCTAATACTGACTTAGGAGAGGAGGAAGAAGATGGCTGATGGGCAAGTTGTAATTGATGTTGATGTTAATGGTAAAAGTGTAGCTGGGCTTAACAGCCAGCTAGATCAATTGGAAGGCAGTAGTGACAAAGCTGGTTTTTCTATAAAAAATTTAGCTATCTCAATGGGATTAGTAAAAGTTGCTTCTGCAGTTGTAGGCAAAGCTATTTCATCAATTAAAACTGCATTCTCTACCGCAATTTCAGAAGGAGCAAATCTACAACAATCCCTCGGTGGGATTGAAACATTATTCAAAGGTAGTGCGGACAAAGTAAAAAAGTATGCAGATGAAGCGTATAAAACATCTGGGTTATCAGCGAATGCATATATGGAAAACGTAACAAGTTTTAGCGCTAGTTTACTACAATCTGTTGGTGGCGATACAGAAAAAGCAGCAGATGTTGCAAATATGGCTATGATTGATATGTCTGACAACGCCAACAAAATGGGTACAAATATGCAAGATATTCAAAATGCCTATCAAGGTTTTGCAAAGCAAAACTATACAATGCTTGATAACTTGAAATTAGGTTACGGTGGTACAAAAGAAGAGATGCAACGACTACTCTCTGATGCCGAAAAACTTACAGGCGTTAAATATGATATTAGTAACCTAAGTGATGTATACAATGCCATTCACGCAATACAAGAAAATCTTGATATCACAGGAACTACAGCAAAAGAAGCGGCAGAGACACTTAGCGGTTCATTCGCAGCTATGAAAGCTTCTTTATCTAATGTACTTGGTAAAATGGCTCTTGGACAAGATATCCAACCTTCTTTAAATCAGTTAGCAGAAACAACGGCCACATTTCTTTTTGGTAACTTTATTCCCATGATTGGAAATATATTAAAAGCATTACCAAGAGCGATTGTTACTTTTGTCAAAGCTTCTATTCCTCATGTAAAAGCGGCATTTGCAGAACTATTAGACTCAATTGGCGATAAATTTCCTATTTTTGATAAATTGTTTGAACTTATTAGTAAAAATGCTCAAATAATTAAATTTCTAGGTTCTGTTATTGTTGGTGCTATAGCAGGCTTTATTGCTTTCAAAGCAACTATCGGAATTATGAACAGTGTTAAAACAGCAATTAATGGTGTCAAAACGGCTTTCTCATTAATGAAAGTGGCTATGATGGCAAATCCTTTTGCTGTAGTTATCGCTGGAATTGGTGCATTAATCGCAGCTTTCATCTATTTTTATAAAACTTCAGATACTTTTAGGAATAAGGTTGATGGAATGGTGTTGACTTTAAAATCGTTCATGAAACCCATTGATCAAGTATTTAAAGGATTAAAGCTTTTAAGTAAAGGCTTTGTTGAAATGCTAACCAATGGTCCAGGAGAGAAAATCGCGGAATTAAGGTCTCAATTTATTAAGCTATTTCCTGAAAGTCTTTGGCAAGGAATGATTAATTTTACTGGAAAAATTAATGATATGAAACTTGGGATAAAGGCAATCGGAAAAATAATGTCTGGTTCAATTAAAAATATGAGCGAATTAGGTAATTTTCTTGAAGGAGCATTCACCGTCAAAGGTGAGCAAAATATCATGAAAATCGGTAAAGCAATAAAAAATGTGATAGATTCTCTAAAAAAACTTATAAACCCAACTGAGAGAGTTGGAAAATCATTTGATATAGTTGGTGTAGGTTTAAAAATTCTTAAAATGGTTATCCTAGGAATGATGGGTCCCGTTGGTCTTTTTATAAAAGTTTTTGAATTACTAGCAAAAGCTCTGGGTGGCGGAGATGTAAATAAAGGTATTGATACAATTATGAATTCTTTTAAAGGATTAGCTGAAGGAATCAAGACTTATGGGCCACAATTAGGTACAAATTTTGGTACAGCGCTACAAGGAATTTTAGGTGCGATTGCCAATGCTTTACCAGGTATTATTACTGGAGCTTTACAAGTAGTGTCTAGTTTTATTTCTGGTATCGCACAAGGATTGCCAAGCATTGTAGTATCTGCTGGGGAACTGATAATGGCGTTTACTAATGGAATAGTCACGCTGTTGCCTATCATTGCTCAATCTGCAGTACAAATAATCAATGCACTGACTAATGGTATCTTATTAGTTATGCCGACTATCATAGAATCAGCAACGATGATTATTACTACTTTTTTAGGTTCACTTACTGAAGCACTACCAAAGTTGTTAGGAGCTGGAGCTAGTTTAATCAATGCATTGCTTCAAGGTATAACAGAACAATTACCTAAAATAGTGCAAAACATGGCTACATTAATTATCACGTGGCTTTCAGAGTTGAATAAACATTTGCCTGATATTTTGCAAGCTGGTTTCAATTTGTTGATTAATTTTCTTCGTGGAATTGCAAATAATATTGGCAAAGTCACTAATGAAGCAATTAGTATTATCGTTAATTTTGTTAATGCAATCGGTAATAGAATGGGAGATATTATCGATGCGGCTGTTAATTTGATGATTAATTTCTTAAATGGATTATCTTCTAGAATGCCTGATATCATTGATGCCGGAGTGACGTTAATCGTTAGCGTACTACAAGGTATTTCTAATAATCTATCACGAATCGTCGATGCAGGTATGGATTTAGTAGTGAAATGTATAGAAGGAATTGGAAATAATTTATACAGATTAGTAAACGCTGCTGCAGATTTAGTTGATAAATTAGTTGAGAATATTATTAATTTCTCAGATAGAATGTGGAAAGCAGCTATACGATTAATTAATGGTTTAGCAGAGGGTATTGATAATAATAAAGAAGAGGCTAGAGAGGCAGTAAAAAGATTAGTAAATAGTTTAGGTTCTGCAATTGTTGGAGATGAACTATGGGATGCAGGTACATCTTTAATGGGTGGATTACTAAAAGGAATAAAATGGGGATTTGAAAAAGTTAAAGGCTTTGTTAGTGGTATCGCAGATACTATCGCTAGTTTAAAAGGTCCAATTCCATATGATAAAAAAGTTTTAATTGATAATGGTTCTGCACTAATGTTTGGTTTAGAAAAGGGAATAATAGCAGGATTTGATAATGTTAAACATCTTACTTCTAATATGGCAGATTCTATTTCTAAGGAACTCTCATTTGACAATGCTTTTTCAAATTTTAACTTTACTAGTCCAGAATTAGCATTAAACACAAATATGATGGGCGCTGCTAATTTGGGTAGCCAAATTGTAAATAATAGCAACTTTGCGAAAACCTACAATCCTACAATCAATATAAACATTGAACATGCAGATCTTTCTAATGAGAAATCAATTGAAGAAACTTCTCAACAATTGGCAACACTCACAGAACGACAAACAAGGGGGCGGCTATAATGGATTTAACGAACTATCCATATTTTCAATTTAGAGGGAAACAATCGAATGAATTCGCTATGCGGATAAGAAACGAAATGACGTTTACTATTCCGGAAGCCGCTTTGCAGTTTACAGAGGTAGATGGAAGGAGCTCTGATGTCATTTATGATAAAGGAAAATATAAAGACATCGAGAAGGTCTTTCCAGTACGATTGTATAAACAAGCAGATACAACTATTGCCGCGCAGTTAAGAGATATAGCTGCGTGGCTTTATTTATCAAAAGATTACGCTCCGCTTATTTTTAGTGAATATAGCGAATACTATTATAAGGCGCTAGGCTACAGCAAAGTAGATGCGGCAGACAAAACAAGAAGTTGGTTAGATGTTGATTTTGTTTTTAAGTGCCAGCCGTTCGTTTTTCGTCTTGATGGTGATGATGAAAGAGATATAAAAAGTGGAGGTGGTATTAGGAATCCAGAAGCTTTTTCTAGTCTGCCAATTATAACTTTCAATAAAACTAGTAGTACACAAGATAGTAATATTTATATTAATGGCCAACAATTCAGGATTGCAAAAGAAGCTGGAACAGGAAAAATTACGCTAGATTGCGAAGAAGGCATTGCTTATAAAGATGGTGGCCTTAATATCACAAAATATTGCTTTTTAAATACAGATGGTTATAACCCAATCACTCTGTCCCCAGGCGAAAGCATTATCAATTATACCTATATCACTGATTTTAAAATTAAGCCAAAATGGAGGACTTTAGCCGTATGAGCACGATTATTTTACATGATAAGAAAAATAACAATTGGAACTCCCTAGGCATAGGTCCTTTACAAGATGCAATAAATCCTCTTTCTACAAGGGAACGTAATGGTATTTATGATATGACATTCCAGTATCCAGTGGTAGGGAATTTGTTTCATGAGCTGAAAGTAGGAAGATGGATAGTCGCTGATGCTGGACCGACATTGGTCGCTAAAAGTCAACGGTTTGAAATTGCACAAATTACAAAACCAATCAAAGGGATTGTCACTGTTTACTGTGAGCATTATCGCTATAAATTGTTGCGCACAATGGTAAAAATCGGTTCCAAATATTCTAATATTTCGGCACAAACAGCATTGAATCAATTAAGAAGTCAGATGGAGCCTAAAAGTGATTTTACTTTTTACAGTGATGTGGGGACTACATCTTCAATTGATTTTACAGACCCCGCAAAATATAAAAATGCGCAAGAAGTTTTAGGCGGTGTCGCTGGTTCAATTTTAGATAATTTCGGTGGGGAATATCTTTTTAATAATAATCAAGTTCGCTTGTTAGCAAAAGCCGGTACCGATACGAATGTAGTCATTGCCTACGGTAAAAATTTAACAGATATTAATCAAGAGGAATCCATTGAAAATACGTATACTTCAATATATGGCTGGGCTAAAATCGGTAATGGCGATGATGAAAAAGTAATCACTCTACCAGAAATATATATTGATAGTGACTATGTCAGTAATTATACGGAACGTAGAATACAAATGGTTGATTTTAGTGATAAAGAGCCAAAAGATGTTGAAGCTTTACGCGGCATGGTTAAATCGTTTATTAAGTCTAATAATGTGGGGATTCCTCGTGTAAGTATAAAAGCTAGTTATGTAGACTTAGCGAGTTCCGTCTCAGATGAACAACTTAAAAGCCTTGAGGTTGTAGATTTATGTGATTGGGTAACGGTTGCGTTTAATCAATTAAACATTAATACAACGGCACAAATTGTAAAAACTGTGTGGAATATTTCTTTAGACCGATATGAGTCAATCGAATTAGGTGAAGCGAGAACTGATTTTGCTAAGGTAATTGAAGACTCAAAAGAAAATATTAATGATTTGTCAGACAAAATAGATTGGCTTGAACAAGCGCAAAAAGAAGCATCTGATATTATCAAAAATCCAGGAAAAGGTCATGTGCTCATATATCCGTCGCTTGCAGATCCTCAAGAACTATTAATTATGGATACGACAAGTATAAATACTGCTAGAAAAGTCTGGCGGTGGAATGTTGGAGGGCTGGGATTTAGCTCAACTGGATATAACGGTAACTATGAGTTAGCAATGACAAATAATGGGCTAATTGTTGCAGACAGGATGGCTACAGGAACATTGAGAGCTATTAACATTATAGGTGTGACAATTACAGGTAGTGACATTACAAGTGAAAGTGGCTATAACAAAATTATAATGTCAAAGGGAGCTATCAAGAACTACTATAATAATGTTTTAAAATCAACGATGGATGCTAACAAATTTTCAATATATGATTCTAGAGAAATTGAATTGATGCAACTAAATTCTGATGGTGTGCGATTTAACAAAGAAGGAACTTTAAATAAGTTAGGAGGTCTGGGTAGAGCATTTTCTACTTCTTTAGGCAAAGAAGAAATCCATATTTATTCTGAACCAGGAGTGTTAGCAAGTGTCGGAGCAAAAAAAGTCTCAGGGAACGATGTTGCGAGACACTTTACAGTTTTTGACGCAGGGGTTCAAATATCAAATTTAAACATGGGTGGAAGTTATGTTGGAGGGTCTGGAGAAATAAAAAATTCAACATTGGTAAATACTAGTGTTAGTACAAAATTTACAGTGAATAACAATGTTAACTTAGGATTTTACTCTAATTTAAACATGAATGGTTTTTCAATTCTAAATCAATCAGATGTTCGGCTAAAGGAGAATATAACAGATACGAAGATTGATGGTATCAAAGAAACCAAAAAATTAAACTTTGTGGAATTTGATAGAAAGCAACACTATAAAAGTAATAATCCAATAGAACAGCCTTCTAATAAAAGAGAACTTGGGCTAATTGCTCAATATTCACCATTTTTAAGTGTTAAACATAATGAAGACCACTATTTAAGTTTAGATATGAATAAACAAGTGATGCTTAACAGTTTAACTAATAAACAACTTATTGAAAAAATTGAACAATTAGAAGAAAAAATAAACAAACCTAACAAGAATAGAAGAAAATATCATAGAGGAGGGATTTGATGGCAAATAAAATATTAAATCTTGATTTCTCTAAGGATCCAATAATGCCACCAATTATTTATGGTCGTGTTGGCGACGAAAAAATGCAAACAATTACTGTGAAAATTTCTCGACGAGATGAGATACCCGATTTGTCGGGTGGAGTCATTACTTTTGAGGGCGAACCGGCAGGCGGAAAAGTGAAAGTTTTTGATTCTGAAAACGTCTCTTCTAATAACGCTGGATTGCAAAAAGGAACATTTGAATACACGTTTCCTAGTGCAGCGTTTAGCGTGGAAGGGACGTACAAGAGAGCATATTTCTCGTTTCAAAAAGATGGGAAAAGAGATACTACCGGAGACTTTAAAATTATTGTTAAAGGAAATGCTGACATTGACGCAGAGGAAGCAGAAACGATTATCACAGAATACAACAAATTGGTAACAGCGTTAAATGAGGCCTATCAAGCAGCTTTAAAAAAAATAGATGCTGATTATGATGCGGTAGTTGCTCGTATTGAATCAATTAAAAAAGAAATGAATGTATTACAAGCGAAAATTGATAAAACAGTCAGCGATGCAGAAGGTCGTATATCAAAGGTGGCTACAGATAGCGAAACCAAGATTACAACAATTGGAAAAACAGTTACTGATGCTATGAATGCCGCCCTAGAAGAATTACGAGCTGCAGACTTTTATACACGTGTAGAATCGGATGAAAAATTTATCGCTAAAGGCGATGCATATACGAAACAGGAATCGGATGAAAAACTGGTTACAAAAGAGTTCTATCAAAATGACACGAAGGCACAACGTCAAAGATGGAAGGAAGGGTTGAATTGGATTGCCCATCGAGGAAACAATACAGAATATCCAGAGAATTCTATTCCAGCATTTAAAACGGTTCGACGTCATTGGGGTATCGAAACGGATATTCAGGTCACAAGCGATGGTCAGTGGGTTGTCATGCATGATGACACAGTGGATCGCACAACAAACGGAACTGGTAAAGTATCATCCATGACATTGGCACAATTTAGAAATTTAAGAATTGATGCTGGTGCTAATGTTTCTAAGTTATCAGATGAAGAAAAAACGCCACCTACGTTTGAAGAGTATTTAAAAATCTGTAAAGAATTAAACAAAGTACCAGTTATTGAAGTCAAATCTGGAACCTATAGCAAAGATAATTTTGATTTGTTAAAAGATACGTTGGATCTTTATGGATACGGCGAAGCAAATTGTGTTATTGGGTCGTTTGGTGTCAATATATTGAACACGATCAGAACCTACTATCCTAATATAGAGCTACATTACTTTGTTGATGCGATTAACGAAAGTGTAATTACTCAGATCAAAAAACTAGGTGTTCCAGCGGCTGTTAGTTGCTCATATAGTAATTCTAGCTTGTCAACAGCAAATGTTAAAGCATTGCATATGGCTGGTTTTAAAGTTGGTACTTGGACAGTTCCAGAAAACAAGTTTGCAGATATGACTAAATTAGGTATAGACTATATCACCACCAATTCATTATCTGGAAATCAAAAATATGCTAAGTTGAGTTATCAAAACGGATTTGTTGATAATCAAGGTATTACTGATGCTAGTTATGTTGAAGAATTAGTAGGGGGCGGAATCCATATTAACTTTAATGTTGAAAAGGGTGGTAATACTCAAAACACTGTTATAGCAAACCTGCCTGACTGGGCTATTCCTTTGAAAAGCCAATATTCACAATGCGGAATACGTACTTCTAGCGGCGTGGCGTTAGGAACGTTTGATATTAGAGGTAGAACAGCACCTACTGGAGTTGTTGCAGGAACTTTGTCTGTGGGGCTAAACTGGAGCGGTAGATCAAGTTGGGCAGCAGGATCAACTGTATATGCAGTATAAGTTCAAATCAATTAAAGTAAAATCAAAATTTAATTTAAATATTTATAAGAGACCGTTTAGCAAAAGCTAGGCGGTTTTTATTATTGGAAGGTGGAAAATATGGTGATTATTGATAATCAAGCGTTGATACTAGAATTTAAGAATATGATTTCTAACGGATTTATCCAAGTGTTTGTCTGGATTGTGTTAGGTGATATTTTAACAGGATTATGTAAAGGGATTTTCATTAAGGAGGGGAATAGCACAAAAGGATTGCTAGGATTGGTAAAACATCTTTTAGTGGTTTGCCTAGTAAGTATTGCTTATCCATACTTAAAAATCATGGGTCTAGAATCAATCGCTACTGGATTTGTCTTATTTTATATAGCAGTGTATGGTATTTCCATTATTGAAAACTTAGGGCAGTTAGGCGTTCCTTTTCCTTCATGGGTTAAGGAGCATTTAAGTAAATTAAAAGATGAAAATGATAAAGGCGGTGAACCTAAAGATGGTGCAAGTGATTAATCAATCTGTTTGTGGAGGGATTGCTGGTAAACGTCCCAATCCAACGCCAAAAGGTATTGTAATTCATAATGATGCTGGAAGTATTTATGCGACCGCTACACAATATGTCAATGGTTTGGCTGTAATGTCTCCTACACAACTGGCGAATGGTTTTGCTCATTATTATATTGATCGGAATACAATTGCACGTGTAGAAGATACATTCAATGCAGCATGGCACACAGCGAATCCAGAAGGTAATTTGAACTATGTTGGCTATGAAGTATGTCAATCAATGGGTGCTAGCGATGCCGATTTTTTAGCTAATGAACAAATGACATTTAAACAAGTTGCTGAAGATATGAAGTTTTGGGGAATGCATCCTAATAGAGATACTGTAAGATTACACAAAGAATTTGTTCCTACGGCATGTCCTCACCGTTCGTGGGAATTGCATGGAAAAGAAACAAATGCCGTAAAAGACTATTTTATTAGCCAAATAAAAAAATATATGGGCAATCCAAACGAAGGCAATGGCAATTCAAATAATAACAATCAAAATAATATAAAAGGTGGAGAAACGACTATGCAATGTTTATACGAAAGACCAATTAATTCAAAGACGGGTAAACTAGAATGGAATGGAGATGCTTGGACGGTAATGTTTTGTAACGGAGTGAATACAAGACGTGTGTCTCATCCGGATGAAATGAAAGTCATTGAGGACCTATACAAGAGAAACAATGGAAAAGATATTCCTTTCTACGGACAAGATAAATGGAACAAAAACGCTCCTTGGTATAATCGCTTAGAAGCTATGTTTCCAGTCGTGAAATAAAGTATAGTAAAATATTTATAGGTAGTGTCAAATAATAACACACTTATTAAATTTCTCTTGAGTCGCCTTTCTAAGGTGGCTCTTTTTAGGACCATTAGCTCAGTTGGTTAGAGCAAACGGCTCATAACCGTTCGGTCACAGGTTCGAGTCCTGTATGGTCCATAAAAAACCTCGCTCTCTTCTAGGGAACGAGGTTTTTTTGTTTGCGTTAAATGGAATTATCCAGTACGGCATATGCAGTAGAAACAACGAGTCAACAAAGTTCAGAAGCAGTAACAAGTACCACCGATTCAAGTAGAAAACAAGAACCAGTCATCACACAGGAAACAACAGACATCAAACAAGAAGCACCAAATCAGGCTACGAGTGACAGTGTCAAGCAGTCACAAGAAACCACAGCACCAACAGAGACGACGAATTTAGAAACGTCAACCGCTGAAAAAGAAGAAACGAGCACGCCGCAAAAAATAACAATTTTAGGTACGTCAGATGTTCATGGTCAATTATGGAATTGGTCTTATGAAGATGATAAAGAACTACCAGTTGGTTTGTCCCAAGTAAGTACAGTCGTCAACCAAGTCCGGGCACAAAACCCAGCAGGCACCGTTTTAATTGATAATGGCGACAATATTCAAGGCACTATTTTAACAGATGACTTGTATAATAAAGCACCTTTAGTGAATGAAAAGACCCATCCAATGATCACCGCCATGAATGTGATGAAGTATGATGCAATGGTTTTGGGGAATCATGAGTTTAATTTTGGTTTACCGTTAATCAAAAAAATTCAACAAGAAGCCACTTTTCCAATCTTGTCTGCGAATACCTACAATAAGGATGGTAGTCGTTTTGTTGAAGGGACTACCACGAAGGAACTTGATCTTAATCAAGATGGGCAGCCAGATTTAAAAGTTGGGATTATCGGCTTAACAATCCCGCACATTCCTTTGTGGGATGGCCCTCGTGTTACTTCGCTTAATTTTTTACCTTTGAAAGAAGAAGCAGAAAAAGCAGTTACTGAGTTGAAAGCTAACGATCAGGCTGACATTATTGTTGCCTCGATTCATGCGGGACAACAAAATAGTGATCCGGCTGCCAGCGCCGACCAAGTAATTGAAAATGTCGCGGGGATTGATGCGTATATTCTGGGTCATGACCACCTTTCTTTTACCAAGCAAGGAGCAGCGCCGAATGGAAAAACTGTACCGGTAGGGGGACCGAAAGATACGGGGACAGAGGTTGTCAAAATTGATCTTTCAGTTGCTAAAAATGCCGATAAGTGGGAAGTGCAAGAAGGTACAGCAACGATTGTACCAACAACGAATGTTCCAGCAGATGAAGCAGTTAAGGCAGCGACAAAAGAATACCATGAAAAAACGCGAGCGTTTATTCAGGAGGAGATCGGCACAGCAACAGCTGATTTTTTACCAAAACAAGAAATTAAAGGAATTCCCGAAGCACAATTACAACCAACAGCGATGATTTCTTTAATTAATAACGTTCAAAAAGAAGTAACAGGCGCACAATTAAGTGCGGCAGCGCTGTTTAAATACGACAGTAAATTACCTGCGGGGAAGATTTCCTATGCCACGATTTTTGATATCTACAAATACCCGAATACCTTAGTGAGTGTCTCCATTAACGGTGAAAACTTACTGAAGTATTTAGAAAAACAAGGGGCGTACTATAACCAAACACAGCCAGATGATTTGACCATTAGTTTTAATCCAAACATTCGTGTATATAACTATGACATGATTTCTGGAGTGGACTACAAGATTGACATTTCAAAACCAGTGGGTGAACGAATTGTAGATGCGAAAATTGACGGCCAACCGCTGGATCCTGCCAAAGAATATACGATTGCTATGAATAATTATCGTTACGGCGGTTTAGCTAGCCAAGGGATTCAAGTAGGGGAACCTATTAAAAATTCTGATCCAGAAACCTTACGAGGAATGATTGTTGATTATATTAAGAAAAAAGGAACGCTTGATCCAGAACAAGAAATCGAACAAAATTGGTCAATTATTGGGACAAATTTTGATGAAAAATGGCGTGCCAAAGCAATCGAATTAGTGAATGACGGCACTCTTCAAATTCCGACTTCTCCTGATGGACGTACACCAAACGCCGCCGCTATTACGAAACAAGACGTCCGTAATGCGGGCTTTGATTTAGATAATGCATATACCATTATGCACACAAATGACGTTCATGGACGATTAGAAGCAGGGAAAGGCGAATTAGGTATGGCGCGTCTAAAAACCTTTAAAGACCAAGAAAACCCAACCTTGATGGTGGATGCAGGGGATGTTTTCCAAGGATTACCAATCTCCAATTTCTCCAAAGGCGCGGATATGGCCAAAGCAATGAATGAAGTTGGTTATGATGCCATGGCGGTGGGAAATCACGAGTTTGATTTTGGTTTAGAGATTGCACTAGGTTATAAAGATCAACTGAATTTTCCGATTTTATCTAGTAATACGTATTACAAAGATGGCAGTGGACGGGTTTTTGATCCGTATACAATCGTAGAAAAAGCCGGGAAAAAGTTTGCCATTGTAGGTGTGACGACCCCAGAAACAGCAACGAAAACACACCCGAAAAACGTGGAGAAGGTGACATTTAAAGACCCGATTCCAGAAGTAGAAGCAGTGATTAAGGAAATTAAAGAGAAGTACGCGGATATTCAATCTTTCGTGGTTACTGGGCATTTAGGCGTAGATGAAACGACGCCGCATATCTGGCGTGGTGATACGCTAGCAGAAACCCTTAGTCAAACATATCCTGAGTTAGATATCACTGTGATTGATGGACATTCGCATACAGCCGTCGAAAGTGGCAAACGTTATGGCAAAGTGATCTATGCTCAAACAGGTAATTATTTAAATAATGTTGGAATTGTCACAGCACCAGAGAGTGAACCAACTAAGAAAACAGCAAAATTGATTTCAGCAGCAGAGTTGCTAGAATTGCCAGAAAACCCGGCAGTTAAAGCCATCGTTGATGAAGCACGTACGAATTTTAACGCTGAAAATGAAAAAGTAATTGTCGATTATATTCCATTCACATTGGATGGACAACGAGAAAATGTGCGCACACGAGAGACCAACTTAGGGAATTTGATTGGTGATGCGATTATGTCATATGGCCAAGACGCATTTAGTCAACCTGCTGATTTTGCAGTAACTAATGGTGGCGGCATTCGCGCTGATATTAAGCAAGGACCGATTAAAGTTGGGGATGTCATTGCTGTGTTACCTTTTGGCAATAGCATTGCGCAAATTCAAGTAACCGGCGCTCAAGTTAAAGAAATGTTTGAAATGTCTGTTCGTTCGATTCCACAAAAAGATGAGAATGGCACAATTTTACTAGATGATGCTGGCCAACCAAAACTTGGCGCAAATGGTGGTTTCCTACATGTTTCAAGCTCCATTCGTATCCACTATGATTCCACAAAACCAGGTACTCGCTTGGCTAGTGACGAAGGCAATGAAACAGGACAAACGATTGTCGGTAGTCGCGTATTAGGAATAGAAATTAAAAATCGACAAACACAAAAGTTTGAACCGTTAGATGAGAAGAAACAATACCGGATGGCCACCAATGATTTCTTAGCTGCTGGTGGTGATGGTTACGATATGCTAGGTGGTGAACGAGAAGAAGGAATCTCACTAGATGCTGTCTTAATTGAATACTTGAAAAGTGCAACCAGCTTGCGGTTGTATCGTGCAGCAACGACGATTGATTTAGCACAATATAAAGAACCATTCCCAGGCGAACGAATTGTTTCTATTTCGGAAGAAGCATACAAAGAGTTAATCGGTGGAGGAGAGACGCCAACACCAGATCCGAAACCAGATCCAAAACCAGATCCAAAACCAGATCCAAAACCAGATCCAAAACCAGATCCAAAACCAGATCCAAAACCAGATCCAAAACCAGATCCAAAACCAGACCCGAAACCAGATCCAACACCAACACCAGAAACACCAGTAGCAACCAATAAACAAAACCAAGCGGGAGCAAGACAGAGCAATCCATCCGTAACAGAGAAGAAAAAGTATGGCGGCTTTTTACCTAAAACAGGTACAGAAACAGAAGCGCTTGCGTTATATGGTTTACTGTTCGTTGGACTTTCTTCTTCTGGCTGGTATATTTATAAACGACGTAACAAAGCTAGTTAGTCATTTTTAAGAACCGTCCTTCGGGATTGGTTCTTTTTTTATTTTAATGCTTGCCATTTGTTTTTAATTTTAGTATTATAAGAATATTCTAAAAATTAAAAAATGAAGAGTTTTTTCTGTGAAGGGAGAAAGGCATGAAAAGTAAACGTATAAAAGGACTTATCGGGTTAAGTTTAACAACGCTGTTAGTTTTAGCTGCTTGTGGTGGTGATGGGGGAGCTGGCGCCGAAAAAGCAAAAGGCGGATCAGAGAAAACCGCCGCTAAACAAGAATTTAAAGTAGTAGTTCAACAAGAAATGCCTTCTGCAGATTTATCTTTAGGAACAGATACAATTAGTTTTACGGCACTGAATAATGCGTATGAAGGAATTTATCGTTTAGATGATAAAAGCAAGCCGCAACCAGCAGGGGCTAAAGAAAAAGTGCAAGTCAGTGATGATGGTCTGACGTACACAGTGAAACTAAGAGAAGAAGCAAAATGGTCCAATGGTGATCCTGTCACAGCTGCCGATTATGTTTTTAGTTGGCAACGTACAGCAGATCCTCAGACTGGCGCTGAGTATGCTTATTTTCTAGAAATGATTGAAAACGGCGCAGATATTGTAGCTGGTAAGAAACCAGTCTCTGAATTAGGCATTAAAGCAAACGGGGATTACGAGCTAGAAATTAAACTGGCAAAACCAACACCATATTTTGATTATTTACTGGCCTTTCCACTATTTTTCCCGCAACATCAAGCAACCGTAGAGAAATATGGCAAAGATTACGCTGCTTCCAGTGAAAAAGCAGTCTATAATGGTCCGTTTGTCTTAGCTAACTTTGAAGGGGCTGGCTCAGATACCAATTGGACTTTGGAAAAAAATGAAAACTATTGGGATAAAGACAATGTCAAATTAGATAAAATCAATTTTGATGTTGTCAAGGAGGCGCCAACTGCCTTGAACTTATTCCAAGATGGCCAGGCAGACGATGTTATTTTAAGTGGCGAATTGGCCCAGCAAATGGCGAAGGATCCAGAATTGGTTATCGAAAAAGAAGCACGAACCAGCTATTTGGAATTTAATCAGCGAGATAAAAATTCACCGTATAATAATGTGAATTTACGCAAAGCAATTTCAGCAGCGATTGATCGCAACGCATTAGTAGATAAAATTTTAGGCGACGGCTCAGTAGTCGCTACCGGCTTAATTCCAGAAGGGATGTCGTATTCGCCGACAGATGACAAAGATTTTGCTGATGAAAATAAAAAAATTGTTGAATATAGCCCAGAAAAAGCAAAAGAATATTGGGCAAAAGCGAAGAAAGAATTGGGCATAACAACACTCAAAATGGATATTGTTGCCGATGATGTCGATTCTACGAAAAAGTTAGCGGAATATATTCAAGGTACGTTAAAGGATACTTTAGAGGGTATTGATGTAACAGTGAGCCCAGTGCCGTTTTCAGTTCGAATTGATCGAGGTAGTCGCGGCGATTTTGAGACAATCTTAGGTGGTTGGGCTGCGGATTACGCAGATCCAAGTAGTTTCTTAGACCTTTTTGTTACTGGTAATAACTATAATCGCGGGCGTTTTTCAAGTAAAGCCTACGATGAGTTGATTGAGGCTTCAGCTACAAGAGATGCTTCAGATCCTGAAAAACGTTGGGAAGACATGGTTAAGGCTGAGAAGTTATTGATTGGTGAAGAGACCGCTTTAGCACCACTTTATCAAAAGGCGACTGCCCATCTACGCAGTAAAGAAGTGAAAGGCGTCGTTGCCCATGGTGCTGGCGCACAATATGATTATAAGTGGACATATGTAACAGAAGAGTAGTTAAAAAGAGACACAGAATAGTCAAATCGACTGTTCTGTGTCTCTTTTAATCAAAATATTTCTGCTGTTCTTCTTTTAATTTTTCTGGGGTCACATCTTCACCAGTAGGATCATAAATAGTGACGCCCATTAATGTTTTATTGAATTGTTCACGAATGGTCCGCAAATATTCTTGTCGCAAATCGACACGAAGAGCTTGTTCTTCAGATGTTAAACCTTGTTCACGCTCTTTTTGTGCAAGCGTATTAATTCTTTTTAAAACCTCTAACATTTCTCATTTCCTTTCTATAATAATTCTTTTGCTAGGCGTTCAAACGATTGAAAGCGCGTTTGTTTGTCATAACCTGGGGTGATTAGCATTGCTTCTGTCAACCCTAGTTCTTCTTGTTGGTGGAAAAACTCCGCAACTTCTTGGCTACTGCCAATGACAAAGCGTTGTTTATTTTGTTCTAAAACCAGTTTGTCCATTTCACTGTAAGGGAAAGCTAGGGCTTCTTCTGGCGATAAAAATTTATTTGGAAGCCCATGTTCGGTGGCAAAGATATAATGCTCAAAACTAGCCGCATGGTATTCTGCTTCTTCTTTCGTGTCGGCGGCGAAAGTGAAATACGCAGCGCTCACTTGAGGCTCTTGTTGTTCAGTTACTGGTCGGAAATGCTTGTAATATGCTGACAATACTTCTTTGGGTAAATGTCCATGAATAAACTGCGCAAAGGAAAAATTAATGCCATATTCACCAGCTGAACGTGCGCTTTCTTTACTAGCACCTAGTAACCAAGGTTGTGGTAATAGAACTTCCCGCGGAACAGCTGAAATTTTAGAATATAAATGATCTTCAGGAAATTCCTCTCTTAAAAAGAGTAAAATTTCAGGTAATTTATCAAATTGGTCTAGCTGCGGTGGCTGACCATTATTTAACGCCAACGTAGTTAAAGGGCTGCCGCCAGGCGAGCGGCCCATGCCTAAATCGATTCGATCAGGATATAAAGCTGCTAACGTTTTAAACGTTTCTGCGACTTTAAATGGCGCATAATGCATGGTCATGATGCCACCCGCGCCAACACGAATTTTTTCAGTGGCACTAGCAATATGTGCAACTAAAATTTCTGGCGTTGCACTGGCAAAGGCGTCTGATCCGTGATGTTCGGCATACCAAATTCTTGTGTAACCAAGTTTTTCCGCTAATTGAGCGAGCTCTTTGGCTTCTTGTAATGTGTCGCTTGCTGATTGATTTTTAGGAACCGTTAATTGATCTAAGATACTTAATTTCATGTATGTAGTCTCCTTTTTGGTTATTTTTTTGAAGCTACCGCTATTATTACGCAAGCATGTCAAAAAAAACAGTACGCACTTTTTAATTCCCTAGTGAGTGAAAAGTAACAAATAGATGTAGCCAAGGTCGATGATAAAAAATTCTCCGCTATGGCTTTTTGATGCTTTGTGTTAAAATGGAACATATGTACGCAATCAGCAATTGGAAAGGTGACAACATGTACGAATATATTATTGGAAAAGTAACGTTTGTTAGCCCATACTATATTGTCGTTGAAACAAATGGCATTGGCTATCAGATTTCAGTCGATAACCCGTATCGCTATTCAGGAAAAATGGATACGGATATTAAACTATATCTTCACCAAGTCGTGCGGGAAGATGCACAGCTATTATTTGGTTTTGGCAGTTTAGAAGAAAAACAATTGTTCTTAAAATTAATCAGTGTCTCTGGAATTGGCCCTAAAAGTGGCTTAGCTATCATGGCTTCTGTGGCTGATCATGGTGGTTTAATCAATGCAATTGAAGGGGAAGATGTTACATATTTAACGAAGTTCCCAGGTGTTGGCAAGAAAACAGCCCAACAAATGATTTTAGATTTAAAAGGAAAACTAGGAGAATTAGAGTCTTCCGAAGCAGCGGTGGCTGCCATGACCGCAACCGAAGTGGTGACAACAAGCAATCAAGCATTGGCAGAAGCGTTAGAAGCATTAAGTGCCCTAGGCTACAGTGACCGAGAGATTAAGCGTATCACTAAGCAATTGGAAGCGTTAGGTGAGACAACGACAGATGTTTATTTGAGCAATGCGTTAAAATTCATGATGAAACGCTAAGGAGGAATAACGATGACAGAAGAAGAACGGTTGCTTTCAGCTGCAAGTCAAGAAGCAGAAGCTTCAATTGAAAAATCGTTACGTCCACAATTTTTAGCACAATATATTGGTCAAGACAAAGTAAAACAAGAACTAACGATTTATATTGAAGCGGCGAAAAATCGGAATGAAGCGTTGGATCATACCCTTCTTTATGGTCCGCCAGGTTTAGGGAAAACGACAATGGCGATGGTCATCGCCAATGAAATGAATGTGAACATTCGTACCACAAGTGGACCAGCCATCGAACGGGCGGGAGATTTAGTCGCTATTTTGAACGAATTAGAGCCTGGTGATGTGTTATTTATCGATGAAATTCATCGTTTGCCGCGAGTTGTGGAAGAAATGCTGTATTCCGCAATGGAAGATTTTTACATTGATATCATGGTCGGTCAAGGAACCACGGCACATCCCGTTCATTTTCCATTACCGCCTTTTACTTTAGTGGGCGCTACCACACGGGCAGGGATGCTTTCAGCGCCATTACGAGATCGTTTTGGGATTATTTCTCACATGGAGTATTATCAAGAGCAGGATTTAAAAGAAATCGTTCTTCGTTCCGCGGATATTTTTCAAACGGAGATTTTTGAGGAAGGTGCCTTTGAAATTGCGCGCCGCTCAAGAGGAACCCCCCGAATTGCTAATCGTTTGTTAAAACGTGTCCGTGATTTTGCCCAAGTCCAATCAGATGGCAAAATCGACCGAGCGATTGCAGACAAAGCGTTAACCTTACTGCAAGTGGACCATCAAGGCTTGGATTATGTCGATCAAAAATTGTTGAAAACAATGATTGATTTATACGGCGGCGGTCCGGTTGGTTTAAGTACCTTGTCTGTAAATATCGGTGAAGAAACCGAAACGGTGGAAGATATGTATGAACCCTATCTTATTCAAAAAGGTTTCATTAAACGAACACCGCGAGGACGAATTGCAACGCCATTTGCGTATGCACATTTTGGGTATGATTATTTAGAGGGTCGTAAAAATTAAAAATAAGTCAAAAGAAAGCAAGCCTTAACCGCTTGCTTTCTTTTGTTTCACGTGAAACGTTTGTTCTTATTTAGAAGAGTGGCATATTTCAGCTGTTGTAGGTATACTGTGTTTGTAAACGCTTTTAAATTGGAGGGATTAATGTTGAATAAAGAAATCAAAGGGGCATTAATTGTTTCTTGCCAAGCGTTGGCAGACGAACCGTTGCATAGTTCCTTTATCATGTCCAAGATGGCTTTGGCCGCTAAACAAGGAGGGGCTAAAGGTATTCGAGCAAATTCTGTGGTAGACATTCGAGCAATCCGGAAAGAGGTTGATTTACCAATCATTGGGATTATTAAACGAGATTATCCTGGCGCAGAAGTATATATTACCGCAACTATGCGTGAGGTAGATGAATTAATGGCTGTTCAGCCAGAAATTATCGCTCTCGATGCAACCCATTCGAAACGACCAAATGGCGAAACGTTAGCCACATTTTTCAAAAGAATAAAAGAAAAGTATCCTAACCAAGAATGGATGGCAGATTGTTCCACGCTGGAAGAGATGATTGAAGCGGCGGAGTTAGGTTTTGATTATATTGGCACAACGTTAGTCGGCTATACGCCGCAAAGTGAAAATCAGCGGATTGAACAAAATGATTTTGAACTGTTAAGAGAAGCAAAGAAGCATTTTACTACACCAATCATTGCAGAAGGAATGATTGATACGCCAGCAAAAGTCCAACGTGTTCTGGAGCTAGGTGCTTATAGCGTGGTGGTGGGATCTGTTATTACACGACCGCAAAAAATTACTGAAAAATTTGTAGAAGCTACGAAAATAAAACAGAATCAAGCATAAACTAAATACACTATCGATACACTCGTTATTTTTTGATAAATACACTTCGATACGGTCGCTTTTTTTCTAGAGAAAGCTGAATCTTTCAATAATGAAAAGGGATACACTCCGTTTGGCATAGTCCTTGCTGATAATAAATCAGTGTATAAAGCGCTATCATTTTTATAGGAGGGGTTTTATGAAGGGTTTATCAAAAAAGAAACGGGTGTCTACTTGGTTAGCGTTAGGAATCACCGTAGTCAGCTGTTTTGCGTTAAGCGGGGAAGTGCAAGCAAGTGTTGAAAGAACAAAAGTTGATGAATTTGCAAATGTTTTAGATGTGAGTGCATCACCAACCGAACGGACGAATGGCGTATACGATACCAATTATTTTAATAATTTTTCTGATTTAGGTGCATGGCATGGCTACTATTTACCTGAAAAAAGCAATAAAGAGCTACTGGGTGGTTTTGCAGGGCCATTGATTATTGCGGAAGAATATCCAGTAAACTTGGCGGCAAGTTTAAACAAATTAACGGTCAAAAATAAAAAAACGGGAGAAACCTATGATTTAAGCCAAAGCAACCGCATGGACCTGTCTTATTATCCTGGGCGCCTAGAGCAAACCTATGAATTAGACGATCTAACGATTCATTTAGCTTTAATTTTTGTCAGTAATCGAACGGCGCTTATCCAAACGACACTTGAAAACACTGGTGAAGAGCCCTTGTCACTTGAAGCAAGCTGGACAGGTGCGGTCTTTGACAAAATTCAAGAGGGAACGGAAACCTTAGATATTGGTACTCGTTTAACTGCTAAAGACAATGACATTCAAGTGAATTTTGGCGAAGTCAGAGAAACGTGGAATTATTTTGCTACGAAAGACACAAAATATACGATTCATCATGCGGATAAAGTTTCAACAAAAATTGATAATCGGAATTATACAGCGACCGCTGAACCTATTGAATTGAAGCCTAAACAAACGTACAACACCTATACGACAGAAAGCTATACTTTTACAAAAGAAGAAGAGGCAAAGGAACAACAACAAGCACCCGAATATACCAAAAATGCGGCGCGCTATTTCAAAGAGAACAAGCAAAGATGGCAAGGATACCTAGATAAAACGTTTGATCAAAAGAAAACAGCAGAATTTCCTGAATATCAAAATGCGCTAGTCAAATCGATTGAAACGATTAATACCAATTGGCGAAGTGCGGCAGGTGCCTTTAAGCATGACGGGATTGTTCCATCCATGTCTTATAAATGGTTTATTGGTATGTGGGCTTGGGATTCGTGGAAAGCGGATGTAGCAACGGCTGATTTTAATCCCGAGTTAGCTAAAAATAATATGCGTGCCTTGTTTGATTATCAAATTAAAAAAGATGATACCGTACGTCCACAAGATGCAGGAGCGATCATTGATGCTGTCTTTTACAATCAAGACAGTGCGCGTGGTGGTGAAGGTGGCAACTGGAATGAACGAAATTCTAAACCACCATTGGCTGCATGGGCAGTTTGGCATATTTATCAAGAAACCAAAGACAAGGAATTTTTAAAAGAAATGTATCCCAAACTTGTGGCTTATCATAATTGGTGGTATACCAACAGAGACCACAATAAAAATGGGATAGCAGAATATGGAAGCATGGTCAGTGATGCCCACTGGCAAAAAGACGACAAGGATCAAATCATTAAAGATAAAAATGGCCAACCTAAAGTGGACGATGATGCTGTTATTGAAGCAGCCGCGTGGGAAAGTGGCATGGATAACGCTACACGGTTTGACAAAGAAGGTGTGGGCAAAGGCGATGATGGAGTTAAAGTTTTTGAAAATAAAAATAAAGGAAAAGTAGTGGGGTATTCAATTAATCAAGAATCAGTGGATTTGAATGCGTATCTCTACGCTGAAAAGGGCTATTTAGCTTCGATAGCAGAAGAACTAGGCAAAAAAGAGGACTATAAGAACTATCAAAAAGAAGCGAAGAAACTAAAAAAATATATTCAAGAAAATATGTTTGATGAAAAAACGGGCTTCTTCTATGACTTACAAATAAATGAAGACGGCTCGAAAACAAAATTGTTAGTCAATCGTGGCAAAGGAACAGAAGGCTGGTTGCCGCTTTGGGCAAAAGTAGCGACCAAAGAACAGGCGGCGGCAGTTAAGAAAAACATGATGAATCAAGAAATGTTCAATACCTTTATGCCATTCCCAACGGCATCCAAAGACAATGAAAAATTTGCTGCAACGAAATATTGGCGGGGACCAGTTTGGCTTGATCAAGCCTTGTTTGGTGTAGAAGCTCTTCAAAACTATGACTATACAAAAGAAGCAAAAGAAATGACACAAAAACTCTTCTTACATGCCGAAGGATTGATGGGAGAAGGACCTATTCATGAAAATTATGATCCACTGACAGGGAAAGGCCTGAGTACGAAAAACTTTAGTTGGTCAGCGGCAGCGTACTATTTACTGTATAAAAACACCTTATTAAGTAATAACCCCACAACGCAAACCGCTTTTGAAATAAAATAGAAAAACAGCTCTTGAGAAAATATCACTCAAGAGCTGTTTTTTTCTTCACTTGCTACAATCTCTTCCCCTCTGATTTAATTAAATGTAATTTATTTGTTTAAATAAATATATTTCATTTAATTAAAGTAAATATCTAAAAATAAAAAGATATGTACTTTTATTAAAAGTGTTATTTAATAAAAATGAAATAGATATTCAATGGGATTGATTGTACAATGGTTAATGAAGAGTGGGTTTAACGGAATAGTGTGATAAGGAATAAGCTGATATCAAAACCAAACATATGCAAAACCTCCTTCTTTGTTAGCTATATTGACTTCTATTATAGAACATTTCTTTTGATTTTTTCAAGGGGAGTTAAGTATATAAGTTTTTGTGATTATCAAAATATTACAATATTATAATTATGGAAATAATAAAAATGGATATTTTGAAATATTTATTAATGTTTTCTCTGATTTTTTTTAATTTGTACAGGTATTGTTGGATCTTTACGTTAATAAAAAAATAATATTTAATATTATTTTTGTTATAAAAGGAGGATATTATGGATGTGCTAGGTGCTCTAAAATATTTTAGAAAAAAGAAAAAAATTGCTCAGAAAGATGTTTTGCCAAAAAAGGGGAAACAAACCTATCGAAGAATCGAAATTGGTGAAGCCAAGCTAAGTTACGAGGATTTAATGACGGCGTTACAGTCATTGGGGATTACTTTTAATGAATTTTTTTTTATGGTATCTGATACGAGAATCATGGCTTCTTCAGAAGTCAAACATCAAATTGAATGTTGTCAAATGGGGTTGAACAATACAAGTGAAAAAAAGAATCTGATTCATTATTTTTATCAATTAGAGCGCAATCCTCATAAAAATGCGTTGGAAATGTCTATTTACACAGATATTAAATTAACGTTTAGTAATGATTGGGAGGAAATTCCAGAATTTGATGAAACCGATCGAATGGTAATTCTCGCGCTTATTTCTAGCAAAAGCTACTATACATACTACGATTATCAAATGGTGACTAATCCTGCCGCCTTGTTTTCTGAAAATGAAGTCCTTCAGATTCTTGAGCAGATGTTTCCTGTCAAAGATGCTGAATTACGTGATACCCAAACACTAAATGTTGCCTATGGTTTTTACCTAAATATCATTACTGGGGAACTTTATAAGAAAAATTATGCAAAAGCTCGGGAATATTTAGCGCTAGTGAGTGTTACCACGATTCCTGCTGAAATCTACTATATTCATTTTAACTTACGTTACTTAAAAAATCTTACGTATTATCTGTACACTGGCAAAATGAGATATTATAAAGAAGTAATCGCCGTTATTGATATGATTGAAAGCTTTGGCGATGTACGTTTGGCGGAAGGCATGAAAAAAGAAATGCTTCAGCTGACGGCTGGTCGGACATTTAATTTAGAAAAAGGTCAGTTTCCATTGAATATTGTCACTGAAAAATAAAAAGCACCCCCGCAAGGTCAAACTTGCGGGGGGTGCTGATGTTAAACAATAATGTTATCTCTAATCATATCTAAATCTTTAATCAAAATTTTGCGGTTACGTAGTTCAATTGCCCCTAACTCTTTTAGTTGCTGCATCATCCGGTTAACGCTACTAGCAGAAGTTATCCCACAAAAATGCGCAATTTCTTCATTGGTCACCACGAAATCAATTAAAATACCTTCCTCTGTTTCTACGCCAAATGAATCGTACATTTCATAGATTTGTGTACAAACGGCCCCAAATTTGCCATTCATCAACATTTGCTGCATCTTTTTCATGGAATGCATTAAACGGTCCCGATAGTATTCTTTGACATACATTTGCAAGTCTTTACTATTATTGATATCCCGCCAAAATTGAACACGGTCGATTTGGTAAAGTTCTGCTTGTGGAGATTCGATGCGAATATTAAAAGGTGCATCAATAAATTCTGAATATTCATCACGTAGCAATGAAACAATTTCCAAATTGTTGATATAACGTAAATTAAATTCACGACCGTCTTTGGAAATAACGCTAGTTTTGATGATGCCACTTTTTAAAATATAGGCATAACGATCTTGCAGTCCTTCATAAGTTAAATAATTTTTCTTCTTTTTTACAACGACTCTAAAGGAATGTTCATCTAAGTAGTCTTGTAAAACATTTCTCATTGGCGGTAACTCCTCAATTATCTCTAAATATTTTTGTTTTTGCCTGTTGGGCTTCTTTCTTATTTAAGCGAATTGGACATCATATGTCAATAACAAATGTTGATAAAAAAGGTCAATTAAACGCTATTTTGAAAAATAAAATCAGCTTTTAGATAATTTTGCCAAAAATTTCGCTTAATGAGTATTAAAAATATTTTTTTTATTTTATGTGCTCAAATATTTTTCAAAAAGAAAAAATTGTATTAAGGTAATAGTAGAAAGGGAGGAGATTTAATGACAGAACCAAACTTAAAAGACCCAAGAAAGTTATTTTATAGTGATGGATTTCCGCAACAAGATCAAGAAACTCCCGCATTACAGGACAAAATGGTCCCTAAACCAGATTGTGGGGAAGACAGCTATGTCGGAAATCACAAATTAGAAAATCGTCGGGTATTAATTACAGGCGGTGATTCTGGGATTGGACGAGCGGCGGCGATTGCTTTTGCTCGCGAAGGCGCAGATATCGCCTTACATTTTTTCCCAGGTGAAGAAAAAGACGCCGAAGAAGTGGCGCACTATATACGAGAAGCTGGCCGAAAAGTCATTCTTTTGCCAGCAGATTTAAGAGATAAACAGGCACCTGAAAAATTGGTTGCACAAGCTCATGAAGCATTAGGCGGCTTGGATACCCTCGTTTTAAATGCAGCCCAACAAATTTCCTGTGCCGCTATTGAAGAATTACCAATGGAACAAGTGATAGACACTTTCCATGTCAATATTATTGCGATGTTTGGCATTGTCAAAGCAGCAGTGCCTCACTTGCCTGCCGGAAGTAGCATTGTGACAACGACTTCCGTCCAAGCTTTTAATCCCAGTGAGCATTTGTTGGATTATGCAGCAACGAAGGCATCAATTGCCAACTTTACCGTTGGTTTAGCAAAACAACTGGCACCAAAAGGCATTCGGGTAAATGGCGTGGCTCCAGGACCAATCTGGACACCGTTACAGTTAGATCATGGACAACCAATTGAAGAGTTGCCAGAATTTGGGCAACATTCTTTACTGGAACGTGCGGGTCAGCCTGCTGAATTAGCCCCTGTTTATGTTTTCTTGGCGTCCAATGATGCAAGTTATGTTACGGCTCAAGTTTATGGCGTAACTGGTGGAGAAGCAATTAATCTTTAGGAGGGATGTTCCGTGAATAAAGTTGTTAAAATACTTTTGCTTCTAGGTTCACTGATTTTAATGGCATTATTTGGCGCGGTGGCCATCACCACTTGGTCAGCCGATACAGCTTGGCAACCACCAGATAATGTCCAATGGTTCTTGCAAGACAACGAGTACGCACGTCAAGCAATCTTTTGGGTAGCGCTGGTTTTACTAGGAATTATGCTCTTTCTATTTTTATTCATTCTTTTATTCCCAAGAAGAAAAGGCACGTTTGAATTAAAAGAAGAGCAAGGAAAGTTAGTGTTACACCGTAAAGCCATCGAAGGATTTGTACGCTCTAGCTTGCAAGACAGCGACTTTCTGGAAGCACCAACCATTCGTGTAAAGGCGACAAAACGGCGCATTAAGGTCAATGTCAAAGGCACACTGAAACGAACGGCAGATTTAATTGGACAAACAGAAGCTTGGTCAAAAACAATGGAAGAACGGCTTGCTCGTTTGGTGGGAACTGGTCACAAGATTACGATTGATGTTCATTTTGAAGATATTCAATCAATGAAACGACCACAACAACAGCAAACACAAGCACGTGTGGAGTAGGAGGGATGTACAATGGTTGAATGGATAAAACAATATGCCGTTCCGTTAATTGGTGGCCTAGTCGGCTTGGTTTTTGCAATCTTGTTTCTGTCAATCGGCTTCTTTAAAACATTGTTAGTAGTACTCCTGACAGGACTAGGTATTTGGCTAGGTTTGTATTTGGAACAGACAGGCATTGTCAAAAATTATTTTCATCATAAATAGGAGGTTTTGGCTATGGAAAATGCAAATGTATCGATTGTTAAAGGTGAGTTGACGTTTGAGGATAAAGTAATCCAAAAAATTATTGGCATTGCTTTGGAAGAAGTCGACGGTTTGTTAACTGTGGACGGTGGTTTTTTCTCGAATTTACGAGATAAAATGATTAATAGTGACGATGTTACAACAGGCATTCACACCGAGGTCGGCAAAAAACAAGTCGCAGTGGATATGGACATTGTAGCCGAATATGGGAAAGATATCGAGACCATTTATGATCAAATGAAAGAGGTTATTACTCGTGAAGTCCAACAAATGACTCACTTGGAAGTAATCGAAGTCAATGTCAACGTAGTAGATATCAAAACACAAGCAGAGTACCAAGAAGAAAGTGAAACGGTCCAAGATAAACTTGGCAACGCCGCTGAAGCGACAGGTAGTTTTATGTCAAAACAAACCAACAAAGCCAAACATGCGGTAACTAAAGGCAAGACAAAAGTCAAAGAAAACACGGCACCTCGTGTTCAATAATTGGTTATTATTTTATTAAAAATAAAGCAATAATAGAAGAAACTAGGAGGAATGAACCATGAGTAACGAAAAATTCAATAATGTACCAAAACCAGCAGGAAACGGACCACACACACCAGAAGATCATGCAATCAAAGGTGAATTAACATTTGAAGATAAAGTCGTTCAAAAAATTATCGGTTTAGCCTTAGAAAATGTTGATGGTCTATTGACAGTCGATGGCGGCTTTTTCTCAAATATTGCTGAAAAATTAGTAAACACAGATAACGTCACAGCTGGTATTGATACCGAAGTTGGTAAAAAACAAGTCGCTGTTGATATGGATATCGTGGTAGAATACGGCAAAGATATTCAAGACATTTACGAAAAAATGAAAGAATTAATCAGCCGTGAAGTGAAAAAAATGACCCATTTAGATGTGATTGAAGTGAATGTTAACGTAGTTGATATCAAATCAAAAGAAGAATACGAAGAAGATAGCGAAACGGTTCAAGATAAAGTCACAGGCGCTGCCAAAAGTACCGGTGAATTTGCTTCTGAACAAACAGAAAAAGCAAAAAAAGCTGTGAATAAAGGAACAGAACAAGTCAAAGAAAATATGGAACCACGTGTAGAATAAACAGTTAAAGGGAGGAAACAATCATGGGCTTTATTTGGGCATTAATTGTCGGTGGTGTCATTGGGGCAATCGCTGGAGCAATTACTAAAAAAGGATCATCAATGGGCATTATTGCCAATATCATTGCAGGGTTAGTTGGTTCAACAATTGGTCAAGCCATTTTAGGCACATGGGGACCAAGTTTAGCTGGGATGGCTATTGTGCCATCGATTATCGGGGCAGTGATTTTAGTTGCCATCGTTTCATGGATTTTAGGACGAAAATAGAGAAAGTTTAAAAAAATAGGGCATAAGTCGTTTCGACTTATGCCCTATTTTTCTTTTTCTATGTATGAGGAAGTTTCGTATGAAAAGTAAATTTTGAGCAATTAGCCAAGAGCTTATTTTAATTAAAATCATTAGTTATTTTGGCTTTTCAACAAAAATCAACAACATTTGTTGAAGTTATTTGTAGATAACGTTTATCATTCACAAATTTACATTTTTTTGTAACGGATATCTCGTATAGTAATAACTGCAAATGAATTTCAGAAAATTTTTTGATAAGTCATCAAAGTGAGGGGATAGCGGTCTTTTATTGAAAAATAGCAACAAAAAATAAACAGAACAAAAGAGAGAGGAATTCAAAGAATTATGACAGAACAAACACCAACAAAGCTTTTGAATAAAGGCTTTATCAGTATTACAGTGATTAATTTCATTGTCTATCTTGTTTATTATTTATTAATGGTTATTATTGCGGTGATTGCGCAAGATAGCTTACATGCTACTTTAGGTCAAGCGGGTCTGGCCTCAGGAATTTACATCATCGGGACATTGCTTGCACGACTTTTCATGGGAAAACTCCTTGAACTGATTGGGCGCAAACAAGTCTTACGTTATGGGGCTTTGTTTTATCTTTTAACGACTGTTGCGTATATGTATATGCCAAGTATGGGCATTCTTTATCTGGTCCGTTTTTTAAATGGGTTTGGTTACGGAACCGTTTCGACAGCGACCAACGCGATTGTCACCGCCTATATTCCTAAAAACAAAAAAGGGGAAGGGATCAATTATTATGGGTTGAGTACTAGTTTAGCAGCCGGCATTGGACCATTTATTGGGATGTTATTGTTAAATGTTTCCAACTTCCATGTCATTATTAACTTTTCAATTATTTTAATTTTGTTAACAACCATTGCTTGCTTCATTTTCCCAGTGAAAAATATTGAATTAACACCTGAACATCGTGAAGCTTTATCTAAATGGAATTTTGATAGTTTTGTTGAAAAGAAAGTTTTATTTATTACATTTATCGCCTTTTTAATGGGTCTTGCTTATTCAAGTGTCTTATCTTTCTTATCTTCTTATGTCAAAGTAATCGATTTAGTTGACGTCAGCACCTTCTTCTTTATCGTCTATGCAGTCGTGATTACCTTAACACGTCCATCGACAGGTCGGATTTTCGATGTCAAAGGGGAACGCTACGTCATGTATCCGAGCTACATTTTCTTAACACTAGGCTTGTTCTTATTAAGTATGACTACGTCTGGTTGGATGTTATTAGTTTCAGGTGGGTTAATTGGCTTAGGTTATGGTACCTTCATGTCAAATGGCCAAGCGGTTTGTCTTCAAGAAAGTCCAAGTCCTCACCGTATCGGGATTGCTTTATCGACTTATTTCATCGGTTTAGACCTTGGATTAGGGGTTGGTCCGTACGTTTTAGGTGAATTACGTAACTTTATGTCATTCCAACAAATGTACTTCTTAGCAGGCTGTATCCCAATCGTTTGTACCATTTTATATATGGTCTTCCACAAAGCTAAAAATGATGCCAAAGATTTGTCTCTTGAAACGATTGAAGAGATTGAACACGGCTCAGAACTATAAATGAACAAGGAGTGATTTCAATGCCTAACGATGAACGGATTTTAAACGTTTTACAACAAACACTAACGGAAATTCAACGCATGAACACGCGTTTAGCTAAAATTGAAACAGAGTTAGCCGATGTCGATCAACATCACGCGACTTTGGATCATTACTTGCAAGAGCTAGAATTGGTGACAGAAAATAATAACGTCATGTAAAGTGAGTAGTTAGTAAATGAATGTTCTACGCTTCGTTATCACTAGAGTGGAACATTGAAAAATTTTCGTAACGTCAAAAGGTAGCAATTTTTCTGCTACCTTTTGACGTTTTTTGTAATTTAAAGAAAATAAGCAAGAAGAGCGTGGGACAAAAATCACTTTGGATTTTTGCTCCATGCTCAAAAACTGATAAACGGCGGGAACAGAAGCAACTCCTTCGGAAATAAGCCGAAATTCTCCAAAAATTAAAGAACACCAGGTAGGTATCATGCAACATCAACTCGTACCTCGTTGTGTTTTATGACAATTTTCGGAAATTCCTTCTTATTGCTGAGAAACACTATTTGCAAAGCAAATAGATGTTGAACAGTACCTACTTGGTTCTCGGAGCTAAACACTTCTGTCCCGACCTCCTCTTGCTTATTTTTATCACTTAAAATGTTTCACGTGAAAACTTTTAAAAGTGGCGTGGACTTTGTTTGGTGACAATTTGTGTATTTAAATTTTCTAAGCTCTGTGCTAGTTCACCAATGCTAGCAGAAAAATCAACATAATAAGTAGGAATCGTTGATTTGACACTAATTTCTGAAAAGATATTTGTAATAATTACATCGAAAGGCTTTTCTGGTGAAGCGACAAAAATTAATTTTTTATCCACGGCTTTACTTAGCTTTTCATAAAGGGTATCTAAAATTAAGTTACTTTGGTTGGTCCGTACTAAGACACGAATCGGTGGTAAAGATTTCGTTTTCAGTGTACAGAAAAGAATGAACAAGCAGTCAACTAACAATTTTTCATTGCCCATCAATGTTGGAAGCATTTCGATTGTAAGTCGCTTCACATCTTTGTAGAGACTCGGATTTTTTTGAAGTGCTTCTTTTAAAAAGCTTTCTTGCACAAATGGATTGGCAATCGTAACAAAGGTCTTAAAAAAGACACTTAAATTTTGGATAGAAGTATATAGATAAAGATACTCGTGAAATGTCAATTTAATTTGATAAAAAGACGTCAGTTGATAAATAATCTCTTTAATGGGCGAGCCTAACAGCTGGACCATATGCATCCGAGCTGCTGGAATTTCCAAGACCTCTTGTGTGGCGTAACTGACACTAATCGTTAATAAGAAAAAGGCAAAAAGCCCTTCTTTTTGTATAAATTTTGTTGGAACTTGGTGTAAAGCTTCTTCTTTAAAAAATAATTCAAATTCACTCAGATTAACAAAGGGATTAACAATCGCTTCTTCCTCTACGAAAGTTTCTTTGATAAAAAAGCCCTCTTTCCAACGCGCTAAAATCACCGCAGAAAAAATCAAGTCTTTTGTAAAATCTTGTGTTGTATTGAAGGAAACAGAATGTTTTAAACGTCGAAAGAGACTATGGACTTCTTTTTTAGTGATCGTGTGCAACGGCCAGTCTCCTTCAGAATAATTGTTCCAAAAAAGCATCATAAAGAAAATCCGGATATCTTTTTCTTTGCCCACCAACACATTGGTACGTTTTAAATTGATTTCAATCTGATATTTTTGAAGCCATTGATTTAGTTGACCAATTTTTCGTGTAAAGGTTGACGAAGAAATTTCTAGGACTTTTTCAAAATGTTTGCTATCAATTGCATTATGATTAAAGGCGTAGGTCAACACTTGATATGCGAAACTTTTTTTGACAAAGTAAGGCATCAAGAACGATAGTTGGAAATAGGGTGCAAACCAAAATGTGATTTCTTTGGCGTTTGCCGACAAAGAAAATAAGTTCTCCCAGCCGTTTTTTTCAATTTCTGTTTGGAGCAAAGCTACAGATTGTAGAATGGTATTTTGTTGCATTTTTAATTGAGTCGCTAAAGTAGAAATCGCCAATGTTTGTTCTTCTGCTTCACGACGTTCGAGTAACTCTTCTAAAAGAGCAAAACTTTTACGATAAGGTACATCAAGTAATCCTGTTAACATCCGATTCCCTCCAAACTGTTTTCCCCACGTAATTTGGCAAAATAAATTTTGCGAACTACTTGTTTTAGGTTATAGTATTCGTCTAAATAAGGAACGGGATGCCAATAAAAAGTTTTACTGGCGTGAAAAAGCGGATTATTTTTGTCAGTAATGACTAGGTCAGGCACTTCTTGAATATGATTGACGAATTTCAAAGGAACATCACAATAATTATTGATTTCCTTTGCTAACCAATTTTCTTGTATCTGATTAATAGATGAATGAAGCAAAATTTTAACCGGAATTTGTTTGTTTAATAAAACACTCCGAATAATTAAAAAAATGGTTTCTTTAAATAATGCATCTAGTGGGTGCTCTTTGTCAAAAGGCAAACGCTTTAAGAAGTAGTTGGTTGTTCGCGAAACGTTTGGATATTGCTTTTCATACAAAGAGACGTTAGCAACCTCATAGCTTAATTCCTCTTCCACAGGAAAATGAATTAGTCGTTCACTGGCATTGGATAAATTAACCAACAAAAAGACAACTTCTATTGCGCTTAAATCCAACTGTAATTGCGTACATTTTTCAAAAATCCAGGTGACATGGGGACTTTCATCCATGCCCATAATCGCTAAGTTGGCAAAGTTGACCGTTTCTATTTGTTCAAGTGAATACATCGTTAATGTACTGAAAAAATCATAGTAGAAACGAATTTCAGCCCGCCATGTGTCGGGTTCTTTTTGTTCATTAATAAAACAATCATTCACTAATAATTGAAATTCTGAATAAGGAAAGGCTAAATTGATCGTAGCAATTTCAGGATAATCGCTGATTGTAAAATCAGATTGGTAACGGAGTAAACCTATGGACATAATTAATTTTAATTTGCGTAAATCGGTATATGTAAAGTAAGGATAACGGTTTTTGATGATTTCAATAAAATTCTGCAATTGCGCTTGATTGGTTTTAGATAAAAAAGGAACGAGAGAAGTTCCTGAAATGAAAAATAAGGAGTAAAAGAAACTACGAAAATCTTTCTCTTTGCCACAAATTTTTTCTCGCCTTTTTAAATTTAAATAACAATTAAATCTAGCTAGATAATTGTTTAAACGGTCACTGACTTGTTTAAAGATAGAAAAGTTAATGAAATGCTCTTCACAAAAATCTTTGGCTGAAGTGTAGCGTTTTAAAAGTAAATCTAAGGCTAACATATAGGTTAATGACCCGCGGACTACGGCTTCTTTCATTAACTCAATCGGGATATTTTCATCGGCGACTAATTCTATGGACTGTTGATTATTAATAATGCGAATATGTACATTTTCATGTGTATTGACTCGAGAAATTAATAAAGTTAATTGATTCAATAAATTGTTGATATTGTAATGGGAAAATTCATATTTTCGCCGGAGTACTTGCATGGGGACTTTTTCTTTACTGTCATACAAGTATTCAATTAGGGAAAGTAACTGAATTTCCTGTTTGGTTAATAAGTTATGCATAATAACCACCTTTCTAATTGGTTACGCTTGTTTGATTTTTCAGATAATACAGATAGAGCATTCTTTTCTAAGCGACATTGACAATTGCCAATGAAAGAACTAGTTGTTCTTATGCTACTGTATCTATTCTTAAAAATCAAGAAGAACTAAATGTGTTAAATAGAAGAAAATGCGGATAAAAAATGATAGAGCAAAAAATTATTAAGAAAAACAAATGGTTTATATAAAACATTTAAATAACAAAAATGATAATTTCAATCTGTTGATTTTTTAGCTTAAATAGCTTATACAAACAGGCTTTTTTGTCTAGTTCGTTCTTGTGAAAAAGTTTAAAAAAAACGGTATAGTGGAAGAAGGACTAGTACAAATAAAAAAGGATTAAGGGAGTGTTTTTATAAAGGTGAAAAGGGTTTCTAGCGTTTTATCAACTTTTTCTATTTGGAGGAGAAGTTGTTGATAATTTTTGCTGAAAAATCCCGTTATACTCTTCTTATTCTTATAGAAGGGTCTATAGGAATAAGCAGAAAATGAATCCGCATTCGAAGCAAGAGTGCGTTTTGAGGAGATAAAAAGAAAAGGTGTGTTGGCTGTCTGTTTTAGCAAGGAAGAAAGACAACAGAAGAGCACTCACTTATTTGGTTTAAAATAAAAAATTGGTACGAAGTGAACGTTCTCTTCTATGTGTCGTTAGTAGAGGAAGGATGAAAGAAATGAGAAAGAATGGTCCAATGGTAAACCGTTGGCTCTACGGGTTGATGTGTTTGTTACTTGTTCTAAATTATGGCACACCACTCATGGCTTTGGCGGAAGATGTTAACAGCGATGGCCAGTTAACGTTAGGAGAAGTGAAGCAAACCAGCCAGCAAGAAATGACCTTAGCGCTTCAAGGAAAAGCACAACCAGCAACACAAGAGGTTGTAGTGCATTATAGTGCCAATGTGTCACTCAAAGCTGCACATTGGGCAGCGCCCAATAATACGCGCAAGATTCAAGTGGATGACCAGAAGAAACAGATTCAAATTGAATTGAATCAGCAAGCGTTAGCAGATACGTTAGTCTTAACGTTGAACCCTACAGCTACAGAAGATGTGACGTTTTCTTATGGACAACAGCAACGAGCGTTGACGTTAAATACTGGTACTGATCCGACAGAATCAACGGCAATCACGAGTTCGCCAGCCGCATCAGCGAATGAAGGTTCAACAGAAGAAGCATCTATAAACTCCTCTGTTCCTCGTTCGTCCGAAGAAACTGTCGCCAGCACGACAAAAGCGATAGAAAGTAAAACAACTGAATCGACGACTGTCAAACCGCGCGTAGCAGGACCAACAGATATCAGTGACTATTTTACAGGTGATGAAACAACGATTATCGATAATTTTGAAGATCCGATTTATTTAAATCCTGATGGCACACCAGCAACACCGCCGTATAAAGAAGATGTGACCATTCATTGGAACTTTAACTGGTCGATTCCAGAAGATGTGCGAGAACAAATGAAAGCAGGCGATTACTTCGAGTTTCAATTACCTGGCAATTTGAAACCTAATAAACCAGGTTCAGGTGATTTAGTTGATGCAGAAGGCAATGTCTATGGAACCTACACAATTAGTGAAGATGGTACGGTTCGTTTTACCTTTAATGAGCGAATCACGTCTGAAAGTGACATTCACGGGGACTTTTCTTTAGATACTCATTTGAATGATTCAGATGGGCGGGGCCCAGGAGATTGGGTGATTGATATTCCTACACAAGAAGATTTGCCGCCTGTAGTGATTCCGATTGTCCCAGATACCGAACAACAAATTGATAAACAAGGCCATTTTGATCGAACGCCCAATCCTAGTGCGATTACTTGGACGGTAGATATCAATCAAGCGATGAAAGATCAAACAAATCCAACTGTGACGGAAACATGGCCAACAGGGAATACCTTTAAGTCAGTGAAAGTCTATGAGTTAGTGATGAATCTTGATGGAACAATTAAAGAAGTGGGTCGTGAACTTAGTCCAGATGAATATACCGTTGATAAAAATGGCAATGTGACGATTAAAGGTGACACCAACAAAGCGTATCGTCTTGAGTATCAAACGACGATTGACGAGGCGGTTATTCCAGATGGCGGCGGCGATGTGCCTTTTAAAAATCACGCGACGTTAACAAGTGATAATAATCCAAATGGGTTAGATGCTGAAGCAACTGTGACAGCAACCTATGGCAAAATGTTAGACAAGCGCAATATAGATTACGACGAAGCCAATCAAGAATTCACTTGGGAAATTAACTACAACTATGGTGAACAAACCATTCCAAAAGACCAAGCAGTCATTACAGACACAATGGGGGATAATTTAACTTTTGAACCAGATTCTTTACATTTATATTCAGTGACGTTTGATGACAAAGGAAATGAAGTCGTTGGAGCAGAACTTGTGGAAGGAAAAGATTACAAAGTGGTAATCAACGGAGACGGTTCCTTTGCAATTGACTTTTTACATGATGTGACTGGTGCAGTCAAGATTGATTATAAAACCAAAGTTGATGGAATTGTCGAAGGCGATGTTGCCGTGAATAATCGTGTGGATGTTGGCACTGGTCAGCATTCAGAAGGTGATGGCACAGCCAGTCAACAAAATATTATTAAAAACACTGGTGCAGTGGATTATCAAAATTCAACGATTGGTTGGACGTTAGCTGTGAATCAAAATAATTATTTGATGGAAAATGCCGTGATTACGGACACATACGAACCAGTTCCTGGCTTAACCATGGTACCCAATTCGTTGGTTGTTAAAGATACAACCACTGGTGCTCAGTTGACGTTAGGTAAAGATTACATGGTAGAAATAACTCGTAATGCAGAAGGTGAAACAGGCTTTAAGTTAAGTTTCATGGGGGCGTATGCCAAAACAAGTGATGCCTTTTACGTAACCTATACTACCTTTTTCGATGTTACCGAGTTAGACGCTAATGATCCCGCGTTGGACCATTATCGAAATACCGCTGCCATTGATTGGACGGATGAAGCGGGAAACAATCATCATTCAGAAGATAGTAAACCGTTTAAACCTTTACCTGCTTTTGATTTAAATGCGCAAAAAAGCGGTGTTTACAATGCCGTCACCAAAGAAATCACTTGGACGATTGCGGTTAATTTAAGTAATAATCGTTTAGTTGACGCCTTTTTAACGGATCCAATTTTAGCCAATCAAACCTATTTGGCTGGGAGTTTGAAGGTCTATGAAGGCAATACGAAGCCAGATGGTTCGGTTGAAAAAGTGAAACCAACGCAACCGTTGACGGATATCACAATGGAAGAACCAAGCGAGAAAAACCAAAATACTTGGCGTGTTGATTTTCCTAATGATAGTCGTACGTATGTGATTGAATTTAAGACGTCTGTTGATGAAAAAGTTATCGAAGGTTCGGCTAGCTATGACAATACTGCATCTTATACAAACCAAGGTTCTTCACGTGATGTGACAGGAAAAGTTTCCATTCAACATGGTGGCGAATCAGTGAAAAAAGGTGGCGAATACCACAAAGATGATCCAGATCATGTGTACTGGCATGTAATGATCAATGGCGCCCAATCGGTTTTAGACGATGTGGTTATTACTGATACACCCTCACCAAACCAAGTGTTAGATCCCGAGTCATTGGTGATTTACGGTACCAATGTAACAGAAGACGGAACGATTACGCCAGATAAATCTGTTATTTTAGAAGAAGGAAAAGATTACACACTGGAAGTTACCACCGATAATGAAACAGGACAACAAAAAATTGTCGTTAAAATGGCTCATATTGAAGCACCTTATTATATGGAATATCGTAGTTTAGTGACTTCTTCAGCGGCGGGGAGTACAGACACGGTATCAAACCAAGTGTCAATTACTGGAAATGGTTCAGAAGTCGTTCATGGGGATGACAATGGCGATGTGGTCGTTGACATTGATCACAGTGGCGGGCATGCCACAGGGACCAAAGGCAAAATTCAGCTGAAGAAAACAGCCATGGATGGGACGACTATTTTAGCAGGCGCTCATTTCCAAATTTGGGACCAAGCTAAAACACAAGTCCTACGTGAAGGTACAGTAGACGCCACTGGGGTTATCACATTTGGTGGGTTGCCGCAAGGGCAATACATTTTGGTGGAGACAAAAGCACCAGAAGGTTATACAGTTTCGGACGAACTAGCTAAAGGCCAAGTCATTACTATTGATGAAGAAACTTCAGCAGATGATGCACAGCCAACCATTATTAAAAACGATGTCAATAAAGTAATTATAGAAAAAACAGATGAGAAGGGCAAAAAATTAGTCAATGCACGCTTTAAATTAGAGCATGCCGTAACCACGCCGTTTACTCATTGGGAAGAAGTTTCCCTTGCGCCGGATCGAACCAACGCAAATGGCCAGTTAGAGGTGGATAGTTTAAAACCAGGGCTTTATCAGTTCACAGAAATCGAAGCACCGACAGGCTATCTTTTAGACACGACACCCAAACGATTCATTGTGACACAAAACACGAGCGGACAAATTCGTGATGTTCATGTTAAAATGCTTAATTACCAAGGTTCTGCTGAACTAATTAAAAAAGATCAAGCAGGTAATCCATTAGCAGGTGCTGAATTTTCAGTCCTTGATGCCACAGGACAAGTGGTTCGAGAACACTTAGTTTCGGATGCAGACGGAAAAGTCACAGTAACGGATTTAGCCCCAGGCAAATATCAATTTGTGGAAACTAAAGCGCCAGCAGGGTACCTTTTAAACACTGAACCAAGTGCTTTCACGATTGCAGCAAGCGATCGGGGCAAACCAGCAACAGTTATAGCAACGGCTAACTTTGTTAACTATCAAGGCGCAGCTAAATTAATCAAAAAAGATGTGAATGGACACTTGTTGAGTGGTGCGACATTTAAAGTGCTTGATGCGAAGGGACAAACGATTCAAATAGGCTTGACGACAAATAATCAAGGGGAAATTGTTGCAGAGCACTTAGCCCCAGGCAAATATCGCTTTGTAGAAACCAAAGCGCCAACAGGCTATTTATTAAATACCACGCCAGTCCCATTTGAAATTGCTGAGAAAAATGCTGGTAAACCAGCGGTCGTTGTTGCTAGTGACAACTTTGTGAATTACAAAGGGGCTTTCCAAATCGTGAAAACGAATAGCGCAGACCAACCATTAGCAGGTGCTGTTTTTGAATTATATGATCACAATAAACAATCATTAGGGATTACAGCAACGAGTGGCAAAGATGGCAAAATTATCTTTAGAGACTTGGCGCCAGGTACCTATTATTACAAAGAAATCAAAGCACCAAAATTACCAGATGGCGCAGATTATATTATTTATCCTGAATTAGTAAAAGTAGAAATTCGTGGTGATTTCAAAGGTGATCCGGAGATCTTCCAATTAGGAGCCTTCGCCAATTTCAAAGGACGCGCCGTCTTTAAGAAAATTGATGCCAATGCGAATCCACTTCCAGGAACAATTTTTAAATTGTATCGAATCGAAAACGGGGAAAAAATCTTTGAAAGAGAAGTAACTGCTGAAAAAGATGGTTCATTGGCTATGGACGATTTAGGCGCTGGTAGCTATGAATTAGATGAACTGGATGCAACGGATGGCTATATCGTCAATAAACAACCCATTTATTTTGTAGTGAAAAAGAATTCAAATGATAAACAACCACTAGATGAGTTAGAGTTTGTAAATTATCAAGCGGAAGTAACGGGACGTAAAGTCAACGAGCAAGGTCAAACCTTAGCGGGTGCAGTTTTTGCAATTTACAACGCCGATAATCAGAATCAGCCCCAAGGTTCACCAATAACATTCTTGAATCGTGCAGGAGAAAAAGTTTCTGAAATAACAACGGATAAGACTGGCGAAATTTACGCTAAAGGGCTAAATGAAGGGCATTACGTTTTAGTGGAAACGAAAGCACCAACAGGCTATCTGTTAGACACAACGCCACATCCATTTGATGTAACCGCCCAATTAGGAAAAGAGCAGCCAATTGCTTTAGGCGATCTTATCAATTATCAAGGAACTGCTCAATTAACCAAAGAAAACGAAACAGGTGAAGCATTGGCAGGTGCGGTGTTTAAGGTCATTGATGAAACAGGGCAAACCGTAGCTGGACAAACCAATCTGATGTCTGACAAGCAAGGCAAAGTCATTGCGAAAAACTTAGCACCGGGAACGTATCGTTTTGTGGAGACACAAGCGCCAACGGGCTATCTTCTTAATGAAACGCCAAGCGCAAGCTTTACGATTGCGAAAGACAACCAAGGCAAACCAGCCACTGTGGTACTTAAAGCACCTTTTATTAATTACCAAGGTGCTGCCAAGCTGGTGAAAATTGATCAGCAAAAGAATGTCTTAGCAGGTGCTGAATTTAAAGTGACAGATGCAGAGACAGGGCAAACTGTCGCTCGTTCATTACGTTCTGACAACCAAGGGTTAGTTCAAGTGAACCACTTACAACCAGGAAAATATACCTTTGTGGAAACAAAAGCACCGGATGGTTACCAACTGTCTAAACAAGCTGTCGCATTCACTATTGCGGCAACAGCGAAAGACAAACCTGAACTCGTGGATGCGGGCACGTTTGTTAACGAGAAACAACCTGTATCCAAAAAAACAAAACCAAATCAGCCAACAACGAAACATGCAGCTAGAGAGACAGGTTGGCTTGGTTTACCGAAAACCAACACACAAGTCAATTACTTCTTTGTCTTTATCGGCCTCCTATTGGTCGGTTTGGCAAGTTGGCTCTTTTATAAAAAGAGCAAGAAATAAGCTAAAGCCATAAAAAAACAGAGAGTGGGTCATTCGTCGAAAGGACGGATGGCCTATTTTTTTCCATCTTAAGCTAATCAACTGAACAAAAGTAGCTCCTTCTTATTGACATTCTCAGGTATCCCTTCATCTCAGTTTAGCCTTTGAACAGAACTTACTGGATTCTTGGAGATAACCGCTTGTGCCTCAGCCGTTGTTTTTCGATGCTATCTTTAGGTATTTTGGCTAAAATATTGTACACTTTACATGTGCAAGAAATTTAGTTAGAGATATGAGGATAGAGTGATGAAAAAGATGATGGTTTTATACAACGAAACTTCAGGAAGTAGTGAAAGTAAAGAGATTGCAGAACGCTTTAAAAAAGCTGCAGAAGCGAAAGGGGAAGCGGTTATTTTGCAACCTTCCAATCCAGACATTGATCCTGAAGAAATGCGGAAAAATGCCAAAGAAAATCAAGTGGGTGTCTTGGTCGTCATTGGTGGTGACGGGACCATTCATCATGCCGTTCAAAATTTTAAAGACACCATTCGTGACTATCAAATAGGGATTATTCCAGGTGGAACAGTCAATAATTTTGCACGTGTGTTAAGTATTCCTTTGAAAGAAGAAGACGCCTTTGAGACCATTTTGGCAGGACAGACCACACCAGTTGATTTTGGGATGGTAAATCAAGATGTGATGATTTCGACCTTAACGATTGGACTATTAGCAGATACAGCAGCAAATGTGACCCAACAGGAGAAACAAAAATATGGTCCTTTAGCCTTTACAAAGCAATTTTTCCGCTTATTAATGAAAAAGAAAAAATACAAACTAAAAATTGATGGCGATGAAAGACGTTGGCATGGCAAAGCCCAATTATTAACGATGACCATGACGAATTCTGCTGGCGGCTTTACCAATTTCGATGCCAATGCCACGCCAGATGACGGTGAAGTGCACATTATCATTTTACCTAAGTTAGTTTTTTACAAGTTTGTCTATTATTTACCTAAAATTATCAGAGGACAATTAAATGAAATTCCTGGTGTCGTGTATTTCTCTGGGAGTCAATTTAAAATTAGTGGCGAAAAAGACAAGAAAGTCCAAACACGAACAGATGGCGACCCTACTGATGATTTACCGATTAAAGTAACGGTGGAAGCTGGGGGACTCAACGTGTTTGTTCCTGAAACGTCCACATCTACGAAAGAATAAAAGAAACAACTGTTATTTTTTTCGTGGAATAGATTTCTCATTTTGTGTACAATAGAACAGAAGAGAGGCAGTTGAGTGAACAGTGAAATGGGATGAATATGTTGATATATTCGATACAGATGTCGTTTCTAAAATTATTATTTTAAGAAACTTGCCAATTAATGAAGGCTGGATTGACATCAATGAGTTAGCAGAAGAATTACAATTAAACAAAAAATCAGTCAAAAAATACGTAGAACTTCTAAAAGATGACATTACGTATTATGCTGTGGATAATGATGCTTCTTTGGCTTTTGAAAAGGGGCATGGCTATCGCTTGAACTTGGCGTCTAGCCAAGCGTTCCAGAAACTTTATACAGCAATTTTTCGGGATAGTTTAACTTATCAAGTAATGGAAGATTTATTCTGGGGTCGATTTAATGGAATTGTGCCAGCGACAGCAAAATATCATACCAGTGATGCCACGATTCGGCGCTTGCTTAAAGGGTTTACAGAAATTTTAGCGCCATTGGGGTTAGTGATTAATAAAAGCACCTGGAAAATTGAAGGCAATGAAGCGTATTTGCGCCATTTTGCTTACACTATTTTTATGGACTTAATCCGTGATACTTGGCCTTTTGACTATATACAAGAAACGGAAGTCGCACAAACTGTCCAAAAAATGATGGCTTTTTTCAACGTAGAAGTTGCGGAAACGGTGATACGCCGAGTTAAATATATGGTCGCTATCTCAAAAGTCCGTAGTGCGCAAGGCGCCGAATATCGACCTTCAGCCGAGCAAGAAACTTATTTAGAAGGTAATAAACATTACCAAGCTTTTATAGAAGAGATGACAGCTACAACCCTTTTCCTTAATAAAAACGACTTGACCTTTGTGTACTTTTTCTTGTTGGCCAATGACCAATTTTATCAAGACGAAGCCACTGCACAAGCTATTTTAGCGCATTTTGATGAGTCTGAAGCGCCTGTTTACATGTTGACTCATTTAGTCCAACATTTCTTATTAGAAGAAATACACATGACGCCGCAATTGGAGAAAATTCGTCCGCAAATTTTTTATTATTTGTTTGCTACACATTTATTTGCCAAACTTTACTATGTCCAAAATGTGAAAATGTACAATGTCTTTTGGAATAAAATCAAAGAAAAATATCCGGTTCTTTTAGCAGAGTTAATTCAAGGTTTAAATCAACTTTACGAACAAACAGGCAATGAATTATTTACAAATAAAGAATTTTTGGCTTTGCGTTATTCTAGTGTTTTGGCGCTTTCCAATGATTTAATTCATCGCGAACAAAAAATTGTTTTAGGATTAAAATCAGGCTTGCCAGTACTGGAAGAAGAACGGGTGAAACTTTCGATTGAAAATAATTTTCGTCGGTTTTATGCATTGGAAGTTTTACGATACAGTGAAGCAAGCAAAGAAGAATGGCAAAATATTGATTTACTATTAGTGACTTCTTTGGCAGATGTGGAAACGGGCCATCCAGAGATCTTTTTACTTTCAAGTGAGTTAACGTTTGAGCAATATAATCGTTTGAACCAAAAAATAGTAAAAATTAACGAGAAAAGAACCACGTCACTTTAATAAAAAAATAGGCTATTTTGATGCACATATCTGATAAATTGTAAAAAAATTTTTCTAAAAAGTAAAAAAAGACAAGAAGAAAACGTCAATAAGTAGGTGTTGATTACCTACTTATTGACGTTTTCTCGTTGTTTTTTAATAAATACTGCGTCAATTCTTCTGAAAATTATGTCAAAAAGGTACTTTTTTTGCTTTTTTTATCGTAAATAATAGATGATTAGCTATTGATAGCAAAGGAACTACTACTTTTTTTAACAGTCAGTTAAAAAATATTGAGGTTTCTCACAAGAATTTTTCTATATAATAGAAAGAGCAAGGGAAGGAAGGCGGGATAAGATGAAAAAACGGATGGAACAAATTGAAGAAATCTTAAGTTGTGAAGAAAATAGTGCCGGTGTTCGCTTAAAGGAATTGGTTGAAGCTTTAGAATTGGAAGTCACAAATCAAAACTTGTTAAAGGTAACAAGTATCTTACATATGAATCCAAAATTCAAAAAAATTTATGCATACGAAGACAGTCGTGTTATTACGCTGTATCAACTTTTACAAAATAAGCCGTTGGAAGTAACGGAATGAAAAGAGGGAAACACATGAAGAAAACAATGCTCATTCTTCTATTTGGTTTATTGACAGTGGTTGGTCTGCCAATGGTGACCGAAGCGGTTGAACCAGTTAACGCAACAGATACAACGATTTTTGGTGCGCAAGCGATGGTGCCTAATAGCACAGAGGATCAAACAGATAAGTTACAGACGTTGCTGAGTCAGACAGCAAAGGAAGGACGGGCATTATTTTTACCACAGGGAAGTTATGCTCTGTCAAAAGATATTGCGATTTCTTCAAATTATCAATTAATTGGCGATACAACAGGAGCCACTATTTTACATAATGCTACAGGTGCACCGCTTCAGCTAACAGACACAACGTACGGGACGAAAACCAATGTACGACTTCAAAATATTGCTTTTGACGGCATCAATGTGACCTTAAAATTGACGAATCAATTAACGCTAGCAAACAATATCTTTTATAATCCATTAAAAGGATTCGTGGTCAATTTAAATGCAGATATTGGCGTTAAAATTTCAGGTAATATTTTCATGCGAGACACGGCACATATGCAATCGGGAGGTGATTTTAACCGAGCGATTTACATTGGTGGTTATTCAACGCCAAGTCGCTTCCAGTATATGTCAGATGTAGACATCGTGGACAATCTATTTGGTTTAAAAGTGACAGAATTAGATGCGATTAAAAGTACCAGTCGTTCAGACTTAGCAGCGACTATTACACGTTTGCAAACAGCCATTGAAGCCGGTGCTATTTCAGTACCTAATGAACAAAATTATCTATCCACCGGGGTTAATTCTTTTAATATGCTGAAGGATGTAACTGTCCAACATAATTTTTTCTATTCACCCTATGATAATGAAAACTTGAATGGTCTAGTGGGAGATCATGCAATTTATTTCCGTGGCGCCCAAAACATCACGGTAGTAGGGAATCATTTACGCGGACTACAAAATGGTCCAGCTGGCGGATTTAAGTTTAAATCAGGCCGTAATATTACGATTATGAATAATTATTTGCGAAATACAGGTCTCATTATGTATGGAACACCAGAGATCGGTTTGGCAGAAACGCAAGCAGAGGGGGCTATTTCAGAACTCTCTAACTGGTTAGTGGCTAATAACATTTTTGATTGGAAGTATTGGGACAATCAATATGCAATTGGGATGGAATACAATCGACATACAGGAAATAACAATGTGTTCAATGGCGTATTTATCAACAATCAGTTTGTTAACTACCATAATATTCCGCAAAATCGACGTCGGGAATTGTTAATCGCTAGTGGCGGTGGGTTCCGACCAGAAACGAGTTTTGTGAAAGACAATACTCGAGATGATGGCCTTAAAAACGGCCAATTATTGGTAGAAAATTGGACAGAGGCGGACTATCGCTTAATGCCAGCAACATGGGAATCATTAATTTCACCAACGCTTTATGAGCAATATAAAAATACGCCAATTCCGGTTAGAAATACTTTAGCAACCCCTGTGACTACAACGATTGTGCAAGGACAATCGATCGATCCGCAGCAACTGGTTGCTAATACAAATGACGCGGATGAAGCAGTCCCAACTGCTAAAATCGTCAATCCAGAGGTCTTAAATGAAATCGGCCAACAAAAAGTGACTGTTCAATTAACTTATGAAACAGGTTCATTGGTAACAGTGAACGTACCGGTGACGGTAGAGGCCCCGGCAAAAAAGCTTGATTTGTCCCAACTACAAACCGTTTATGCTTCGATTGGTGAAGCAAACCAATATACGGTTTACTCTTGGCAGTTATTCACTGCCATTGGGCCTAAAACGATTGTTCCTTCCTATTATCAGCAGGCGACACAATTGTTAGCAGAAGGTCAGGAGAGTGGGGACAAAACCCAAGAACAAGTGGATCAGTTAACAGCTAATTTGCAATCTGCAATGAAAGTATTAGTCAAAAAAGCCGATATCACGCTAGAGCGTGCAGAAGCAGAAACTAAACTGGCAATCGTCCATAAATTAGACGAATCTGTATATACCACAGACTCTTGGCAAGCCATGCAAGAAGCCTTAATAGATACAACAACTGGCGAAGAAAGTCCTAAACAGTTAAAAAAATTGCTTGCTTGGTCAGATGAAGAATTATTGGAGCCAACACTTGGTGACTTTAAAACGCCTGCAGATGCACAAAAGCGTATTAATCAATTAACACAAACCATAAAAACGGCGTTACTTCTGTTAGTTGAAAAATCAACAGAGACAACTAGTAACACAAGCGAAAGCAGCACCTCAAGCACAACCAGTGAAACCAGTAATACCAGCGAAAGCAGCACGCCAAGCACAACCAGTGAAACCAGTAATACCAGTGAAAGCAGCACGCCAAGCACGACAAATGAAAGCAGTAGTACCAGCGAAAGCAGCATGCCAAGTACAACCAGTGAAAGCAGTAGTACCAGCGAAAGCAGCACCTCAAGAACAACCAGCGAAACCAGTAATACCAGCGAAAGCAGCACCTCAAGCACGACAAGTGAAAGCAGTAGTACCAGCGAAAGCAGCACGCCAAGCACAACCAGCGAAACCAGTAGTACCAGCGAAAGTAGTACCTCAAGTACGACAAGTGAAACAAGCAATACAAATGAAAGCAACACACCAAGTACAACCAGTAAAACAAGTAGTACCAGCGAAAGTAGTGCTTCAAGTACGACCAGCGCAACCAACGGTACAAGTGAGAGTAGCACCCCAAGCACTGTAAACGAAAGCAGCCAAAACAAAGGCCAGAATTCTGTCATTTACGCGGAAGAGTCGAATCAAGATCCTAATGACGCTCAAAGTAATTCAAAGCCCTCTGCCAAGGCTAGTCAAAAAAAGGAATCTGCAGCAGAAAACCAAACAACTAGACAGATGCAGACGAATCAAGAATCGTCAGGAACAGTTAAAAAAGCGGATAATACGACCAAAATTGCCAAGAAAAAATTCCCCAAAACAGGGGAACAATCTTCAGCAGTTGGGAGCTTCCTAGGCCTGAGCTTTTTATCGTTAGCCATAGCAACCTATTGTTTTAAAGTGAAAAGATAACTCTTTAAAAACGGATAAGTAAACATCCTGAAACAAGAAATAGGACTTGTTTCAGGATGTTTTCATATAAAATTAAAAGAACTACAGTTTTTAGTGAAAAAATACACAAAAGTACTTGAATTTCTGTGATATAAGGGTAAAGTAAAGGAGGACAAAAAACAAAGGAAGTGAAATGTTTGTATACACCAGATGAAATTTTAAGTATCAGTATTGAAAATGGTCAGAAAAAAATTCAAAAGCCTTTGGTAGCAAAACTCATTTTAGGATTTATCGGCGGGGCTATGATTTCCCTCGGCTATTTGGCTTATGTGCGTGTTTCCGCCTCTATTCCAGCAGATTTAGCCAGTGTTCAAGCTTTAGTGGGAGCTGCGGTTTTCCCAATTGGTCTAATTGTTATTTTAATGGCTGGTGGTGAGTTAATCACAGGAAACATGATGGCGGTGAGTACGGCTTGGTTTGCTAAAAAGGTTTCTTTCAGAGAATTGCTCGTGAACTGGGTCACAATTACATTGGCAAATATGGTTGGCGCCCTATTTGTTGCCTATTTTTTTGGCCATTATTTAGGTTTAACCAGTAGCGGCGCCTATTTAAATCAGGTTCTTTCTCTTGCAGAACATAAAGTTGCAGCAACTTGGCTTCAAGCAATTATTTCAGGTATTGGCTGTAACTGGTTCGTAGGGCTGGCCTTATGGCTTTGTTATGGTGCGAAAGATGCAGCGGGGAAACTGTTAGGCATCTGGTTTCCAGTAATGATTTTTGTTGCAATTGGCTTTCAGCATAGTGTGGCGAATGCATTCATCATTCCAGCCGCAATTTTTGAAGGCGGCGTTCAGTGGGGAGACTTTTTCCGTAATTTTATTTTTGTTTATTTAGGTAATATCATTGGTGGTGCCATTTTTGTTTCTGGCTTTTACTATTTAAGCTATCGCAAACATTAAATCCAATTAGCAGATAAAAACCTATACAAAGGCTAAATGCCTTTGTGCAGTTTTTTTTTAAAATAAAAAGGAAAACGGTTGAAAAATTATTGCTAGATTTTTAAAACAATGTTACATTAATGTTACAAAAAGATTTCTGGAGGTAACGAAAAATGAAAAAAATTGCTTTGTTCAGTATGTTAACGTTCAGTGTATTGTCTTTAAGTTTAGTAGGATGTGGAAACAAAAAAACAGCAAGCACAAATGATTCTAAGCCAAAGCAAGAAACAAAGAAAGCCACGCAGAAATCCTCTAGCCAACAAGAAATGAAAAGTAGTCATTCGTCTGTCACGGGTCAAAATTCTAATGTGACAGGGGAAAATCCGTCAGAAAATGCCACGCAGCCTTCTGCAGGAACTGATGAAACGAATGAAGTCCCTCAAAACCAAGCACCTGATACAAACATTACAATTACCAATGTTGTTTTCAATCCTGAAAGAAATGAAATTAATGGTACTACATTACCTAATGCAACCATTACAGCAACGGTAGTCGGTGATGCTTCTGCACAAGCAGGTGTTTTTTATGCGGATGCCAATGGCAATTTTACAGTAATTAGTCCCAGAGCGGGAGCGACTACTCAATTAATCGCAACCGTTGATCAACAGAATAGTGCACCTGTCCAAATTGATATTCCAAGTTCAGGACAAGAAGCAGCGCTTTCTTTTAGCAATATTACGATTGATCCGAAACAAGGGACAATTTCTGGTAAAACAGCACCGAATGCAACTATTTTAGTGTCACGTGCAGATGATGCGCGGGTGATTTTAGCAAGTTTTACTGCGGATGCCCAAGGGAATTTCACAGCCAGTAATTTAGTTCCCGGCACAAAAAATCGCTTAGATGTTACGTTAAATGGAGAAATAGGGACACCTTACTTGTTTGATTTACCAAATTAAAATAGAAGAGAAGTGATTAAAGCCACCAACGCTAGTTAGCGTTGGTGGCTTTGATGTTTTAAGCTTCTTCTTTTTTATGATTGCGGATATGTAAATAGATGGTATTTTTTGAAATACCTAATCGATCGGCAATCTTTATGACAGAATCTTTGAGATTAAAAATTCCTTGATCATATAAACGAATAACAATTTCTTTATTTTGATTCAAATGTGATACATTTGGATCGCTTTCTACTGCTTGTTTTACTTTTGTCAGTGAAGTAGTGATTAATTCGTCAATATTGTCAGAAAAATGTTCAGAATTTTTAAGCTCTTGGGACATATCATTTTGTTGTCCTGAAGGTAATAAGTCTTGCAAGTAATCAATTAATGGCATTTCTAAATGCATATTGATACAGATCAATCCAATAATACGATCATTTTCACCGATAACTGGAATGGTGGAAGATTTTAAAATAACCCCTTTTTGATTTTTATTGTAGTAGGGTTTCACAGCGTAATCATGTTCCGACTCTACTTGACTTAACATTTTTAACGCCATATCAGTAATGGGGGCACCTTCCTTGCGGTTACTGAAATGGCCATTGATGACTTTGATAGCTGAACTTTCCAAATTTTCTAAACTATGAAGAATGACTTCATGGGTACTACCAAAGAAGTTCCCTAATCCATCAAGCATTAAGGCATGTGAATGTAAGATTTGTTTATCTACTTCACTTAAACGTAAATATGACTCCAAGTGATATCCTCCCCTACACTGAAATTAATTTTAGTGTAATACTTTTTTAATGGAAAAGCAATAAGATTCTTTACGTTAAAAAAATACATTGACTAAACTTTTGTTTAGTCGTATACTCTGAATGTGGAATGAAATTTTTATTACTCATTGTACTTTAGTTCATCGGAATGCTCGCTCATTCTTTCACTTGTTGAGCAATAAAAATTTTATTCAGAAGTACCATCCGTTATAAAAAAATATAGTTGGAGGCAAAAAAATGAAAACGTTATCAGGAATCTTGATGTTAGTCTTAGTTTTATGTGGCATGTCCCTATTCTCTTTTAAAGCACCGCGAGGGAAAAAATCTTTAAGTGCTTTGTCTGGTGCAGCTTGTGCCACCTTTCTACCAGAGGCATTTTTGCGGTATGCAGTAGGCGGCGTTTTTCATTTAGATTATGTGTCGCAAATTGGTGAAACTATGGGTAGTCTAGGTGGTTTAGCAGCTGGAGCTCTTGTGCCGCTGGCTTTCGGGATTAGTCCAGTTTTTTCAATTATTTTAGGTCTGTCATTGATTAAAGTCAGCTTGTTACCAGCTTTTATTACCGCGTATCTTTTATCTTTTATTGTTGAGCAGATGCAAAAACGTATTCCAGAAGGGATTGACTTATTAGTCGTTATTTTAGTCATTCCAGTCGCTGCTTCGTTAGTTGCTGGTTTTATTCAACCCGTTGTATTAGGTGTCCTAGAAGTTATTGGGGGCACGATTTTAAGTGCAGTAGATGGCAATCCATATGTGATGGGCGCAATTTTAGGTGCTATTATCCCGATTGTTGGTATGACACCGTTAAGTTCAATGGTTTTAACTGCCTTGATTGGTTTGACTGGTGTACCAATGGCTGTCGGTGCGTTGACTTGTTACGGCAGTTCCATTGTCAATGCGGCGCTATTTAAAAAGTTAAAACTAGGCACAGCTTCAACCCCGTTAGCTGTGGCAATTGAGCCATTAACACAAGTCGATATCATCAGCTCCAATCCAATACCTATTTACGCAACGAATTTATTTTCAGGAATGGTTAGTGGTATTGTAGTGACTTTCTTTGGCTTAAAAGTACCTGTGACAGGAATGGCAACGCCGTGGGCTGGTTTACTTGTGACATTAGGTAACAATGCCATTCAAACGACTTTACTAGCAGTAGCGATTATCACAGTGGTCAGTCTGATGTTTGGATTTTTAGGTGCGCTGGTCTTTAAACGTTACAGAATTGAAGCGGTGGATAATACACCAGAATTTGAAGGAACGACGGAAGTAACCAGTGAAAAAGAAAAAGAAGCAGTAAAAACCAAAGGAGGAGTTACGTATGAACACAGCTATGGCCATCAATAAACCTAAAAAAGTGAACAAAGTAATGAACTACAAAAGTTGTTTTGACATTATTGGTCCTATTATGATTGGTCCTTCTAGTTCGCATACAGCTGGGGCCTTAGCAATTGGCTTAGCGGCAAGAAAGTTATTCGGCGGAACGCCAGAAAAAATTGTGATTAAATACTATGAATCTTTTGCAGACACGCATAAAGGACATGGAACTGATTTTGCAATTATTGGCGGAATTCTTGGACTAGCAGCAGATGATGCCAACGTAACACAATCCATTGAACTTGCGGAAGAACAAGGAATCGAGATTCAATTTTTAGAAATGAGTGAAGAAAGTCCAGTGAAGCATGCTAATACAGCATGTGTGACACTCAGTGATGCAGCGCACGAAATTCATTTAACAGGAATTTCTGTAGGTGGCGGCACTATCGAGGTGAAATACATTGAATTAGATGGTTTCAATGTTCAACTACATGGTCCTTTACCTATTTTGTTAGTCATTAATCAAGACGAGCAGGCGATGCAAGCTTTTAAAGATACGTTACAAAAAAATAATATTCAAGTGAATGCGGTGTCTCGTTATGTGGAAGGGAATCAAATTTTATTCATCTTTGACTTAGATTCGGCACCAATTTCCTCGGTGAAAGAACAACTGTTTTCACTAGATGACACATCGAAAATAATCTTATTATGATAGGAGTTTGACATATGTACCTTTCGATTGAAGAATTTATCGATAAAGCTGAAAAAACAGGAAAAAAAATCTCTGATTTGATGATTGAGCAAGAAATGGAGCGTAGCCAAAAAAGCTATGAAGAAATTTGGACACAGATGGGTCAAAATTTGGATGTCATGGATGCTGCTGTCAAACGCTCGCAAGAAGGAGCAGGCGTTTTTTCTCCTACTGGGTTAACGGGCGGTGATGCGGCTCGTTTAAAAAAATACCGCGCAGCTGGCAAAACGTTATCAGGTGATTTAATGATGTCTGCAGTTCAAGCCGCACTAGGTACTAATGAAGTCAATGCAGCAATGGGCGTCGTTTGCGCAACGCCAACCGCTGGTGCAAGTGGCACCTTACCAGGGGTTTTAACAGCGATTAAAAATACCTTGAATTTAACGCGTGATCAACAAATTCGTTTCTTATTTACCAGTTCTTTATTTGGGATGGTCACAGCCAACAATGCGATGATTGCTGGTGCTGTTGGTGGATGTCAAGCCGAAGTAGGCAGTGCTTCAGCGATGGCCGCCGCTGCAGCTGTTGAAGCGGCTGGCGGAACACCACGCCAATCTTCTGAAGCTTTTGCCATGGCTTTAGGGAATTTATTAGGTTTAGTTTGTGACCCAGTGGCTGGGTTAGTCGAAATTCCTTGTGTCAAACGAAATACAGTAGGTGCAGGCAATGCGTTAATCGCTGCAGATATGGCTTTAGCTGGAATTGTAAATAAAATACCAGCAGATGAAGTGGTGGAAGCCATGAATAAAGTCGGCCGTCAATTACCACGAGAATTGAGAGAAACGGGTTTAGGTGGCTTAGCTGGCACAGCGACTGGCCAACGAATGAAGAATGAAATTTTTGAAAAAGTAAAATTCACCATTGTTTAAAATTTAATCATGAAGAGGGAAATAAGATGCTGGATATGAAAAAAATTCGCCAAAATGTAGAAGTAGTGCAGAAAAAGTTAAAAACACGTGGTGTGGACGAGGAAGTTTTATTACGCTTTTTGGCTTTAGATGAAGAACGAAGAGCGTTACTTGTTAAAGTTGAAGAACTGAAAAAACACCGTAATCAGGTATCAGGAGAAATTGCACAATTAAAGCGTGCACAAAAAGATGCTTCACAACAGTTGCTAAATATGCAAGAAGTTAGCGAGCAAATTAAAGTTTTAGACCAAGAAGTTGTTCATTTGCAAGAACAATGCACAGCAATTGCAGAACGTCTGCCTAACTTACCTCATGAGAGCGTGCCTGTTGGCGCAGACGAAGCCGCCAACGTAGAAGTTCGGCGGTGGAGTACGCCGAAAACTTTTTCATTTGAACCGAAACCACATTGGGAAATCGGTGAAGCCTTAGGAATTTTAGATTTTGAAAGAGGCGCGAAAGTATCTGGTAGCCGTTTTCTTTATTACAAAGGCTTAGGGGCTCGTTTAGAACGAGCGGTCTATAATTTTATGTTAGATCAACATGTTAATGAACATGGTTATACCGAGGTGATTCCTCCTTATTTGGTCAATAGCAAAGCAATGTTTGGCACCGGTCAGTTTCCTAAGTTCAAAGAAGATGTCTTCCAAGTTGCAGAAAGTGATTTGACGCTGATCCCCACAGCGGAAGTCCCGTTAACTAACTACTATAATAATGAAATTTTAGATGCGCAAGAGTTACCGATTTATTTTACTGCTTTAAGTCCTTCTTTTCGCTCGGAAGCGGGTAGTGCAGGTCGTGATACCCGAGGATTAATTCGTTTACACCAGTTCCATAAAGTAGAAATGGTTAAATTTAGTGATGCAGAACACTCCTATGAAGAATTAGAAAAAATGACCAACAATGCTGGAGACATTTTAGAAAAATTGGGCCTCCCTTATCGAGTGATTACTCTTTCGACAGGTGACATGGGCTTCTCGGCAGCGAAAACCTATGATTTAGAAGTTTGGATTCCGGCACAGAAAACGTATCGAGAAATTAGTTCTTGTTCAAACTGTGAAGACTTCCAAGCACGTCGGGCGTTGATTCGTTATCGTGATAAAACAGGTCATGTTCAATATGCCCATACTCTTAATGGGTCAGGACTTGCTGTTGGTCGAACAGTGGCGGCCATTTTGGAAAATTATCAAAATGAAGATGGCACCGTAACGATTCCAGAAGTTCTACGTCCTTATATGGGCGGTTTAACGAAAATAGATTAAAAAGAGGTCGGGATAGAAGTGTTTAACTCCGAGAAATAAGAAGGAATTTCCGAAAATTGTTCTATGATTTTTGGATAATTTCGGCTTATTTCCGAATGAGTTGCTTCTATTCCCGCCGTTTATCAGTTTTTGAGCGTGGAGCAAAAATCCAAAGTGATTTTTGTCCCACGCTCTTTTTAATTCGTTAAATCCGTTAACCAATGCCCAATTTCTTGAAAAACTGTTGCTTTTTCCGTTTCTAATAAAATTTCATGACGCAATGTGGGAAATAGTCGTAACGTCACGTGTTGAAAACCTGCATGCTTTAATTGCTTTTGAATTTTCGCTGGCCCCTTGCTGAAATCACCAACTGGGTCTTCAGCGCCACTAATGATTAAAATAGGCAATTCTTTTGGGATCGCTTGGTACCAATTCCTTTGATTGGCTCGTTTAACAAGTGAAAAAAGGGTAGCAAAACCATTATTGGTAAATACGAAGCCCATTAATGGGTCATTTTCATAGTCAGCCACATTGGCTTGATTTTTAGAAAGCCAATTAAAGGAACTTGCTTCAGGAAATTTTTTGCTAAAAGAACCAAATGCCAGCTTATCAATGAACGGAGCTGGTTTTTTCGGCTGTTTCTCGGCCATTTTTTTAATAAAAGGCAATGCGGCGGTTAAAGGTAACGGACTTGTTCCAGTGCCCATGAAAATGACTCCTTGCATAGTCACAGGATAGTCTTGCAGATAGTTGCGCAAGGCGAAAGACCCCATGCTGTGACCCATCATAAAATAGGGCAATTGTGGATAGTGATTCATAGCCCATTGTTTCACTTGATGAATATCTGTAACGACATTTTCAGGCCCTTGTTCTCCAAAAAAACCATAGATCGGTGCGCTTGGTTGTACAGATTCGCCATGACCTAGATGATCATGACCAATTACGGCAAACCCTAATTGATTTAAAAAACGAGCAAATTCATCATAACGTTGGATATGCTCTGCCATGCCGTGAATCAATTGAACTACGGCTTTGGGTGAAGGACAGGGCCAATGACGTACATTGAGCTGAGTTTGTTGATCGTTTGAAGTGAGTATGAATTGTTCAGTCATAAGAAACCCTTTCTTTGCTTTTTGATTATTATACAAAAAAAAGACGGTGTTCAAAAGAAAAACTCATGAGAAAACGCCTCAGCTTTCACTGAGACGCCTTTTTTTATTTATCTTTAATAAAAATAGCAATGATGTCAAAAAATAGTCGATTTTACTAAGTGACGAATTATGGGTGGTACAAATACTGCTGGAAATAGTTGTTAACTTCAAGGGCATCTTCTTTATTTTTTGAAAGAATTAAGATGGTATCATCCCCAGCGATGCAGCCCAAGATATGAGGGTTGTGGATACGTATGCGATCAATTAAAACCCCAATGGCTTGCCCGTTGCCAGGTAAGACGGTTAAAAGATTTGTGAACTCTATTTGTGTTAAAGAAACACCAGTTTCAATAATAATGTCAACAAGACGTTCTTCATCTGTTTTATATTTTGGACGAAGGGCAGAATTATTCAAGATACGATAATAGGCTTCTCCTTGACCATTGTCTACTTTGTTTAAATTCAGCTCACGAATGTCACGAGAAATAGTTGCTTGTGTGGTGTGAATATTTTCTTTTTCCAATAATGCTAGTAATTCACTTTGTGTATGGATTTCATTTTCTGTGACCAATCGCTTAATCATCGTTTGGCGTTTTAATCGGTTCATTACTTTCCTCCAGTTCAGTTAATCATGCAAAAAAACATCATTGCTGTTATTTAAAACGGTGCCAGTAATTCCCTAAAATCACTGTACAACGTTTTACTAAATTGTGCAAGTCTCACTTTTTTAAATGCGAAATATCCGACAAAATCAATGAGAACCTTTTAGCTAAACGACCCTTTTTCTATTCTAATAAGAGAGATTCTGCTAGTATTGCTTTGTAAATGTCTGGAGGAAGGGTGTTATTTGTGAATAAGCAAACACGCCAAAGTTTGATTAAAGAAATCATTCAAACAACTGTAATTCATAGTCAAAATGAGTTGTTAAGAGAATTAAAAAAGCGCGAGATAAATGTCGCACAAGCAACGATTTCAAGGGATTTATGGGAATTAAAAGTCGTCAAAGCATTAGATGAGTCTGGCGAGATGCGGTTAACGATTTTTGAACAATTCACTTCTTTAGAAGAACGAAAAAAAGAACAGTTGATACAAGCAATTCGTGAGGTAGTGACCAAAGTTGAACGTGTCGCCTTTTTACTAGTGGTTCATACATTACCAGACAACGCAACATTGTTTTCAGCTGTACTTGATGAAGTGTCTTTGTGTGAAAAGAAATGTTCTGTCGCTGGCTTCGACACTGTTATTATTGTTTCATCATCCGAGGAAAAAGCACAAGAACTAGAGCAGTATTTTCAACAATTTATTCAGCCAACACTTTTGTCAAAAAGTAACGCATAAAAGTAAGGGAACCAGAAGTAGTTTTGACTTCTGGCTCCCTTACTTTTACCTCTATAAGATTATAACTTTATGAAATGCATGGAGAAATAATTTTTTTTGAATAAATGCATTTTTTTTTATTTAATTATGCATTATTTTTTTAGAATATCTATGAAAGCGCATTCTTTTAGGTTGAAAATATGCATAAGAAAGAATACCGTTGTATATTTGGTATTTTGTTTGGCAAATGGCTCACGTCCTAGGTTAATCAGGTCTGTTATTCTGTGTTTGTAATTAAGTTGAGGAGGTTATTTCACATGAGTCATCCAATTAATGTATTTTCTGAAATCGGGAAATTGAAAACAGTGATGTTACATCGTCCAGGTAAGGAATTAGAAAATTTAATGCCAGATTATCTGGAGAGATTGTTGTTTGATGATATTCCGTTTTTAGAAAAAGCACAAGCAGAACATGATGCATTTGCAGAGTTGTTACGATCAAAAGATATCGAAGTGGTCTATTTAGAGGACTTAGCTGCTGAAGCGTTGATTAATGAAGAGGTCCGCCGACAATTTATTGACCAATTCTTAGAAGAAGCCAATATTCGCAGCGAATCAGCAAAAGAAAAAGTTAGAGAGCTAATGTTAGAAATTGACGACAACGAAGAACTGATTCAAAAAGCGATTGCAGGCATTCAAAAACAAGAATTACCTAAATATGAGCAAGAATTTTTAACAGATATGGTTGAAGCGGATTATCCATTCATTATTGATCCAATGCCTAACTTATACTTCACGCGTGATAACTTTGCGACAATGGGGCACGGGATTTCTTTAAATCATATGTATTCAGTAACTCGACAACGGGAAACCATTTTTGGGCAATACATTTTTGATTATCATCCTCGTTTTGCTGGAAAAGAGGTTCCTAGAGTCTATGATCGTTCAGAATCAACCAGAATTGAAGGTGGCGATGAATTAATTCTTTCAAAAGAAGTAGTGGCCATTGGGATTTCTCAAAGAACGGATGCCGCGTCAATTGAAAAAATTGCGAGAAATATTTTTGAACAAAAATTAGGGTTCAAAAATATCTTGGCTTTTGATATCGGTGAACATCGTAAATTCATGCATTTAGATACCGTTTTTACCATGATTGACTATGATAAATTTACGATTCATCCAGAAATCGAAGGTGGTTTGGTTGTTTACTCGATCACTGAAAAAGCAGATGGAGACATCCAAATTACAAAAGAAAAAGATACATTAGATAACATTTTATGCAAATACTTGCATTTAGACAATGTTCAATTAATCCGTTGCGGTGCTGGAAATTTAACAGCAGCAGCCCGTGAACAATGGAACGACGGTTCAAATACATTAGCAATTGCCCCTGGGGAAGTTGTTGTTTACGATCGGAATACGATTACGAATAAAGCGCTAGAAGAAGCAGGCGTGAAATTGAATTACATTCCAGGAAGTGAACTAGTACGTGGCCGTGGTGGCCCTCGTTGTATGAGCATGCCACTTTACCGTGAAGATCTTTAAAAAAACACCCAAAAATAGGAGGAATCATCATGAATTCAGTATTTCAAGGACGTAGTTTATTAGCAGAAAAAGATTTTACAAGAGCAGAATTAGAGTATTTGGTAGACTTCAGTATTCACTTAAAAGAATTGAAGAAAAAAGGGATTCCACATCACTATTTAGAAGGAAAAAATATCGCTCTTTTATTTGAAAAAACTTCGACACGGACACGCTCTGCATTCACGACAGCAGCGATTGATTTAGGGGCACATCCTGAGTATTTAGGCGCCAACGATATTCAATTAGGTAAAAAAGAATCTGTTGAAGATACAGCGATTGTTTTAGGTAGTATGTTTGACGGGATTGAGTTCCGTGGGTTTAGTCAAGAAGTAGTGGAAGATTTAGCGAAATATTCTGGTGTTCCTGTTTGGAATGGTTTAACGGATCAATGGCATCCAACACAAATGATTGCGGACTTTATGACAGTGAAAGAAAACTTTGGTCGTTTAGAAGGAATCACTTTAGTATATGTCGGCGATGGCCGTAACAACATGGCAAACAGCTTGTTAGTGACAGGTGCTATTTTAGGCGTAAATGTTCGCATTTGTGCACCAAAAGAATTGTTCCCTTCTGATGAAGTCGTTAATTATGCAAAAGAATTTGCGAAAGAATCTGGTGCAGAATTAATGATTACAGACGACGTTGCTAAAGGTGTTAAAGGAGCCAACGTGTTATATACAGACGTTTGGGTGTCCATGGGTGAAGAAGATAAATTTGAAGAACGTGTCAATCTGTTGAAACCTTATCAAATTAATATGGCTATGTTAGAAAAAACCGAAAACATGGATGGCGATTTAATCGTATTACACTGTTTGCCAGCCTTTCATGATACGAAAACACAATACGGAGAAATGGTTGCTGAAAAATTCGGCATTACTGAAATGGAAATCACGGATGAAGTCTTCCGCAGTAAATATGGTCGTCAATTTGAAGAAGCAGAAAACAGAATGCATTCTATTAAAGCGATCATGGCAGCTACTTTAGGCAACTTATTCATTCCTCGTGTGTAGGAAGCAACTGAAAAAACATTGAAAAAAGAATAGTCGTTTCGCCCTTTAAGAGATTCTTTTGAAGGGCGGCCTATTCTTTATTATGATAGGAAAGAAGGATTTGTAATGGGGAAAAAAATGGTCGTTGCACTAGGCGGAAATGCCATCCTTTCAAATGATGCTAGCGCACACGCACAACAGCAAGCATTAGTTCAAACATCTGCCTATTTAGTTCATTTAATTAAACAAGGGCATCGGTTGATTGTTTCACATGGCAATGGTCCACAAGTCGGAAATCTATTATTGCAACAACAAGCAGCTGATTCTGAAAAAAATCCAGCAATGCCGCTAGATACGTGTGTTGCTATGACACAAGGAAGTATCGGCTACTGGTTGTCCAATGCGCTTAATCAAGAATTAAACAAAGCAGGAATCAAGAAACAAGTAGCTACTGTTTTAACACAGGTGGTCGTAGATCCAGCAGATGAGGCATTCAAAAATCCAACAAAACCGATCGGTCCATTTTTAACAGAAGCTGAGGCCAAAGAAGCAATACAAGCAGGTGCTATTTTTAAAGAAGATGCAGGGCGTGGCTGGCGCAAAGTCGTTCCAAGTCCTAAGCCAATTGACATCCACGAGGCTGAGACTATTAATACCTTAATAAAAAATGATATAATTACCATTTCATGTGGTGGTGGCGGCATCCCTGTCGTAGGACAAGAATTAAAAGGTGTCGAAGCAGTAATCGATAAAGATTTTGCTTCTGAAAAACTAGCAGAATTAGTGGATGCGGATGCACTAGTTATTTTAACTGGCGTGGATTATGTGTGCATTAATTATGGCAAACCAGATGAAAAACAATTAACCAATGTCACTGTAGCAGAGTTGGAAGAATACAAACAAGCGGGTCATTTTGCACCAGGTAGTATGTTACCGAAAATTGAAGCCGCTATTCAGTTTGTAGAAAGCCAGCCCAATAAACAAGCAATTATCACTTCTTTGGAAAACTTAGGAAGTATGAGCGGCGATGAAATCGTAGGAACGGTTGTGACAAAATAAAGTATAGTATTTAGGAGAATTAAGATGATGATAGAGAAAATAATCACTAAAAATAATCAAGATTTTCAATACTTTTCTGAATCAGAACTAACAGAATTGCGCAACGAGAGTTTCGTTCGCTCCTATAAAAAAGGCCAAGTCCTTTTTTATCCAGGTGATCCGAGAAATCATTTAATTTTATTGGTTTCAGGTGTCATTAAAATTGAAAAAAATGATCGCAGTGGTAATTTTTCCTATCTGCATTTTATGAAAAAGCAGGCTCTTTTTCCGAGAATCGGACTGTTTCAAGATGAGGTTCATTACGACTCCGCGATTGCCTATACGGATATTGAGGTTGTGTTTGTGCCAGTTAAACTGTTTGAGCGTTTTCTCCAAAATAATCCCCAGCAATTGATTCATTGGATTCAAGAACAATCGGTCCTTTTAAAAGAAAGCATGATCAAAATCCAAAAAGGAACAACCAATGATGCATGTGAACGGATTGTGACATCACTGGCGATGTTATTAAATGATTTAGGAGAACGAATTGACAACAGAGAACGCGTTGCAATTGCTTGTCCAATTACCATTAATGACATTGCACGGATGAGTGGAACTACGCGGGAAACAGCAAGCAGTGTTATGAAAAAATTAGTCCAAATGAACCGTATTAGCTACAGTCATAAATTCTTAACTTTTCTAGATACGCCATTCTTTATTGATCGATTGAGTAATTAATCATAGAGAAGGGAGATACAGGAAAGTAGGTTCCTGTATAAAAGGATATGGCAGAAAAAAAGAAGAAAAACAAAAAACAGCTTTCGTCTTTTAGTATTTTATTTATTATTTTAATTGTTTTAGGTATCGTAACGGTCTTGCTAAATGGCCAGCCATTTACCCCAAGAGAAATTGATGGCAAAATGGTTGACCACGTGGTAGGGGCCAAATTATCGGATATTATCATGGCTCCATTCAATGGGTTTAAAGATGCCATTGAAATTAATATTTTTATTTTAGTACTCGGTGGCTTTTTAAATATTGTGACGCAAACTGGGGCTCTTGAAGCAGGGATTCAATCAGTCGTTAAAAAGTTAAAAGGGAACGAATTGAAAATCATTCCGATTTTAATGATTTTATTTTCTATTGGTGGGTCGACTTATGGAATGGCAGAAGAAACAATTCCTTTTTATGGTTTATTGAGTGCTACCATGGTCGCCGCTGGGTTTGATACGTTTGTCGCAGTGGGTACTGTGCTATTGGGTGCAGGATCAGGTGTTATCGGTTCAACGGTTAACCCTTTCTCCACAGGGGTAGCGATGGATGCGTTGCGAGGTATTGGCATTCAGCCCAATACAGGAATTATTTTAATTGTCGGTGCTATTTTGTGGGCGGCCTCTACCAGCTATTCTATTTTCATTGTGATGCGTTATGCGAAAAAAGTGAAGGCTGACAAAGGTTCAACAATTTTATCTTTACAAGAACAAGAGGATATGGAAAAAACGTATGGACAAGCAGCGTCGAAAGAAATGCCATTTACGAATCGTCATAAAAAAATCTTAATGGTATTCGCTTTCTGTTTTGTCATTATGATTGTTTCCTTAATTCCATGGAACGACTTTGGAGTGACGATTTTCAAAGGCTGGACGTCTGTTTTAACAGGCAACAGTTTCGGTGACTGGTACTTTGGCGACTTAGCGATGTGGTTCTTCCTTTTAGGGATCATTGCTGCCTTGATTGGTCGCTTTACTGAAAAAGAAACCATTGAAGCATTTATCGACGGTGCCAAAGATATGTTATCCGTTGTTTTAATTATCGTAGTTGCTCGCGGGGCATCTGTTTTGATGTCTAAAACGTATTTAGATTCATTTATCCTTGATAAAGCGGCAGGCTTATTACAAGGACTCTCCCCAGTCTTATTTGTCATCGGTGCCTTTGTTTTATACTTAGGTTTATCTTTCCTAATTCCTTCAACTTCTGGTTTAGCATATGTTTCTATTCCTGTAATGGGTGCGTTAGCTAAAAACATTGGTTTAAGTCCAGAAGTGATGGTTATGATTTTTGCTTCAGGTTGTGGCTTGATTAATTTGATCACGCCAACATCTGGTGTCGTAATGGGTGGTTTGGAAATTTCCAAAGTTCAATATGCCACTTGGACAAAATTCATGGCCAAACCAATGATTGTCTTAGGCTTAATTAACCTAATTATCTTAATTGGCGCGATGTTACTCTTTAGCTAATCAAAAATTTTTTATGTTAGGGCTTCGGCTTTCGGAAAAAAGAAGAAGCAATGAAACAACAGCGACTACTTTTAGGTAGTCGCTGTTGTTTCATTTTGATAGTTGTTGAATTAACAATCTTGCGACAGCGCGGACAGAAAAAGGATTTTGCCCAGTGATTATACGGCCATCTTGATAGGCAAATTCTTTATAGGGACGCTTTTTCGCAAAAGTAGCACCATGTTCTTTGGCAATTGTTTCGTTTAAGAAAGGAACAACTGCTTTTTTCATGGCTAAAATTTCTTCTGCAGTAGTGAAGCCAGTAATGGTTTTATCTGCAATCAAATAATTTCCTGACGCATCTTTGACATTTAAAAGGCCAGCAATTCCGTGACAAACAGAAGTTAGGTATTTGCCCTGTTCGTAAAGGCTACGAGTGATTGCTTGCAACTGAGGATTATCAGGAAAGTCCCACATAACGCCATGGCCTCCTGTAAAGTAAATTGCTGCATATTCATCTGGCTCAATTTCTTCAAGAGAGAGGGAATGCGCTAGCGCTCGTTCTTGAAAATCAGCACTTTCATAAACTGCCATAATGGATGAATCTACATATTTCATACTCCGGGGATCCAAAGGGACATAGCCTCCTTGGGGACTAACATAGTCAACTGAAAATCCTGCTTTGGTTACTTCTTCCACGAACTCCGTGGCTTCACCTAGCCAGAGGCCCGTTGGTTCTTCGGTGCCGTGATAACGGGAAACGTTTGTGAGGACCACGAGAATTTTTTTCATGCTTGCTTCCTCCCTGGCATAATCGACGTAATGTGGGTCAATAGTTGTTGGAGTTGCTCAATTTTGGTGGTATCGTGAGAAAGAGAGTAATAATTTTTAGTTCCTTCACTGCGACAATCAATTAATTTGGCTTGTTTCAAAATTTTTAAGTGGTGAGAAACAGCGGGGCGTGAGAGCTGTGTCGCCTCTGTTAACTCAGTGACACGACGGCCAACACAGGCTTGGTCTTCTAACAGTGCAATAATAATTGCTTGGCGTTTTTCATCACCCAATGCGATTAAAAAATCACTAAGCGCAGTAAATTCTGTTTGAATTTCTTCTAATTCTTTCATATTTTTTCGCCTCTTTGGTTCGTATTTTTAAACGATTAAACCATTTTTCGTGTTTTTTGTCAATGAAATACGCTGAGGGCTGAAACTTGACGTGGATCCCATTCTTCGTTAAGATACTAATTGATTAAAGGTTTAAACTTTTAAACCGATAAAAGGGATAGAAAGAGAGGAAAGATTCAATGATGAAAGCCGCTTTAATTCATAAATACGGACAAAAAGAACTAGCAATCGAGGAGGTGCCCTTACCCACCATTCATGACAATGATGTTTTGGTCAAAATTATCGCTGCCAGTATCAACCCGATTGATTTAAAAACAAAAGATGGCAAAGTAAAGATGCTTTTAAATTATCAAATGCCACTGATTTTAGGCAGTGATTTTGCTGGGATTGTTGTCTCTGTTGGAAAAAATGTTCAAAATTTTAGGCTGGGCGATGCCGTTTACGGACGAGTACCCAAAAATCGCGTGGGAACTTTTGCTGAATATATTGCTGTGGATCAAGCAGCTGTAGCTATGAAGCCGAAAAATTTAACGTTTGAAGAAGCTGCGGCCATTCCGTTAGTCGGTTTGACAAGTTATCAAGCGCTACATGATATTATGAATGTACAGCCAGGCCAGAAAGTCCTGATTCAAGCAGGTTCAGGAGGGATTGGAACCATTGCGATTCAATTAGCAAAACTAGCGGGCGCTTACGTTGCCACCACAACGAGTAGTAAAAATAAAGAATGGGTTCAAGCGTTGGGAGCAGATGAAGTGATTGACTATCGGACACAAAATTTTGAAGAAGTTTTATCCGACTACGATTATGTGTTTGATACAATGGGGGGGACAATCTTAGAAAAAGCTTTCTCAGTGGTTAAACCTCAGGGAAAAGTCGTTACATTGTCAGGCATTCCCAACGAACGTTTTGCTAAAGAGTATGGCTTGCCGCTTTGGAAGCAATGGGCCTTTAAAATAGCTACTCGCAAGATTCATCGATTGGAGCAAGCCACAGATGTTAGTTATCATTTTTTGTTTATGCGTCCCGATGGCGAGCAATTAGCTTTACTCACTGAGTTCATTGAACAGGGAAAATTACAGCCGATAATTGACCGAGTCGTTCCTTTTAGCCAAATTCAAGAAGCGGTGGATTATTCATTGACAGGACGAGCACAAGGGAAAATTGTTGTGAAAATCGCCGATGTTGATCATGACTAAGTAAAGGAGACTTGCAAGAAAAATAGGCCTGTTTTTCTTGCAAGTCTCAAAATTTACCATTTAAACGCCGTCTAACAAAAGTGATTTTAGGCGGGAAAAGATTTTTATAGAAAATCCTCATTTTTCCAGTTTCTATTTTGCAAATTCGTTATTTTTTGTTATTCTATTGATGGTTGTGTATGCGCTTTCTTTTTAGGTGGATAAACAAAAATGAACGGAGTGCAGAAAGGAATGGTGTTCAAAGTGGGGAACAATTTATCGACAAGAAAAGGAGAAAACAGAGAAACAATTGTCAGTTGGCTGGGTCTTTCGTTATTGGTTGGCTTGGCGTTTATCTTATTTAGTCTGTTTCATCAACCAATGATCAGCCAAGCCAATGAGCCGACCCAAGAGAAACATTTTATGGTTTATTATCGGGCTTGGCGTGACAAAACGATGCAAGGAGTTAATACAACATTGCCAGATGAAAATTGGCTAACGATGCACGATATTCCTTATGGTATTGACATTGTGAATGTCTTTAGTTATGTGCCAAAAGGACAAGAAGCACTTGCACAGCCATTTTATGATACGTTAAAAAATGAGTATGCGCCAGCATTACATGCACGAGGTGTTCGTTTAGTTCGTGGGATTGATTATAGCGAGCTATTAAAAGTTCCTTATGCAGGAACAACGCCTACAGAAGCAGAATTTGATGCTTATGCGAAAGAGCTGTTAACCAAATTTGTCGATGATTTAGGAATTGATGGGTTAGATATTGACATGGAAACTCGTCCAAGTGAAAAAGATATTGTTCTATCTAATGGTGTCATTCGTGCATTATCAAAATACATTGGACCGAAGTCGGGAACGGATCGTCCATTTTTGTATGATACCAATGCAGAATATTTACCACCTTTACAAGATGTCAGTGACTGTTTCGATTTTCTCGCGTATCAACAGTATGGCAGCGATGACCAACGCACGCAACGAGCATTAAATAATTTAAGTCCGGTTCTCAATGGGGAACGATTTGTTCCAGGATTAACTTTCCCAGAAGAGCAAGATCGCAACCGCTGGTATGACACAAAAGAGCCGTATATGGAAAGTAACATGTATAAAGTAGCTCGTTATTCTTATGAAAATAATTTAGGGGGCATGTTCCTCTATGCCTTAGATCGCGATGGTCGCACCTATAATGAAGACGATTTAAATCAGATAAAACCTTCTAATTTACTTTGGACAAAAACGGCCATTGCAGAGAGTAAAGGCGTTTCTCTTGGAGAGATGAAAGCGGCTGCGCAACACTATTTAAAACGAATTAGCTACGCCAACACAGACCTTGAAGCACAAAATAAAGCCGCAGAAGCAGTGACACAAGCAACGACGCTTTATGATGTGAATAAAGCTATTTTAGGTGGCGATTATGGCCAAGGGCTTTCAAATACCTATGATGCTGAATTAGAAAAAGGCCTGTTAGCCATTGACTTAACCACTTTATATCGTGCGTTGGATCAAGCAGTTGCAGCCATTGAAAAGGCAGAAAGCTATACACCAGAAACGATTCAAGCACTACAAACAACAAAAGAGACAGTCGCAACAGAACTTGCGGGAAAAACGTATACAGCCGCGCAAGTGACTACTTGGCAAACGGAGGTCCAAACAGCTTTGGATAATTTAAAAGAGAAACAAACACAACCTTTAAAAAGTGTCTTTTCCATTGATGCAGGAAGAAAATATTTTTCCGTGGAGCAACTGGAAGAATTAGTGGCCAAAGCCAGTCAAAATGGGTACACAGATGTCCAATTAATTTTAGGAAATGATGGCTTACGGTTTATCTTGGATGATATGTCGGTCAATGTGAATGGTAAAAAATACAACCACAACCGGGTTTCAAAAGCAATCCAACGAGGCAACAACGCATATTACAATGATCCTAATGGCAACGCGTTAACACAAAAAGAAATGGATCGGTTGTTGGCTTTTGCGAAAGCGCGCAACATCAACATCATTCCCGTGATTAACAGTCCAGGACATATGGATGCCTTGTTAGTGGCCATGGAAAAACTAGCGATTAAAAATCCCGCTTTTGATGGCTCAAAACGAACAGTAGACTTAGGAAACCAAAAGGCAGTGAATTTCACAAAGGCGATTATCAGTAAGTACGTGGCTTATTTTTCCGCGCATAGTGAAATTTTCAATTTTGGTGGGGATGAGTATGCAAATGATGTCGACACAGGCGGCTGGGCGAAACTGCAATCTTCTGGGCGCTACAAAGATTTTGTCGCTTATGCGAATGATTTAGCTAAAATAATTAAAGATGCGGGCATGCAGCCAATGAGCTTCAATGATGGCATTTATTACAACAGCGACGATTCTTTCGGTACATTTGACCCAGAGATTATTATTTCTTATTGGACAGCCGGTTGGAGCGGATATGACGTAGCCAAACCTGAGTACTTTGTTCAAAAAGGACACAAAATTTTTAATACCAATGATGCGTGGTATTGGGTAGCTGGCAATGTTGATTCTGGCATTTATCAATATGACGATGCTTTAGCAAATATGTCGAAAAAAGCATTTACAGATGTGCCAGCAGGTAGCCCAAATCTTCCAATTATTGGAAGTATTCAATGTGTTTGGTATGATGACCCTAGTCGTGACTATGATTTTGAACGAATTTATACGCTAATGGATACGTTCTCGGAAAATTATCGTGAGTATATGGTGGTTAAATAAAACTAGTTAAAGCTAACGAGTTATCTATAAAGACTGATCCTGGGACAAAAATCACTTTGGATTTTTGTCCCAGGATCAAAACCTGATAAACGGCGGGAACAGAACCAACTCCTTCGGAAATAAGCCGAAATTCTCCAAAAATTAAAGAGCAATTTTCGGAAATTTCTTCTTATTTCTCGGAGCTAAACGGTTCTTTCCCGACCTCAGCCTTCTTTAACGGAAGAAGATTTGTTTGAGGGCCAACAATCAATTTAGGAATGCCTTATTGAAATGTTCCTGTTCTTATTGTAGACTGAAAGAAGTGGTGGTGGAAAGCTATCACCATTAATAGAAAAGCAGGAAAATAAAAAGGAGCTTGTTGGAAGTTTAATGCTTGAAAATGTAAGCGGAATCATTTTTGTTGGAATGCTAAAAAAGGGAGTAGAGTTATGAGTAATGAAAATATCGTCTTAGCAAGAAATACAGAGCGTGCACCAAAGCATCCTCTCGCAGCCCAAACAGTCGCATTTTCCCACTATAATCATTTGTCGGCACAGTTACCTATTGAGCCAACCTCTGGACAATTGGTATAAGGTGGCATTCGGGCCCAAGCGACACAATGCTTGAAAAATATCCAAGCGGTTGTTGAAAGTATCAACCATGTGATGAGTGACATTGTCAGAATGACCATTTTTGTCAAAGATATGCGGGATGCTGCCGCAGTTGAGGAGGTCTATGCGGCCTTTTTTACCCATTATTATCCAGCTAAAACAGTGGTCGCCGTCGCAGATTTGCCGTTAGGCGCTTCTGTTCAAATGGAGGCACTTGTTTCAAATGGGGAAGGAACTATCCCTAATGCACCTCAAGCTGGGGATTTAATTAAATTAACAAATCAGACGGTTCAGGCACCAATTGATGCTCTAGCCAGTCAAACGGTCGCGTTTTCTCACTATAACAATCTGTCTGCACAATTGCCTATAGATCCTCAAACGGGCAGAGTTGTGGCTGGCTGTGTTAAAACGCAAACAAAACAATGTTTGAAAAACATAAAAGCCATTTTAACCAGTATTGATGTGCCTTTTGATGATATTGTGAAGATCAACATTTATTTAAAAGATTTATCTAAGCTGGAAGCTGTCAATCAAGTATATGCTGCTTTTTTCCCAGATTCAGGAATTGCGCGTACGGTCAATTACATGCCAGCACGAACAGTGATTGCTGTTGCTGATTTACCAATGGGCGCAGCGGTGCAAGTAGAAGCGGTGGTTTCTCATGGGGATGGTACGCCACCACAAGCGATTGAAGATCGACATGGATTAATTATTGAAGCAAATAATACAGATTACGCACCGAAGTGTCCATTTTCTACACAAACTGTTGCTTTTTCTCATTACAACCATCTATCAGCTCAGCTACCATTGGACCCTAAAACAAATGCGTTAGTCGCTGGCGGAATCAAGGAACAAACGACGCAATGTTTAGAAAACATCAAAGCGATTATTGAAAGTGTGGATCACAGCTTAGCTGATCTGGTGAAAGTGAACATTTTTGTGAAAGAGATTGAAGAGCTAGCGGCAGTAGATGACGTCTACCAAACGTACTTCCCTGAAGGCACGCCTGCCAGAAGAGTGATTGGTGTGACGGATTTACCAAAAGGTGCTCAGATTCAAATCGAAGCGATTGCTGGGAACGCAGAAGGTACGCCACCAATTGGTTAAACAGTAGAAGAAACAAACGTCAGCTGGCTTTTGAAGCCAGCTGACGTTTTTAGTATTTAGATAAATCAGTAAAGTAAGCTAGTTGCCATTTTTGTGTTTTTTTGGCGGTTTGATTAAGGTTTTGGCACCAAGAAGGATAAAAACGGGCTGCCATTTTGCCTTTTTGTTGGTGCGTTTTGAGAATTTTTTGTTGGATTAAACATTCTTTCGGCAGAAGAAAGAGACCTTGCTTTTCTTGATCAGAAATGACAATTGCTAACATTTCAGGGGCTTCCGTTGCATCAAAGGCTTCGTTCTGATTTTGTTGATTTTTTTCCCAGAAGGCTACAAAATAGCCTTCTTTTTTCGGCGTTTTTTTGGCTAAGCGACTGCGGATAAGTTGTTGCGATTCATTAACTTGGCATAAAAAGCCTTCATATTCGGCATTTTGTTGTTCTTCGGAAAGCAGCGTGATCGCGCCCACTGCTTTTTCAAGTATCGGTAATGAATTCATCATCTTCCTCCAAATTAAATAGAATAGTTGCGAGAAACAAAGGGGACTTCTTCACCATTTTCGAGCTTATTTAGATACAAAGCTAACATGAAAAAGTAACCTGAGAGTAAGTTGACTACATCATACAGCTGCGGATCAATTTTTTTACCACCATAGTCCATGCGATAAAGTAAACGAACAATATCTTTGGCTTTGGCTCTTAAAATGTGTGCATAAGAGGAACAGATTGTGCCCATCGGTAAAACAAAAGGACGATTTTCTTCGTATGTCAGTTCATTCATAGCATTGACACGTTCCAAAAGCCAGGCTATTTCTTCCTCTGTGACTGTTAATTTTGTTCGAGTCGTTGGATTGACATGGTAGATTAACTCGCAAATTTTGGCTAGTTCTTCTGTTAGTGCAGGCTGTTCAGGGACGTCTAATTGTTGCACATATCCTCGTAGAAGACCTGTCATCGAGGCTAATTCATCAGTCATTAATTCAAAATCACATCGTAAATCTTCTGGTTTAGAAGATAGATACGGGTACGCTTCATACGGACTGCGGTACATTTTTTCCATTCAATTTCCCTACTTTCTAAAAATAAAAAGCCCTCAAAAAGAATGCACGAAAGCCAATCTTTTTGAGCGCCGTTGCTCGACTGTTCACAGTACACCATTGTACTTGCTAAGGTAATCATAGCCAAGAGTGAAGGGAGAGTCAAGGGGGAATCAAGGTTGGAGAAAGAAAATGAAGCTAAGAATTACCAAAAGTAAACCAATCAATAAACTGACAAGACCAGAGATTTGACCTAATCGTTGTTGGGTAGAAGAAGGTTGATCGGTAACAGTGAGCAAACTTGAGAAAAAGTTCATTTTTTTCACGAGTATTAAATACGCAACAATAAGCAAAAGAATACCCGAAAAAAGGTACGAAAGGGGCTCAGAAATAAATTTTTGGGCACGAAGTAAAAAAATTCCTATGAAGAGGACAACAAAACCATACTTAAGAAAAGTTTCTTTTGACATGTTGAAATCGCTTCCTTTTAATTGATGAATTTTATTAATAGCCACTATTCTTATGATTAAATTATAGGACTTTGAGGGCGGTGGAGCAAAGGAAAAATGGAGAATGGTGGGAGGAAAGTGTGATAACACAAAAGAAAACCCGCTAGAAACACCTATAAAATAGGTTTTCTAGCGGGTTGGGTGCTATTCCCACTCCACAGTTGCAGGTGGTTTTGAAGTAATATCGTACACGATACGGTTTACATGTGCAACTTCGTTCACGATGCGCACAGAGATTTTTTGTAAAACATCCCAAGGGATACGAGCAAAGTCAGCGGTCATGCCGTCGATAGAAGTCACAGCACGGATACCGACTGTGTAATCGTAGGTACGGCCATCGCCCATAACGCCTACTGAGCGGATGCCAGGTAAGACAGTAAAGTACTGCCAAATGTCACGATCTAAGCCAGCTGCTGCGATTTCTTCACGTAGGATAGCATCTGAATCACGGACGATTTGTAATTTATCTTCTGTAATTTCACCAAGCACACGAATACCTAATCCTGGTCCTGGGAATGGTTGGCGCCAAACGATTGCATCAGGCATGCCAAGTTCAGTTCCTAAGGCACGAACTTCGTCTTTGAATAATGTATTTAAAGGTTCAATTAATTCAAATTGCATGTCTTCAGGAAGACCACCAACGTTGTGATGTGATTTAATTGTTTGCGCAGTTTCTGTACCAGATTCGATGACGTCTGTGTAAAGAGTTCCTTGTGCTAGGAATGAAACGCCTTCTTCCCCAGCAAGTTTAGTTGCTTCGTCATCAAAAACATACACAAATTCGTTACCGATGATTTTACGTTTTTGTTCAGGGTCAGAAACGCCTGCTAATTTGCTTAAGAAGCGTTCTTTCGCATCTACTTTAATAATGTTTAAGCCAAATTTACCGCCTAAACTTTCCATTACTTGTTCTGCTTCACCTTTACGTAATAATCCATGGTCAACGAAGATACAAGTTAATTGGTCGCCAATGGCTTTTTGTAAAAGCACGCCGACAACACTTGAGTCAACGCCACCTGATAAACCAAGTAAGACTTTTTTATCGCCTACTTGTTCACGGATTTTAGCGACTTCCATATCGATGAAGTTTTCCATGCTCCAGTCACCAGTACAGCCACACACATCAAAAGCAAAGTGACGTAATAAGTCGTTACCATATTCTGAATGACGAACTTCTGGGTGAAATTGTACGCCGTAGAATTTGCGGTTGGCATCTTCGATAGATGCGATTGGACAATCATTGCTTGTCCCAACTTTTTCGAATCCAGGAGCGATTTCTGTTACTAAATCACCGTGGCTCATCCAAACGGTTTGTTTCGCAGGTGTTCCTTGGAATAAGGTCGCATCACCAAGGATTTCTAATTCTGCTTTTCCGTATTCACGGTTTGCGGCAGGTTCTACTTTTCCGCCTAAGTTATGAGTCATTAATTGCATACCGTAGCAGATGCCAAGAATGGGAATTCCTAACTCATAAATTTCTGGATCAATGCTAAAAGCATCTTTGTCATACACGCTGTTTGGTCCACCTGAGAAGATGATTCCTTTAGGCGCGATTTTGCGAATTTCTTCTGCCGTAGTTCGGTGGCTTAATAACTCAGAGAATACGCCAAATTCACGAATACGACGAGTAATCAATTGGTTAAACTGACTACCAAAGTCTAAAACAATAATTTTTTCGACAGATGTCAAATCGGCAACGTTAGTCACGTCTATTACCCCTTATCCATTTAAATTTATCTAAAGAAAAGGCGGTTAAAAAGTGGTCAGCACCAAGAATTAAGAAAGGATTTTCAAAAATTGTTTTACGATTTTTAGAAAATTTTGGCTTAATTCCGCAGGGGCTACTTTTAAACAGCCGAGAATCAGGCGGTTAAAAAGTGGTTCACTTTTGTTCCGTACTCTTCTTTGTCTAGCTATACTTATTAAAACATTTTACTCCTTGAAAGTCATGCATTCTGCTGAAAATTTTCAAGGATATTTCTACAAAAGATACAGGATATTTCTTAGCTCGTCAACCCTTAATATTTACGTAGATAGATTTGGTCAATCAAATGATTTTCCGTTTTATGCAAAATAATGTCCGCACGTCCGCGCGTTGGCAAGATATATTCCTCCAAGTTCGGCAAGTTCACGGTTTTCCAAACATTCCGTGCCATGGCGAAAGCATCTTCTCGTTTGCCAATTGCATATTGGTAATAATAATTATTAGGATCTAAGAAAGCCGTATCTAATAAGGCCCCAAAACGTTCTAGGTACCATTTTTCAATTAAGGCTGGATCGGCATCCACAAAAATAGAAAAATCAAAAAAATCACTCACATAAATTTGTTGATTGGCGGGTAACTGTAATGTGTTAATGCCTTCAACAATCAGAATATCTGGTTGTTGAATCAACTCATATTCGCCTTCGATAACATCGTAGACACTGTGAGAATAGACGGGTGCTTTAATTTCGTCTTTGCCGCTTTTGACTTCGTTTAAGAAATTAATTAGCTTCTCCATGTCATAACTTTCAGGAAACCCTTTTCGGTCCATAATTCCCTGTTCTTCTAACACTTTATTGGGATACAAAAACCCATCCGTTGTAATGAGTTGAACGTTTCTTCGTTTAAACGTTCGGGCCAGAATTCTTTGCAAAAGACGAGCGGTGGTGCTTTTACCAACGGCGACACTGCCGGCAATTCCAATGATGAATGGTGGTACAGAGACATATTCATGTAGGAATAATCCTTTGCTAAGTGTTAGCGATTCAAATTCTTTCATGTACAAATGAATAAGATGCGTTAAGGGTACATAAATTTCTTGTACATCTTTTAGTGAAATTTGGTCGTTCACACTTTTAATGTTATCCAATTCTGCTTCGGTTAACGGTGCTTTGCCGTCATGATAAAACCCATGCCATTCTTCTCTGGAAATTGGGTAGTAATTCATTTTATCGTCCATTGTTCCTCCACCAAACCCTGTTCAATCTTTGTACATTTTACCATAATTTCACAAGGGAAACACAGGATTTTACAAAAGAATTCCCTTCTTCGCCAATTTATGATGAAAATGGTATCATGAAAAGAGAAAACTGTTAGAAAAGAGGGGAAAAGCCATGAGAAAAATTGTATTATTTGGTGATAGCATTACTGCTGGTTATTTAGACGAAGCTGTCTCACCTGTTCTTGTTGACTTAGTGAAACGGGATATTGCTGCGATGGGTCTAGAAGAAGTGGCTGTCATTAATGCTGGAATGCCTGGCGATACAACAGAAGATGGTTTAAAACGATTAAATAAAGAAGTGCTAATTGAGAAACCTGATGAGGTGGTGATTTTCTTTGGCGCCAATGATGCGTCACTGGATCGAAATATAACAGTAGCCACGTTTAGAGAAAACCTTGAAACAATGATTCACGAAATTGGTTCAGAAAAGGTGATTTTAATTACGCCACCATATGCGGATAGTGGCAGACGTCCAGAACGTCCACAGACGCGTATCAAGGAATTGGTCAAGGTTGCACAAGAAGTCGGAGCGGCACATAACTTGCCAGTTATTGATTTGTATAAAGCGATGACTGTTTATCCTGGAACGGATGAATTTTTACAAGCAGATGGTTTGCATTTTTCACAAGTGGGCTATGAATTATTAGGTGCCTTGATTGTTCGAGAAATAAAAGGTAGACTAAAACCAAAACAAGCATAGATAGGAAGAACAAAATGGCGAATCATTATTATACAGAAAATCCAGAATTAGCACATGATTTAGAAAGCTGGTCTTTTCCATTACGTGGTCGGACCTTTCAGTTTACGACCGATAGCGGGGTCTTCTCAAGAGGAACAGTGGATTATGGTTCTCGTGTGTTGATTGATGCCTTTGAATGGGAAAATTTACCAGCAGGCCGTTTGTTAGATGTTGGTTGTGGCTATGGACCAATTGGGTTGTCCTTAGCAGCGGCGACTGGTCGACTGGTGGAAATGGTGGATGTCAACCAACGGGCGGTTGGGCTAGCTCAAATGAACGCCCAACGCAACCAAATTACTACTGTGGATATTCATTCTTCCAATGTGTATGAAACCTTAAACGAAACGACCTACGCGGCGATTGTTAGCAATCCGCCCATTCGTGCAGGCAAAAAAGTTGTCCATGGCATTTTAACAGGGGCTTTTCCGTTGTTGAAAGTTGGTGGCACACTAACGGTGGTTATTCAAAAGAAACAAGGTGCACCTAGTGCAGAAAAGAAAATGGCTGAAGTATTTGGCAATGTTGAAATTGTGACAAAAGACAAAGGCTACTATATTTTACGAAGTGTTAAAGAAGCAGAGTAAAAAAGAACCGCCACTTTAGGAGCGTTCAGTAAGGGATTTTATAATCTTCTAAAAAAAAGTAGGTATCTCATATCTTTATATGGGCAACCTGCTTATTTTAGTTACTTGGAATTTCCACTGCACCAATGCAGTTATAAATGATTTGAATATGTTGTTGCCTGTGCCCGTTCACTTTCTCAGCCTTAAACACAATGACCTTTTCAATGAATTCACGGATGATTTCTGCATCCAGTTTCTGAATATCAGTGTATTTCTTGACTAGCTTGAGAAATGATTCAGCATTCAACGTTTTCTCTTTGGCATTATCAATCAGACTTTGGAGTTCACTGATTCGAACTTCAAAGTCTTTTTGTTCCTGCTCATAATTACGAGATAGCTTGATAACGCGGTCATCAGTAATCTTACCTTCGAGATTATCCTCATAAAGTTTTTGAATTATACTGTCTAGCTTATCAACATGGGCGGTGGTTTGTGCCAGTTCCTTGTTATTGTCACGCAGCGATTTGTTGAGTTCCTTTTCTGATAAAGCAGTGACCATCTCCACAAACTCATCTTCATGTTCCTTGGCAAATGATGTAACTCTGCGAATATCTTTGAGCAGTAGTTCTTCAAACACAACATTACGTATCTGGTGTGAGCTGCATCCGCTTTTGACTTTGCGGTAGGTAGAACAAACCATGTATTCTTTCTGGCTCATAGTTTTACAACGAACTTGATACAGCTTTTTACCGCAGTCAGCACAGAATACCATTCCCGACAGCACAGGCATTTCTCCCATAGGTGTTGGCCGTCTTCTACCATCACGTATCTTTTGAACAATCGCAAAGGTTTCTTCATCAACGACTGGCTCGTGAGTGTTTTTGAAGATTTTTCATTCACTAGGGTGATTCTGGATTTTCTTTTTAGACTTATACGATTTATTCTTTGTTCGAAAATTCACCGTGTGTCCTAAGTATTCTTGTTTTTCAAGTATGTTAGATATTGTCCGCGCATTCCAATTATATGGGATAGATGGAACGTTTGGCGAAATACTTAAACCAATTGAGTGGAAATATGCAATTGGATTCAGTATTTTGCGACTGGTGAGTTCGTTCGCTATCTGAGTTGGTCCATAACCATTCATGCATAAATGGAAAATTTCTTTAACCACTGTAGCAGCTGCTTCATCCACAATCCAATTATTCTCATTTTGTGGGTCTTTTAAATAGCTATAAGGAGGACGTGTTGTTAGCGGTTTACCTGATTCGCCTTTAGCCTTGAATACTGCTTTGATTTTCTTTGAGGTATCTTTGGCATACCATTCATTGATGATATTCAAGAAGGGTGTAAAATCGCTATCCTGTTGCTTGTTTGAGTCCACACCATTGTTGATAGCGATGAAGCGAATCTTCGCTTCAAGGAAAGCCATTTCAGTATAGTAACCAACTTTCAAGTAATCACGACCAAGACGACTCATGTCCTTCACAATCACGGTGATGACCTCATCGTTGTCGATTTTCTCAACTAATCGTTTGAAGTCAGGAGGTTCAAAGTTAGTCCCAGAGTAGCCATCATCTACAAAGAATTCGGTGTTTGAAAAGCCATTATCATCTGCATACTTTTGCAAGATTGCTTTTTGGTTTTTGATTGAATTGCTATCACCTTGAAGTTCGTCATCACGAGATAATCTGCAATAGAGTGCCGTGATTTTTGTATCAAGGGCGATAGTTGACTATCTATTCATGTTTTTCTCCTTTCTCGACAGTCCTCAATCGAGCTAATTAAGCCTAGACTTTGGCTCAGTGTATATTAGCTCTATACCCTTGAAGAAGTCATCGACTCTACGATATAAAGTGTTCCTGCAATGACAGTTTCAGTCAAACGGCTTTCTGCTTGTGGTTTCATAAGTTCTCCTTTCCAAAAGATGGGGTAGCAAATCGTTACCCCATCCAATATTTAAGTAGTAGCAGGGTGAACGATTCGTTCGGCCAGGTCAATAACGTTTTGTTATTGAGTTTAGACCGTTTCAAGTTTGAGAAGTTTCACTGCGTCTTGGCGGAGCAGTTTGGCATCTAAGAACTCATACCCCGCATAGCCAATGTGCCCGTTTAGGATGAACTTCTCACGTAACACGTTCATTGTTAATGGAATACGCATAACGATGGCATAGTGTCTGAAATCACCAAAGGCAATCGGTGTTCCAGTGGATGGTATTTCATTCATGATCACTACCTCATGCGAGAAGATAGTATCCGTATTGTGATTCCACAGTGGCATTCCTGAATCAGATTTTAATTGCCGAAGTTGCATTGCTGTTTCATCATTCATAAGCCACTTGGCATTCTTGCGATAGTCCTTGTCAAGCGAGAAGAACAATTGGGTGATAGTATCATAGGTGATTTCAGATGATGTCACACCGATTTCTACACCAGCTGTTTCATGCAGAATACCAGTAGTTCATCCACACCAGTTCCGTTGATAAAGGTATTATTTTCCGCTTTAGCAAAACCTTTTCCCATCGCAGTCATAATGGTAGTTTCAAAATTGAACTGCTCATTATAAACTTCTTCCTCGGGCAAGTGAGTCATTAGGGACAAGCGGTAGGAAAAAATTGGCTTTTTGACAGGACTATCAATCTCATCAAACAATTCAGGTAAACGTCCCCATAATGCACTTGTATCATTGTCGTAGGCATACATCATCAAATCACCATTTGTTCCATAATGAGTTGTGCCAATTTGACGAAAGACGCTGTCGTTGTACACAGCTTTAGTGAATTTTTGCAATCCGTCTTGTGGGATAACATGGGCATGGATTACTTTGTCTTTATTTGTCTCAACAAGGGTTTCATCATACGTTTTGCCACGCATTTTATCTCAGAAATTATTTTTGTAAGCACCCTTGTTAGAGTTATAGAATTTGTCTGAAATGTTACTCATTTGTTAGTTCCTCCATTGCTTTGTTGTAAGTGTCAGTAATCTGTTTGGCTTGCTTTTTGGTGATAGATTCATACCACAAGGCAATCTCAAGCATTCGGTCAAGCGTATCAATGCGAGAATGGTCACTGCGTTGAACACGAACAAAGTAATCATTGGTATCATACGGCGCAAGGTAAGCATTCCATAATTTAGTTGGCACAATAGCGCTGGCTGGCTTTAAGAGTTCCAAGATGAAATATCGTGAGAAATCAATCTGCATTTCATTCAATGCTTCAGCTAAATTTTTATCAAGATAGAAAGCGATGTTGTTTTTATCTTTGTGATATTTTGTGATAAGCGTCTTTCCATGATGGCTAGAAATAACCTTTTCTTCCACACAGGTGTAGACCAACTCGTCAATTGAGGTGAAGTATTCATTATCACCATAGCCTTTGCTCAAGACAAAGTAACGAAGAGAAGGGGTATCTTCAGTGTGACGTGGTGCAAGCAAGGCATACGACTTATTACCATTTGGAATCAGGTCAAGTACGATTTGCTTACTAAAGCTGATGTTGTGACCTTTAAGTAGCTTTGCAGTTGTTTTGCTAGGTTTCATAGAAGTAATTCTCCATTTCTTAGTTAAATTTGTTAATGGGGGCTACCCCCCTTTTGATTTCAAAACTTTTTTCGTGTCTGCCTCGCACGCTGCACAGTTTCAAAGGGTGTAGGGATTTGTTACCCCTAGGGTCATTATTGTTTTGTGATACCGTGTTCATCAACGAATTTCAAAACGTCTTCAAAATCACGATAAAATAATGTTGATGTTTCATAAATTACTTTGTAGTAATCAAAGGCAGTATCCTTGCGTTTCATGACACAGAATGGTGGCTAATGTTTCTTCAAAGCAAAGTTCACGCACAGGTAGTTGTCAGTATCAAAATCCTGTGGTGTTAAACGCTTGATAGTCTCATCAGTGATGACATCAAATACTTTCATTTCGATTTCCTCCTTTCGTTGAGATTATTGGTGTTAAGCCAACACAAGTAACGGCATCACCTCCTTTAAAGTTTTGTAGCAATTGTTGTAAGTAAAAATAGTATTTTGAATTTCTTACAGGAATATAAAAAACACTGTTTTTACTTTCTACACTTGCAACGCTATTCCAAGAACTCTGATAACAGTTTTAAGCCGATAACCATTGTGGTTGCATTGCCACCTCGTGGACGTTTTTTCGTCACAGTAGCGATGGTGGCTAGACTGGCATTAAAGTTCTTTTTGTTTTCACAGTAGTAGCCATTATCCATGCACTAACCTTTATAGCGCCTGTAAACATCGCTAGTCCTTTCTTCACTGTCTTTATCCTTGACAGTACAATCTTCAATGAATTGCTTGAACTTATCGCTTTCATCTTGATGTTGCTTCACGGCATTTTTGACTACTGCTGGCGGATGTAAGCCTTCTTTTCTCAGACATTGAAAACCTTGCACCAATCAATTAAGGATTGCTGACTGTTGCTTCTCACCTGAAAAGTAGTGCTTCAAATTTCGATCCTGTTCGTTTTCTTCAAAATGACGGTCAAAGGGAATGATGATTAATCGCCCACTGGTGAATACTGTCATATCTGTAATTTGTGGCTTGAAGTCAAAACTATTTTCATGAAGGAAGCGAGCATTCAAGGTGTCATTCCCTGTCATCGTTTTAACCTTAGCTGCATCAAGCACTAAACCTTTATTCGGCTCAGAGATATTGGCAAAGCGGACACCAGCCAGTCTCGCCACATCTTCACTAGGAACAGAACTGTTTGAGTTAGACCGTTGAGCAATGGCTTCAGCTTTTGCGGTGATACCATAACTGCCCACCGCCTGTAGAACTGATTCGCAGAGTGTTCCCTTACCATTGCGAGTAAGCAAACCATATAGAATGAAGAAACATTCGTAACGAGTATCACCACTAATGCCGTACCCGAATATCTTTTGTAGGAAATTGGCTTTATCCTTGTCACCACTCATAATTTCATCAATAAACTGAGTCCAACGTTCATCATGAATGTTTCGGTCATAAGTCACTGGCGACATCTTGGTTAACAGGTCATCTACACTGTGGTTGTTAAAGGCTAACGTCCGCAGATTTAATGTTCCATTACGGCAATTAAAGATGAACGGGTCTTTATCAAACTCACCAGTTGTAATTGGGTAATGAACCTGTGCGTTTTTTAGCAAGTTGGTCCTAAAAGTGTGTCGTTGCCAACGAGTTACATACTCGATATATCGTTGCCGTAAATCACTGTCTTGAATAGTGAGAGCGTGTGTGTATAACGCCATCGCCAACTTCATGCACTGCTTACTGGCTTGGACACCGCCTGTATCTTTCTGCCAGATACCATCGGCGTAGTAAAACCAAGACTTCCGTTCAGGTACATATCGCAGTGTTGCTTTAAAGAAATCCGCAAATAACTTTCCAGCACCAATCTCATTAAAGGGATAGGCTCTGGGGTCTTCTGGAGTGAAGTTAGGCAAACTTGCAAGTTCATCCCCAAAGTCTTCTTGAGCGTTTGAGACAATCACAGGTGTGTAGAACCCCTTCTTACCTTCGAGTGCCTTCAGAATGGTAAGCTTGTCATAAGTATCACCACCACGAAGTGAGTCCCACTTTTCACGGAACAGGCCTGACTTACGAAATAGACGGTCAATCTTCTCTGCGTTTCCATTACTGTAAAATCCCAATATTGAACACAAAGCCACGTCTGCTTCGCTTTGAGAAAAACTTCATCATCGGTTAGTAAGCTGGGTCGGTGAGATATCGACACAGGTGATGATTTTGGCAGCTTACACATGAGATAATTCTCAATTAACCAATTGGCACCCTCGTTGTTTTCAACCACATCCCCTTGTTGGTAGACATTACCTGTGAGCGTGACAAACTTATTGGTGTTAGCGGTGTAAAATTCCACATCACCCTTCTTCACATGGTGGATAGCTGGATTGAAGATTATTTTGGTTGAAGCAAGAATGGCTATCCGCAAACCTGTACCACTTGGACTAATCTCGATATGCGAAGTAGGGAAGTGCTTCACAATCTTTTGAGCAGTACTATTCAGCTTTCCTTGATTGACACAATGGTCAAGGTCGATGGCGATAATGTCGGATGATAGCTTGATACCAATCCCCTCATAACTCACCCATCTCCTGAATGGCAGTGTTGTAATCGGTGAACGTTTTGATGTCATTGGTTCGAGCCCTTTTGTGCGTCTTGGCATTGTAAGGGACTTTGATTACTCGACCGCCAATGCCCACTTCATACCGCCACAGACAAAAACGCTGATGGCCTTTTAAGTACTGTGGAATGTTGTCAAATTGCATGTGTGCGTTACTCCTTTCATAAAATCTTGGATAGACGGATACCTCCTTTCTGGTTGAGAGGGAAAATGCTTGATTCATCTCCTCATGTCATAGGCAAAGGAATTTCTAAAAATTATACCTGTTGAAGTGAAGAAATTTTTAACTTTCCTCTACTACTAGGCGAAAAAGTCAACCCCTGTTGCGCACCCTCTACATATAGGCCACGGGAGAGGGTGAAAAAGGACGTTTTTGAAAAATAAATTTTAGAAAATTCACTTAACCATTTTTTTGATAAGGGGTGTCCGTTTCAGTCATTCCTTATACACATAGGCCATGGCAGGACATAAATAAGGACGTTTTCAAAAAAATATTTTATTTTCCCTTACAAACTACAGGCGAACCAAATCGCCAAAAATAAACCCTAATTCAAAATATTTTTTCTTCTTTCAGCTATAAGCGATGAAATCTACTGATTCGAACCCTGAAAATGAAAAAAAGCTCAGCTCAATTTTGAGCCAAGCTATAATTCGTAAGATGTTGCGAAAATATATAGAGAAAATGAGCTACGGATGTTATAATATAAGAAGTCAAAAGTAATGGAGGCTTATAATATGGGACTTTCTTATGCCAAGTTATGGAAACTGCTCATAGATAAAAAAATGAGTGCTGCAGACTTGCGTAAAGCAATTAACGTGGCACCTAATACAATGACAAAAATGCGACAAGACCAAATTGTGAGCCTTGCCGTTTTAATGAAGATTTGTGATGAACTTGATTGTGACTTTGGAGACATCGTTTCATACGTTCGAGAATAAAGCATTGGCCATATGTTTAATATATTGGCTACAATAGTATGTAATAAAATAGATTTCTTTTTTAGGAGATAATAATTATGAATCAGGAACTTGTTATACTTGAATTGAAAAAATTAAGGAATAGTTATAATGATATGATTTCCAATAGTGCTGAGGATATTTCTGAAGAGAAAATTAGGAGTGGTTTTTTAAATAAAGTTCTCGAATTATTCGGATGGGATTTATCGAATCTGACGGAAATCATAGAAGAAAAAAAGATACAAGGAGAGGCTAGAAAGAAACTAATTGAAATAAATAGCAAACATGTTAAACCGGATTACCAATTATTGGATAGAGGCGTTTTAAGAATGTACTTAGATGCCAAAACTGCGCCGAAAGATTTTCGGGAATCCAAAGGAATCGCTTTTCAAATTAGAAGTTATGGATGGTCGTCAAATTTACCAATTTCAATAGTGTCAAATTTTGAATATTTTTCAGTTTATGACACCTCTTTTAAGCCAAATCCTAAAATGAACGCTTCATTTAAAGCTTTTTCCTTTTCAATAGATGAATTAATAAATGATTTTGATAAATATTCCCAGTTCCTTTCGAAGTCAATTGTTCAAAAAGGAAACTGGAATTTAGAAGAATTTGGGATAAACATTGAAGATAAAAATTCTCGTAGTCTTGATTCTGAATTTTTAAAATTAATTAGTGATTTCAGAATTTCTTTAGGTAATCAATTGTTGATAAATGCTCCCACTATTTCGGTTGAACATTTGAACTATTTTGTTCAAGTGATAACCAATAGAATTGTATTTGTTCGAATACTTGAAGATTTGGGATATGAACCATACCAAAAGCTTTTATCTTTTGTACAAAATAGCAAAGGGTTTTGGAAACAATTTCAGTCTTCATCACAAAATGAATTTTTTGATAGATACGACGGTGCACTCTTTGAAGAAAAACTGAATATCAATTCTCTATCTGATAAAGCATTTACTAGTTTTATTAATGAATTATATGGCGATACACCTTATCGTTTCGACGTTATTAGTCCGTCTATAATTGCAGAAATATATGACATGTTTTTAGGGAAACAAATTGTAATTAAAAGTAATAAGATAGTCGTTCAACAAAAGTTACTATCGCCTTCTGGTTCTGTACCTACACCTTCAGATATTTCAAAATTCATTTGTGAACGTGTCCTAAATTTAGATGAAATCACGAATTTAGACGAGATTAAAAAAATTAAGTTGATTGACCCATGTGTTGGAAGTGGTAGTTTTTTAGTATCTGCTTTTGAACTTATAGCAAAAAAAATTCAAAAATTAAAAATGGTTGACTTACTTGATTATCATGAACTAAAAAATATAATTATTAATAATTTATTTGGAGTAGACATAGATCCTGTAGCACTTGAGGTATTAAAAATGACTATTTCGATTAGGCTAGTAACGAGTGATTATAAAAAAGTCGAACCAGTTAAAAATTTATTAAGTGAGTTTTCGAGTAATTTTAAACTAGGAAACAGTGTTGTAGAAATTGATAATCGTTCAAAGCTTTTATCACCTAAAGAAGTAATTTATCAAATTCCTACAAACTATGCGGATTTATTTCCAGATATTTTTGAACATGACTCTGGTTTTACGCATTTGGTTAGCAATCCGCCTTATATTGAACCGAAACATTTTAAAGAACATTTTCCAGAGACACTAACTTATTTAAAGGAACGATATATTAGTAATAAGGGAAAATCAGATGTATCTATGTTTTTCCTAGAGAGATTTTTTGAGTTGGTTAATGAAAATGGTAAAGTTGGTACGATGATTCAAAATAGGTTTTTTAAAGCAGATTACGGTGTGCCATTGCGAAAATTTTTATCCGAACGAGGATATTTAACGGAAATAATTGAATATAAATCTAATCGGCTATTTAGAGGGAAAACAACTTACGTAGCTACAATGTTTGGTTCGAAAATGTTTTCAAAAAATATTAGGTATGGATATTCAAAAAACGATATCAATAAGACTAGAGCCAACTTGTATGATGTAATATCAGAGGATAACCAGCAAATTACTCTCAAACAAAATGAGTTGATGAATTCGGCCACATGGTCTTTTTCTAACTTTGCTGCTGGTAAAATATATAGAGAATTACTTGAAAATAAAAGTAATAATTTCTTTACGCTAAATTCAACAGAAGACATGGATATAATTGTCGGACCGCAAGTGTTGGATAGTAAGTTCTTTTTAGTTAAAGATGTTGAAAAAAGTGATGGGAATACGGTATTTGTGACAAACAGACGTGATGAAAGCATTGAAATTGAATCGGACATGGTTCGTAGAGTGCTAAGAAATGACCAATTAACATCTTTTACAGACTTTACAAAAGTAAAAGATTTTGATTATATGATTTTCCCGTATGAGATGGATGGCACCTTTATTTCTGAAAACGAAATGAAAGTTAAATTTCCATTAGCATATCAGTATTTTCAAGATATGTTCAGAGAATCGAAAACCAAGAAGCGTGCTGATAAAGGGGAGTTTTATCGATTTACACGAGAACAGAACCACAATAGTTATAGTAAGGCAAAAATTTTTATCCCAATGACCCACAAAAAGGTTGTTGCATCGTTTTGCAATGTTCCAATGTTTGGAGATAATTCTAACGTTAATGCCGTAGTATCAAAAGTAGACAATACACAAAAGCTAAAAGCGTTGTGTGCTTTAATGAATTCTAAAATATTCTCTCTTCTTGCCATACCTGTTTCTGGAGAAGCTTCAGGCGATTATAGAAAATTGAACAAACAATTTTTGGGAGAAGTAATTATACCAGAACTAACTAAAGATAGAATTTATAACTTAGCTAAAATTTATGATGATATCATTTATGAAATTGGTCTGTACAATAAAAGATACGGAGAAAGTTTGAAAATTTCACAAAAAGATATATTTAGATTGCAAAAAAAATTAGAAAGCACAGTTGAATCTTACTACGGCATTAGTAAGAAACAAGTTGCATCTCTTGAAACCATAGTTTCTAATGTAAATATTTATAATTCAGATTTAGACTGGGTACAAAAATACAAATAGTTCAGGGAAGTAATAGGATAATGAGACATGACTAGAAAGAAAAAACTTGCATCAATATTTCAATTTTTTATTGATAAAAAAAATCTCCATATAGAAATCTTATCATCAAGGGAAAACTATAAACAAGTTTTTTCTTACGGCGTTGATACAGATTTTTATAGTGAATTAGAAAAAAAATATAAGGGTAATGAACCCTCTGTTTACGATTTAATTGAACAATCGATTTTTGTTTTTGACGATGAAACCAAGAAAGAAAATGGAATCGCATATACCTCAAAAAGAGTTGCAAAAAAAATGATTCAGGATTCTCTATCAAAAGCCGAGAATAAAGAAAGGTTCTATCTTTTTGACCCTGCAGTAGGGAGTGGCATTTTTCTAATTGCCGGAATTGAGGAACTAAGAAGAAAAAATAAAGGCTCTGTATCAAGCATTATTGAAAATAATATTTTTGGCATTGACTTAATTGAAGACAACGTTCTTTTCGTAAGATTATTGTTAGATATTATGTGCTTAGAAGAAGGGGATAAATTTCCAACTAAAACGAATATCGCTCAATTTAATTCATTAGAGCTATCAAACGATAAGCTTAAACAACTTTTTGGGATATCTTCAGTAGATAGCATAATTTGTAATCCACCATATGTTCGGGCTAAACATCTTTCTGATGAGATTAAAAGAAAAATCAAAACATTTGAAACATCATTTGGCGTGTCAGATTTGTATATTCCCTTTTTTGAGATTGGAATCAATCTTTTAAAAAAAGGGGGAGTTGGAAACTATATTACGCCTAATACTTTTTTACGAAGTTTGAATGGTAAAAATTTAAGGAAGTATTTACGAGAACACTCTTCAAATATTTCGATAGTAAACTTTGATAGCGAACCTTTATTCGATGGGATTCAAAACTATTTTTCTATAACTATTTTTACTAAGAAAGTTAAACCAACAGATGATGTTAAATTTGAACATCTTGATAACAATTTTTTAGACAGTAATGAAAAATGGACAGAATTTATTCCAGGGGATGAGTGGAGAACCCTAAACACTGTTGATAAAGAAATTATTTATAATTTAGAAAGTAACTTTGAAACCAAAATCGGAGATTTAGCAATTCAAAATGGTGTTGCTACTCAACGTAATAATATTTATAGTTTCAACGCCTTAAATGAGGATGATAAATATTATTACTTTACTTATAAGGGTACTGAAGAGAAAATTGAAAGTGGGATAACAAGACCATTTGTGTTACCTAATACACAAACGGAGTATACAAACTTACGTATCATCTTTCCATATATATATGATAAGGATACACGAAAATCAACTTCAATAACTGAAGAAGAATTTTCTTCTAAATTTCCATTTGCATATGCTTATTTGAATAAACATAAAGAAGAATTAGATAGTAGGAAACACGATAAAAATATGCCCAACTGGTTTTCTTATGGTCGAAGTCAAGGAATAAATCAGTATGGTAAAAGGTTATATCTTCCATACATGGCAAACAAAGTGAAAACGAGAATATCTAACTCGGCTGATGAAGTGTTTGCTGCAGGATATGCTATTTTTGATGATTCTACAGAGTATTTATTGAGATTAGCAAAAATTCTTGAATCAGATATGTTCTCTTATTATCTAAAGATGGTTTCAAAACCCTATTCGAACAATTACTATTCAACCGCCAAAAATATGATTAAATATTTTTCACTGCCTAGTAAGGATGAATTATTATCCATTCCTATTTCTTGTATGACTGAGAATTATGTTGAGGAATTATATGGAATCACAAAAACTCAACAAGAATGGATCTCTCGAATTTTGGCTATATAGCTTGGTAAGCATTGTAAACGCACAGATTTTAAATAAACTGTCAAAAATTTGCGGTTAAATTAAATACAAAAGAAAAACTCCGATTACTGAAATTGTTTCGGAGCTTTTCTAATTATTCTTTTGGTATTATTCCATCCTTTTTGCCTTGCTCGTAAGCAGCAATTAGTGCATCTTCCAAACACCAAACCGCAATGTCGAGAAAGTCTTTATGGTCGCTGTTGTAAATCTTCCGTTTATTTACCATTTTGTCCACCTCCGATAATGCGCACCACATCTTCGCCGTAAATGGCGTTCAGTGTTGAGCCGTTGTCCCATTGCACAAGGATCGAACCAATGTCATCAACGCCTTTCACTGTACCTCGTGTTCCCTTTGGTGGGGCTTGGACCTCTTCCCTTTTGATGAGTTCTACACGACTACCTTTCGGATAACGTTTTTTCACGCTCTCGATTTGTTTTTGAGTTGGAAACATAATTTTATCCTCCGTATTCTTTTGGTAGTCTATATATCACTCTAAAGGGCATTAATAGCAAGTCATTGCAACGAAAAAAACTACGACCACCAATTAAGGTAATCATAGTTTTTCATGCTCGCTATTAGGCTGTCTGTAAAAATCCCTAAGTGAAGCCCCCTTTAGTGGAGGTTCTTTTTTAGAATAGATATGCTTGATCAATTTTTTGGTCCAACAGTTTTTTTTCGTCTGGCGACAAAAAAGCACCTGCAAGCGCATTTTTAGTGAGATGCTTCATTTCGTCATAACTTAATTGATACCAAGTGGCCAATTTCATGAATTCTTTCGTTAACGTAGTATCTGAAACAGTGCGATTATCGGTATTGATGCAGACGGCTAAGCCAGCCTCTATAAATTGTTGAAAAGGGTATTCAGCCAATGTTTTGACGGTGCCTGTTTGGAAGTTGCTAGTTGGACACATTTCTAAAAGAACCTTTTTTTCTTTTAAGAGCGCCAAGTATTCGGGTGTATCTTTCAAAGCAATACCGTGACCAATCCGAGTAGCACCTAAAGTGACAGCGTCAGCGACATTTTTGCCACAGCCGCATTCCCCAGCGTGGAGTGTTAATGGAATTGACAATTGGTTGGCTAAAGCTAATACGTCTTCAAATGTGTATGGAGGAAAATCGACTTCATTGCCAGCTAAATCAAAGCCGACAACGCCTGTTTCTCTGAAATCATGCGCTAAGTGAACGATTTTTTCTATGGCTTGTTGTTGGTCATGTCGCATGCCGCATAACAGTGCATTGCTTTTTACACCAAAATCTTCTTCGCCTTGTTTTAAGCCAGTTAAAACAGCAGTCACGATTTCAGGTAACCGTAAGCCTTTTTCTGTATGTTGGGAAGGCGCAAAACGCACCTCTATGTAAGCCACGCCATCTTCTGCAGCTTGGCTAATCACGTCATACGCCGCTGCTTGCAAAGCTTCAGCTGTTTGTAGACAGGTGAGCACGAAGTCAAACCGAGTTAAATAATCATTCAAATCGGTGCATTTTTCAGGGGCAACCACTAACTCTTTCAAGGCTTGTTCGTCTTGGGGTAATGGAATGTTTTGTTTTTCAGCAATGGTGCGTAAAGTGGTTGGTCGAATCGACCCATCTAAGTGACAGTGCAGCTCGATTTTTGGTAATTGACGGACACGGGATTCTTCCATGAAAAAAATAGCCTCCATTTTCTTTTGTTTTTTAATCTTTTTAGTCTATTTCTTTTGTCTTTTTTTTGTTAAAATGTAAAAGATTCGATAAGTATTTTGAAGACTGTAACACGTCTACAAATGTCTGTCAATGCAAAAGGAGACGTTGGGAGGGGCGCGATGAAACTAACGATTAAAGAAATTGCTGATATGGCTGGTGTTTCTGTCACAACCGTCTCACAAATTCTGAATAATAAAGGGAGTCGTTTCAGTGAAAAAACCCGCAACAAGGTGTTGGCGGTAGTCGCTGAAAATCATTACAAACCAGATTACTTTGCTTCGAATGTAATCAACCGTCATTCCAAAACCATTGGTATGATTGTGCCAGATGTGACGGATTTCTTTTTCTCAAAAGTGATTGAAGGTGTAGAAACATATTTAAATTCGTTAGGCTACATGATTTTGTTATGCAATTCAAAGCATGATTCCGAGCAAGCGATGCAATATGTTAGCGAGTTGATTCATCGGTCGGTGGATGGCATTATTTTTGCCACGCCGAATGTTTTGCCAGAAAATCATATTTTAAAAGACCGACGAGAACATCCGATTCCTGTCATTCTTGTCGATCGTGGGATTAATCCACGAGATAGTGGACGATTAATCGTTAAAGAGTACGAAGGTGCTTATCAAGCGGTCCATCATTTGATTCAACAAGGCCATCAGCATATTGGCATGTTGCGTGAAAGTGCCGGCTATTATCGTTTAACGGAACGAGTGACGGCGTATCAGCATGCGTTACAGGACAACAATTTACCTTTTCGTCCGCATTATGTTTGTGCTGGGGAATTGAACTTGCATGGCGGCTATGCTGCGGCGAAAGAAGTTTTGAAAAATGAAGAAATCACAGCAATTTTTTGTGGCAATGATGAAATGGCGATGGGAGCTTATCAAGCCATTGAAGAAGCGGGCAAGAAAATTCCTGACGATATTTCGGTGGTTGGTTTTGATGGCTTGGAAATTTCCGAATATTTGGTGCCGAGTTTAACAACCGTCTATCAGCCGAGTTTTGATATTGGCTATTATGCAGCAAAATTTTTGGTGGAAGCTATTGCAGATCCAACAGGGAAAGTTCCAAATAAAGTTTTTGATGCGACGTTTATTGCTAGAAAAAGCACAAAACCGATTTAAAAAACAGCTTAGAAATAGAATGTTCGTGTTGTTTGCGTTTTCACAAGAAAAAAATAATAGTAAACTGGTTTACTAAATGGTTTAAAGCTGAACGATTTTGTTGTATAATACATTATCGGGAAATCGGAGGGAACGAATTCATGAGAATGGTAGACATTATTGAAAAGAAACGTGACGGGCATCAACTAACAAGCGAAGAAATTCAATTTATTATCAACGGATACACAGATGGTTCAATTCCAGATTATCAGGTAAGTGCCTTTTTAATGGCTGTTTTTTACCAAGATATGACAGACGAAGAAATTACACAAATGACGTTAGCAATGGTCCATTCAGGCGAAATTGTGGATCTTTCTTCTATAGAAGGAATCAAAGTCGACAAGCATTCTACAGGTGGCGTAGGCGACACTACGACGCTTATTTTAGCGCCATTAGTTGCTAGTGTCGGGGTCAATGTAGCAAAAATGTCTGGTCGTGGCTTAGGCTACACGGGCGGTACGTTGGATAAATTAGAAGCGATTCCTGGTTTTAAAGTTGAATTGACAGAAGAACGTTTTATTCAATTGGTCAACGATACAAAAGTGGCAGTAATTGGTCAGTCAGGTGATCTAGCACCAGCAGACAAAAAACTTTATGCGTTACGCGATGTGACCGCCACTGTTGACTCAATTCCATTAATTGCAAGTTCCATTATGAGTAAAAAAATTGCCGCAGGGGCAGATGCGATTGTCTTAGACGTGACTACTGGTGAAGGGGCCTTTATGAAAGACCTAGCAAGTGCTCGTCGATTAGCGGAAACAATGGTTCGCATTGGAAAACTGGCAAATCGCCAAACGATGGCAGTAATTTCAGACATGTCACAACCTTTAGGGGAGGCCATCGGAAATAGTTTAGAAATCGTTGAAGCAATCGAGACCTTGCAAGGAAATGGGCCAGAAGATTTAGTGGAGATGTGCTATGTCTTAGGAAGTCAGATGGTCGTTTTAGCTAAAAAAGCCGAGACGTTAGACGAAGCACGGGCTTTATTAGAAGAAGCATTAACAAGCGGTCGAGCGCTCGCAAAATTTAAAGAAATGATTGAAAATCAAGGCGGCGACAGTTCCGTTGTTGACCAGCCAGAAAAATTATTAACCGCAACTTATCAATTTGATTTACCTGCCAAAGAAACAGGCGTGGTACAAAAAATCGTTGCCAATGAAATTGGCGTTGCCGCAATGTTGCTGGGCGCTGGTCGTGCTACGAAAGAAGATACGATTGATTTTGCAGTTGGCTTGAAACTTCACAAAAAAGTGGGGAGCCCAGTTGAAAAAGGCGAATCATTATTGACCATTTACGCCAATCGTGAAGACGTGACAGAAGTTGAACAATTGCTTTATAAAAACATTGAAATTGGACCAACCGGCGAAGAGCCTATTTTGATTCACGATATTATTACGGAATAAAACAAAAAGAAAAGAGGAATTCTCATCATGGAATTAAACCGCATGATTGACCACACTATTTTGAAACCAGAAGCGACAGAAGCCGCTGTCCAAAAAATTATTGACGAAGCTAAGGAGTACAACTTTTTCTCTGTATGTATCAATCCTTGTTGGGTCGCTTTTGCTAGCGAGCAATTAGCAGATACCGACGTCGCTGTGTGTACCGTTATTGGCTTTCCTTTGGGGGCAAATACACCAGAAGTTAAAGCATACGAAGCAGCTGATGCGATTAAAAATGGTGCGAATGAAGTGGATATGGTGATTAATATTGGTGCATTAAAATCACAACAATATGATCACGTACGTCAAGACATTCAAGGCGTAGTAGATGCAGCCAAAGGAAAAGCGTTAGTCAAAGTGATTATTGAAACAGCATTATTAACAGACGAAGAAAAAGTTAAAGCTTGTGAGTTAGCCAAAGAAGCAGGTGCCGATTTCGTTAAAACATCTACTGGCTTCTCAACAGGCGGCGCTAAAGTAGCAGACATTCGTTTAATGCGTGAGACAGTTGGTCCTGACATGGGCGTTAAGGCTTCTGGTGGCGTGCATAATGCAGAAGAAGCGTTAGCAATGATTGAAGCGGGGGCAACACGCATCGGTGCAAGTACGGGTGTAGCAATTGTTTCTGGCGCAACTGGCGAAGGGTATTAATTCGTATTTCAAATTAAACGAAGGTGTGGCGAAAAAGATGACAGTAAAACAAGAATGGCTTGATTGTGCCGTAGAAGCATTGGCACACGCCTATGTACCGTATTCTAATTTTCCTGTGGGCGCTTGCTTAGTGACTGCAGACGGGAAAATGTATCAAGGAGTCAACATTGAAAATGCCTCCTTTGGTTTAACAAATTGTGCAGAAAGAACGGCGATTTTTAAAGCCATTTCAGAAGATGAACGGACCTTCCAACATTTAGTTGTAGCAGGTAATACAGAGGCACCCATTTCTCCATGTGGCGCTTGTCGTCAAGTAATGGCTGAATTCTTTGATCCACAAATGCCGGTCACGCTAGTTGGTAAAGATGGCGCGACTAAAACAATGACAGTTGAGGCATTATTGCCCTATTCATTTACAGATAAAGATTTTTAAAAAAAGGACATAAGGTTTCGTTGGGCTCAAAGTAGATTTCAATAGCATAAATGCGAATGAAATAATAGATAAAATAGTAGGGGGCTTTTCGGAAAGTGAAACAAGCAAAATTTTTAGGTCTAGGATTAGCGGCAGTTGCCTTAACCATTGGGTTAGCTGCATGTGGTGGCAATAGCAAAAAGAACGCCAACACAAAAGGTGATCCACAACATAGTGTCGTAATGGTCACAGATACAGCCGGCATTGATGACAAATCTTTTAACCAATCTGCGTGGGAAGGAATGCAAGAGTGGGGCAAAGAGCACAAACTTCCAGAAGGACCTCAAGGGTACGCGTATATTCAATCAAATGAAGCATCTGATTATACATCAAACATTGACCAAGCCATTTCAAGTCAATTTAAAACGATTTTTGGCATTGGCTATTTACTAAAAAATGCAGTAGTAGATGCAGCGGACGCCAACCCAGAAACGAATTTCGTTCTAATCGACGATACAGTTAATGGGAAAAACAACGTCGCTTCTGCAACATTTAGAGATAATGAATCTGCGTATTTAGCAGGTGTGGCAGCAGCTAACACTACGAAAACCAACAAAGTAGGATTTATCGGCGGGGTTGAAGGACCTGTTATTGGCCGTTTCCAAGCTGGTTTTGAAAAAGGTGTAGCAGACGCTGGCAAAAAATTAGGCAAAGATATTCAAATTACGTCTACTTATGCAGGGACATTTGCAGACGCTTCAAAAGGACGGGCCTTAGCTTCTTCTATGTATCAAGCAGGTGCCGACATTATTTATCACGCAGCGGCGACTACAGGACAAGGAATCTTCCAAGAAGCCAAAGCGCTAAATGAAACAGGTTCAAAAGATAAAGTTTGGGTGATTGGTGTTGACCGTGACCAAAACGAAGACGGTAAATATACAACCAAAGATGGCAAGGATGATAACTTAACGTTAGCTTCAACCATTAAAGGTGTAAATATTGCTGTAAAAAAAATCTCTGATCTTGCATTAGAAGATAAATTCCCTGGCGGCGAACATTTAACTTATGGATTGAAAGATGGCGGTGTTGATTTAACAACAGAAGCCTTAAGCGATCAAGCCAAAACGGCAGTTAAAGAAGCCAAAGAACAAATCATCTCTGGTGACGTAAAAGTCCCAGACCAACCTTAGAAACAACTTAGTTGTTTAAATACATTAAACTATTTTTAGGAGGCTTTACAGAAATGAAAAAAGCAAAATTATTCGGTTTTAGTTTGATTGCATTAGGTTTATCAGTTTCACTTGCAGCATGTGGTGGTGGCAAAGGAAAAACCGCTGAAAGCGGCGGTGGCAAAGGGGATGCAGCGCATAGTGCTGTAATCATTACAGATACAGGCGGCGTGGATGACAAGTCGTTCAACCAATCTTCTTGGGAAGGATTGCAAGCTTGGGGTAAAGAACATGATTTACCAGAAGGTTCAAAAGGGTATGCATATATTCAATCGAATGATGCAGCTGACTATACAACAAATATTGACCAAGCGGTATCAAGTAAATTCAACACAATCTTTGGTATTGGCTACTTGCTAAAAGATGCAATTTCTTCTGCAGCAGATGCCAACCCTGATACAAACTTTGTTTTAATCGATGATCAAATCGATGGCAAAAAGAATGTCGTTTCTGCAACATTTAGAGATAATGAAGCAGCTTACTTAGCCGGTGTTGCTGCTGCAAACGAAACAAAAACGAACAAAGTCGGTTTTGTTGGTGGTGAAGAAGGGGTCGTAATTGACCGTTTCCAAGCTGGTTTTGAAAAAGGTGTGGCTGATGCTGCGAAAGAATTAGGTAAAGAAATTACTGTTGATACAAAATATGCGGCTTCATTTGCTGATCCTGCTAAAGGGAAAGCTTTAGCTGCTGCAATGTATCAAAACGGCGTTGATATCATCTTCCATGCTTCTGGTGCGACTGGACAAGGGGTCTTCCAAGAAGCAAAAGACTTGAATGAATCAGGCTCTGGCGACAAAGTTTGGGTAATCGGTGTTGACCGCGATCAAGATGCTGATGGCAAGTACAAAACAAAAGACGGCAAAGAAGACAACTTCACGTTAACTTCAACGCTTAAAGGTGTCGGTACAGCGGTTCAAGATATTGCCAACCGTGCGTTAGAAGACAAATTCCCTGGTGGCGAACATTTAGTTTATGGATTAAAAGATGGTGGCGTTGACTTAACAGACGGCTATTTAAACGACAAAACAAAAGAAGCTGTTAAAACAGCAAAAGATAAAGTAATCTCAGGTGACGTAAAAGTCCCAGAAAAACCAGAATAATTTAAGCTCCTAAATGAAAAAAGAAGGGCTCATTATTGTTCCTTCTAAAAATAAAGTGGTCCTTGGCAGCGACGGCTGCCAAGGAAACCCTTTATGATGTTTAGATTTTTAACTAAATAGTTGAGGTTCTTCAACTACTTAGTTAAGGGTCAAAATTACCCTCTAAAGTATTGCCAATATAATTTTGTTAGGAAGTGAATAGACCTTGTCTCAAGAAGAAAACGTAATTGAGATGCGTAAAATCACCAAAGAATTTGGGACGTTCAAAGCCAACGACCAAATTGATTTACAAGTAAAACCTGGTGAAATCCACGCACTGCTAGGTGAAAATGGTGCAGGCAAGTCGACCTTGATGAATATCTTATCAGGGCTATTGGAACCGACCTCAGGTGAGATTTATATGAATGGCGAAAAAGTCAACATTACAAGTCCTACTGCAGCCAATCGTTTAGGAATCGGAATGGTCCATCAGCATTTTATGTTAGTTGAAGCCTTTACTGTGACTGAAAATATTATCTTAGGTAGTGAACCTACCCATGGCGGTATTTTAGACCGGAAAAAAGCGAAAAAAGAGATTGAAGAAGTGTCTAAGCAATACGGGTTGGATGTAAATCCCAATGCCTATATTCGCGATATTTCTGTGGGTATGCAACAACGGGTTGAAATTTTAAAGACCTTATATCGTGGTGCGAACGTTTTAATTTTTGACGAACCAACCGCAGTATTAACACCACAAGAAATTGATGAATTAATGATTATTTTGAAAGAACTAACCGATGAAGGCAAATCGATCATTTTAATTACACATAAGTTAGATGAAATTAAAAAAGTGGCAGACCGTTGTACGGTCATTCGCCGGGGGCAAAGTATTGGCACCGTCAATGTGAAAGATGTTTCTTCGCAACAGTTAGCCGATATGATGGTGGGCCGTTCTGTTTCCTTCAAAACAGAGAAAAAACCAGCGCAACCGAAAGAAACAATTTTATCAATTAAAGATTTAGTAGTGAAAGAAAGCCGCGGCTTAGATGCAGTGAAAAATCTTAGCTTAGATGTCCGAGCAGGGGAAGTTGTTGGGATTGCGGGGATTGATGGCAATGGACAAACAGAATTAATCCAAGCCTTAGCAGGATTAACCAAAGTCGAAAACGGGTCCATTCATTTGAATGAAAAAGAGATTACTAATCGCAAACCTCGGGAAATTACGGAAATGGGTGTCGCCCACGTTCCTGAAGACCGACATAAATATGGCTTGGTATTAGAGATGACATTGGCTGAAAATATTGGCCTACAAACGTATTACCAAAAACCATACAGTTCAACAGGTATTTTAAACTATCGAATGATTAACAAACACGCCCGTGAATTAATTGAAGAATATGATGTACGGACTCCTAATGAATTAGTACCAGCTCGGGCGCTTTCAGGTGGGAATCAGCAAAAAGCAATTATTGCCCGAGAAGTTGACCGTGATCCAGATTTGTTGATTGTTTCTCAACCAACACGCGGTTTAGATGTCGGAGCCATTGAATACATTCATCGTCGACTAATTGAACAAAGAGATAAAAATAAAGCTGTTTTATTAGTAAGTTTTGAATTAGATGAAATTTTAAATGTTTCTGATCGTATCGCTGTTATTCATGCGGGGGAAATTGTCGGAATTGTTGATCCGAAAGAAACGACAGAAAATGAATTGGGCTTGTTAATGGCTGGCTACTCATTGGAAGAAGCCCGTGCTGAGTTATCAAAAGTAGAGGCAGGTGAAACTGTTGAATAATCGTTCTGAAAAAATAAGAAATATTTTAGTCCCTGTGTTATCTGTTATTATGGGTTTCCTCTTAGGGGCAATTATTATGGTTATCTTTGGCTATGACCCAGTGGCTGGGTATCAAGCGATGTTTGAAACAGCTTTCCAAGGGAAGAAAAGTATTGGTGAGATTTTTGTCACCGCAGCACCGTTGATTTTTACCGCTTTAGGATTCTCAGTGGCAAATTCGGCTGGATTCTTTAATATCGGGCTTTCTGGACAAGCCTTATGTGGTTGGGTGGCTAGTATTTGGGTCGCTTTATCCATGCCTGATGCACCCCGGATGATTGCGTTGCCGGTGGCGATTATTGTTGGCGCGGTTGCAGGAGCTTTAGCAGCAGCCATTCCAGGTTTCTTGCGTGCCTATTTTGGGACGAGTGAAGTTATTGTTACAATTATGTTGAATTATATTTTATTGTACACAGGAAATCATATTGCTAATAATGTCATGAAACCAAGTATTATGGCGAACAAAGGGATCACCAAAATGATTGGTGCGAATGCATCATTACGCTCACCGTTTTTAACAAGTATCAGTGATGGCTCTCGTTTGAACATCGGCATTTTCTTGGCCTTCATTTTCCTTATCCTGGTGTGGTTCTTGATGAAAAAAACAACGCTTGGCTTTGAAATTCGGTCGGTGGGGTTAAACCCATTTGCTTCTGAATATGCTGGAATGAGCAGCAAGCGAACAATTATTTTATCTATGATGATTTCAGGAACGCTAGCTGGCTTAGGTGGTGCGGTCCAAGGATTGGGAACTTTCCAAAACTTCTTTATTCAAAACACATCGTTGAGCATTGGGTTCGATGGTATGGCCGTGTCTCTATTAGGAGCAGGTAGCTCAATCGGGATTTTACTTTCCGCATTACTGTTCGGGATGTTAAAACTTGGTGGACAAGGGATGCCGTTGATAGCTGGTGTACCAACCGAATTAGTTGATGTTGTTATTGCAGCGATTATTTTCTTTGTGGGAATTAGTTATTTAATTCGTTTCTTGTTAGCAAAAGCGTCTGGTAGTAAAAAAGAAGTAGCGATTGTAGAAACAATTGAAGCGGCGCCAGACAAAAACAATCAAGAGGGGGGAGACATCTAATGGATTTAGCAACAATTTCCTCAATCATCACGCAAACATTAGTGTATGCAACTCCGCTCATCTTGACAGCATTAGGCGGAACATTCTCAGAACGAAGTGGTGTGGTTAACGTTGGTTTGGAAGGTATTATGGTAATGGGCGCTTTCAGTTCGGTCGTTTTTAACTTGACGTTTGCTGATACATTTGGCGCGGCGACACCATGGATTGCTTGTTTAGTAGGAGGCGTTGTCGGGATTGTCTTTTCTCTCTTACATGCCGTTGCAACTATTAACTTACGAGCAGATCATATTATCAGTGGTACTGTCATTAACTTGATGGCACCGGCGCTAGGGGTTTTCCTAGTAAAAGTTATTTATCAAAAAGGACAAACAGATATGATTACACAATCATTTGGTTATTTTTCTTTCCCAGGATTGTCAAAAATTCCAGTGATTGGTGAACTATTCTTTGCAAAAACCTCTTTGCCAGCTTTCGTAGCAATTTTGATTGCGATTTTAGCTTGGTTTGTCATTTATAAAACACGTTTTGGCTTACGGTTACGTTCTGTGGGAGAACATCCACAAGCGGCAGATACATTGGGAATTAATGTCTACTTAATGCGTTATTCTGGTGTCTTACTATCCGGCTTCTTAGGCGGTATGGGCGGAGCTGTCTTTGCTCAAAGTATTGCGGGTCGTTTTGGGATTACCACAATTGCAGGACAAGGGTTTATTTCAATGGCCGCAATGATCTTTGGTAAATGGAATCCACTTGGGGCAATGGGCGCAGCCTTATTCTTTGGCTTTGCACAAAACTTAAGTATTGCTGGGGAAAACCTACCAATTATTTCAGAAATTCCCAAAGTTTATCTACAAGCAGCACCATACGTATTGACCATTTTAGTCCTAGTTGTGTTCTTCGGAAAATCATCGGGACCAAAAGCGAACGGGAAAAATTACGTCAAAACGAAATAAGAAAAGAAATAGGCCCTCCGTCAAAGCGACGGGGGCCATTTCTTTTCTTAGGATAATCAGTTGAACACAAGCGGCATTAGGCACTGCCTCACTGTAAAAAAGCGAGTTGATAAAGGTAACTTTTCTTTTTTCTTTTAGCTGTTCTTTACAATTCGAAGGAAGTGTCGAAATTTTGAAAAAACCAAACAGGTCTAGCAGATTTTTTTCAAAAATCGTTGGTTTTTCTGCTATACTTTTGTTTGTAGTAAGCATAGGAAAAGTGGAGGACGTTCAATGAATAAAACACGTGTAGAAGCATTTAGTGATGCAGTCATCGCCATCATCATGACCATCATGATTTTAGAAATTAAAACTCCTCAAGTGGGTGTTTTGGCAGGTTTGATAGAAAATATCCCATATTTTTTATCGTTTATTGTTAGTTTTATTTTTATCTGTATCGCATGGTACAATCATCATTACATAATGTCCGTAACTCATTGGTTTTCTAAAAAAGCTTTTTGGGCAAATAATTTTTGGTTATTCTCCATGGCCTTCATTCCGGTAGCAACTGCTTGGGTGAGTGAATTTTGGTGGATGCGGGCACCTGTTTATTTTTATCTTGTTGTGTATACGGTTTGGGATTTTGCCTACTTCTTGTTAACAAGGATCATTTATGAAGACAATGCAGTGAAAGATCCACAAGGTGCAGCTAAGTTAAGAAAATCGAAATCTTATAGTAAGGCAACAAAAATCATTCATCTTTGTCTTTTCGCAATCGGATATATCGGCATTTATTTTTATCCGCCCATTGGCATTGGTGTGATTTTATCAGAAGCGGTTATCTGGTATTTAAATGTGCCAAAAGAGGGAGACCGCTTGGAGTGTTAAAAGTTTTGATTGTATAAAGAGTCGTGTTCTTTTTAAGGAGCAGGCTATTCGAAAAAAACAATAAAAAAGTTTCCTAATTACGGTGGGAGACTTTTTTTCTTTCAATTTTTAAGCCCTGCTAAAATCGAAGGAATCATTGAAAATTTTAATGCTCTTTCAGGCAATAATAGCGGATTCATGGTATAATTGAAGAGCTGAGAATAAATAGATTGTTCTGTTTGATTCTCGAGACTATTTAAAAGGCTAGCGTAAAATAATTGTCATTCTTGACGTATTTACGACCTTAGAGGAGGAAGCAAGTGTGTTTAAACGTGTTCATTTAATCGTACTAGATTCAGTCGGTATTGGTGAAGCACCAGATGCTGAAAAATTTGGAGATGTCGGCAGTGATACACTGGGTCATATTGCCAAAGAAGCGGGACTAACCATTCCTCATTTAGAAAAACTTGGATTGGGAACTATTGCTCCTTTAACAGGTGTCAAAGCAGTGGCAGACCACGATGGCTATGCCACCAAATTAGAAGAAATTTCTGTTGGAAAAGATACTATGACCGGTCACTGGGAAATTATGGGCTTGAACATCAAAAAACCTTTTCGGGTATTCCCAAACGGCTTTCCTGAAGAATTACTGAAACAAATTGAAGATTTTTCTGGGCGAAAAGTTGTTTGTAACAAACCATATAGCGGGACAGCAGTCATTGATGATTATGGCGAACATCAAATGAAAACAGGGGATCTAATTGTTTATACTTCAGCAGACCCTGTTTTACAAATTGCGGCGCATGAAGACATTATTCCATTAGAAGAATTGTATAAAATTTGTCAATATGTTCGTGACATTACGAAAGACGAACCTTATATGATTGGTCGGATTATCGCTCGCCCGTATGTTGGTGAACCAGGTAATTTCACTCGAACCAGTAACCGTCATGACTATGCTTTAGATCCTTTTGGCCATACTGTTTTAGATTCGTTGAAAGAAAACGGCAATGATGTGATCGCTGTTGGGAAAATTAACGACATCTTTAATGGACAAGGAATTACTGAAGCTATCCGCACGAAGAGCAATATGGATGGGGTGGATCAATTATTAACGGTCATGAACAAAGATTTCACAGGCTTAAGTTTTACTAACTTAGTGGATTTCGATGCGCTGTATGGCCACCGTCGTGATGTGAAGGGCTATGCAAAAGCCATCGAAGATTTTGATGGTCGTTTGCCAGAGATTATGGCAGCTATGGCCGAAGATGATTTGCTTTTAATTACAGCAGATCACGGGAATGACCCAACTTTCCCAGGAACAGACCATACACGTGAATATGTGCCTTTATTGGCTTATAGTAAAAAAATGACAAAACAAGGCAGCTTGCCACAAGGATTTTATTCAGATATTTCAGCAACGATTGCTGAAAACTTTGAAGTTCCTGCAACGGAAAACGGTCAAAGCTTTTTAAATCAATTACAATAATTCGAGGAGGCAACACATGACAACGTTAACGAATCATTTAAACGAAACAACTGAGTTTTTGAAAGAAAAAGGGGTGCAACAAGCAGACTTCGGTCTAATCTTAGGTTCAGGGTTAGGTGAATTAGCTAATGAAATAACCGATGCGATTGCTATTCCTTTCTCTGAAATTCCCCATTTTTCTGTTTCAACAGTCGTTGGACATGCTGGACAATTAGTTTACGGAACGCTTTCTGGAAAAAAAGTTTTGGCGATGCAAGGACGTTTTCATTATTATGAAGGACATTCGATGCAAACGGTCACTTATCCCGTTCGTGTGATGGCTGCTTTAGGCATTCGTTCAATGATTGTAACCAACGCAGCTGGTGGCGTAAATGAAACATATACACCGGGGAATTTGATGTTAATCAATGACCACATTAATTTTACAGGCGATAATCCGTTAATTGGTGAAAATGATGAAGAAATCGGGCCGCGTTTTCCAGATATGAGTCATGCTTACACGCAAGAATATCGGGAAGTGGCAAAAAAAGTGGCTGCGGAACAAAATATTGATTTAAAAGAAGGCGTGTATATGGGCTTTTCTGGCCCGACATATGAAACGCCTGCAGAAATTCGGATGTCACGGACGATGGGTGCGGATGCAGTTGGCATGTCAACTGTTTCGGAGGTCATTGTAGCTGTGCATAGTGGCATGAAAGTACTAGGCATCTCTTGTATTACGAATTTAGCAGCTGGTATGCAAAGTAGCTTAAATCATGCAGAAGTAGTTGAAACAACTGAACGCGTTAAAGGACAATTCAAAGAGTTAGTGAAAGCAACACTAGCAGCTTTATAAAAAAAGGAGTAAACCAGAATGAGTGTGCATATCGAAGCAAAACCAGGTGAAATTGCCGATAAAATTTTACTACCAGGGGATCCCCTCCGAGCAAAATATATTGCGGAAACTTTTTTAGAGAATCCTGTCTGCTATAATCAAGTTCGTGGGATGTTAGGTTACACAGGAACGTATAAGGGACAGCGTGTTTCGGTCCAAGGAACAGGGATGGGGATGCCTTCAGCAGGTATTTATGCCCATGAGTTAATCAACTCTTACGATGTGAAGAAGTTAATTCGTGTTGGTACGTGTGGTTCTATTTCAGAAAAAGTCAACGTTCGTGAATTAGTTATCGCACAAGCAGCAGCGACGCCTTCTTCCGCGATTCGCAATGATTTTCCTAAATATGATTTTCCACAAATTGCGAGCTTTGATCTTTTACTCAAATCTTACGAAATTGCTAAAGCAAAAGGCTTTACTACCCATGTTGGTAACGTATTGTCAGATGATGTTTTTTACAAAGATAGCTTAGATGATGTCTTTCGTTTAGGTCGATACGGGGTATTAGCGATTGAAATGGAAGCGGCAATGTTATATTATTTAGCAGCAAAATTTGATGTAGAAGCATTGGCGATTATGACGGTGAGTGATAGCTTGGTGACAGGCGAAGAAACAACGGCAGAAGAACGCCAAACGACGTTTAATGAAATGATTGAAGTTGGTTTAGAAACGGCAATTGCTAATTAAAAAAATGCTTGGATGAAAACAATCATCCAAGCATTTTTTTAATTTAAGAGCGCTTTTTTTACATCTTCAACAATTTGGGTATTCGCAATAGGTCCGTTGTATAACCAACTACTTTTTTTATCATAGGTATGAACTTGGTTATTTTTCACAGCAGGTAAGTTCTTCCAAATTGCTTCTTGGAAAAGAGGTGCTGATTCATCGCTATTTACAAGGAAAATATGGTCTGCGTCAAGCTCAGCTAATTTTTCTAAAGAAACTTGATTCCAATCCGCAGTAGCATTTTTAGAAATTTCTTCCACTAATTTTGGAACTTGGAGGCCTAAGTCTTGATAGAGCACGGTTCCGCTTGAGCGATTATCGCTAACCATAAAGACTTGGTTGTTGGTTACCCATAAGACTGCCGCAGATTTGCCAGCATCTTTTTTGCCAAGGTCTTCTTGGACGCCTTTGGTTAAGGTATCATAATCTTCTAACACTTTTTTCGCTTGTTCTTTTTTATCTAAAACAGTGGCAATATCTTCCAATTGATCACGCCAGGTGACATTTTCGCCGTTTTTGACTACATAAGTTGGCGCAATTTTACTGTATTCTTTGTATTTACCGCCTTCAACTAGAGCAGATGAACTGATTAATAATAAGTCAGGTTCAAATTTTAGAACCGCTTCATATGGCAAGTCATAGGAAATAGTGGGGACATCTTTCAATTCTTTCGCTAAATAATCTTGAATGCTGCCTTGTCCAACTGTCCATTGTGCCACTGGTTTTTCTCCTAATGCAACTAGATAATCTTCTAAATAACTCGCAATAATCCGTTTGGGTTTCGCGGGGACGGTTACTTTATTGCCTAAGGTATCTGTTACTTCATGTGTTTTGTCAGCGTTGTTGGCTTCTTTATTCGTATTACCACAAGCTGCGAGTAAGAATGAACCAAGAAGAAGGGTGGTACCAATTAGGACCGTCTTTTTTAAAAGTTTCATTGTGTAACTCCTTTATTTTTAGTTGATAACGATTCTCATTATCAGTTAAAAACGACTGTTTGTCAATCATCGCTTGCTTTTTTGAGCAAATAAGTTGCATTTTTTAGATAATTCGTTTTTTTGATTGGAAGAAACATTGCTTTTTAAGGAAGGGTCTTTTATAATCAAGGAACAATGAGTGAGAACGATTCTCAATAAATGTAAAATAACGACAGAAAAATTAAAGAGGAATGGTTATGAATTATTTAGAGGCAGAGGACTTAACTACAGGATATGGTCGTCAAGTGATTAGTGAAGCGCTGAACTGTTCATTTGAAGCGGGAACTATTACAAGTATTATTGGACCAAATGGTTGTGGCAAATCGACCTTGTTAAAAACACTTGCGCGTATTTTGCCAGCTGAGAAAGGCAAGGTGTTCATTAAGAACCAAGAACTTCAACATTTTTCTTCAAAAGAAGTGGCGCAAGAACTAGCGATTTTATCACAAACGCCAGAAAATACAATCGATTTATCTGTTTTTGACCTCGTCTCTTTCGGGCGATATCCTTATCAATCGGGCTGGAAAAGTGTCACCACAGAAGATCAAGAGTACATACAATGGGCATTAGAATTAACAGGCTTAACTGAGTTAGCTAGAGAGTCTGTGGCAATTTTATCAGGTGGACAACGTCAACGGGTTTGGATTGCTATGGCGCTAGTGCAGGATACAGATATTTTAATTTTAGATGAACCGACCACCTATTTGGATCCAGCGCATCAGCTAGAAATTTTAAATGTGTTAAAACGAATTAATCAAGAACATCAGAAAACTATCGTGATGACGATTCATGATATTAATTTAGCTTCTCGTTTTTCTGATCGCGTGATTGCGATGAAAGAGGGAAAGATTATCAATGAGGGAACACCGCAAGAAGTGATTACTGTTACTGGCTTAGCAGATGTTTTCGCTATTCAAGCAGAAATTAGTTATCATAGTCAGACACAGCGGCCACTAGTGCTTTCTTATGAGTTGATGGAAATGGAGCTGGATGGATGAAAGGCATAAGCGGATTTTATAGACACCAATGGCAAGTGTTACTTGTCTGTCTTTTTTTGCTACTGGGGACAATGCTTCTGTCGCTGATGTTTGGTTCGACGTCGGTTTCGATTCAAACGATTATTGAATCTTTTACGCACTTCGATGCGACCAATCAAGCGCATCAAGTCATCCAAACGGTTCGGTTGCCGCGGATTTTAGGCGCCGCTTTTGTGGGAGCAAGTTTAGCGGTGAGTGGTGCGTTAGCGCAAGGGATTACGCAAAACCCATTGGCAGATTCTGGCTTGCTGGGTATCAATGCTGGGGCTGGCTTGGGCTTAGCGCTTGTTTTTGCTTTCCTCCCTCAGGCAAGTTATTGGTGGCTTTTAGTTGTTTCTTTTCTTGGTGCCGGCGTGAGTGTGGCACTGATTTATTATCTTTCTAATCATTCAATTCGAGGAGCAAGCCCCATGCGTCTGACCTTGGTGGGAGCTGGTATTAGTGCCCTTTTTTTATCATTTAGTCAATTCTTAGCCATTCAGTTCAATTTGAGTCAAGAGTTAACGTTTTGGTTTCTTGGCGGTGTCAGCGTTATTTCTTGGGCACAATTAAAAATAGTCGTCCCTATCTTTCTGGGTGCATTTGCATTAGCAATTCTGATTAGTCCGTCGGTGACTATTTTACGGTTTGGCGATGATGCAACAATTGGTTTAGGGCGAAATCCGCAGCGTATTCGGTTGTTCGCCAGTATAACGATTTTGCTTTTATCAGGATTGTCTGTGGCGCTGGTTGGCTCGGTCAGTTTTGTTGGTTTGGTGGTGCCTCATGTGATGCGAACAGTTTCTGGAGAAAATTACCGTCGCTTGATTCCGTTCTCGGCGTTAGGCGGTGCGCTCCTCGTTTTGGTGGCAGATTTAATCGCTCGAATGGTGAATCCGCCTTTTGAAACACCATTTGGGATTATCACGGCCTTAATTGGCATCCCATTCTTTCTTTATTTATTTCGTAAAGGAGGGCAACTAGGATGACACAGAAAAAAGTGTCCCGTTGGGTGGCTGTCTTAATAGTTGGGATTATCCTAACTGCTTGTATCAGTTTAACGCAAGGGGAATTATCTGTTTCCGTCATGGATTTAAAAGCCCTTCTTTTGGGACAGGGAAGTCAGGCCAAACAACTGTTAGTTTGGGATTTTCGGTTACCACGGATTGTGCTAGCGGTCCTTGCGGGCGCGGCTTTAGGCTTAAGTGGCGCTATTCTTCAAGGGATTACTCGGAATCCGTTAGCAGATACTGGGATTTTAGGCATTAATGCGGGTGCGGGTTTGGCAGTGATTTTGTTTATTAGTTTTGTTGAGACGACAAGTATCACGACGTTTGCACTTCCGCTCGTGGCCTTAGTTGGCGGCTTGCTAGCGGCTGTTGGGATTTTAGTAATCGCGTATCATCATCGTTTAGGATTGACGCCAGTTCGAATGGTCTTAGCGGGTGTCATTTTGAGTACGGGTATTTCAGCACTCACCTTATTAATTACATCAAAAATTGACACTGAAAAGTACCGTTTTGTTACAATGTGGCAAGCAGGCAGTATCTGGGGCAGTAATTGGTTCTTTGTGGGCGCTTTATTGCCTTGGCTAGTCATCGGGTTCTTTTTTGCGATGAAGCGTCATCGTCTGTTGGATATTTTACAATTGGGGGACGAAACAGCTATTTCTGTAGGTATTGCTGTGAAAAAAGAACGAATCGTTTCGTTGCTGTTAGCGGTGATGTTGGCGGCTTCAGCGATTTCCGTTACAGGGGGAATTAATTTTTTAGGTTTACTTGCGCCACATATTGCTCGCAAATGTGGTTTTACGCAACAAAAACAGGTATTGCCATTGGCGGCGTTGTTTGGGAGTTTACTTTTATTGGTTAGTGATACGATTGGTCGACTATTGCCTGGCAATGGAGAAATGCCTGCAGGGATTATTGTTGCGATCATCGGTGCGCCTTATTTTCTTTATTTGTTAATCAAAACAAGCGATTCGTTATAAAAAAGAATCAAAAGCTGGGTCAAGCGATCGTTGTGAAAGCAACTGTCATTTGCTCGGCTTTTTTATTGGCGGATTTTTGAAAAAATAGTATGATAAATGCGTAAGAGCATTGAATGGAGGATGAAAGAATGGAAAACTTTAATTTTTATGTACCAACAGACATCCGTTTTGGGAAAGATCGTTTAGACGAATTACCTGCTGTGTTAGATCAATTTGGCAAAAATGTCTTACTTGTTTATGGTGGCGGTAGTATCAAACGTAATGGCTTGTACCAACAAATTACTGATTTGGCCCAAAAAAACGGGCATACATTGATTGAGTTGAGCGGTGTCGAACCAAACCCGCGCATTGAAACCGTTAGAAAAGGAATTGAGTTGTGTAAAGAAAACCAAGTCGATGTTATTTTAGCGGTTGGCGGTGGTTCGACCATTGATTGTTCCAAAGCAATTGCTGCGGGCTTTTATTCGGAAGAAGATATCTGGACAGTTATTGCAGCCAGAAAAGGGTATACTGGTCCTGCTTTACCAATCGTGACCATCTTGACTTTAGCAGCAACAGGTAGTGAAATGAACGCAGGTGCTGTCATTTCTAACTTAGAAACCAATCAAAAATTAGGCTTTGGTGGTCCGAATATGATTCCAAAAGTTTCGTTCTTGGATCCAACGAATACTTTTACGGTTCCTCAAAATCAAACAGCAGCTGGCTCAGCGGATATTTTCAGTCATTTGATTGAAAACTATTTTAGTATTTCGACAGGCACGGACGTCCAAGATTTTGTGTCAGAAGGCTTAATGCGAACGGTTATCAAAAATTGTCCTATTGCTTTAGAAAATCCAGAAGATTATGATGCACGTGCTAATTTAATGTGGGCAAGTAGTTTAGCCTTAAATGGCTTAACAGGGCGCGGCAAACAAGGTGTTTGGTCTTGTCACCCAATGGAACATGAATTAAGTGCGTTTTATGACATTACGCATGGGATTGGCTTAGCAATTTTAACGCCTCGTTGGATGAATTACGTTTTGTCTGAACAAACCGTAGGCAAGTTTGCACAGTTTGCTCGAAATGTTTGGGGAATAGTCGAACAAGAGGAGGAAGTAGCAGCGAAAAAAGGTATTCAAGCATTGTATGATTACTTTGTGGCTTGTGGCATTCCAATGACATTACCAGAAGTTGGCATCGAAGCAGATAAATTTGAAGAAATGGCACGACAAGCTGTGGCCCATAGTGCAATTGCCGAAAAGGCTTATGTGCCATTGGATGCAGCGGATATAGTAGCGATTTATAACGATTGTTTAACCGAAAGTCAATTTATTTAATCCATAAAAAAGCGGTTTGCCTTGGCAAACCGCTTTTGTTAATAAGAAACAAGTTCTTATAAGTAGTATTTTTCTTTCACAGTTAAATCATCGTTTAATTCATAAACTAATGGTTTACCTGTTGGGATTTCAAGATCCATAATATCTTCATCAGAAATGCCTTCGATGTGTTTAGCTAAAGCACGTAATGAATTACCATGAGCCGCTACTAAGACAGTTTTGTTGTCTTTTAAAGCTGGCGCAATTTCATCTTGCCAGAATGGTAATGCACGTTCCAAAGTAACTTTCAAGTTTTCGCCACCAGGAATATCGCGTTGGTCTAACATTGCATAACGACGGTCGTTTGCTGCAGAACCTTCATCTGTTGCTTCCATTAATGGAGGAAGAGTATCGTAAGAACGACGCCAGATATGGACTTGTTCGTCTCCGTATTTTTCAGCAGTTTCTTTTTTGTTTAGTCCTTGTAATTTACCATAGTGACGTTCGTTTAAGCGCCAAGATTTGATTTGAGGTACCCATAATTGATCTGAGTATTCTAGTAAATAGTTACAAGTTTTGATGGCACGAGTTAAAACAGAAGTATAAGCAACGTCGAATTCGATGCCTGCTTCTTTAATTTTACGGCCGCCTTCTTTTGCTTCTTCAACACCTTCAGGTGCTAAATCTACGTCAGCCCATCCAGTAAATTGGTTTAAGGCATTCCATTCGCTAAGTCCATGACGAGAAAAAACTAATTTTGGCATGTATAAGCTCTCCTTTGAGTTTAGTTTTCTGAAAATAAGATTTCCACGTTTATTGTACACCGTTTTGCGTAAGATTTCCAATGGAAAATAGTAAAAAAACGTGAAAGTTGCTGAAAAATTAGAGTGAAATCGAATCAAAAAAGAAGCCCCATCTGAAGGACTTCTTTTTTCTTCTTAGGAATACAGCCGCTCGACATCTGTCTCAGGTAAATTGATGTACTTATAACAAGTGCCCACCGAAACGCCGCATTTATTAGAAATAAATTGGATTGTTTCTTTGTTTTCGTAATATAATGCACGGATTTTGCGGACGGTACGTCCATCAATTTTTGGACGTCCACCTACTTTTCCGTTTTCACGAGCTTTGTGGAGCCCGACGAGTGTTCGTTCTTTAATTAGTGCACATTCCATCGCAGATAAGCTCTCCATTAATTGGAAATAGGCTTCACCTGTTGGAAGGTGAGTATCAATTCCTTCTGAAATGCTGACAAAATCAACTTGTTTTTCCTTTAACATTTTCATAAAGTCTGTTAATTGGCGGGTTGTTTTACCTAAATGGTGCAATTTACAAACAATAAGTGTATCCCCAGCAGAAAGAAGTTTTTCGACTTCGTCTAAGACACTGATCTCCGCTTGAGGATCAAATGTCTCTTGGAAAATATCATCACAACCAAACGATTGGAGAGTGGTTAGTTGATTTTTTAAATCGTCTTCAATAATAGTTGTGCGTGCATAACCAATTCGTTTCATATATTATCCTTCCTATATAAATAATCTTTTTTCACACATTCTTAACGTGCGGGAACATGTAAGGTTTTCGGTCCATCTTCATAACCGACGATTACCATAGAAACCATATTTAAAAATAAGCCGTGTTCAACGACGCCAACCAAGTTGTCTAAATAAGAACCTAAAGCTTCTGGATCTGTAATTTTTTCTAAATGCAAATCGATGATATGGTGGCCTCCATCTGTTATTAATGTTTCGCCAGCAGCGTTTAAACGAAGTGTTGGGTGATAGCCTTTTTCTTCAAATAAATGCACTAGTTGGCAGCTGCCATAAGGGACAACCTCAACTGGAAGTGGGAAAGCCCCTAAATCGTCCACCATTTTTGATTTATCCACAATCCAAATACATTTCTTTGAATAAGTGGCCACAATTTTTTCAAAAAGTAAGGCAGCGCCACCGCCTTTGATTCCTTGAAAATCAGCGCTGATTTCATCGGCGCCATCAATCGTAAGATCCACATACGGAACCTCATCAATACTTTTTAAAGGAATGCCCAAGGCCAAGGCTTGTTTCTCTGTTTCTTTTGAAGTAGTAACCCCTACGATTGACAATCCTTCTTCTTTTACGCGACGACCAATTTCGTCTACCATAAATTTTGCTGTTGAGCCAGTACCCAAACCGACAATCATGCCGTCTTCTACATATTTTGCAGCTTCGATTCCTACCATTTGTTTCAGATTCATCGCTGTTTTCCGCCCCCTTCAATAGTCAAAGATATTGTACCGTTATTTAACTAAAAAAGATAGAAAGTTTTTGAAAAAGTCATAAAAATTTTTAAAGGAAAAGTGCGTTTAAATAGAAGGAAAAGGTTTTTTTCGAAAGGCGAAAGAAGAGGGTTGACAGATGATACTTATCGTGGTATCCTAACAAAGGTGCTTTATCTACAGGTTCCTTATAGGGACGTGCTGACTGTCTATCAAAGCATATTTGATAAAGAGTGCAGAGATTGCATTATTTTTTATCGCGAAAAAAGAACCACCTGGATGTGTGGAACTAGAAGCGAAGTAAGGAAGGAGGAGAACAAGGAATGCCTACAATTAACCAATTAGTACGTAAACCTCGTAAATCTAAAGTAGAAAAATCTGATTCACCAGCCTTAAACAAAGGATATAACAGTTTTAAGAAAACTCAAACAAACGTTAACTCTCCGCAAAAACGTGGAGTTTGTACACGTGTGGGTACGATGACACCTAAAAAACCGAACTCAGCTTTACGTAAATATGCCCGTGTTCGTTTGTCAAACTTAATCGAAGTTACAGCTTATATCCCAGGTATCGGTCACAACTTACAAGAACACAGCGTGGTATTATTACGTGGTGGACGTGTAAAAGACTTACCAGGGGTACGTTACCATATCGTTCGTGGTGCGCTTGATACTGCCGGTGTTAACGACCGTAAACAAAGCCGCTCTAAATACGGTACAAAACGTCCTAAAGCTTAATTATAATAAGACAATAACAACTTGAAAAATCATATTTCGGAAGGAGGAGTTACGGATGCCTCGTAAAGGTCCTGTTGCAAAACGTGATGTTTTACCAGATCCAATTTATAACTCAAAATTAGTAACTCGCTTAATCAACCGTGTAATGGTTGACGGTAAACGCGGGATTGCTGCTAACATTATCTATAATTCATTTGATATCATCAAAGAATCTACAGGTAACGATCCATTGGAAGTTTTTGAACAAGCAATGAAAAACGTTATGCCTGTTCTTGAAGTTAAAGCACGTCGTGTTGGGGGTTCTAACTACCAAGTACCAGTTGAAGTTCGTCCAGAACGTCGTACAACTTTAGGTTTACGTTGGGTAGTTAACTACGCACGTCTACGTGGTGAACACACAATGGAAGAACGTCTAGCGAAAGAAATCATGGATGCTGCTAACAACACTGGCGCTTCTGTTAAAAAACGCGAAGACACACACAAAATGGCAGACGCAAACCGCGCATTTGCTCATTATCGTTGGTAAGATCCTCTCTGTCTGTCGCGTAAAGTGGCAGCAGAAAGTCAATTTACAATCGATTTAAATAAAGAGAGGAGTAAACATACAAAATGGCAAGAGAATTTTCACTTGAAAAAACTCGTAACATTGGTATCATGGCCCACGTTGATGCTGGTAAAACAACAACAACTGAGCGTATCTTGTACTACACTGGTAAAATCCATAAAATCGGTGAAACCCATGAAGGTGCTTCACAAATGGACTGGATGGAACAAGAACAAGAACGTGGTATCACGATTACATCCGCTGCGACAACTGCACAGTGGAAAGGCTACCGTGTAAATATCATCGATACTCCAGGACACGTGGACTTCACAATTGAAGTACAACGTTCTCTACGCGTATTAGATGGTGCGGTAACAGTTCTTGACTCTCAATCAGGTGTAGAACCTCAAACAGAAACTGTTTGGCGTCAAGCGACTGAATATAAAGTTCCTCGTATTGTATTCTGTAACAAAATGGATAAAATCGGTGCGGACTTCTTCTATTCAGTAGAATCATTACATGATCGTTTACAAGCAAACGCTCATCCAATTCAAATTCCAATCGGAGCTGAAGAAGACTTCACTGGAATCATTGACTTGATTAAAATGAAAGCTGAAATCTACACAAATGATTTGGGAACAGATATTCAAGAAACTGATATTCCTGAAGATTATTTAGAAAAAGCGCAAGAATGGCGCGAAAAATTAGTTGAAGCTGTTGCTGAAACTGACGAAGACTTAATGATGAAATATCTTGAAGGTGAAGAAATCACTGAAGAAGAATTAGTCGCTGGTATCCGTCAAGCAACAATCAACGTTGAGTTCTTCCCTGTATTAGCTGGTTCAGCATTCAAGAATAAAGGGGTTCAATTAATGTTGGACGCTGTTCTTGATTACTTACCATCTCCATTAGATATCGATGCTATCAAAGGGATCGATACTAAAACAGACGAAGAAACAACTCGTCCAGCTGATGACGAAGCACCTTTCGCTTCATTAGCATTTAAAGTTATGACTGACCCATTCGTAGGTCGTTTAACTTTCTTCCGTGTTTATTCTGGTGTCCTTGAAAGTGGTTCATACGTATTGAACGCTTCAAAAGGCAAAAAAGAACGTATCGGTCGTATCCTACAAATGCACGCCAACACTCGTCAAGAAATTGATAAAGTGTACTCTGGTGATATCGCTGCTGCTGTTGGTCTAAAAGACACAACAACTGGTGATACATTATGTGCATTAGATGCACCAGTTATTCTTGAATCTATTGAATTCCCTGATCCAGTTATCCAAGTCGCTGTTGAACCTAAATCAAAAGCTGACCAAGATAAAATGGGCGTGGCTCTACAAAAACTTGCTGAAGAAGATCCATCATTCCGCGTTGAAACAAACGTTGAAACTGGTGAAACAGTTATCTCTGGTATGGGTGAATTGCACTTAGACGTTTTAGTAGACCGTATGAAACGTGAATTCAAAGTTGAAGCTAACGTAGGTGCTCCTCAAGTATCTTACCGCGAAACATTCCGTGCTGCGACTAAAGCAGAAGGTAAATTCGTTCGTCAGTCTGGTGGTAAAGGACAATACGGTCACGTATGGGTTGAATTTACACCAAATGAAGAAGGTAAAGGCTTCGAGTTTGAAAACGCAATTGTCGGTGGTGTGGTTCCTCGTGAATACATCCCAGCAGTTGAAAAAGGGTTAGAAGACTCTATGAACAACGGTGTTCTTGCTGGTTATCCATTAGTTGATATCAAAGCAAAACTTTACGATGGTTCATACCACGATGTCGATTCAAATGAAACGGCCTTCCGTGTAGCTGCTTCTATGGCATTGAAAGCTGCGGCTAAAAATGCAAACCCAGTTATTTTAGAACCAATGATGAAAGTTACAATTACTGTTCCTGAAGATTACTTAGGTGATATCATGGGACACGTAACAAGTCGTCGTGGACGTGTTGAAGGTATGGAAGCACACGGTAACTCTCAAATCGTTAATGCGATGGTACCTTTAGCTGAAATGTTTGGTTATGCTACAACATTACGTTCAGCAACACAAGGACGCGGTACATTTATGATGGTATTTGACCACTATGAAGACGTACCTAAGTCTGTTCAAGAAGAAATCATCAAGAAAAACGGCGGCAACGCATAATTTTCCTTGAGAATAAAAGGTTTGTTTTTAGAACTATCCTTTTTTCAAGATTTCGTGTAAAATAGCTTATGATGATCAGACGATTTTTAGTAACGTCTATCACATATAAAACAAACAATAAAATTTATATTTTTAGGAGGAACATTCAAAATGGCAAAAGAAAAATTTGACCGTTCTAAATCCCATGTTAACATTGGTACTATCGGACACGTTGACCATGGTAAAACTACATTAACAGCTGCAATTGCTACTGTATTATCAAAACACGGTGGCGGGGAAGCACAAAGCTACGATTCTATCGATAACGCTCCAGAAGAAAAAGAACGTGGAATCACAATCAACACTTCTCATATCGAATATGAAACTGAAACTCGTCACTATGCACACGTTGACTGCCCAGGACACGCGGACTACGTTAAAAACATGATCACTGGTGCTGCTCAAATGGACGGAGCTATCTTAGTAGTTTCTGCTGCTGATGGTCCTATGCCTCAAACACGTGAACATATCTTATTATCACGTAACGTTGGTGTACCATACATCGTTGTATTCTTAAACAAAATGGATATGGTTGATGACGAAGAATTATTAGAATTAGTAGAAATGGAAGTTCGTGACTTATTATCAGAATACGATTTCCCAGGCGATGATGTTCCAGTTATCGCAGGTTCTGCTTTGAAAGCTTTAGAAGGCGACGAGTCTTATGAAGAAAAAATCTTAGAATTAATGGCTGCAGTTGACGAATATATCCCAACTCCAGAACGTGATACTGACAAACCATTCATGATGCCAGTCGAAGACGTATTCTCAATCACTGGACGTGGTACTGTTGCTACAGGCCGTGTTGAACGTGGTGAAGTTCGCGTTGGTGACGAAGTTGAAATCGTTGGTATTAAAGACGAAACATCTAAAACAACTGTTACAGGTGTTGAAATGTTCCGTAAATTATTAGACTACGCTGAAGCAGGCGACAACATCGGTGCTTTATTACGTGGTGTAGCACGTGAAGATATCGAACGTGGACAAGTATTAGCTAAACCAGCTACAATCACTCCACACACAAAATTCAAAGCTGAAGTATACGTATTATCAAAAGAAGAAGGCGGACGTCACACTCCATTCTTCACTAACTACCGTCCTCAATTCTACTTCCGTACAACAGACGTTACTGGTGTTGTAGAATTGCCAGAAGGTACTGAAATGGTAATGCCTGGTGATAACGTTGCTATGGACGTTGAATTAATTCACCCAATCGCTATCGAAGACGGAACTCGTTTCTCTATTCGTGAAGGCGGACGTACTGTAGGTTCAGGCGTTGTTACTGAAATCGTTAAATAATTAACTTTTTAACTATAGTTTTAACCAGCGTAAAAAACTGGGGTATTCGGACGTAAGACCAGAGAATTTATTCTCTGGTCTTTTTTTGTTTAGAAATTGGCTGGCTAAAAAATAAGCCAATTGGCTGTTTTAGCAGACTTGTTTCTTCAGTATACTTGGAGAAAAAGGTTAGGTGATTTAATGGAAAAAGTATTGACGATTGCAGGCTCCGATTCAACTGGAGGGGCAGGGATTCAAGCAGATTTAAAAACATTTGAAGAGTATGGAGTTTTTGGATTTTCAAGTTTAACCTCAATTGTGACGATGGATCCTACGACAGGCTGGTCGCATGAAGTAACTGAATTGCCAGAAACGCTCTTAGAAAAACAATTGATTTCGGTTTTTGCAGGCGGTCCAGTAGCGGCTTTGAAAACAGGGATGATGGGTAATGAACAAAATATTAAAATGGCTAGTAAGTACATTAAACAAGAAAAAATTCAAAAAGTCGTGATTGACCCAGTCATTGCTTGTAAGGGAACGGCACAAATTCTGCAACCCAAAAGTGTGGAAGGCCTAAAAAACGATTTACTGCCATTAGCATTAGTTGCCACGCCTAATTTAATTGAAGCGGGCATCTTATCTGGTTTAGGCGAAATTTCTTCCGTGGCGGAGATGGAAGAAGCGGCAAAACGAATTGTACAAATGGGAGCCAAACATGTCGTGGTTAAAGGGGGACATCGCTTAGCTGGTGAAAAAGCACTGGACTTGTTTTACGATGGTCACACCGCGCATCTTTTGGAAAATGAATTATATCCTACTGATTATAATCATGGTGCAGGTTGTACTTTTTCAGCGGCGATCACAGCTGGCTTGGCGAAAGGTTATTCGGTGTTAGAAGCAGTAACTTTAGCGAAAAAATTTGTAGCAGCGGCGATTAAACACGGTATTCAAGTTAATCCTTATGTGGGGCACGTGTGGCATGGCGCATACACTCATGCGGAACAACGGATGCGTAAGAAAGCATAATATTTAGAACTAGAGGAGTCTGTCAAGGACTGGCTCTAGTTTTTTTGTGATAAAGAATAACAATAGTAGGTATTACGTTAAAAGAATGTTCAAATTTTTAAAAGAGGAGTAGAATAGAACTGTAATTGCAAAAAAAGAAGCGGAACATAGAAGGGGTGTTAACTTTTCTGTGCTTCAGTTTAGAACGGACTGTGGTGTTTGTTTTGACGAACTACCGGAAAGCGACTTCTTTTTGTTTTGGCTTCAAATGGTATTTAATGGAGGGAATGCAATGTTAGAAAAAGAAACGTACAGTCAACTGTTTAAATGGTCTTTTTCAAAAAAGACACAAGTCACATACTGGGATGGTACCGTCAAAGAGTATGGGCAAGGGTCGGGGGATCCGGTTTTTAAAATTGTATTCAATGAAAAAATTCCTGTGAAGGATTTACTGAATAACGCTTCGTTAACTTTAGGGGAAGCCTACATGGATCGCAAGATTGAAATCGAAGGCGATATCCAAGCGCTGATTTATGATGTGTATAACCAAAAGGATAGCTTTTTACACAATGCTAAATTTATTAAATGGCTTCCTAAAGAAAGTCATTCAAAAAAACGTTCGCAAGAGGATATTCACAGCCATTACGATCTAGGAAATGATTTTTACAAAAAATGGCTTGACCAAACAATGACGTATTCATGTGCTTATTTTAAAACGCCTGAAGATACATTAGAACAAGCGCAAGTGAATAAAGTTCATCATATTTTAGATAAATTGTTTATCAAAGAGGGCGACACTTTACTGGATATTGGCTGCGGCTGGGGCACGTTAATTTTAACTGCGGTGAAAGAATATGGAGCCAAAGCAACTGGGATTACATTAAGTGAAGAGCAATTTCATCATATTCGCCATATTATAGAAAAAGAAGGTCTACAAGATCGAATGACTGTCAAATTGATGGATTATCGTGATTTAAAAGGAGAGTCTTTTGACCATATTACGAGTGTCGGGATGTTTGAACATGTCGGTGCGGAAAATCTACATGAATATTTTGATGTCGTTCAGCGAAATTTAGCGCCTAAAGGTACGGCGTTGATTCATGGGATCAGTCGCCAACAAGGCGGGGCTAAAAATGCTTGGATTAATCGTTATATTTTTCCAGGTGGCTATATTCCTGGTGTCACTGAGCTAGTCGGCCATATGACAGAAAACGACTTGCAAGTGATTGACTTGGAAAGTTTGCGCAGAGATTATCAATTGACGTTGGAACATTGGACAAAAAACTTCCATAATATAGAAACAGAAATTGTTGACGAAAAAGGCGAGCGCTTCTATCGAATGTGGGACTTATATTTGCAAGCATGTGCAGCATCATTCCAAGCAATATTGATGTTATTCAATATTTATTGGTTCATCCAGATAACAATGATATTCCAATGCGCCGGATTGGTTAATAGAATAAAAAAGAAAGAATTTGAGATTCTGGTAAAAAAGGAATCCCAAATTCTTTTTTTATAAAAATAGAATGAAAAGAATTGAAAAACAAAACAAATGCTTTTCAAAATAAGAAAAAATTCTTTCAAAAAAACGCAGAAAATCCTTGCTAACACTATCCTTTCATAGTATAATCAAAAAGGTGCTGTTTACAGGAGTGTAAAAAGCATTGGTAGATCAACGATTTGATTTGCCGGCTGTGAAGCGAGAGGTTGCGACACGCTCGGACGCTTTGCCATGAACGAGCATGCCGGATAAATTTTCGTGGAGCTATGTCTACTTTTAAAATAGGCGAAGGAGGGAACAAGATGGCAAAACAAAAAATTCGTATCCGTTTAAAAGCGTATGAACACCGTATTTTAGATCAATCAGCGGATAAAATTGTGGAAACAGCAAAAAGAACTGGAGCTGACGTATCAGGTCCGATTCCATTACCAACAGAACGCTCACTTTACACAGTTATTCGTGCGACTCATAAATACAAAGATTCTCGCGAACAATTCGAAATGCGTACTCACAAACGTCTAATTGACATTGTGAACCCAACACCAAAAACAGTTGACGCTCTAATGAAGCTTGACTTACCGTCTGGTGTTAATATTGAAATCAAACTATAAAATTAAGATGGAGGTGTACTCATGACCAAAGGAATCTTAGGGAAAAAAGTGGGAATGACACAAATCTTTACTGAGTCTGGTGAATTAATTCCAGTAACAGTAGTTGAAGCTACGCCAAACGTAGTTTTACAAGTAAAAACTGTTGAAACTGACGGATACGAAGCTATCCAAGTTGGTTACCAAGACAAACGTGAAGTTTTATCAAACAAACCTGCGAAAGGTCATGTTGCAAAAGCAAACACGGCTCCTAAGCGCTTCATTAAAGAATTCAAGAATGTTGAGCTAGGAGAATATGAAGTAGGTAAAGAAATCAAAGTAGATGTTTTCCAAGCAGGAGACGTTGTTGATGTTACAGGTACTACGAAAGGTAAAGGATTCCAAGGGGCAATTAAACGTCACGGCCAAAGCCGCGGACCTATGTCTCATGGTTCTCGTTATCACCGTCGTCCTGGGTCAATGGGTCCAGTAGCGCCTAACCGTGTATTTAAAAATAAACGACTAGCCGGCCGTATGGGTGGCGACCGCGTAACAATTCAAAACCTTGAAGTTGTTAAAGTGGACGTAGAAAGAAATGTTATCTTAATCAAAGGAAACATTCCTGGAGCGAAAAAATCTTTAATCACAATCAAATCAGCTGTGAAAGCTAAATAAGTGTAGGGAAAGGAGGAACTAAGGAATGCCGAATGTAGCATTATTCAAACAAGATGGAACTCAAAACGGTGAAATCACTTTAAATGAAGAAATCTTCGGAATCGAACCTAATGAAAGTGTTGTCTATGATGCAATCATCATGCAACGTGCTTCATTAAGACAAGGAACACACGCAGTTAAAAACCGTAGCGCTGTTCGTGGCGGTGGCCGCAAACCATGGCGTCAAAAAGGAACTGGTCGTGCTCGTCAAGGTTCAATCCGTTCACCACAATGGCGTGGAGGTGGCGTAGTCTTTGGACCAACACCGCGTTCATACAGCTACAAACTTCCTAAAAAAGTTCGTCGCTTAGCAATGAAATCTGTATTATCAGACAAAGTTGCTGAAAATAACTTGGTAGCAGTAGAAGGTTTAAGCTTCGATGCACCAAAAACAAAAGAATTCAAACAAGTTCTTGCTAACTTGTCTATCGATACTAAAGTATTAGTTGTTTTAGAAAATGGTAACGACTTTGCAGCTTTATCAGCTCGTAACTTACCAAACGTTTCTGTAGTAACTTCTGATAACGTTAGTGTGTTAGATGTTGTGTCAGCTAACAAAGTCTTGGCAACACAAACAGCTCTTACTCAAATTGAGGAGGTGCTTGCATAATGGAATTACTAGACGTAATCAAACGCCCAGTGATCACTGAAAAATCCATGTTAGCTATGGACGAAAAGAAATATACTTTCGAAGTGGACACTCGCGCAAACAAAACTTTAGTAAAACAAGCTGTTGAATCAGCATTCGATGTTAAAGTAGCAAACGTAAACATCTTAAACGTGCGTCCAAAATTCAAACGCATGGGTAAATATGCAGGTTATACAAAAAAACGTCGCAAAGCGATCGTTACATTAACTGAAGATTCAAAAGAAATTCAATTATTCGAAGCTGCTGAATAAGCAGTCCTGAACAATATCAACGTAGGAGGGAAATAAGACGTGGCGATTAAAAAGTACAAACCTACCACAAATGGCCGTCGTAACATGACAAGTTCTGATTTCGCTGAAATCACAACTTCAACACCAGAAAAATCATTGTTACAGCCATTAAAAAACAATGCCGGTCGTAACAACAACGGTCGCATTACGGTTCGTCACCAAGGTGGCGGTCACAAACGTCAATACCGTGTGATTGACTTCAAACGTAATAAAGATAACGTCGCAGCGGTTGTTAAAACGATCGAGTACGATCCAAACCGTTCTGCTAACATCGCGTTAGTTCATTACGAAGACGGGGTTAAGGCATACATCTTAGCACCAAAAGGATTAGAAGTAGGCATGCGCCTAGTATCTGGTCCAGAAGCAGATATTAAAGTAGGTAACGCATTACCATTGGAAAACATTCCAGTTGGTACAGTTATCCACAACATTGAAATGAAACCTGGTAAAGGTGGACAATTAATCCGTTCAGCTGGAACAAGCGCGCAAGTACTTGGTAAAGAAGGCAAATACGTATTAATCCGCTTAAACTCTGGCGAAGTTCGTATGATCTTAGCAACTTGCCGTGCAACAATCGGTTCAGTTGGTAACGAACAACACGAATTAATCAACATTGGTAAAGCTGGCCGCTCTCGTTGGATGCGTAAACGCCCAACTGTTCGTGGTAGCGTAATGAACCCTAACGATCACCCACACGGTGGTGGTGAAGGTAAAACACCAATTGGACGTAAAGCGCCAGTATCTCCATGGGGTCAACCAGCAATTGGATACAAAACACGTAATAAAAAAGCTAAATCAGACAAACTTATCGTTCGTCGTCGTACTAAATAATTTTTTTGACCATGTGTCGTACATTTTGAGAGGAGGTTCACCATGGGTCGTAGTTTAAAAAAAGGACCTTTCGTCGATGATCATTTGATGAAAAAGGTCGAAGCACAACAAGGTGCCGAAAAGAAAAAAGTAATTAAAACTTGGTCTCGCCGCTCTACAATTTTTCCATCATTCGTAGGTTTCACAATCGCTGTATATGATGGACGGAAACATGTCCCTGTTTACATTCAAGAAGACATGGTAGGACATAAATTAGGTGAATTTGCACCAACTAGAACTTATCGTGGCCACGTTGCTGACGATAAAAAAACTAAACGCTAATTTTGAGGGGAGGATATGCAAATGTCAGAACAAATTACATCAGCTAAAGCAACTGCAAAAACAGTTCGCACTTCACCTCGTAAAGCACGTTTAGTAATCGATCTTATCAGAGGGAAAAGCGTTGCGGATGCAATTTCAATCTTGAAATTCACACCGAACAAGTCTGCTGGAATCATTGAAAAAGTTTTAATGTCAGCAGTTGCTAACGCAGAAAACAACTTTGACTTAGACGTTGAAAGCTTAGTTGTATCTGAAGCATTTGTTAACGAAGGACCAACAATGAAACGTTTCCGTCCTCGTGCAAAAGGTTCAGCTTCACCAATCAACAAACGTACTAGTCACATCACAGTAGTTGTAACAGAGAAATAAGTCTCATGAAATAGGCTGTTTTCTTTATGAAAACAGAGCTTAAACATTTAAGAGGAGGGACAATCAGTGGGTCAAAAAGTACATCCAATTGGAATGCGTGTAGGCATCATCCGCGACTGGGATGCGAAATGGTATGCTGAAAAAGAGTATGCTGAATTCTTACACGAAGATTTAAGAATCCGTAAATTTATCGCAACAAAACTTGCTGATGCTGCTGTATCTACAATTGAAATCGAACGCGCTGCAAACCGTGTTAACATTTCAATTCACACAGCTAAACCAGGTATGGTTATCGGTAAAGGCGGATCTGAAGTCGAAAACCTAAGAAAAGAATTAAACAAATTAACTGGCAAACGAGTTCACATCAACATCGTTGAAATCAAAAAACCAGATTTAGATGCAAAATTAGTAGGCGAAGGAATTGCACGTCAATTAGAAAACCGTGTTGCTTTCCGTCGTGCTCAAAAACAAGCCATCCAACGCGCAATGCGTGCTGGCGCTAAAGGAATCAAAACTCAAGTATCAGGTCGTCTAAACGGTGCGGATATCGCTCGTTCAGAAGGATACTCTGAAGGAACTGTACCACTTCACACATTACGTGCGGACATTGATTACGCATGGGAAGAAGCGGACACTACTTACGGAAAACTAGGAGTTAAAGTGTGGATCTATCGTGGAGAAATTCTTCCAACGAAAAAAAACACTGAGAAAGGAGGGAAATAATCATGTTAGTACCTAAACGTGTAAAACACCGTCGTGAATTCCGCGGAAAAATGCGCGGTGAAGCTAAAGGCGGAAAAGAAGTAGCATTTGGTGAATGGGGTTTACAAGCAACTGAATCTCACTGGATTACTAACCGTCAAATCGAAGCAGCCCGTATTGCAATGACTCGTTACATGAAACGTGGCGGGAAAGTATGGATTAAAATTTTCCCTCACAAGTCTTACACAAGTAAAGCTATCGGCGTACGTATGGGTAAAGGTAAAGGGGCACCAGAAGGCTGGGTATCACCAGTTAAACGTGGTAAAATCATGTTTGAAATCGCAGGCGTTCCTGAAGAAGTAGCTCGTGAAGCTCTTCGTCTTGCATCTCACAAATTGCCGGTAAAAACTAAGATCGTAAAACGTGAGGAAATGGGTGGTGAATCGAATGAAGGTTAAAGAAATCAGAGAATTAACCACTGCCGAAATGCTAGATAAAGAAAAACAATTAAAAGAAGAATTGTTCAACTTAAGATTCCAATTAGCAACAGGTCAATTAGAAAACACTGCACGTATTAAAGAAGTACGTCAATCGATTGCACGCATCAAAACAGTATTGCGTGAACAAGCTAACTAATAGTGGAAGGAGGCCAAACGCGTATGACTGAAGAAAGAAATCAACGTAAAGTTTACCAAGGTCGCGTGGTATCAGACAAAATGGATAAAACAATCACAGTTGTCGTTGAAACAAAGAAAAACCACCCTATCTATGGCAAACGTATGAAATATTCTAAAAAATATAAAGCGCATGATGAAAACAACACAGCGAAAGTTGGAGACATCGTAAAAATCATGGAAACTCGTCCATTATCAGCTACAAAACGTTTCCGTTTACTAGAGGTAGTCGAAGAAGCAGTTATTATCTAATAAAACGAGAATTTCCTAATAGATTGAAGCACAAAATCTGAAAGGGGGATACACATCGTGATCCAACAAGAAAGTCGTTTAAGAGTCGCTGACAATTCTGGCGCACGTGAAATTTTAACGATCAAAGTCCTAGGCGGATCTGGTCGTAAAACTGCTAACATCGGTGACGTTATTGTTGCTACTGTCAAACAAGCAACGCCAGGTGGGGTTGTTAAAAAAGGTGAAGTAGTTAAAGCCGTTATCGTTCGTACAAAATCTGGCGCTCGTCGTGCTGACGGTTCTTACATCAAATTTGATGAAAATGCTGCGGTAATTATCCGTGACGATAAAAGCCCACGCGGAACACGTATCTTCGGACCAGTTGCACGTGAATTACGTGAAAACAACTTCATGAAGATCGTTTCTCTAGCACCAGAAGTATTATAATCTCGAGCCCACGTTAAAGGAGGTGCGAAACAGTAATGTTTGTTAAAAAAGGCGATAAAGTAAAAGTTATCACTGGTAAAGATAAAAACAAAGAAGGCGTTGTCTTAGCAGCGTTTCCTAAACAAGATAAAGTTATCGTTGAAGGTGTCAACGTCGTTAAAAAACACCAAAAACCAAACCAAGCAGCCCCACAAGGTGGAATCCTTGAAGTGGAAGCGCCAATTCATGTTTCTAATGTAATGGTGATTGATCCTTCAAACGGAGAAGCTACTAAAGTTGCGTTTAAAGAAGTCGACGGCAAAAAAGTCCGCGTTTCTAAAAAAACAGGTGAAGTTTTAGATAAATAAAAATTGCGGAAGGAGGGCTTACTGAATGAACCGCCTGAAAGAAAAATATATTAAAGAAGTAACACCATCATTGGTGGAAAAATTTAATTACAGCTCAGTTATGCAAACACCTAAAGTTGATAAAATCGTTATCAACATGGGTGTGGGTGATGCAGTATCAAATGCTAAAAACTTAGACAAAGCTGTTGAAGAATTAGCATTAATCACTGGTCAAAAACCACTTATCACAAAAGCTAAAAAATCTATCGCTGGATTCCGTTTACGTGAAGGAATGCCAATCGGTGCGAAAGTAACGCTACGCGGCGAAAGAATGTACGAATTTTTAGATAAATTAGTAACAGTTTCTTTACCTCGTGTACGTGACTTCCACGGTGTCAGCAAAAAAGCTTTCGATGGTCGTGGTAACTATACTTTAGGTATTAAAGAACAATTAATCTTCCCAGAAGTTGATTATGATTTAGTAGATAAAGTACGCGGTATGGACATCGTAATTGTTACAACAGCGAACACTGACGAAGAGTCTCGCGAATTGTTGGCACAATTAGGTATGCCATTCCAAAAATAATATAAGGAGGCGAACTACGTGGCTAAAAAATCAATGATTGCTAAAAACAAACGTCCTGCTAAACATTCAACACAAGCTTATACTCGTTGTGAACGTTGTGGACGTCCACATTCAGTTTATCGTAAATTTCATCTTTGCCGTATTTGCTTCCGCGAACTTGCCTATAAAGGTCAAATTCCCGGCGTGAAGAAAGCTAGCTGGTAAACAAGTAAACTCGCATAAAGGAGGTAAATAGTTCAATGGTCATGACAGATCCAATTGCAGATTTTCTAACTCGCATTCGTAATGCGAACATGGTTAAACATGAAACTTTAGAAGTACCTGCTTCAAAAATCAAACGTGATATCGCAGAAATCCTGAAACGTGAAGGATTTATCCGCGACGTAGAATACATCGAAGATGACAAACAAGGCGTAATCCGTGTTTTCCTAAAATATGGTAAAAACGAAGAACGTGTTATCACAAACTTAAAACGTATTTCTAAACCAGGTTTACGTGCATACGTAAAAGCTGACGAAGTACCAAAAGTATTAAACGGTCTAGGAATTGCAATCATCTCTACATCAGAGGGTGTAATTACTGACAAAGAAGCTAGAGCGAAAAATATCGGCGGCGAAGTAATCGCCTACGTATGGTAATTCTAAAAAATACACAAGGAGGTGTCTCTAAGTGAGCCGTATTGGTAATAAAGTTGTTGTTCTTCCTGCTGGTGTTGAAATCAAGCAAGACGGAAACAACATTACAGTTAAAGGACCTAAAGGTGAATTAACACGCGAATTTTCTTCTGATATCAAAATGAACATCGAAGGAAACGAAGTGACATTCACTCGTCCAAACGATTCAAAAGAAATGAAAACAATCCACGGAACAACTCGTGCAAACTTCAACAACATGGTTGTTGGTGTTTCTGAAGGTTTCCAAAAAGCACTTGAACTTATCGGGGTCGGATACCGTGCCCAAGTACAAGGCAACAAATTAACTTTAAACGTTGGTTATTCTCATCCTGTCGAAATGACAGCACCAGAAGGCGTAACATTTGAAGTACCTGCGAACACACAAGTTATCGTTAAAGGCATCAACAAAGAAGTTGTTGGTGAATTAGCTGCTAACATCCGTGGCGTTCGTCCTCCAGAACCTTATAAAGGCAAAGGGATTCGCTATGTTGGTGAATTTGTACGCCGTAAAGAAGGTAAAACTGGTAAATAATAACAGCTGTGTAGAAAACAGAAGTCAACAACAAGCAACTGTCATTTTATGGGATTTTTCCAATAAAATGCTTTTGTCTTGTCTGCCAGCTTCTCTTTTCCGTAATCTGCTGACTGCTTGAAATATTAGTAGTAAACATTAAATCAAAGAGGTGAAAATTGTGATTACAAAACCAGATAAAAACAAAACACGTCAAAAGAGACATCGTCGTGTACGTAACAAAATCTCTGGTACTGCTGAGTGCCCACGCTTGAACATTTTCCGTTCTAACAAAAACATCTACGCGCAAGTCATTGATGACGTAGCGGGTGTGACGCTAGCAAGTGCCTCTGCCTTGGATAAAGAAATTTCAGGTGGAACAAAAACAGAAACAGCTGCAGCTGTTGGTAAACTAGTTGCTGAACGTGCCGCTGAAAAAGGCATCAAAAAAGTAGTCTTCGACCGTGGTGGATACCTTTACCATGGCCGCGTGCAAGCTTTAGCTGAAGCTGCTCGTGAAAATGGACTAGAATTTTAGGAGAAGGAGGAACACCATTCATGGTTTATATTGATCCAAAACATTTGGAATTAGAAGACCGCGTTGTAGCGATCAACCGTGTAACAAAAGTTGTTAAAGGTGGACGTCGTTTACGTTTCGCAGCTTTAGTTGTTGTCGGTGACAAAAACGGACACGTTGGTTTCGGTACTGGTAAAGCACAAGAAGTACCTGAAGCTATCCGTAAAGCAATCGAAGACGCGAAGAAAAACTTAGTTGAAGTGCCTATGGTTGGTTCTACTATCCCGCACGAAGTAATTGGCGTATTCGGTGGCGGCCGTATCCTTATGAAACCTGCAGTAGAAGGTTCTGGGGTAGCTGCTGGTGGACCAGTTCGTGCCGTATTGGAATTAGCTGGTGTAGCAGATATTACATCTAAATCACTAGGTTCAAACACACCTATTAACGTTGTTCGCGCAACTGTTGAAGGTCTAAAACAATTAAAACGTGCCGAAGAAGTGGCAGCACTTCGCGGTAAATCTGTAGAAGAAATTATCGGTTAAGGAGGACAAAAATAATGGCTGAATTAAAAATTACTTTAAAACGCAGTGTTATCGGACGTCCTCAAAACCAACGTGCTACAGTTAAAGCGTTAGGTTTAGGTAAAGTGAATAGTACTGTTACAAAACCTGCCAATGAAGCAATCAAAGGTATGGTTAACACTATTTCACATTTAGTGGACGTAGAAGAAGTTTAAGATTTATAGATTTGTAATAGAAGATTGCTTAAGGAGGTGCCAAACCTATGAAACTTCATGAATTAAAACCTGCTGAGGGCTCACGCCAAGTACGTAACCGTGTTGGACGTGGTACTTCATCTGGTAATGGTAAAACAGCTGGCCGTGGACAAAAAGGGCAAAAAGCCCGTTCAGGCGGTGGTGTTCGTTTAGGATTTGAAGGGGGTCAAACTCCATTATTCCGTCGTTTACCAAAACGTGGGTTTACAAACATTAATCGTAAAGATTACGCTGTTGTAAACTTAGATACTTTAAACCGTTTTGAAGATGGAACAGAAGTAACTCCTGTTGTCCTAAAAGAAGCAGGAATCGTTAAAAACGAAAAAGCGGGAATCAAAGTTCTTGCAGATGGTGAGTTAACGAAAAAATTAACTGTGAAAGCAGCTAAATTCTCGAAATCAGCACAAGAAGCTATCGAAGCTGCTGGTGGTTCAATCGAGGTGATCTAATTGTTCAAGCTATTAAAGAACGCCTTTAAAGTCAAAGACATTAGATCAAAAATCTTATTTACAGTTTTAATCTTGTTTGTATTTCGCCTAGGTGCGCACATTACTGTGCCCGGGGTGAATGCAAAGGGATTGTCTGATTTAAGTAGCTTACCCTTTTTGAATATGTTGAATATGGTGAGTGGTAGTGCCATGCAAAACTTCTCTATCTTCTCGATGGGGGTTTCGCCATACATTACAGCCTCTATTATTATTCAACTATTGCAAATGGATATTGTACCTAGATTTGTAGAATGGTCAAAACAAGGGGAAGTTGGGCGTAAGAAATTAAATCAAGCTACAAGATATCTAACGATTGTCTTGGGTGTGGCTCAGTCAATGGGGATCACTGCTGGTTTTAATAGCTTAAGTCAAACTGGGATTGTCAACAATCCAACCTTAGGTACCTTTGTGATGATTGCAGTTATTTTAACTGCTGGGACGATGTTTGTGACTTGGATGGGTGAACAAATTACAGAAAAAGGAATCGGAAATGGTGTTTCAATGATTATCTTTGCCGGGATTATTTCTCGTTTGCCAGGAGCAGTCAAAGAAATCTATGAAGATTACTTCGTCAATATCGAGTCTTCTCGCATTTGGCAATCTGTTATTTTCATTGCAATCTTAGTTATTGCTATTTTGGTGATTGTTACAGTCGTAACGTTCTTCCAACAAGCAGAACGTAAGATTCCAATCCAATATACAAAACGTGTTTCTGGTGCACCAACAAGTAGTTATTTACCGTTAAAAGTAAACGCTGCTGGGGTTATTCCAGTTATCTTTGCCAGCTCGTTAATTGCAACACCAAATGCCATTTTACAAGCTTTCTCATCAAAATTCGCTGGTGAAAATTGGTATGACATTATGACAAAAATCTTCAGTTATAACACAGTTCCAGGGGCAATCATCTATACTGTCCTAATCGTTGCGTTTACGTTCTTCTATGCATTTGTTCAAGTAAACCCTGAGAAATTAGCGGAAAACTTACAAAAACAAGGAAGCTACATTCCAAGCGTGCGACCAGGTAAAGGTACAGAAGAATATGTATCTGGCGTGTTAATGAGATTAAGTGTTGTCGGCTCAATTTTCCTAGGACTTGTTGCTTTACTTCCAATCATTGCGCAAATGGTTTGGAACTTACCTCAATCAATCGGTTTAGGTGGAACAAGTTTACTAATCGTTATCGGGGTTGCATTAGAAACAACGAAACAATTAGAAGGATTAATGATGAAACGTCAATATGTCGGCTTTATCAATAAGTAAGAATCGAGTGTTGAGGTTTTACCTCAGCACCATTCTCACATATGGCTAGCTTCATAAGCCGGTCTTTAAAATTAGGAGGAGAATATATGAACCTCATTTTAATGGGATTACCTGGAGCAGGTAAAGGCACCCAAGCAGAAAAAATCATTGATACGTATGGCATTCCACATATTTCTACTGGAGATATGTTCCGTGCAGCAATGAAAAATGAAACTGCCTTGGGCCTAGAAGCGAAATCTTATATCGATAAAGGTGAACTGGTTCCTGACGAAGTAACAAACGGAATTGTTAAAGAACGCCTTGCTGAACCAGATACAGACAAAGGATTCCTATTAGATGGTTTCCCACGTACACTGGATCAAGCAAAAGCATTAGATACAATGCTTAAAGAATTAAACAAAAAAATTGATGCTGTCATTGACATCCATGTAGAAGAAGATGTATTAATCGAGCGTTTAGCTGGACGATTCATCTGTCGCACATGTGGCGCAACGTATCATAAATTATTCAACCCGCCAAAAGTTGAAGGCACTTGTGATCGCTGTGGCGGACATGAATTCTACCAAAGAGAAGATGATAAGCCCGAAACGGTTAAAAATCGTTTGGCAGTCAACATTGAAAGTAGCGCACCAATCTTAGCTTTCTATAAAGAACAAGGCTTGATGCATACAATCGATGGCAATCGCGAAATCGATACTGTTTTTTCTGATGTGAAAAAAATCATTGACGAAAACTAATTTCCAATTGCCCGCAGTTTAACCCTGTTGTTGTATTCAGTTTCTCTTGCCAAAACATAACTAAATATGGTAGAATATATCAGTCCGACTTCTACAGTTTTGTGACATCAAAATGAATAACGAAGTTAGTTGAGAATTTCTAGGTGGGAGCTGGAGTTTCCGCCGTTTTATCGTGTGAAAACGCGAAACAAGTACAAGGAGGTACTGTGCGTGGCAAAAGAAGATATGATTGAAGTCGAAGGTACAGTCGTCGAAACTTTGCCGAATGCAATGTTTAAAGTCGAACTAGAAAATGGACACCAAGTTCTTGCTACTGTTTCAGGTAAAATCCGTATGCACTACATCCGTATCTTACCTGGTGACAAAGTAACAGTTGAATTATCACCGTATGATTTAACGCGTGGCCGTATTACTTATCGCTTTAAATAATTGTACTCCGTAAAACCACAGGAGGTATTATCATGAAAGTAAGACCATCAGTAAAACCAATGTGTGAACATTGTAAAGTAATTCGCCGTAAAGGACGTGTTATGGTTATTTGCCCAGCAAATCCAAAACATAAACAACGTCAAGGATAATTAGGAGGTGTAACGAATAATGGCTCGTATTGCAGGAGTAGACATCCCTCGTGACAAACGTGTAGTAGTTTCTCTTACTTACATTTATGGTATTGGTAACACTACAGCTAAAAAAGTTTTAGCAAACGTTGGCGTATCTGAAGATGTTCGTGTACGTGATTTAACAAACGAACAAACAGATGCGATTCGTGCGGAAATTGATAAGTTAAAAGTTGAAGGGGATCTTCGTCGTGAAGTGAACTTAAACATCAAACGCTTGATGGAAATCGGTTCATACCGTGGAATCCGTCACCGTCGTGGATTACCAACTCGTGGACAAAACACGAAAAATAATGCACGTACTCGTAAAGGCCCTACTAAAACAGTAGCAGGCAAGAAAAAATAATTCCTAAGTGAAGGAGGTTAGAACTTCATGGCAGCAAAAAAAGTTAGTCGTAAACGCCGTGTCAAAAAGAATATAGAATCAGGTGTAGCACATATCCATTCTACATTCAACAATACAATCGTAATGATTACTGATACACATGGTAATGCATTAGCATGGTCATCAGCAGGATCATTAGGCTTTAAAGGAAGCAAAAAATCAACTCCTTTTGCCGCTCAAATGGCTGCAGAAGCCGCAACTAAAGTGGCAATGGAACATGGACTTAAAACTGTAGACGTAACAGTTAAAGGACCTGGTTCTGGACGTGAAGCAGCAATTCGTTCATTACAAGCAACAGGTTTAGAAGTGACTGCAATTCGTGACGTGACTCCAGTTCCTCATAATGGATGCCGCCCTCCAAAACGCCGTCGTGTTTAATGAGCGCCACTCATTCTGAGTTTGAATTAGGAACGTCATTGAACAAGACACTTTTCGTTTTGAAAGGGGTATAGATAAGAATGATTGAATTTGAAAAACCAAGAATCGAAAAAATTGATGAAAATAGAGATTATGGTAAGTTCGTCGTTGAACCATTAGAACGCGGTTACGGAACTACTTTAGGTAACTCTCTACGTCGTATTTTATTGTCTTCTTTACCAGGAGCTGCAATTACGAATATTCAAATCGATGGTGTTTTACACGAATTCTCAACCATTCCAGGTGTACGAGAAGACGTAACACAAATTATTTTGAATATTAAAGGCTTAGCATTGAAATTATATGCTGAAGAAGAGAAAACCCTTGAGATCGATATTACAGGACCCGCTACCGTGACTGCCGGCGATATTATCGTGGACAGTGATGTTGAGATCCTAAATAAAGATTTAGTTATCTGTAGTGTTGCTGAAGGAGCTACTTTCCATGCTCGCTTAACAGTGAAACCTGGTCGTGGCTATGTTCAAGCAGACGAAAACAAAAAAGAAGATATGCCAATCGGTGTACTTCCAGTTGATTCCATCTACACACCCGTTCGTCGTGTTAACTACCAAGTAGAAAATACACGTGTTGGTCGTCGTGATGATTTCGACAAATTAACAATGGAAATATGGACAGATGGTTCAATCATTCCTCAAGAAGCACTAAGTTTAGCTGCGAAAATCATGACTGAGCATTTAGATATCTTTGTAAACCTTACTGACGAAGCGAAAAACGCTGAAATCATGGTGGAAAAAGAAGAAACTCAAAAAGAGAAAATGCTAGAAATGACGATTGAAGAACTTGATTTATCAGTTCGTTCATATAACTGTTTAAAACGTGCAGGCATTAATACTGTACAAGAACTTACAAACAAATCTGAACCAGAAATGATCAAAGTACGTAATTTAGGTCGTAAATCTCTTGAAGAAGTAAAACTCAAATTGCATGATCTAGGATTAGGATTACGTAAGGACGATTAAGACTTTTACGAAGTTTCCAGTCCTGCTTAACAGCAGTGGCTCGTGAGAACAGAAACGAAGGAGGGAACCCAACGTGAGTTACCGTAAATTAGGACGCACATCAAGCCAACGTAAAGCTATGCTACGTGATATTACAACTGATTTAATCATCAACGAACGCATCGTAACTACTGAAGCTCGTGCGAAAGAAGTACGTTCAACTGTAGAAAAAATGATTACTTTAGGTAAACGTGGAGATCTTCATGCACGTCGTCAAGCAGCTACTTTCGTTCGTAATGAAGTTGCTAGTGTTCGTGAAGAAGATGAGTCTATCGTTGTTGAATCAGCTTTACAAAAGCTATTTAACGATTTAGGACCTCGTTTCGCGGAACGCCAAGGTGGTTACACTCGTATCTTGAAGACAGAACCAAGACGCGGCGATGCAGCACCAATGGTAGTTATCGAATTTGTTAAATAATTAATAAACCGATCACTTTATAGATGTTTCTTTTAGAGTGTTATGATGTTGGAGGCGACTCCGAGTCTAGCTCTGCTTTCCCTGCTAAAGATGGCTTTAGCAGGGGAGCACTCATCATATAAAGGTGATTTTTTTTTGCTTTGGGAAAACGCTGTTTTCTCAAAGCTTTTTTGTTTCTTAAAAGCATTGCAGAAGCTTTTCCGGTTTGTTATACTGGTTATTAATTGGAATTTTCAGATAATTAAGCATCTGAGTTAGTAGAAGGGGGAATTATATGTCGCAAATGTTTGCTTTTTCGTTGCTGATGGTTATTTTATACATTGGTGATGTAGTTTCTATCAAAACAAAAGCTTGGATTCCATCTGTTTTTGTTTGTGGTGTTTTATTTATTCTTGGTTATTGGACTATTTTTCCACAAAATATTGTGGAAGTGGCAGGGATTCCTACAGTGGTTGCCACTTTATTAATGTATCTGTTGATTACTAATATGGGCACTCTGCTCTCTGTTAAAGAATTGGTTAATCAATGGAAAACGATTGTGATTGCTTTGTCAGGTATTCTGGGCATTATTGCCTTGTTATTAGCTGTAGGGACTTTTGTTTTTGACTTAAAAACAGTTTTAGTTGCAATCCCGCCGTTAGTAGGAGGTTTAGTTTCTTCATTAGTAATGTCAGAAGCGGCTCAATCAGCTGGTTTAGCCTCACTTTCAGTTTTGGCAATTTTAATTTATGTCATTCAAGGGTTTGCTGGTTATCCCTTAACTTCAATTGTTCTAAAAAAAGAAGGAAAGCGGAAGCTTCAAGAATATCGAGCAGGGACATGGCAGCCAGTTCATGAACAAGAGGGGCAAGAAACAGGAGCAGAACCAGATGTGCCTAAACTATTTGAAAAAGTACCCAAACGATATCATACAGATTATTCACGAATTTTACGTTTAGCCTTAGTTGCCACACTCGCTTATTATGTTTCTGTGTGGACGGCACCGTTTGTGACGATTAGTCCTTTTGTGCTGTGTTTATGTTTTGGCGTGATTGCAACGTCTTTAGGCTTTTTAGAAAAGCAACCATTGCAGAAAGCAAATAGCTTTGGTTTTGCGATTTTAGGGTTAATGCTTTTTGTCTTTGATGGCTTAAAACAAGCCACACCTGAAATGTTAATGGATTTATTTTTACCAATGATTGGGATTATTGTGATTGGCGTTATCGGGATGTACATCTTTTCAGCAATTGTTGGTCGTGTATTAGGTGTGAGTAAAGAGATGGCATTCGCTGTTTCGTTGACAGCTTTATATGGCTTTCCAGCCGATTATATTATTACGAATGAAGTGATTCAATCATTGACAGAAGATGAACAAGAACAGGCGGCTTTAACTAGCCATTTAATGCCACCGATGTTAGTGGCAGGTTTCGTAACAGTCACTATTGTTTCGGTTATTTTAGCGGGTATTTTTTCAAGTATTTTATTAAGTTTGTAGAAACGGGGCGTAAGTATGAAAAAAATCAAAGCACTAGTCAAGCAGCATGCACAAGAAATGATTGCTTTTCGACGGGATTTACACCAACATCCAGAATTACAATTTGAAGAATTTCGAACGACAGAAAAAGTCGCGGAAGTTCTTGATCAATTAGGAATTACTTATCGCAAAACAGAACCGACGGGTTTAATTGCTGAAATTGTGGGCGGCAAACCAGGCCGAGTGGTTGCGCTGCGGGCGGATATGGATGCCTTACCTGTACAGGAATTAAATGAAGATTTAGCTTATAAATCTTTAGAAGCTGGCAAGATGCATGCATGTGGGCATGATTCCCATACCGCGATGTTAGTAACAGCGGCTAAAGTATTAAAAGAAATCCAAGAAGAACTTCAGGGAACGGTAAGGTTAATTTTTCAACCATCTGAAGAAAATGCGCAAGGTGCTAAAGCAATGGTTGCGCAAGGCGCAATGACCGGTGTCGATGATGTATTTGGCTTACATATCTGGTCACAAATGCCTGTAGGAACCGCTTCGTGTCGAGTGGGCTCAAGTTTCGCCTCCGCAGATATTTTTTCTGTTGATTTTACAGGCCGTGGTGGCCATGGTGCCATGCCAAACGCTTGTATTGATGCGGCAGTTATAGCTTCTTCTTTCGTGATGAATCTGCAAACGATTGTTTCTCGGGAGACAGATCCTTTAGATCCAGTAGTTGTCACGATTGGACGGATGGATGTGGGGACCCGTTTTAATGTGATTGCTGAGAATGCACGTTTAGAAGGAACGGTTCGTTGCTTTAGTGTAGCAACGCGTAATCGAGTAGAACAGGCGCTGCAACGCTATGCGGAACAAACAGCCGCTATTTACGGTGGGACGGCTTCGTTAGATTATCAATATGGAACGTTGCCAGTGATTAATGATGAGCAGGATGCCTTGTTTGCCCAAACACTAATTAAGGAAAATTTTGGTGAAGCGGCCTTAAGACAAGAAGAGCCGACAACCGGTGGTGAAGACTTCAGTTATTATACTGAACATGCTTCTGGTTGTTTTGCCTTAGTGGGAAGCGGTAATCCAGAGAAAGATACAGAATGGGCACATCACCATGGTCGTTTTAATATTGATGAAGATGCGATGGCAATGGGTGCTGAGTTATATGCCCAATATGCATTTGAATATTTGAAGACACATTTTTAAAAGAAAATCAGTAACTTCTTGTTTTATGAGAACAAGAAGTTATTTTTATGAAAAATAGACCTGTCAAGACAGATAAGAGCTCCCATAATGACCGTTCTTTTGGTATAATAAAAAATAGTGTGAAGAATCAGAACAGATGATTGAAAAAACGCTACTTTTTTGGTAGTGTTAGAAAGAATAAATAGATTGAGGGAGTACGCGATGCAACCAATCATTGAACTAAATAATATCCAATTTAATTATCAACCAGAAGATGCTTCTCCCGCTTTAAAAGATGTGTCTTTTTCCATTCAACAAGGCGAATGGGTCGCTATTATTGGCCATAATGGTTCTGGTAAATCAACGTTAGCCAAAACGATCAATGGTCTGTTACTGCCAGCTGCTGGGACTATTAAAGTTGGCGGCAAAGAATTAAATGAAGCAAACGTCTGGGATATCCGGCGTATGGTAGGAATGGTCTTTCAGAATCCAGATAACCAATTTGTCGGTTCAACAGTCGAAGACGATGTGGCTTTTGGTTTAGAAAATCAAGGTATTCCGCGTGATGAAATGGTCGAACGTGTTCACGATGCATTAGAACGGGTTCGTATGTTAGATTTTGCCAAGCGAGAACCTGCTCGGCTATCTGGCGGCCAAAAACAACGAGTAGCTATCGCTGGTGTGGTTGCTTTGCGACCAGATATTATTATTTTAGACGAAGCGACAAGTATGTTAGATCCAGAAGGTCGTGCAGAAGTAATTGCTACCATTCAAAAGATTAAAGAAGAAAGCAATTTAACAGTTATTTCTATTACCCACGATATTGATGAAGCGGCTAATGCGAATCGTATTTTAGTGATGCGCCAAGGACAATTGACAAACGAAGGAACACCAGAAAAGATTTTTTCTGCAGGAGAAGCGCTTGTTGAAATGGGCTTGGATTTACCGTTTCCTGAAAAATTAAAAGTAGCTTTGAAAGAGCGTGGCGTTGTTGTGCCAACGAATTATTTAACAGAAGAAGGGATGGTGGATTGGTTATGGACATCCGTTTTAAACAAGTAGATTTTACTTACCAACCCAATACTCCTTTTGAGCAACGGGCATTATTCGATATTAATTTAACGATTCAAGACGGCTCTTATACAGCGATTGTCGGACATACTGGCAGTGGCAAATCAACGCTATTGCAACATTTAAATGCTTTGGTGAAACCAACTAAAGGCCAAGTGACAATTGGAGAGCGTGTAATTACGCCAGAAACTGATAATAAGAATTTAAAACCAATTCGTAAAAAAGTTGGGATCGTTTTTCAATTTCCAGAAGCACAATTGTTTGAAGAAACAGTGGAGCGAGACATCGCTTTCGGACCGAAAAACTTTGGTGTTTCAGACGAAGAAGCGAAAAAATTAGCTAAGAAAATGCTTGATTTAGTCGGCTTAGATGAAAAATACTTACAACATTCTCCGTTTGAATTATCAGGTGGTCAAATGCGCCGTGTCGCAATTGCTGGTGTGCTAGCGATGGAACCAGAAGTCTTAGTATTAGACGAACCGACTGCTGGTTTGGATCCTAAGGGTCGTAAAGAAATGATGGAGATGTTTAGTCGTCTGCATAAGGAACATAATATGACCATCGTTTTAGTGACACATTTGATGGATGATGTGGCTAATTACGCAGATCATGTGATTGTTTTAGAAAAAGGACAAATCGTCCGAGCGGGAGCACCACAAGAAGTGTTTCAAGAGACACAATGGCTGAAAGAAAAACAATTAGGCGTGCCAACTGCAGCCGAATTTGCTGAAAAATTAGTGGCAAAAGGCTTTTCTTTTGAGCAATTACCATTAACGGCCGATCAATTAGCCGATCAGCTTCTGAAAAAAATGCAGGAAGCAGGTGAGGCAAAATGATGAATAAATTGATTTTTGGGCGCTATATTCCAGGTGATTCTTTTATCCATCGTTTAGATCCGCGCGCAAAATTATTAGCTAGTTTTTATTTTATTGGAATTATCTTTTTAGCAAATAATTGGCAGAGTTATGTTTTAATAGCAGCCTTTACTGCTTTTGCTATTTCATTATCAAAAATCAGCGCCCGCTTCTTTATCCGCGGTGTTCGGCCATTATTATGGCTAATTCTGTTTACTGTGGCTCTTCAAACCTTGTTTACACAAGGGGGAGAAGTGTACTTTCAGTGGGGAATTATTTCCATTACCCAGTTTGGTGTGACGAATGGGCTATTTATTTTCTGTCGTTTTGTTTTAATTATTTTCATGTCAACGTTATTAACTTTAACGACGGCACCATTAGAGTTATCAGATGCGATTGAATATTTGCTACGCCCACTTCGTGTAGTGAAATTTCCAGTTCATGAAGTTTCATTGATGTTATCAATTGCCTTACGTTTTGTCCCAACATTAATGGATGAAACGGAAAAGATTATGAATGCTCAACGTGCCCGTGGTGTTGATTTTGGTGAAGGAAACTTACTTCAAAAAATGAAAGCTATTGTTCCACTGTTAATTCCGCTTTTCGTAAGTAGTTTTAATCGTGCGGAAGATTTGGCGACTGCCATGGAAGCAAGAGGTTATCAAGGTGGCGAAGGACGGACAAAATACCGCATTCTTCATTGGCACCTACGAGATACAATAGTAATGTTTGGCTTTGTCTTGTTAACCATTGGCTTATTTGTATTAAGAACTTAGAAAAGGTGAAGAAAAATTATGCCCCGCTATAAAGCAATCATTGCCTATGATGGCACTCATTTTCATGGCTTTCAAAAGCAGCCTAATGAGCGTACCGTTCAAGAAGAAATAGAAAAAACGTTAGCACGCATGAATAACGGACGCTCCGTGACGGTTTTTGGTTCAGGACGAACAGATGCAGGTGTTCATGCAATGGGCCAAGTGATTCACTTTGATTATCCGCAGGAACGTCCGTTGGAAAAAATGCGCTTTGCGTTAGACACACAAACACCAGAAGACATTGCTGTGCGCAGCGTGGAACGTGTTTCAGAAGACTTTCATGCACGTTATCACGTGATCGAAAAAACCTATCAATTTAAAGTGGATATTGGCAAACCACGAAGTCCATTTCGACGTTTTTATGCTAGTTATTTTCCGTATCCCATTGATCTCGAAAAAATCCAACAAGCTTTGCCTGATTTATTAGGCACCCATGATTTTACCTCTTTCTGTGCCTCAGGAAGTTCAGTAGAAGATAAAGTCCGAACCATTCATGAAGCCAGTGTTCATGTCAATGAAACGGGGGATGAATTAACATTCACTTTTCGGGGCGATGGTTTCTTGTACAAAATGATTCGGATTTTAGTTGGTACGCTATTGAAAATCGGCAATGGGCGGCTGGAACCAACCGCGATTCCAGCAATTATCGCAGCTAAAGATCGAAATTTAGCGGGTCCAACTGCTCATCCAGAAGGATTGTATTTAGCAGAAGTGAAATATGAAAAATAAAAAGACGTAGACCTTACAAGAAAAGGTCTTCGTCTTTTTGGTTGCAAGATTTAGATGTATTTAACAGCTGTTCCGTAAGCCACGACAGATTGCATGTCTGTGCCAATTGTGCCAGAATCAAAACGCATCATCACAACGGCATCTGCACCTAATTTAGAGGCTTCTGCTTTTAAACGTTCGATTGCTTGGTCGCGTGCTTCTCGTTGCATATCAGTGTAACCTTTAATTTCACCGCCAACTACGCTTTTTAGTCCAGCACCTAAATCTTTAAACATATTTTTAGAACGTGTGGTTAACCCGAAAACTTCTCCAATAATTTCATATTCTTGACCGCTAATTCTCTCGGTTGTTGTAACTAACATGGGCAATTTCCTCCAGTACTTGTTGGTAACTTCAATTTACCATAGTCAAGAGTTTGGTACAACGAATATACATAAAAACGACACTAGAAAAGATGCGCTTCCGCATTTTTCTAGTGCCGTTTTAGTAATAATTAATCAAGAATAGGATCTTTTTTAGAAATCATGACCCAAACCCAACTAATTAGAAAAGCAACCGTTGCTGGAACGACCCAGCCCATGCCAATAGTGAACAATGGTAAGTATTGGCCGGCTTTTTCTAAAAGCGTTGTTACAAACGCCGTATCTTTGATAAAGGCAGGCGCGCTATTTAATGCATCTAAAACAGCAGCAATCAATGTGATATAGGTCGTTGCTTGATAGACTTCCCGTCGATGTTTGAAAATAGGACTGATGATTACCAAAAGCATTAAAGTAATCGCCAATGGATAAAGGAACATCAAGACTGGAACGGCAAATTGAATGATGTTGGTTAAGCCGACATTTGCAAAAATAGCTGGTAAAATAACAACAATTGCCAAGAATTTTTGATAGGAAACTTTCGGAAACATTTCTTCAAAAGTCTCAGAAAAGGCTGTGCTTAAGCCGATACCGGTTTTTAAACAAGCAAGAACTACGATAAAAGCCAGTAAAATACTCCCTGGTAGGCCTAAATAGTAATTAGCAATTTGGGCTAAGGCAATCCCGCCGTTTTCACTGATTGGAAAAGCCCCGATACTCATTGTTCCCATATAAGCAAGTAAGGTATAGATAATCCCCATCAATACAACACTGAAAGCACCTGATTTAATCATTCCTTTAGCGATATCTCCTGGTTTTTCGACGCCCATATTTCGTAAAGTGGAAACGACAACAATCCCAAAAGCTAATGAAGCTAAAGCATCCAACGTATTATAACCTTCTGTAAATCCTTTAAAGAAAGGACTTGAAATATAATTTTCACCAACAGCGGCACTGGCCACATGACCTAATGGTTTTACAAAGGCTAAAACAATCAAAATTCCTAGCAATGCTAAAAATAACGGATTTAAAAATTTACCCACATAATCTAAGATTTTACTTGGCTTTCTAGAGAAGAGCCAAACAGCTAAGAAAAATAATGCGGAAAAACCAGCAAGAACCAGCCATTGCAAGTCTTTAGGAACAAATGGTGCAAGACCAATCTCAAAAGAAGTAGTTGCTAACCTTGGTAAAGCAAAGAAAGGACCAATCGTTAAATATAATAGTAAGGTAAAAATAAGAGCATAACGACGATTAATCCGAGAAGCTAAGTCAAAAACACCTGAACTTTTAGAAACACCCATAGCAATGACACCAAGAAAAGGTAAGCCAATTCCAGTGGCTAAGAAGCCCAAGTTTGCTAAAAAGACGGAAGCCCCCGCTTCTTGTCCCATATGTACAGGGAAAATTAAATTTCCAGCACCGAAAAACAAACCGAATAACATTGAACCAACGTATAGATAATCACGCCAAACTAACTTTTTTTGCATAGATTCACACTCCTTAATATTGTCTTATTATTTAAAATAACAGAAGAAGAAACAGAGAGCAACCAGTTTTTATAGAAAACATTAGTTTTCTTATTTTTCTATGAAATAAGCATACTGATAATCATCACAATAGTGTCCATTTATATAAAATTCTTCTTTAAAATGTGCTTCCTGCACAAAACCATGTTTTTCATAGAATCGAATGGCTTCTTGATTGGTAGCCATTACTCGCAAACTCAGCTTATGAATCCCGCTTATCTCAGCCATATCTTTGATATACGACAACAAAGAACCACCAATCCCTTGACCTTGGAAATCTGGCGAAACGCCAATACTTAGTAGCCATTGCTTTTGATGAGCTGCTAACGAAGTGGGCGGATGGACTTCAATAAATCCAGCAAGTTGTTGTCCGCTGATGGCAACGAAAATCGTTTCATCCTTCATTTTTTCCTGATATGCCGCAAGCGAGAGTGGTTGTATCTCGGCAGGGGTATTCTTTTTTGTCCAAATGATTTGGTCCAAGGTATGTAATGCGGGCCAATCTGCTTCGGCAACTAAGCGAATAGTGAGTGAGGTAGACAAGATAATAGGGCTCCTTTTTCTGAAATTTTAAAATATAAAAAGACTATAGCATTTATTGTCTGAAAATTCAAATACTTTTAAAACGAAAAGAAAAATGGCTGCACCTTTTCGATAAAATCAAAATATGCTACCATAGCTACCAGAGGATAGATGGTAAAAAAGAATCTATCTAAATGGAGGGTATGTTTGTGAAAAAAATGGCAGTATATTGTGGCGCCAGTCTGGGGAATGAGCCAATCTATCAGCAAGCTGCAGTAGCGTTAGCCGCTTGGATGAAAGAAAATCACTATGATCTAGTTTATGGCGGTGGCAATGTTGGTCTAATGGGTACAGTGGCTGATACGCTTTTGGCAGAAGGTGGAGAGGTAATTGGTGTCATGCCCACTTTTTTAATGGAACGAGAGATTGCACATAATGGCATTACAAAGATGCATACAGTCAGTGATATGCATGCGCGTAAGAAAAAGATGATTGAATTGGCAGATGTGTATTTAGCTTTACCCGGTGGTCCCGGCACGCTAGAAGAAATTAGCGAGGTGATCTCTTGGGGCCGAGTCGGTGAACATATGAATCCTTGTATTTTATACAACGTGAATGGTTACTATGATTTATTAGCTGCTTTTTTTGATAAAATGGTAGAAACTAGTTTCTTAACAGAAGCGGATCGAGCTAAAATTTTCATTTCAGATTCCTTAGAAGAAATTGGTGCATTTATTGATTCCTATGAACCGCCAATGATTCGTCAATACAAAAACTAGTAAAAAAGAGGCAGTCACTCTAACCAGAATGACTGCCTCTTTTTTACTAGTTTTTCGTTAAAATCCGATGTAAGAACTCTTTTGTCCGAGCTTCTTTTGGATGGACAAAGATATCTTCAGCGGTCCCTTCTTCGGCAATGACACCTTTATCCATGAAAATAACACGATCGGATACGTCCCGCGCAAATTCCATTTCATGTGTTACAATCACCATTGTTAGCCCTGTATGGGCAAGATTTTTCATTGTTTTTAGCACTTCGCCAACCATTTCAGGATCCAATGCAGAAGTTGGTTCATCGAAAAGTAAAACATCTGGATCCATTGATAATGCTCGAGCAATGGCTACCCGTTGCTTTTGTCCACCAGACAATTGAGCAGGTTTGGCATCAATAAAACGAGCCATGCCAACTTTTTCTAAATTTTCTAAGGCAATTTTTTTGGCTTCTTCTTTGTTTCTTTTTAGGACAGTCATCTGACCAGAAGTACAGTTTTCTAAGACATTCATGTTATTAAATAAATTGAATGATTGGAAAACCATGCCTAAATGGGTCCGATATTTGGGCAAACTATAACCACGTTCTAAAACATTTTTACCATTATAGATGATTTTGCCATCTGTTGGTTTTTCTAACAAATTGATACAACGTAGTAACGTTGATTTACCAGAACCAGAAGAACCGATAATGGTGACAACTTCTCCTTTGTTGACGTTCATATTGATATCTTTTAATACTTCGTTTTCGCCAAAGCTTTTTCGTAAATGTTCAATTTCAATAATTGCACTCATCTGTTTGCCTCCTAGCTTTCTTTTCCTTCTTCAGTTAATTCTTCTACTTTAACGTAAGCAGAAGGGCCATCCATTTTACGTTCCACAACACGTAAGATTCGTGTAATCACAAAAGTCATTACCAAGTACATGATGCCGACAATTGTAAAGGTTTGGAAGAACTGGAAGTTTGCGCCAGAAGCAGCATTCCCTTGGAAGAATAAATCTGCGACACCGATAACACTTAACACGGCTGTATCTTTGATATTAATGACAAATTCATTCCCTGTTGCAGGTAAAATATTACGTAATACTTGGGGAATAACGACTTTACGCATTGTTTGTCCATGGGTCATCCCAATCGCTTGTGCTGCCTCGAATTGTCCTTTATCCACTGCGAAAATACCTCCGCGAACAATTTCAGACATATAGGCACCAGTATTCACAGAAACGATAAATAATGCGGCCACTGTTCGGTCTAAAGAGATGCCAAAAGCTAGAGCTAAACCATAGAAAATAACCATTGCTTGAACCATCATTGGTGTACCACGGAAAACTTCAATATAAATAGAAAGAATTAAATTTCCTAATTTTTGGAAGAAACGAGCGACTGGGTTTTCAGAATCTGGAATTGTACGGAAGACACCAATTAGTAAACCAAGGGTTGTTCCGACGACCGTCCCGACTAACGCGATAAATAGCGTTAAACCAGCACCACGTAAAAACATGTCGCCATATTGATTCCAAATATTTTTGAAATCGTTAATAAGTCCTGTTTTTTGTTCATCACTATCTATTGCTGCAGGTTGATCCTTGATTGCTTGGTCCATAATTTTTGTCCGTTCATCTTGAGAAATACCTGCTAAAATTTTGTTTACTTTTTCAATGTCTGGATCGCCTTTACGCATGCCGACTGCTACTTGCGAGTCTTCAGCGCTAGCATCAAAGCCATTTTCTTTTGGAAATTCTAACATTTTTAATTCTTTATTGACACTAGTTGCTGTTATGCCTTCAGGGCGTTCACTAACATACCCGTCAATCATGCCAGAAGCAAGTGCTGTTCGCATAGCTGAAAAGTTATCCATTGCTTGCTGTTTATTGACATTTGGAATTTGATCAATTAATCCGTAGTGGAATGTATTTAGTTGAGCCGTAATTTTAGCATCAGCTAAATCTTTCAAGCTTTTTGCATTAGCGTATTTGCCATCTTTTTTAACAATTACGACAAATTGTGATTCATAATAAGGGTTTGTAAAAGCAATTTCTTTTTTTCGTTCAGCGGTTGGGCTCATTCCGGCGATAATGGCATCAATTTTTCCAGATTGTAAGGCGGGCGCCAAGCCGTCCCATTTGGTTTGGACGATTACTAATTTACGACCTAAACCATCGGCAATTTTTTTAGAAATTTGAACATCATAGCCGCCTGCATAAGAGTTGCCTTGAATAGGCACTGCGCCATGTGCATCATTTTTCTGTGACCAGTTAAAAGGGGCGTAGCCAGCTTCCATGCCGACACGAAATTCACCATTTTCCTCCGCCGAAGCGTTGGTTGTCATGCCAAGTAACGAAAATAGCGTGACAAGTAGTAGACTGAATGAAAAAACTTTTTTGTTCATCTTTTTCTCTCCTTTAAATTTCTTGTCTGATTGATCGTTTTGTCTTTTTTCAATCAACAAGCTTTGATAATCAGCTGAGCAAAAGCGATTCTGTCTTTTTAAAGGAGAATACTTCTGTCACAACCTATTTTTGAATACAAAAAAACAACCAAACAGATGTAAGGTTGCTAGGTAATGTCGAAAAAAATTCCTCAACGAAACATAGCACAACTTAGCATCACTACTAAGACAGTCCGCAAGCTCTTAACTTACGTCCCAACACACAACAGAAGAGGCTCCGTTATGCATTTCGGCGATTGATCCTAAACTTGCTTCCCAGTGTCCTCTCACTCCACAAGCGTAATAAAAACCGCGACCTCTACCTCTTTTTTGAGGCACTATTCAGTTATTAAATTCAGTTATTAATTTTAGGATAAATCCAGAAGAAAGTCAATATGTTCCAGCAAAGGAATTTATCAAGAGAACACAAACACCATGAAATTAGCGTAACATTTTCCCTACGAAATAGAAACTAATACGAAAAAAGCAACCATTCCTAAAGGAACAGTTGCTTTTTACTTAAGCTTTGACAGCTTTTGGTTCACGACCTAAAATAGCTTGAAGAACAGTCAATACACCTAAAGAAGCTAAAATTGTATAAATTAGACTTGAGTAAGTTAAGATACCGAAATCCCAAGTTTTGTAAACTAATAAAACAATTGCTAAGGCGATAATAGCGATAACGTTGAAGAACGCAAAAGCCCAAAGATTTCCGTTTTCTTTACGAGAAAGATAAAAAACAGAGAACCAAATGCTTAAAACGCCCCAAGCGATGCAGGCAATAATTGCAGCCCAATAAATAATAAATGCGACCATTGTTGTTTCACCTCACTTTTACTCATGCATATTTTACCACGAGTTGAGAAATTTGTCACAAACTCTTTCAAGATAAATCAATATATAGGTAAGAAGTTTTCAAAAAGTGGAAAAACTTTTGGTGCTAATGTTAAAATACGTTATAATATAGAAGATTAGGAGCTGAATCGATATGCAAGATATCACGCAAGCCGAGGCAATTCATTGGTTGGCAACCCAACAAAAAATCACATTTTTAACAGGTGCGGGTATCTCGACAGCCTCAGGTGTGCCAGATTATCGTTCCTTAAAAGGTGTCTATCAAGGAATCCAGCAACCGGAATACTTATTGAGCCGGACTTGCTTAAAAACAGAGCCAGAAAAGTTTTATCAATTCGTTAAAACGCTCTATCATCCAGACGCACAACCTAATATCATTCACCAGAAAATGGCCCAATTAGAGCAAATGAAACGGGGGAAAATTGTTTCACAAAATATTGATGGGCTTCATCGAAAAGCAGGTAGCCAAGAAGTGGTGGACTTTCACGGTAATTTATATGAATGTTATTGCCAAACTTGTGGTGCAACGGTTCCTTGGCAAGACTATTTGCTTAGTGATCGGCACGCAGACTGTCATGGACAAATCCGTCCAGCTATTACTTTGTATGAAGAAGGCTTATCCGAAGAGGCAATCGAAAAAGCCATTCAGGCCGTTGCTTCTGCCGACTTAATCGTGATTGTCGGCACGAGTTTTCAAGTGCATCCATTTTGCGATTTGATTCATTATAAACAACCAACGGCAACTATTTTAGCCATTAATCAAACGCCGCTATTTTTACAACAACCTTATTATTTTTTAGAAGCGAAAGCCGAAACGATATTTGCAGAATTAACGATAAAGGAGTAACGGAATGGAAGAATTTAAATCAGAAAAAGAAAAAATGATCGCAGGTGCACTATATTTTGCCTCAGATCCTGAATTAGTGGCTGATCGCAAAAAAGCCCGTGAACAAATGGCGTTAATTAACCAACAACCAGACACTTATATTCGTCGTCAATTAATAGAAGAAACATTTGGAAAAGTGGGTGTCGGGACGTACATCGAACCGATGATTCAATTTGATTACGGCTACAACATTTCTGTGGGAAAAAATTTCTATGCCAATTTTAATAACGTTTTTTTAGATGTTTGTCCAATCGAAATTGGCGATAACTGTATGTTTGGCCCCAATGTGCAACTTTATACAGCCGAGCATCCATTACAAGCAGCCAAGCGTAATAGCGGAATGGAATCAGGGAAACGAATTATCATTGGCAACAATGTTTGGATTGGCGGTGGAGCGATTGTCCTTCCTGGCGTAACATTAGGCGATAATGTAGTGGTGGCAGCAGGTGCTGTTGTGACCAAATCGTTCCCAGAAAACTGTGTGATCGCAGGTAATCCAGCACGGATAATTAAAGAATTGACTGAAGATGACGCCCCAACAACTTCTTTAGAACAACAACGAGCAAAGATTAACCAAATCGATAAGGAACTAGTCCGTTTATTAGAACAGCGGATGGACGTCGTCGCAGAGATTGCTGCAGTGAAAAAGAAAGCAGGTCATGCGGTTTTTGATTCTGAAAGAGAACAACAAGTATTAGAAACTATTCTGAATCATGTTGAAAATGCCGAGTATGAAGAAACATTATCTGAGACTTTCCAGGGAATTATGGACGCCTCTAAACGTTTCCAAGAAAAACATTTAGGAGAGTGAGGCGAAGGTCGTGGATGGAGAAATCAGAAGAAGAGAGATTGTTAAAAGATTAAGAGAGACCGAAAAGCCAATTAGTGCCACTCGTTTTGCAAAAGCTTTTGATGTCAGCAGACAAATTATTGTAGGAGATGTCGCTCTATTACGGGCGACAGGGGTCGAAATTGTCGCAACAGCTCGAGGGTATATGTTGGAACAACCTTTAGAAGGAATTGAACGGAAAATTGCTTGTCAACATACACCTGAACAAACGAGAGAAGAATTGTCAGTCATTGTTGTCAAAGGTGGAGAAGTGGTAGATGTGAGTATTGCACATCCGCTTTATGGGGAATTAATCGGCAGCTTGCGCATTCAATCAGAGAAAGATATTGATAAATTTATGGACAAGTATCAAAAAGAGCATGCTACATTACTATCAGTTTTAACAGGAGGCGTCCATCTGCATACTATTCGCTGTGCAGACGAAGAAACTTTCCAAGAAATCAAAGAGGCGCTTCGAAAAAAAAGTATTTTGTTTGAAGGATAACGAGAAAAAGAGAGGACATTGATGTTTATTCAAGCCCTTTCTTTTTTTTCTTAGAAAATTACCAAAAAAAGATAGAAGAATTTGTGAATTTTCTTCTATTTTTTTAACTTTTTGCTAGAAATTTTTTATGAAACAGTATACTATTAAAAAAGGAGCCATTTAAACAATAACTATGTCAATTATTATGTTGGTACGTAAAAATAAATGGAGAAAAATAAAAAAGGAGAATGAGTATGAAAAAACAATTTGCCCTGTTCTCTACCTTATTACTTTTAGGTTCATCAATGCCAGTAGGTGCATTTGCAGAAGGTAATAACTTGGTAGCTGAAAATAGTTCTGTTGCAGAAACAACCGCAGAAGCAACAACTGCTGAAGCCACTGAAACGACAGCGACTAGTGAAACAACAGAAGCGACAGAAGAAACAACAACTGAAACAGAAAGTTCAACCGAATCAAGTGAATCTGCAACCACGGAGTCCACGGAAACGTCAGGAACCGAAACGACAGAGTCCACAACGGATTCTACATCCACAAGTACGACAGAATCGACTACTGACTCCACCTCGACGAGTACAACAGAGTCAACCACAGATTCTACGTCAACAAGTACAACTGAATCAAGTACCACGCCAACGACCACACCAAGTTCTTCTAAAGAACAGCCAAAACCTGGCACGAGTACTTCTGAATCAAAACAGCCGGCGAAACCAGTGACACCAACAGCGCCAGCTGAAAAGCCAGTAGAACAACCAGCAGCGTCAACACCGCAGCCCGAAATAGTCCCACCAGTTACAAATGAAACGATTGGGTTAGTGGAAGACGATGAGACGTTTACGGTCAGCAAAACGAAGAAGACAGAAGAGTTTATTCAAGAAATCGGTGAATCTGCTCGGAAAGTGGCCAAGGACAAAAACTTATATGCTAGTGTGATGATTGCTCAAGCAATTTTAGAAAGTGGCAGCGGCAATAGTAAATTAAGCCAGAAACCAAACTACAATTTGTTTGGTATTAAAGGCGATTACAAAGGTCAATCTGTTTCTTTTATTACCTATGAAGACAATGGTTTCGGTAACCTATACACAGTAGAAGCAAAATTCCGTCAATATCCAACGTATAAAGAATCAATGGAAGATTATGCGAAATTATTGAAAAATGGTTTAGATTCCAATAAAGATTTCTATCATGGTGTCTGGAAAACGGAAGCCAAATCATATAAAGAAGCGACACGTTTCCTAACAGGAAAATACGCAACGGACAAAGATTACCATAAGAAATTAAATGCGTTAATTAAAACATACGATTTAACTTATTATGATAAAGAAAAAGCAACCGTTGAACCAATGGAATCAAATTTCCCAGCCTACAATGGCAAAAACTATGACACCTTTAATAGTTATGCTTGGGGCAACTGTACACAATATGTCTACAACCGTATTACGCAATTAGGTAAACGTGTGGACTTAACAATGGGGAATGGTCAAGATTGGGGCGAAACAGGTCGTGCACGCGGGTACAAAGTAAGTCGTACACCAAAAGCAGGCGCAGCGGTTTCCTTCCCAGCTGGTGTTTTAGGCGCAGACAATACTTATGGTCATGTCGCATTTGTGGAAAAAGTCTTTAAAGATGGTAGCATCTTAATTTCTGAAATGAACGTGAAGGGATTAAACGTTGTTTCGACACGTACAATCTCAGCCGATGAAACACATTTAATGAACTATATCGTTCCAAAAGATAAATAAAAAAATCAGCTCTTTGTCAATAAGAACGAATGAGTTGGAAAAATCAAAGCTAGCACTGAAGAAGCAATTTTAATTCTTCAGTGCTAGCTTTTTTTGTGGCAAAAGTTCTCTCCAATAAAGTTTAATACATTCAGTTATTGCCAGGCGATTTCAGGTCGGGATGAGTTAGCAACAGTCGCCGATAGCTATATTTTTTTTAGGTAGAATCATTTACTTTTAGGTAGAAGATGCCTTATAATTGTAAGCGGATACAAAAATAAAAAAAGAGGTGGTTAAATGAGTAAAAAAGAAATAAATCAAGTAGTTGCCAGTAGCTATCAATTGTATATTAATGGAGAGTGGACAACAGGTAGTGGTAACAAAATGATTGCTAGTTACAATCCTAGTAATGGCGAAAAATTAGCAGAATTTGTTGATGCCACAAATGCAGATGTGGATCGAGCTGTAGAAGCAGCTCAAGAAGCGTTTCAGACATGGAAAGATGTTGACGTTGTAACAAGAAGCAATCTTTTATTGAAAATTGCTGATTTGATTGAAGAAAATCAAGAACATTTGGCTATGGTAGAGACTTTAGATAATGGAAAACCGCTTCGGGAAACGCGATCGATTGATGTCCCTGCCAGTGCAGACCATTTTCGGTATTTTGCTAGTGTGATTCGTGGAGAAGAAGGGTCTGTCAAAGAATTTGATAAGGATACGTTATCCATTGTTGTGAAAGAACCCATTGGTGTTGTGGGTCAAATTATTCCGTGGAATTTCCCCTTATTAATGGGCGCTTGGAAATTAGCGCCAGCGTTGGCAGCAGGTAATACGGTTGTGATTCATCCGTCCTCGAGCACATCATTAAGTCTGTTGGAATTGTTTAAGATTTTTGATCAAGTCTTGCCGAAAGGAGTAGTGAATTTAATCACCGGTCGTGGTTCTGATTCAGGAAATTATATGTTGGCACATCCAGGGTTTGATAAGCTAGCTTTTACAGGTTCAACAGAGGTGGGGTACACTGTCGCTAAAGCGGCGGCCGACCGCCTAATTCCAGCCACTTTAGAACTTGGCGGAAAATCAGCCAACATTATTTTTGAAGATGCCAATTGGGAACGAGCATTAGAAGGTGTGCAGTTAGGGATTTTATTCAATCAAGGGCAAGTTTGTTGTGCTGGGTCTCGTGTGTTCGTTCAGTCAGGTATTTATGATCAATTTGTAGAAGCTTTAAAGGAAAAATTTGAACAAGTGAACGTTGGTTTCCCGTGGGAAAAAGGTGTTGAAATGGGCGCTCAGATCAATGAGCATCAATTGGAAGAAATTTTAAAATATGTCGAAATTGGTGTGAAGGAAGGAGCTACACTGATTACTGGTGGGCAACGTTTAACAGAAAATGGGCTAGACAAGGGGGCGTTTTTAGCACCTACGTTATTAGCGAATGGCACGAATACAATGTGCGTGGCCCAAGAAGAAATCTTTGGTCCTGTTGCAACAGTGATTAAATTTGAAACGGAAGAAGAAGTCATTCGTTTAGCTAATGATTCTGAATATGGTCTAGGTGGTGCCGTCTTTTCTCAAGATATCAATGTGGCATTACGGGTTGCTCGTGGTGTACGGACAGGTCGGATGTGGGTCAACACATACAATCAATTGCCTGCGGGCGCGCCATTTGGCGGTTATAAAAAATCAGGAATTGGTCGAGAAACGCATAAATCAATGCTAGATGCTTATACGCAAATGAAAAATATTTACATTGTGACAAAAGAAGAAGCAGATGGACTGTATTAAGTAGTGTAGTGAATTTTAGATAACAAACTTATTTGTGGCTATTGTTATTTTCGAGCTAAACAAAACAATAATTTTTTGAAAAAGTTGAGTGATGAGTAAAGTAAAACAGATTAAAAGTAAAGCCTGGTGCAAAAATCACTTTGGATTTTTGTACCAGGCTTTAAAGCGGAGTAACAATAGTGGTCACTCTTGGTTGTTTTTAATTTTCGACTATTATAGAAGGAGTTATTTTGCTTCTTCTGCTTCAAATTTAGCAAAAGCTGTTTCAATAACTTCTTTTAATGCAGAAGCAGAAGCTTCCATTTTTTCTTGCTCAGCATCTGTTAATGGAATTTCAATGACTTGTTTAACGCCTTGGCGGTTGATGATCGCTGGTGCACCGATATAAATATCGTTTTGACCATATTCACCTTCTAAATAAACAGATAATGGTAACACAGAGTTTTCATCGTTTAGGATAGCTTTAGTGATACGCGCTAGTGCAACCGCGATTCCATAGAAAGTAGCACCTTTTTTCTCGATGATTGTGTAAGCAGCGTCGCGTACGTTGAAGAATAAATTAACCATTGCTTCTTCATCAACGTCAGGATTATTTTTCACCCATTCGTAAATTTGTAAGCCAGCGACATTCGCATGTGACCAAACTGGGAATTCTGTATCTCCGTGTTCCCCTAAGATGTAGGCATGGACATTTCGTGCATCAACGTCAACTAATTCGGCAATTGCTTGACGGAAACGAGCAGAATCTAGTGAAGTTCCTGAACCGATTACTCGTTCTTTCGGGAAGCCAGAGAATTTCCAAGTTGAATAAGTCAAAATATCGACTGGGTTTGCGGCAACTAAGAAGATACCGTTGAAACCAGAATCAACAATTGTTGTAACGATTTCTTTATTAATTTTCAAGTTTTTATGAACTAAGTCTAAACGAGTTTCGCCTGGTTTTTGAGGCGCACCAGCTGTTAAGACAACTAAGTCTGCATCATGGCAATCGTCATAAGTAGCTGCATAGATTTTTTTAGGAGAAGTAAATGCTAATGCGTGAGATAAGTCCAACGCGTCTCCTTCAGTTTTTGGTACATTAATATCAATAATCCCAACTTCTTGAGCAATATTCTGAGTTACTAAAGCAAAGGCATAGCTAGAACCTACGGCACCGTCCCCGACTAAAATTACTTTTTGGTGATCTTTATTCCCTGCGGCTGCAGTCATGTGTACCATTCCTTCCTCTACATTCTTTTTCGTGAGCAACGAGTTTTTATTTCCTGTTGCTAAAGTGATAGTAACATGGTTTGTAAAAAATGTCACGAACTTTGATTGTAAAAATGATACAGTTTTCAGACCTGTTTCAAAATGGTAGCTCTTACATGTGCGTAATTTCACTATCTTACGCATATTTAAAGTTCTAAAAAATTTTTTTTACATCTTTCTTAATCTTCAAAGACTGCGAGTTTTTTTTATTTCTATGGTATAATGAATAAAACTGGGTAGCGCATACGCTTCCCAGCCATTTTGTGTTGGCAAGCTTATAATCCAAGGAGAATGAAAGATGAAAGTAATCGTAGGACTGGGAAATCCCGGTAGTAAATACAAAGAAACAAAACACAACATTGGCTTTATTACGCTAGATGAAATTGCGTATCGGCAAAATGTTTCGTTTAATAATAGTAATTTTGAAGCAGATATTGCAGAGTTTTTTATAGGGACTGAGAAAGTATTGTTAGTGAAACCATTAACATTTATGAATGAATCAGGTCGCTCTGTTGGTCCGTTGTTGACCTACTTTGGGGTAGATGAGGAAGACTTGATTGTTATTTATGATGACTTAGACTTAGAGGTCGGTAAAATTCGTTTACGGCAAAAAGGTAGTGCTGGCGGCCACAATGGGATAAAAAGTCTGATTGCCCATTTAGGAACTAATGTCTTTCCTAGAATTAAAATTGGCATTGGTCGGCCCTCAAAAAATGATACAGTTATCCACCATGTACTAAGTACTTTTCCCAAAGAAACACATGAAGAGATGTTACTTGCTGTAAAAAAAGCAGCCGATGCCGCTTTATATGCATGCGAAGGACATACGTTTGTTGAAACAATGAATCAATTTAATGGAAAATAGCAGAAAGGAGGGCCCTTGTTTGAATATTATCGAACGAATTAGCCAAACAGAAATTGCTAAATCATGGCGCAGTCAACTAATGACAACAGGAACGCGCCAACTAATTACTGGGTTATCAGGCTCTGCTAAAACATTACTGATGGCAGGCGCTTTACAAAAGACGCATCAAAAAATTGTTATTGCGGTCCCAAACCTATACTATGCCAATCAATTAGTAGATGATTTTTTAAATATTTTACCTTCAGAACAAGTTCATCTATTTCCAGTAGATGAAGTGTTATCCGCCGAAATGGCCTTTTCTTCACCAGAAGCGCGCGCAGATCGAGTGAGTGCGTTAAATTTCCTGATGACAGCGAATGCAGGAATCGTGGTCGTGCCAGTAGCGGGACTACGAAAGTATTTGCCAACGAAAGAAACGTGGCAAAATGCGCAACTTCATTGGGAAATCGGGACAGAGGTAGAACCTGAAATCCTCGCGCAACGCTTAGTGTTAATGGGCTATGAACGCCAATCAATGGTCGGGAAGCCTGGCGAATTTAGTATTCGCGGAAGCATTGTTGATGTCTATCCTCTAAATGCCGAATACCCTGTTCGAGTGGAACTGTTTGATGTTGAAATTGACTCAATCCGTTATTTTGAAGCGGATACTCAACGTTCGTTAGAAAATCTTGAAGAAGTAACGATTTCACCAATGACTGATTTAGTGTTCTCAAAGGCAGATATGAATCATGGCATGATGAGGTTACAAGATGCTCTAGAAAAACGTTTAGCGACAGCTAAAGATCAAACGGAGACCGATTTTTTAGAAGAATATTTTGGTCAGTTGCTGTCTTCTTGGGAACAAGGTATTCCTACAGAAAATGCTCACTATTATACAGATTTTCTGTACCAACAAAAAACTACGCTGTTAGATTATTTACCAGAAAACAGTTTGCTTTTTGTGGATGATTATTCTCGTATGATGGAAACGGAGCGAGAAATCGCTAGAGAGGAAGCGGAATGGCAAACCCTGAAAATTGAAGAAATGCGCGTGTTTTCTGAACAAACTTTTGGCGTAGACTTTCATGATCAATTGCGAAAAACCGCACGAAATACGACCTTCTTTTCACTTTTTCAAAAAGGAATGGGGAATCTTCGTTTCCAAGAAGTCCATAATTTCCAATATCGTTCAATGCAACAATTCTTCGGTCAAATGCCGTTGCTAAAAGCGGAAGTGGACCGTTGGCAAAAGCAAAACCAAACGGTCGTTGTTTTTGTTCCTACGAAAGAACGGATTCAAAAAGTCGAAGAGCTATTTCAGGACTTTGACATACCTAGCGTAGTAAGCAATTGGGATCAGTTGTTAGATGGGCATGTCCAAATTGTCCAAGGGGCATTACAAACAGGGTTTGAATTACCTAAAAACAAGCTCGTGGCGATTACGGAAAAAGAAATTTTTCATACAACGACCAAAAAACGGGCACGTCGTCAAACAATCTCTAATGCGGAACGTTTGAAAAGTTATAGCGACTTAAAAACGGGCGATTATGTCGTTCATGCGAATCACGGGATTGGTAAATATATTGGTATGGAAACCTTAGAAGTTGATGGGGTCCATCAAGATTACATGACTATCTTGTACCAAAATGATGACAAGTTATTTATTCCAGTAACACAATTGAACTTGATTCAAAAGTTCGTTGCTTCCGAGTCTAAAACGCCGAAAATTAACAAGCTAGGCGGCAGTGAATGGACGAAAACCAAACGAAAAGTTGCTTCGAAAATTGAAGATATCGCGGATGATTTAATCTTACTTTATGCGACAAGAGAATCGGAAAAAGGTTATGCTTTTCCGCCAGATGATGCGTATCAAAAAGAATTTGAAGAGGCTTTTCCGTATTCTGAAACAGATGATCAATTACGTAGTGCTGCCGAAATTAAACACGACATGGAAAAATCTCGACCAATGGATCGTTTGTTAGTTGGTGATGTAGGGTTTGGTAAAACTGAAGTGGCTTTACGAGCGGCCTTCAAAGCTGTTAGCAACAATAAACAGGTCGCCTTTTTAGTGCCAACAACTATTTTAGCGCAACAACATTATGAAACGATTCAAGAGCGGTTTGAGGGCTTTCCTGTAGAAATTGGTTTATTAAGTCGTTTCCGCACGAAAAAACAGCAAAATGAAACAATTGAAAAAATTAAACATGGCCAAGTAGATATTGTGATTGGTACCCATCGTTTATTGTCGCAAGATATTAATTTTAGTGATTTAGGCTTGTTGATTATTGATGAGGAACAACGGTTTGGAGTGAAACATAAAGAACGACTAAAACAATTGCGTTCACAAGTGGATGTCTTGACGTTAACAGCAACACCAATCCCAAGGACCCTTCATATGTCGATGTTAGGTGTCCGTGATTTATCCGTCATCGAAACCCCACCAGAGAATCGTTATCCGATCCAAACGTATGTCATGGAAAATAATCCTGGGGCGATTCGGGAAGCGATTGAGCGAGAAATGGCCCGAGATGGTCAAGTCTTTTATTTATACAATCGAGTAGATACGATTGAACGAAAAGTTGAAGAGTTACAAGCACTAGTTCCAGACGCACGAATTGCGTATGCACATGGTCAAATGACAGAAGTACAACTGGAGAATACTTTGTTTGATTTTATTGAAGGACAATATGATATATTAGTCACTACAACGATTATTGAAACAGGAGTAGATATTCCTAATGCTAATACCTTGTTTGTAGAAAATGCGGACTACATGGGCTTATCTACGTTGTATCAATTACGTGGTCGTGTGGGGCGTAGCAATCGAGTGGCCTATGCTTATTTTATGTACGAACAGCAAAAAATCCTAAACGAAGTTAGTGAGAAACGTTTAGAAGCAATTAAAGATTTTACGGAATTAGGTTCTGGGTTCAAAATTGCGATGCGTGACCTTTCCATTCGAGGGGCCGGAAACCTTCTTGGTGCCCAACAACATGGCTTCATTGATTCGGTTGGGTTTGATATGTACTCACAGATGTTATCTGAGGCAGTTGCTCGTAAACAAGGAAAAAATATCCAAGACCAAAAAACGTCTGTTGAAATTGATTTGGGCATTGATGCTTATATTCCAGGAACGTACATTACAGACGAACGACAAAAAATTGAAATTTATAAACGGATTCGTCAATTAGAAAATATGGATATGTACGAAGAATTAGAAGCGGACTTGTTAGACCGCTTTGGAGAGTATCCTGACGAAGTGGCGCATTTATTAACCACTGGCCGTATCAAAATGGATGGCGACCGTGCCTTGTTAGAAAGTATTCGTAAACGCGACCAAAAAGTCAAGTTTGTGTTAAGTAAAATTGGCACAAAAACATACTCTGTGGAGCAATTGTTTGAAGCGTTATCGGCCACTAGCTTAAAAGCGGATCTAGCAGTTGAGAAAGAACAAATGACTATTTCCTTGAAGTTGCCGAAAGATTGTAAAGAAGCTGTTTGGATTCAAGAAATTGCTGCTTTTACAACCGCATTACGACAAGAAAAATACAAACATTCGCAAGAAACGGATTCCCTTTAAAAGGAGGCCTAGAAGATGGCACAAAAAGAAATGCAGCGAATGATGCAAGGTGCCGTTGTGTTAACCATTGCTTCCTTCATTGCAAAAGTGTTGAGTGCGTTTTATCGCGTTCCTTTTCAGAACTTTGTAGGGGATGAAGGATTTTACGTGTATCAGCAAGTTTATCCAATCTATGGGATTGCGATGACATTAGCATTGTCAGGCTTACCGCAATTTATTTCCAAAATTGTTGCTGAACAACCAGATATTCGGAGTCAAAAACAAGTGTTGCGCCAACTATATCCCTATGTGTTATGGTTAGCGATTGCTTGTTGGGCCTTCTTTTTCTTTGGTAGTCAAGAAATTGCTATTAGTATGGGGGATGCTGCACTCCAACCATTAATGGAAGTTGTTTCCTTTACCTTTTTACTCGTTCCAATTCTTTCTTTCTATCGTGGGAATTTTCAAGGACATTTGTTGATGGTGCCTAGTGGTATTTCACAGGTGATGGAACAGTTTGTGCGTGTCGGGGTTATTCTAGTAGCTGCGTTGTCCTATCATTACTTTGGTGGCTCCATTTACCAAACGGGGACGGTGGCCATGAGTGGTGCGTTGGCTGGCGGTATCTTAGCGGTACTTGTCTTATGGTACTACAATCGAAAAATTCTTAGTGGAAGTACGGAATACTTGCATCAATGGAAGATTATGCCTCAAACCAAAGGACTATTTAAACGTTTAATGATTGAAGGTGGTTTGGTCTCTTTATATAGTGCTTTTCTGATTCTATTTCAATTAATTGATTCCTTTAAAGTAAAAAATGCCCTCATGCTTTTCGGGCTCTCTGATTTAGCTGCGAAAGTGGACAAAGGGGTCTATGATAGAGGACAACCACTAGTTCAATTAGGGTTGGTAATTGCTTTAGCTTTAAGCTCGACCTTTTTACCAGGTTTGACAAAATATTTTATGAAAAAAGACCGTCAACAATTTTTACAAGTTGCAAAAATCTTTTTGCGTCTTACCACAACCTTGGCATCGGCGGCTTCGATTGGTCTGATGATGTTATTGCCGTACATGAACTTTACGCTTTTTAAAGATTATAAAGGCAACGATGTTTTAGGGGTGTATGTTTTATCCATCGCTTTTATGGCCATTATTCAGGCCTACCAAAGTATTGAACAAAGTCGCAATCGTTTTAAAGGTCCTTTAGTGGCAGCTGGTGTGGGCTTATTAGTGAAGTTACTGACAACAGGCTTTTTCACCATTCGTTGGGGAACATTAGGTGCTAGTTGGTCTACTATTCTTGGGTTACTAGCGACGCTATTCGTTTTAGTCCGACAATCGGATGCAGCGATTAATTGTTTTGTTCGAGAACGAAGCTTTTTGAAAAAATTGTTGCTTAGTTTAGCAATCATGATGCTGTCATTACTGGTCTATCAAGGAATTATCTCCATCTTGTTCCAAGGTGTGCATCACCGAAGTCAAGCGTTTTTCGTTACAGTTATAGGTGTTGTAGTGGGCGGTACAGTTTTTATTAGCACCATCATTAAGTTAGAATTATTTACGATACGTGAATGGTTAAGTTTACCGTATGGCGCAAAAATTTTACGGATGAGACAAAAAAAATAAAAGAGGTGAATGTAATGCGGTTAGATAAATTTTTAAAAGTTTCTCGCATTATTAAAAGAAGAACAGTTGCCAAAGAAGTCGCTGATAAAGGTCGGATTCAAATCAACGGAGTCTTAGCCAAATCTTCTAGTACTGTGAAGATTGGTGACCTTGTCAAAATTCAATTTGGGAACAGAATTTTAGAAGTAGAAGTCCTGCAACTAAATGACTCTACGAAAAAAGAAGATGCCACAAAAATGTATGAGATAAAATCAGAAACACGCGTCTCTGAAGAATAAGCAGGTGAGGATGGAGCGCTTGGCAAGTTCATTGAAAAGATGAATATTCCAAGCGCTTCATCCTTTCAGCTTTTTAATGAAACAGACGCGCCGCTTTTGAAAAAAATTAATAAATCAACCGCTGTTATTTCAAAAGCAAAGAATATTTTAGAAAAAAGCTTGATTTTCTTTAACTTCTCTGAAATTAACATTAGACAAGGTTCTTAGATGTTGGTATAATAAAACGGACAATCCAAAGCGAGTGGAGCGAGACGATGGGAAAGAATGAAAAAAACTCGAAGAAAGTTGCGGCATTGGAAAATGACTACACGAAAGAACAGTATGTCGAATTCCAAAAACAACAGAAACAATTGATTTTTAGACGCAGACGCTTGGCAGCGATTTTTCTCGTGGCCTTCATTATTTTTGCCTTTTCTGGCATCCAATTGATGAAAGATTATCATCGCTTAGGTGCTTTCAAACAAGAACGAGCAGATGCAATTGCTGAATCTGTAGCAGTTGATAAGAAGGTCAAGGATCTAAAAAAAGACGTTGCTTTGTTAAAAGATGATGATTATGTGGCAAAATTAGCACGTAGCCGTTTCCTTCTCTCAAAAGAAGGCGAACAGATTTATCCCACACCAGAACAAATGAAAAAAACACAGACTTCTGGAGCGGAAGAAAGCAAGAGCAGTTCAGAAAAAAATAGTCAATCACAGTCTTCAACTGAAACAACTAAGTCTTCAGCTGAATAAACTGCAATTATAATTAGGGAAAAAATAGGAGGAACAATTTTTTTATGTCAATCGAAGTAGGAGCTAAATTGCCAGGAAAAGTGTCAGGGATTACTAACTTTGGTGCATTTATTGATTTAGGAGAAGGAAAAACTGGGTTAGTACACATCAGTGAAGTGTCTAATGGATTCGTTAAAGATATTCATGATGTATTAACAGTAGGTGACGAAGTAACAGTGAAAGTAACCTCAGTTGGTGACGACGGCAAAATTGGCTTATCGATCCGTAAAGCGCAAGAGCCAGCAGAAGGGCAACAACCAAAACGTGAATTTCAACGTCGTGAAAACAATTATGAGAATCGTGACCGTAATCCACGCGGAGGGGGCAAAAAGCCTTTCAATAAACCACAAGCAAATAACAATAACAATAAACAAGATTTTGACTCATTGATGAGCTCTTTCTTGAAAGATAGTGATGACCGTTTATCTTCATTAAAACGTAATACTGAAGGCAAACGTGGCGGACGTGGCGGACGTCGCGGCTAAGCACAAACAAATAGGGGGACTGGGGATAACGAATGGGTTATTTCTCGGTTCCTCTTTTATTCTAAGGAAGAAAGAAGGGCGAACAATGTTTTGGCAGTTTTATAAACGAGGAAAAGAACAAGGATTTTGGCAACCGCATCAAACAATCGTGGTCGCCGTTTCTGGTGGTGTAGACTCCATGGCCCTTTTGACGTTAATGGAACAGGTGGCAGAAAAAGAACAATTACAATTGGTTGTTGCACATGTCAATCATCAATTGCGAGAAGCGTCGGCACAGGAAGCGCAATATCTCGCTACCTATTGTCAGCAGCGAGAGCTAACGTATTATGAAACACGTTGGGAAGACCCTGAAAAGCAACGAAATTTAGAAGCAAAAGCGCGCACATTTCGTTATGAATTTTTTAAAGAAGTCATGGAAATTGAAGGCGCGGCGGTCTTAATGACGGCACATCATCTAGACGATCAAGCGGAAACGATTTTAATGAAGCTGATTCGAGGAACTAATTTTTCCCATTCCGCAGGCATTAAAGAGAGACGTCCTTTTGCGACAGGGGAATTGATTCGTCCGTTACTCATTTATCCAAAAGAAGAATTGTATCAATTTGCACAGCGCCAAGCATTCGTTTATTTTGAGGACGAAACGAACCAAACCAATGAATATTTGAGAAATCGACTCCGTAATCAGGTTTTGCCGCTATTAAAGCAGGAAAATCCGCAATTCTTAGATCAGATTGCTTCTTTTAGTAATGAACAACGTTTTGCCCAAGAATTTATTCAAGAACAAATTGAGCCTCAATTATCTGAAGCCGTAGAACCGACCAAACAAGGCTGGCGCATTCCTTTGAAGAGATTATTAAAAGAAACGCCTGCGTACCAGCACTTCTTTTTAACCGCGTTTTTCCAAAAAACATTAGTGCCATTAGGGGTTTCGTTAAACCAACGCCAGATGACACAAATTTTAAAAGTTTTGAATGATGAACGCCAACCGCAAGGCTCGGTTATGTTAGAACAGCAATGGCAGCTAGCTAAAAGTTACGATTGGCTGTGCTTAGAACAAAAACAGGTTGCACTGCGAGAAGAAGTTACACATTTATTAGTACCTGGCGCGGGGATTTATTTATCGGAAACCGAGTGGCTAGGATTAATTGCGACAGACAAACCGTTTCCTCTTCCTGAAGAGATTAATCAATGGACGGGTCAGTTGTTAGCAATCCCGTTGACAACAGCCACACCTTTGACCGTTCGTCATCGCCAAAGTGGTGATCGGATTACATTAAAACCAGGGTTTACGAAAAAATTAAGCAGAGTTTTTATTGATCAAAAAGTGCCAAATGAAGCGAGAGAGAGTGCTTGGGTCATTACGGATGAGCAAGAGGAAATCATTTGGGTACCAAAATTTGCAAATTCCTATTTGAGTATTCCTTTAGAAACTGATAAAATACACTACAGACTCCTTTTTAAGACAAAGGAGTAATGCTGAAAGGAGCGCACTATGATAGAAAAAGATATTGAGAAAGTCCTAATCTCCAAAGAAGAAATTCTTGCGAAGTCTGCAGAGCTTGGCAAGCAACTGACAGAAGAATATCAAGGGAAAAATCCTTTAGTGGTCGGTATTTTAAAAGGTGCAGTACCATTTATGGCTGATTTGACTCGTGAAATCAATACTTATTTAGAATTGGACTTTATGGATGTATCTAGCTACGGCAACGCGACAGTTTCTTCAGGCGAAGTAAAAATTGTCAAAGACTTGGACACAAATGTCGAAGGTAGACATATTTTAATCGTAGAAGATATCATCGATAGTGGTCGTACATTAGCGTATTTAGTAGATTTGTTTAGATACCGTAAAGCTGCATCTGTGAAAATTGTTACCTTATTAGATAAACCAGAAGGCCGTGTAGTAGACATTAAAGCTGACTACGTAGGGTTTGATGTGCCCAATGAGTTTGTGGTCGGTTACGGATTAGACTATGCAGAAACGTACCGCAACTTGCCTTATATTGGCGTTTTAAAACCTGAAGTTTACGAATCAAATTAATATCTATCAAGGAATTAATTGTGTTACAATGTAAAGGTCAGGATTGATAAAAGAATAACATGAATTGTAATGATGAGCATAAGGAGGACAGGCATGAACAAAAAGAATAATGGCATGAAAAATGGTTTATACTACGTCTTAGTAGTACTTGCCATGGTCATGGTTGTCTATTTCATTTTTGGAAATAACAACCAACAATCGCCAGACATCGATTACTCAACCTTCCAACAACAATTGGAAGACGGAAAAGTCAAAGACATGACCATTCAACCAACCAATGGGGTTTACCGGATTGAAGGTCAGTATAAAGAAAAACAAGAAGTGAAAGACACAGGTGGTCTGTCATTGTGGGGCTCAACGCAAGCGTCGTCAAAAGGCTTCACAACAACCGTTTTACCTAGTGATACAACCTTAGCTGGCATTCAAGATGCGGCACAAAATAACAAGGTGAAGCTAGTTGTCAAAGAACAATCAACAAGTGGTGCTTGGTTGTCACTGTTGTTTAGTTTCTTACCATTAGTGATTATTTTCTTCTTCTTCTACATGATGATGAGCCAACAAGGCGGTGGCGGTGGCGGCGGTGGCCGTGTGATGAACTTCGGTAAATCAAAAGCCAAAGAAGCCGATAAAAAAGCTAACCGTGTCCGCTTCTCAGATGTAGCTGGTGCGGAAGAAGAAAAACAAGAATTAGTTGAAGTAGTGGAATTCTTAAAAGATCCACGTCGTTTCGCTGAATTAGGCGCACGGATTCCTGCGGGCGTACTATTAGAAGGACCTCCAGGGACTGGTAAAACGTTACTTGCTAAAGCCGTAGCAGGTGAAGCAGGTGTGCCATTTTACTCAATCTCAGGTTCAGATTTCGTTGAAATGTTTGTCGGGGTCGGTGCTAGCCGTGTCCGGGATTTATTTGAAACAGCGAAGAAAAACGCACCTGCGATTATCTTTATCGATGAAATCGATGCAGTTGGTCGTCAACGTGGTGCTGGTATGGGTGGCGGACACGACGAACGTGAACAAACCCTTAACCAATTATTAGTTGAGATGGATGGTTTTGATGGCAATGAAGGAGTTATCGTAATTGCTGCAACGAACCGTTCAGACGTGTTAGACCCAGCGTTGTTACGTCCAGGTCGTTTTGACCGCCAAATCTTGGTAGGACGTCCAGATGTCAAAGGTCGTGAAGCGATTTTACGTGTTCATGCGAAAAACAAACCGTTAGCTGATGACGTTGATTTGAAAGTTGTTGCACAACAAACACCAGGTTTTGCTGGTGCTGATTTAGAAAATGTCTTAAACGAAGCAGCCTTAGTTGCCGCTCGTCGTAACAAGAAAAAAATTGATGCTTCTGATGTGGATGAAGCCGAAGACCGCGTAATTGCTGGTCCAGCTAAAAAAGATCGCGTGATTAATAAAAAAGAACGCGAAATGGTGGCTTACCATGAAGCAGGACACACAATTGTTGGTTTAGTCTTAAGCCGTGCCCGTGTTGTCCATAAAGTAACAATTATCCCTCGTGGTCGCGCAGGCGGTTATATGATTGCTTTACCAAAAGAAGATCAATTCTTAATGACTAAAGAAGATATGTTTGAACAAATCGTTGGCTTACTTGGTGGACGTACAGCAGAAGAAATTATCTTTGGCGTTCAATCAACAGGGGCTTCAAATGACTTTGAACAAGCAACAGGGATTGCCCGTAGCATGGTAACGGAATATGGAATGAGCGACAAATTAGGACCTGTTCAATATGAAGGAAACCATCAAGTCTTTGTCGGTCGTGATTATGGTCAAACAAAAGCTTACTCAGAACAAGTGGCGTTTGAAATCGATCAGGAAGTTCGTCGTATCTTAATGGATGCTCATACAAAAGCGCATGAAATTATCGAAGCGCACCGTGAACAACATAAACTAATCGCTGAAAAACTATTAGAATATGAAACATTAGATGCAAAAGCAATCAAATCATTATTTGAAACAGGTAAAATGCCTGAAGGTGCTGACAGCGACTATCCTAGTGAAAAAGAAGCGCAAACATTCGAAGAAGCAAAACGTGCTTTAGAAGAAAAAGAAGCGCAAAAACAAGTTGAAGAAAAACAAGACTTTGAAGAAGCGAAAAAAGAATTACATGATGAAGCAGAAGAAGTCAAAGTAGAAAGCGAACAAACAGAAAAAGAAGTCCAATCTGAAGAGAAAAAAGATTCAGATTCCAATTCTGAATATGATCGCAATAACTACGAAGATCGTTATAAATAACCAATTAGTAGAAGGTGCAGTATTTGTCGAGATGACGAATACTGCACCTTCTATAATATTAAGATATTCTATAGAAGGAAGATTATTTGGTTGAAAAAACACCTGATTCCTAGTATTATCTGACTAATGGACAAAAAAGCACCAAGAGAAGAGGAAAAAGAATGGAAGATTATTTAGTAAAAGCCCTTTGTTATAAAGGTTCAATACGAGCATATGCCATCAGTGCCACTGAAACTGTTAGTGAAGCGCAAAGAAGACATGATACATGGAGTTCTTCTACCGCAGCGTTAGGACGCACATTGATTGGAGCCCTTTTACTAGGAGCGACTTTAAAAGGTGACGATAAATTAACTGTAAAAGTACAAGGAAATGGCCCAGCTGGCGCTATTATTGTCGATAGTAATGGCCGTGGAGAAACAAAAGGCTACATTAAAAATCCACATGTCAGCTTAAAGTTGAATGCAACAGGTAAAATTGATGTACGTGGCGCTGTCGGTAACGAAGGAATTTTCACAGTCATTAAAGATTTAGGATTAAAAGAAACCTTTTCTGGACAAACACCTATTGTTTCTGGTGAAATCGGTGAAGACTTTACATATTTTATGGCGGTCTCTGAACAAGTTCCTTCAGCTATCGGTTTAGGTGTATTGGTGGACACGGATGAATCTGTGAAAGCAGCCGGTGGTTTTATGATTCAAGTAATGCCAGGTGCCGATGAAAGTACCATTGATTTTATTGAACAGCATCTAGCGGAAGTGCCCCCAATTTCACAATTACTAGAAAATGGAGAAACACCTGAACAAGTCTTGTATCGCTTATTGGGAGAAGACGAAGTAGAAATTTTAGAAAAAATGCCTGTACAATTTAAATGTGACTGTTCCAAAGAAAAATTTGCGACCGCTTTGATTGCCGTTGGGATCGATGAATTAAATGCGATGATTGATGAAGATCATGGAGCAGAAGCAGTTTGTCAATTCTGTAACAATAAATATCACTATAGTGAAGAAGAATTAATTGAACTTCGCGATGAAGCGATTCGCAATACGAAACAAAAGTAGGAGGAAAGACTATGTGGAAAATTGGAGACGTTGAAATCCCCAACCGTGTTGTCGTAGCTCCGATGGCGGGTATTAGCAACGCCGCTTTTCGTGTGACTGTAAAAGAATTTGGCGCAGGATTAGTCGTTTGTGAAATGATTAGTGACAAAGGAATTAAATTAAGAAACAAAAAAACCTTAGAAATGCTATATATTGATGAGCGAGAATATCCTTTAAGTGTACAAATTTTTGGTGGAGATAAAGAAACATTAGTGGAAGCTGCTAAGTTTGTGGAAGAAAATACGCAAGCGGCGATTATTGATATTAACATGGGTTGTCCTGTCAATAAAATAATTAAAGCTGAAGCTGGTGCGAAATGGTTGCTGGATCCGAATAAAGTGCATGAGATGGTTCACGCAGTCTCTTCAGCAGTTTCTTTGCCTGTCACTGTAAAAATGCGAACAGGCTGGGATGAAGATCATCTATATGCTGTAGACAACGCTTTGGCTGCCGAACAAGCAGGGGCTTCGGCAATTGCTATGCATGGTCGGACGCGTGTCCAAATGTACGAAGGGACAGCCAACTGGGACGTTTTAAAGGAAGTGAAAAAGCATTTAAGCATTCCTTTTATGGGAAATGGCGATGTCAAAACGCCTGAAGATGCTAAACGCATGTTAGAATATGTTGGAGCGGATGGTGTGATGATTGGTCGAGCTGCTTTGGGCAATCCTTGGATGATTCAACGGACGAAAGAATACTTGGAAACGGGCGAATTGATACCTGAGCCTTCGCCAGCTGAAAAAATCAATATTGCAAAAGTTCATTTACAACGATTAGTGGATTTAAAAGGTGAAAAAATTGCGGTCCGTGAGTTTCGCCAACATGCTTCTTACTATCTAAAAGGAATCTCGCGAGCAGCTAAAGTGAAAGTTGCGATTAACCAAGTTGAAACACAACAAGCAGTTGTCGATTTACTTGATGCCTTTGTAGAGAAGATTTCCAAAGTTGCTGTAACTACTATAGAAGAATAAAAAATTCAAGCCGAAAGTAAAATTCGGCTTGCTTTTTTTCGAATTACTGTGGCATTATTAGGATAGGTTAAAATCAAGAATGGAGGAACAACAGTGGCAGAAGAACAACAAGCGCATTTAGAGGATTTAAATGATCAAATGCTCGTGCGCCGCGAAAAAATGGAAGCTTTACGTGAAGAAGGGATTGATCCTTTCGGTAAACGTTTCGATCGCACTCATAATTCAGCAGAACTTCATGAACAATATGATAATCATACAAAAGAAGAACTTAGTGAAATGAATACAGAAGTCAGCGTTGCTGGACGTATGATGACAAAACGTGGTAAAGGAAAAGCTGGTTTCGCCCATTTGCAAGACCGTGAAGGCCAAATTCAAATTTATGTTCGGAAGGACCAAGTTGGAGACGAAGCCTATGAACTATTTAAACATGCTGACTTAGGCGACTTCTTTGGTGTGACAGGTCAAGTAATGAAAACCAATACGGGGGAAGTTACTGTTAAAGCTCAAACAATTACGTTATTAACTAAAGCTTTGCGTCCATTGCCAGATAAATACCATGGATTAACGAATGTGGAACAACGCTATCGTCAACGCTATTTGGATTTAATCAGTAACAAAGAAAGCTTTGATCGTTTCATGAAACGCAGTCAAATTATTAGCGAAATCCGTCGTTATCTAGATGGCAATGGCTATGTCGAAGTAGAAACGCCTGTCTTGCATAACGAAGCAGGAGGAGCTGCTGCTCGTCCATTTATCACACACCATAATGCATTAGATATGGACTTATACTTACGCATTGCCCTAGAGTTACATTTAAAACGTTTAATTGTCGGTGGCATGGAAAAAGTCTATGAAATTGGTCGTGTCTTCCGTAATGAAGGAATCGATACCACTCATAACCCAGAATTTACAATGCTAGAAGCTTATACTGCTTATACTGATTATCAAGATGTGATGGATTTAACAGAGGGAATTATTCGTAATGCTGCGGAAAAAGTCTTAGGAACTACTGATATCACGTACGATGGTCAAGCTGTTGACTTAGGAAGTCCTTTCAAACGTCTACACATGGTAGATGCGGTCAAAGAGCAAACGGGCGTAGATTTTTGGCAAGAGATGACGATAGAAGAAGCCCGTGCGTTAGCTAAAGAACATAATGTTGAAATTACAGATGCCATGACAGTCGGTCATATCATTAATGAATTTTTCGAAACATTTGTAGAAGATACATTGCAACAACCAACATTTATTTATGGTCACCCAGTAGCTGTTTCACCATTAGCGAAGAAAAATCCAGAAGATGGTCGTTTCACTGACCGCTTTGAACTATTTATTATTGGAAAAGAGTTTGCTAATGCATTTACAGAATTAAATGATCCAATTGACCAACGTGAACGTTTTGAAGAACAAGAAAAAGAACGGGAACAAGGAAATGATGAAGCACACGGAGTAGATGAAGATTTCATCGAAGCCTTAGAATATGGCTTACCACCAACCGGAGGATTAGGTATTGGGATTGATCGACTAGTTATGTTATTAACCGATGCACAATCAATTCGTGATGTATTATTATTCCCAACAATGAGATAAAAAAAGATGCCTTAAGGGCATCTTTTTTTTGTATTCGCAAAAAATTAAATAAAAAAAGAATAGAAAAACAATTGAAACCAATTCTTTTTTTCTAAAAAAATCGAAGATGGGTAATAAAAAGAATGGGTAATCTGATAAAAAAACGAACTTTATCTAATCGGATAAGAAAGAATAATCGGTATTGAAAAAAAGTTTAAAAAAAGTGAAAATAATGATTGACCAATGCTTGAAATCTTGGTATATTATTACATGTCGCAAGGCGAGTCACACAGCTGAGCGATTCAGAAATCAATAATTAAATAACAATTCTTGATTTCAAATCTCTCGAAAAAAGTTTGAAAAAACAACAAAAAAGTTGTTGACAAATAACAAACGAGATGATAAGATATAGAAGTTGTCACAACAGACAACGACAACCGAGCAAAACAACTTAAAAAAACTTTTTCAAAAAAGTTCTTGACATTCAAGCGAAAGTTTGTTATGATATAAAAGTTGCTGCGAGGTAACGTAGACCTTTGAAAACTGAACAAAGAATAGACGAACCAAATGTGTAGGGCGTCTTGATTCAATTCAAGACAACAAACATTTTTAACAAGCAAGCAATATGCTAGCAAACAAATTGAGCTTAACAATCGCAAGATTGTTCTAACTTTTATTATGAGAGTTTGATCCTGGCTCAGGACGAACGCTGGCGGCGTGCCTAATACATGCAAGTCGAACGCTTCTTTCCTCCCGAGTGCTTGCACTCAATTGGAAAGAGGAGTGGCGGACGGGTGAGTAACACGTGGGTAACCTACCCATCAGAGGGGGATAACACTTGGAAACAGGTGCTAATACCGCATAACAGTTTATGTCGCATGGCATAAGAGTGAAAGGCGCTTTCGGGTGTCGCTGATGGATGGACCCGCGGTGCATTAGCTAGTTGGTGAGGTAACGGCTCACCAAGGCCACGATGCATAGCCGACCTGAGAGGGTGATCGGCCACACTGGGACTGAGACACGGCCCAGACTCCTACGGGAGGCAGCAGTAGGGAATCTTCGGCAATGGACGAAAGTCTGACCGAGCAACGCCGCGTGAGTGAAGAAGGTTTTCGGATCGTAAAACTCTGTTGTTAGAGAAGAACAAGGACGTTAGTAACTGAACGTCCCCTGACGGTATCTAACCAGAAAGCCACGGCTAACTACGTGCCAGCAGCCGCGGTAATACGTAGGTGGCAAGCGTTGTCCGGATTTATTGGGCGTAAAGCGAGCGCAGGCGGTTTCTTAAGTCTGATGTGAAAGCCCCCGGCTCAACCGGGGAGGGTCATTGGAAACTGGGAGACTTGAGTGCAGAAGAGGAGAGTGGAATTCCATGTGTAGCGGTGAAATGCGTAGATATATGGAGGAACACCAGTGGCGAAGGCGGCTCTCTGGTCTGTAACTGACGCTGAGGCTCGAAAGCGTGGGGAGCAAACAGGATTAGATACCCTGGTAGTCCACGCCGTAAACGATGAGTGCTAAGTGTTGGAGGGTTTCCGCCCTTCAGTGCTGCAGCAAACGCATTAAGCACTCCGCCTGGGGAGTACGACCGCAAGGTTGAAACTCAAAGGAATTGACGGGGGCCCGCACAAGCGGTGGAGCATGTGGTTTAATTCGAAGCAACGCGAAGAACCTTACCAGGTCTTGACATCCTTTGACCACTCTAGAGATAGAGCTTTCCCTTCGGGGACAAAGTGACAGGTGGTGCATGGTTGTCGTCAGCTCGTGTCGTGAGATGTTGGGTTAAGTCCCGCAACGAGCGCAACCCTTATTGTTAGTTGCCATCATTCAGTTGGGCACTCTAGCGAGACTGCCGGTGACAAACCGGAGGAAGGTGGGGATGACGTCAAATCATCATGCCCCTTATGACCTGGGCTACACACGTGCTACAATGGGAAGTACAACGAGTCGCTAGACCGCGAGGTCATGCAAATCTCTTAAAGCTTCTCTCAGTTCGGATTGCAGGCTGCAACTCGCCTGCATGAAGCCGGAATCGCTAGTAATCGCGGATCAGCACGCCGCGGTGAATACGTTCCCGGGCCTTGTACACACCGCCCGTCACACCACGAGAGTTTGTAACACCCGAAGTCGGTGAGGTAACCTTTTTGGAGCCAGCCGCCTAAGGTGGGATAGATGATTGGGGTGAAGTCGTAACAAGGTAGCCGTATCGGAAGGTGCGGCTGGATCACCTCCTTTCTAAGGAATATTACGGAAATACACATTTCGTCTTTACTTTGTTCAGTTTTGAGAGGTCTACTCTCAAAACATTCGTTCATTGAAAACTGGATATTGAAGTAAAAAGAATCAAAACAAACCGAGAACACCGCGTTGAATGAGTTTTTTAATAAGTTCAATTGCTTATTTATTGATTAACCTTCTATCGCTAGAAGAAGTGATCAAGACCCAACCGCAAGGTTGATAAGGTTAAGTGAATAAGGGCGCACGGTGGATGCCTTGGCACTAGGAGCCGATGAAGGACGGGACTAACACCGATATGCTTTGGGGAGCTGTAAGTAAGCTATGATCCAGAGATTTCCGAATGGGGGAACCCAATATCTTTTATAGGATATTACTTTTCAGTGAATACATAGCTGATTAGAGGTAGACGCAGAGAACTGAAACATCTTAGTACCTGCAGGAAGAGAAAGAAAATTCGATTCCCTGAGTAGCGGCGAGCGAAACGGGAAGAGCCCAAACCAACAAGCTTGCTTGTTGGGGTTGTAGGACTCCAATATGGTAGTCTGTTAGTATAGTTGAAGGATTTGGAAAATTCCGCTAAAGAGGGTGAAAGCCCCGTAGACGAAATGCTGACAACACCTAGGAGGA
>NZ_JBIOON010000001.1:255000-937500 GCF_051712245.1 Enterococcus sp. DIV1368f
CTTAACCAAAGAATGGATAAGTAAAAGCAACTTGGTTATTTTGATTCAAACTTCAATCCAGTTTTGAGTGAATGAAGATTCAACTCAATAAGAAACAACACCCAGTGTGGTGGCGATAGCGAGAAGGATACACCTGTTCCCATGCCGAACACAGAAGTTAAGCTTCTTAGCGCCGATTGTAGTGAAGGGTTTCCCTTTGTGAGAGTAGGACGTCGCCACGCGAATTGTTGTTTTTGGAGGTTTAGCTCAGCTGGGAGAGCACCTGCCTTACAAGCAGGGGGTCAGCGGTTCGATCCCGTTAACCTCCATTTTTTGAGCCGTTAGCTCAGTTGGTAGAGCATCTGACTTTTAATCAGAGGGTCACAGGTTCGAGCCCTGTACGGCTCATATTCATATTTCATTTGCGGGTGTGGCGGAATTGGCAGACGCACTAGATTTAGGATCTAGCGCCGCAAGGCGTGGGGGTTCAAGTCCCTTCACCCGCATATTTAGCCGGCTTAGCTCAGTTGGTAGAGCATCTGATTTGTAATCAGAGGGTCGAGGGTTCAAGTCCTTTAGCCGGCACCATTTTGCGGAAATAGCTCAGTGGTAGAGCACCACCTTGCCAAGGTGGGGGTCGCGGGTTCGAACCCCGTTTTCCGCTTAGCCAATTCATTACGCCGGGGTGGCGGAACTGGCAGACGCACAGGACTTAAAATCCTGCGGTGAGTGATCACCGTACCGGTTCGATTCCGGTCCTCGGCATTGTTTTATATTTAGCACCCATAGCTCAACTGGATAGAGTGTTTGACTACGAATCAAAAGGTTAGGGGTTCGACTCCCTTTGGGTGCATTAGTTATATACGGGAAGTAGCTCAGCTTGGTAGAGCACTTGGTTTGGGACCAAGGGGTCGCAGGTTCGAATCCTGTCTTCCCGATAATAATTTTCATGGGGCCTTAGCTCAGCTGGGAGAGCGCCTGCTTTGCACGCAGGAGGTCAGCGGTTCGATCCCGCTAGGCTCCATTCTTATTTTAATATAAGAGTTTCGCGGTGTAGCTCAGCTGGCTAGAGCGTCCGGTTCATACCCGGGAGGTCGGGGGTTCGATCCCCTCCGCCGCGATTATACATTTGGAAGAGCCTGGACCTTTAGCTCAGTTGGTTAGAGCAGACGGCTCATAACCGTCCGGTCGTAGGTTCGAGTCCTACAAGGTCCATTGTGACGTTGTTTATAGTTTTATTTTTATCATGGAGGATTACCCAAGTCCGGCTGAAGGGAACGGTCTTGAAAACCGTCAGGCGGGTAAAACCGTGCAAGGGTTCGAATCCCTTATCCTCCTTTCTTAGGAATCAATTTTCCTTAGTCTAATTATCGCGGGGTGGAGCAGTCAGGTAGCTCGTCGGGCTCATAACCCGAAGGTCGTAGGTTCAAATCCTGCCCCCGCAATTGCTTTTGAATTCAAAAGCACATAAAAAGAAAAGTATGGTTTGGTAGTTCAGCTGGTTAGAATGCCTGCCTGTCACGCAGGAGGTCGCGGGTTCGAGTCCCGTCCAGACCGCCATGCGGGTGTAGTTTAGTGGTAAAACCACAGCCTTCCAAGCTGTTGTCGCGAGTTCGATTCTCGTCACCCGCTTTTCTTTTTGGGCCTATAGCTCAGCTGGTTAGAGCGCACGCCTGATAAGCGTGAGGTCGATGGTTCGAGTCCATTTAGGCCCATAATTTTATAAAATGGCCCGTTGGTCAAGCGGTTAAGACACCGCCCTTTCACGGCGGTAACACGGGTTCGAGTCCCGTACGGGTCATAGTTTTGTTACGGAGGATTACCCAAGTCCGGCTGAAGGGAACGGTCTTGAAAACCGTCAGGCGGGTAAAACCGTGCAAGGGTTCGAATCCCTTATCCTCCTTTCTTAGGAATTAAATTTCCTTAGTCTAATTATCGCGGGGTGGAGCAGTCAGGTAGCTCGTCGGGCTCATAACCCGAAGGTCGTAGGTTCAAATCCTGCCCCCGCAATTGCTTTTATTTTTTAAAGCATACATTTGCATAAAGCAAAAACGAATTGGTTTGGTAGTTCAGCTGGTTAGAATGCCTGCCTGTCACGCAGGAGGTCGCGGGTTCGAGTCCCGTCCAGACCGTTTTTGGCTCGGTAGCTCAGTTGGTAGAGCAATGGATTGAAGCTCCATGTGTCGGCAGTTCGATTCTGTCCCGCGCCATCCAAGAAAAATTTGCGGGTGTAGTTTAGTGGTAAAACCACAGCCTTCCAAGCTGTTGTCGCGAGTTCGATTCTCGTCACCCGCTTTTTTCTTATTTGGGGCCTATAGCTCAGCTGGTTAGAGCGCACGCCTGATAAGCGTGAGGTCGATGGTTCGAGTCCATTTAGGCCCATTTATTTCTTGGGGAAGTACTCAAGTGGCTGAAGAGGCGCCCCTGCTAAGGGTGTAGGTCGGGAAACCGGCGCGAGGGTTCAAATCCCTCCTTCTCCGTTTTTTCTTTTTAATGGCCCGTTGGTCAAGCGGTTAAGACACCGCCCTTTCACGGCGGTAACACGGGTTCGAGTCCCGTACGGGTCATAGTGAAGCATACAAACATTGTTTGTATGCTTTTTTTATTTTTATTACAAAAAAATGTTGTTGAAAGCGTTGACATTTGTTGTAAATATGTTATTCTTTGGATGTAGGGATAAGTAAATAGATGGATAGTGATTGTTTAAAGACAAGCTAAACCTAATTTTTTCATGAAGCGACATATGTGTCGTTCTTTTTGAAGAAATTGGGTTTTTCTTTTTTCAACGAAACACAAAGGAGGTGGGGCATTGATTATTCACAAAATTTTAAACAATAATGTGGTTATTACATTAGATGATGATAAACGAGAGCAAATTGTTATGGGCAAAGGAATTGCTTTTAAGAAACGCATTGGTGATTGGGTTCCTGATGAAAGTATCGATCAAGTTTTTTATTTAGCCAATCAAGAAACATCACTTAAGTTTCAAGAATTGTTAGGAAATATTCCTTTAGAGATGATGAAACTCTCGGATGACATTATTGTTTATGCAAAATCAACGTTGAAAAAGAGTTTGAATGATACCATTTATATTTCTCTGACGGATCATTTGTACACAGCTTTAGAAAGAAAAAAACAAGGAATTGCAATTAAGAATTTATTATTATGGGATATTAAACGTTTTTTTCCTGAAGAGTACGAAGTAGGAGTAAATGCTTTAAAAATGGTACAAAAGCGCGTAGGAATGGAATTGTCAACGGATGAGGCAGGTTTTATCGCATTGCACTTGGTGAATGCGGAGATGGAGGAAGAAGTCGGTAATATTTACGAATTGACAAAGTTGATGCAAGAGATTACAAATATCGTCAAATACTATTTTAAGGTAAGTTTTGATGAAGACTCTGTTTACTTTTATCGATTTAGCACACATTTAAAATTTTTCTGTTATCGCTTATTACACCAACGTGAAGTTGTCGAAAATGATGATGAAGAACTGTATGCGGTAATTAAAAAGAAATATCTCAACGCCTATCGTTGCGTGGAAAAGATTAGCTTGTATTTAAATGAGAACTATGACTATCAAGTTTCAAATGAAGAACGCTTGTACCTAACGATTCACATTGCACGAATTGTACAAACAACGGAACAATAAACGCACCACTTTGGATAGTGACATTCAGTTGGCTAAACCTTCAAATGAAAATAAATTTTTGGAGGAAAAAAAGATGGGAAAATATCATGAACTAGCAGAAAAAATTGTAAAAAATGTCGGTGGGCAAGAGAATATTAATAGTTTGACACATTGTATCACACGTCTTCGCTTCAAATTAAAAGATGAGAGTCAAGCGAATGATGATGTCTTAAAAAATATGGACGGTGTGGTAACTGTTATGAAAAGCGGTGGACAATACCAAGTCGTTATTGGGAACCATGTTCCAGCCGTTTATGAAGAAGTAGTTAGTATTGCAGGCTTGTCAGGAGAACGTGAAGAAGAAGCTTCCAGCGGGAATTTATTTGATCGCTTAATAGATATTTTAAGTGGTTGTTTCCAACCCTTTTTAGGGGCGTTAGCAGCGGCTGGGATGGTTAAAGGGTTAAATGCCTTATTGGTTTTCTTAAAGCTCTATACGGCTACGTCAGGGACTTATACCATGTTAAATGGGATTGGCGATGCAATTTTCTACTTTATGCCAGTTATTTTAGGTTATACAGCAGCTAAAAAATTCCGGTTGCATCCAATGGTAGGGATCGTGATTGGTGCAGCTTTATGTTACCCAACGATTCAAGGAAGTGCATTACAAACGGCCTTTGAAACAACAGCGGGTGCCGGAGCCGCAGCACCGTATAATTTATTCGGCTTACCTGCCTATAATACATTTATGGGGATCCCTTGGGTAGGTGCGAACTATACAAGTAGTGTCGTACCAATCATCTTCATTATTGCTTTTGCGGCACAAGTTCAAAAAGTGTTTAAACGGATTATTCCAGAAGTTGTTCAAACGTTCTTAGTACCGTTTTTCGTCTTGTTGATTGCCTTACCAATTGGTTTCTTAGTAATTGGGCCAATCGTTAGCATGCTAACAGATTTATTAAGCGCTGGCTTTACAGCATTAATGAGTTTCTCACCAGCTTTGTATGGTTTGATTCTTGGTTTCTTCTGGCAAGTCTTAGTTATTTTTGGTTTACATTGGAGCGTTGTGCCATTAGCTATTATGCAAGTGACACAAGAAGGCTCAAGCCAAGTATTAACGGGATCATTTGCAGCTAGTTTTGCGCAAACAGCGGTTGTTTTAGCGATGTTCTTCAAATTGAAAGATAAAAAGTTAAAAGCTTTGTGTCCGCCAGCAATTATCTCTGGTATTTTTGGTGTAACAGAGCCAGCGATTTATGGAATCACTTTACCGAAAAAATGGCCATTTATTTATTCAATGATTGGTGGCGCTGTCGGTGGTTTATATTTGATGATCAACAATGTGACAGCTTATACAATGGGTGGTTTAGGAATTTTCGGTGTGCTAAACTTTATCAATGGTGATGATGCAAGTGGGATGATTCAGTCCTTTATTGCAATTGCCATTGCAGCGGTCGTTGGTTTTGGTCTAACATTCTTCTTCTGGAAAGACAATACAGTTGAGGAAGAAGAAGTGATTATTGATAAAACAACGATTAAAAAAGAAAATATTACAAGTCCAGTCAAAGGACGAGTGTTATCTTTAAAAAATGCAGAGGATCCTGCTTTTGCAAATGGAGCATTAGGAAATGGGGTCGTGATTGAACCAACGGAAGGCAAAGTGGTTGCACCCTTTGATGGAACGATTGTCACACTATTCCCAACAAAACACGCATTAGGTTTGATTTCAGATAACGGCACAGAATTATTGATTCATATTGGGATTGATACAGTTCAATTAGAAGGCGAAGGCTTTGAAGCTTTTGTAAAACAAGGTGACCGCGTGAAAAAAGGTCAAACATTAGTAACCTTTGATTTAGAAGGAATTAAAAAAGCTGGGTTTAGTACACAAATTCCAATCGTTGTGACGAATACAGCGGATTATTTAGATATTTTGGAAGTCGGCAGTAATGAAGTTTCAACAAGCGATGATTTGCTGACCGCTTTAATATAAAAAGATGTGGAGGAAGAGAATTTATGGCATTTAGAAAAGACTTTTTATGGGGTGGCGCAACAGCAGCCAATCAATGTGAAGGTGGCTATAACGAAGGCGGACGCGGTTTGGCAAACGTCGACTTAGCGCCAACTGGTCCAGATCGTTTTCCAGTAATCACTGGTGAAAAGAAAATGTTTAACTTTGATGAGGAACATTTCTATCCTGCACAAGAGGCGATTGATATGTATCATCGCTATAAAGAAGATATCGCCTTGTTTGGTGAAATGGGTTTTAAAACATACCGTTTATCCATTGCTTGGAGTCGAATTTTTCCAATGGGAGATGAAACAGAGCCGAATGAAGAAGGCTTGAAGTTCTATGAAGACTTATTCAAAGAATGTCATAAATATGGGATTGAGCCACTAGTAACGATTACACACTTTGACTGCCCAATGCACTTAGTGGAAGAATATGGCGCTTGGCGTAGTCGTAAGTTAGTAGGTTTCTATGAAAATCTTTGCCGTGTAATTTTCAACCGATATAAAGGATTAGTCAAGTATTGGTTAACATTTAACGAAATTAATATGATTTTACATGCACCATTTATGGGAGCAGGTCTATACTTTGAAGAAGGCGAAAACAAAGAACAAGTGAAATACCAAGCGGCCCATCATGAACTACTAGCAAGTGCAATTGCGACAAAAATTGCTCATGAGGTAGATCCTGAAAACCAAGTAGGTTGTATGTTAGCGGCTGGTTCCAACTACGCTTATACTTGCAAACCAGAAGATGTTTTCGCTGCTCGACAAGCAGATCGTGAAAATTATTTCTTTATTGATGTCCAATCACGCGGGGAATACCCTGCGTATGCTTTAAAAGAAATGGCACGTAAAGGTATTCAAATTGAAATGGAAGAAGGCGACGAAGAACTTTTAAAAGAACATACGGTGGACTTCATTTCGTTCTCTTATTATTCTTCTCGTGTCACATCAACAGATCCAGAAATTAATGAACAAACAGCTGGTAACATCTTTGCCTCTGTGAAAAATCCTTATTTAAAAGCCAGTGAATGGGGTTGGCAAATTGATCCGCTTGGTTTGAGAATTACGATGAATGATTTATATGATCGTTATCAAAAACCACTATTCATTGTTGAAAATGGCTTAGGAGCGGTAGACACACCAGACGAAAATGGTTATGTAGTCGATGATTATCGTATCGATTATTTGGCGGCGCATATTCAAGCGATGAAAGATGCCGTTGAACAAGATGGTGTCGACTTGTTAGGCTATACGACTTGGGGCTGTATTGATTTAGTATCAGCTGGAACAGGTGAAATGAAAAAACGCTATGGCTTTATCTATGTGGATCGCGATAACGAAGGAAATGGTACGTTAAAACGAAGCAAGAAGAAATCGTTTGATTGGTACAAAAAAGTAATCGCAACAAATGGTGAAGATTTAAGTAATTAATAAAATTTAGCAACTATTAAAGGGCGTTTGACGTTGGCAGAAAAAACAAGGACTCTTCTGCCAGCGTCAATTCCCTTGATGGTTTCTTTGTGATGCCTAAAAACAGAGGGAAAGAGGGATTTTATGGGATTTCCAGAAAATTTTTTATGGGGCGGCGCAACAGCTGCTAACCAATATGAAGGTGGCTATCTTTCAGGAGGCAAAGGTCTGAGTACATTAGATGCAATTACTGGTGGTAGTCAAACAGAACCGCGACGGATTACGTATTTAACTAAAGAAGGCCAAAAAGCTTCGTGTACGCGCGATCAAGCATTACCCGAAGGAGCGATTGGCTATATCGATGAAGAGTTATACTATCCTAGTCATGTAGCGACGGACTTTTACCATCATTACGAAGAAGATATCGCCTTATTTGCAGAAATGGGTTTCAAATGTTTTCGGCTGTCTATCGCCTGGAGCCGGATTTGCCCAAATGGAACAAAAGAGATTAATGAAGAAGGCTTAGCCTTTTATGATAAAGTTTTTGATACTTTGCTGCGCCATGGAATTGAGCCCGTTGTGACGATTAACCATTTTGATATTCCGATGTATTTGGCCGATGAATATGATGGTTGGAAAAATCGTGAAGTGATTGATTTCTTTGTTTTCTTTTGCGAAACCATTTTTACACGTTATCAGGATAAAGTGAAGTATTGGATGACTTTTAATGAAATTAATTTTTTAAGAAGTTGGACGCAAATTGGGATTCACAATAATGATAAACAAAGTAAATATCAAGCAGCGCATCATCTATTTGTAGCAAGTGCGAAAGCAGTTGAATTAGGACATTCCATCAATCCAGATTTCCAAATTGGTATGATGGTGGCTTATATTCCAAGTTATCCTTTGTCCTGCAAACCTGAGGACGTGATGGCAGCTGTTCAATTTAACCGAGAGCAAGAATTTTATATGGATGTCCAGGCTAAGGGCTATTATCCAGCGCATAAGCTCAAAGAATTTGAGCGTGAAGGAATGACAATTCAAATGGAGTCAGATGATTTAGCGATTATTCAAAAAGGAACAGTTGATTATATCGGGTTTAGTTATTATATGTCGACTGTTTCGACTGCTTATCCCGAAGAAGTAAAATATGTCGGAGGCAACCAAATGCCTGCGGTTAAAAATCCTTATTTGCAAGAATCTGAATGGGGCTGGGCTGTCGATCCTTTAGGGTTAAGAATTTCATTGTGTCAGTTGTCAGATCGTTACAATATGCCATTGTTTGTGGTTGAAAACGGGTTTGGCGCGGTGGATACATTGCAAGAGGATGGCTCGATTGTCGACGATTACCGCATTGATTATTTTAAACAACATATTGAAGCCATGAGAACCGCAGTAGAAGAAGACGGAGTTAACTTAATTGGTTATACGCCTTGGGGTTGTATTGATTTAGTTTCAGCAGGGACTGGCGAAATGAAAAAACGTTACGGCTTTATCTATGTAGACATGGATGACCAAGGTCAGGGAACCTTGAAACGAACTAAGAAAAAATCATTTAATTGGTACAAACAAGTTATCGCTAGTAATGGTGAAAACTTAACAACAGAGTAGAAGATGAGGGGAAATAAAAAATGAAAAAACGATTGACGATTGTGGGGATGCTTTTTCTGGCCATTTTAGTAATGGTTGGTTGTGGTAAAAATCAGCAAGCAACGACAAAAGAAAAAGAGACAAAACCTGAAGAACTAACTCTTTACATTGTGCGCCACGGAAAAACCATGTTAAATACGACGGACCGCGTACAAGGATGGTCAGATGCGGTCCTAACACCAGAAGGTGAAAAAGTTGTGACAGCAACTGGGATTGGACTGAAAGATGTTGCCTTTCAAAATGCATATAGTAGTGATAGTGGCCGCGCCTTGCAAACTGCTCAACTTATTTTAGATCAAAATAAAGCAGGCAAAGACCTTGAAGTCGTGCGTGACCCAGATTTACGTGAATTTAATTTTGGTAGCTATGAAGGTGATTTAAACAAGACAATGTGGCAGGATATTGCTGATGATCAAGGTGTTTCCTTAGAAGAATTTATGAAAAACATGACTCCTGAATCCTTTGCCAACAGTGTAGCTAAACTGGATCAACAGCGCGAGGAAAGCAAGAATAACTGGCCTGCAGAAGACTATGCTACAATTACCAAACGTTTGAAAAAAGGCTTAGATAAAATTGTTGCCACAGAATCAGCCAATTCCGGGAATGGCAATGTTTTAGTGGTCTCTCATGGCTTGAGTATTTCAGCGTTGTTAGCAACTTTATTTGATGATTTTAAAGTCCCAGAAGGCGGTTTGAAGAATGCTAGTGTCACAACAATTCATTACAAAAATGGCGAATATACTTTGGATAAAGTCAATGATGTCAGCTACTTAGAAGCAGGCGAAAAAGAATCAAAATAATCTAAGGCATCGAGAAACGGTCTAGTTAGGAGTTGGTGGAGCAACAGAAGGGTTGCTTCACCAACTCCTATTGTTTTTTATTAAAAGTGAAGGCTTACCTCATCACATTTTTAAATAGAAGTGGTTCGAGCTCAAAAATGATTTATCGCATAACTATGCTGACTAGATTTTGGACCGTTTTTTTTACTAACTGAATAAAAGCATGTTCTGATGGGGTATTTTTACATTTATATTAAGTGAAAATTAGAAATTATTTTTTTAATTAGTGAATCAACTATTAAATAAATAGCATGAAAACATTGTGACATGTATCTGTTAAAAACCAGTCCTTTTTATGACTATTGTTGTTTTAGTTAATGAAATAGGTTGTTATTTATTATCTAAATTGTATAAGGCTGTTACTATGCTTGCTTATATTAGTAATGTGTCCCTATAAAATAGAATAATAGCTATGTCTATTTAAAATAGTGTATGCTACTATTTTTTACAACAGACAAATTTATGAAAGGGAGGGAATTGATGAAGAAAGTACCATAGTATGTTTGTTGATCAGCAAAAATTAACAGTTGTTAGGTATTAAAAAATCGGATATCAAAGTAAAAGGAGGAGCTTTAAATTATGAAAAATAAATTTTTAATTTCTGTAGCTGTCTTAGGCATTTTAGGAATGACTATAATTCCTATGAGAGCTTTAGCAACCGACTCAACAAGTATTTTGGATTTTGGAGTTGTTTCAGTAGATAAAATTAATGAAACAATTACGGATATTGAAAATGAATATGGAACTTTAGATAAGGAAATGTTGCAGGCTAGTGAAAAATTAGAAGGCTATTTCGATACTGTTAATGGTGTTCTTGTAATTAACACAGATGTTGAGACTTTAGCTTCGGATTTAAATATTTCAGTTTCGGATGCGCAATTGATGATTGATGCTACAAATGAAATTGATTTAAATACACCACAATTATCCAGATTTGTAGGTGTATATATTAATTTAGGACCAAAAGTAAGAAAAATGAATGCATGGGCAGCTGGCGCATTTGTAGGTGGATATGTGGGCTGGTATGCCAAGCAATTTGCAGCAGCAGGACCAGTCGGTGCAGGTGTAGCAGCAGTTATAACAGCTGGAGCAGCTGCAACAGCAAAATGGGCAGTAGAAAACGGAATTAGAAGAATAAGTTTAGGGAAATATATCGGTGGCTGGAATTGGAACTATACAATTAATATTCCTTAGAGAGAAGTGTTATAATGGCGAGGAAGCAATGGTTTATTGTTAAGTCAATGTTACTATCATTCCTTATTTTGGGAGTCCTTTCCTTCATTTTCAAAGAATATATTTTTGAAAATGTTGGTTTATTTAGGGCTTCGTTAGCTCTGATAGTATTTTTCATTGGCGAGTATATCTATTTAGACTATACTTTATCAAATAACAGGGCTTTATTGATCTGTTCGGTGTTGATATTTCTGCTTTCAGCTTCATTGTTATTTTAATAAGGGAAGTGTAGGAAAAATAAATGATGATTTGAAACGGTTATTATCAGCTACTTAGAAGCAGGCGAAAAAGAATCAAAATAATCTAAGGAATCGAGAAACGGTCTAGTTAGGAGTTGGTGGAGCAAGAAAAGGGTTGCTTCACCAACTCCTATTGTTGTGTTCTTTTTTTATTAAAGGTAGAATCAGAAAGAAGAATTTTTTCATTGGGAGGAAATGAGATGAAAAATAGAACAAAATCACGTTGGAAAAAAATTGTCCTAGGAATCGGGCTTTTTTTAGCGGTATTAGTCATCGGTCTGACTATTTTTATTAAAAATAGTACGTATCAAGCAACCGATTCGGCCTTAAAAATAAGTCAAAGTGCCACGCAAGAAAAAAACTATGATTATTACACAAACGGGCAAAAAAATGATACAGCACTGATTTTTTATCCAGGTGCATTGGTTGTGCCAGCTAGTTATAGTGAATGGGCGCAAGAAGTTGCTACGAAAGGTTACGATGTCTATGTTGTTCATTTTCCTTTGAATTTAGCGGTTCTTGCACCAAATGCTGCAGAACAAATTATAAAGGATCATCCACAACAAAACTTCGTTTTGGCTGGGCATTCTCTGGGTGGTGTGATGGCTAGTCGTTTTGTAGCGGAAAATGAGCAACGAATCAAAGGCATGATTTATTTAGCCAGCTATCCTGACGAAAAAGGTGCACTAAACAAGCAAAATCTGCCGGTTCTGTCAATAACAGCCACAAACGATGGTGTTTTAAATTGGACTAGCTACCAAAAAGCCAAACAGTTTTTGCCAAAAGATACGCAGTATGTATCTATCGAAGGTGGGAATCATGCAGGGTTTGGTAATTACGGTGTCCAAAAAGGAGACAACAAAGCGACAATTTCTAATGAGCAACAGCAAACAGAAATCAGTCAATTGATTGTAGCATGGCTACAATCACGCCCCAATAAATAATCCGATGAGCCGAAATGTTATTTTTTCGGCTCATTTTTACTTCGATAAACAGAGGGGGTTACGCCTGTTTCTTTTTTAAAAGTGGTGGCAAAATATGCTGCGGTTTGGAAGCCAACTTTTTTCGCGATTTGTTGAATCGTAAGGGGTGAATGGAGAAGCAATTCTTGGGCTTGCCTAATTCGGATACTTGTTAAATAAGCTAATGGGGTTTGTTTTGTCTGTTCCTTAAAGGTTCGCTGCAAATGAAAGGGACTACCGTGGCAGGCTTGCGCTAAATAGTCTAAACTTAATGGTTCCGCTGAATGCCGATCAATAAATTGCTTAATTTGAGCAACCCATTCCTCGTTAGGAACGACTTGCCCGGTTGGTTGACATCTTTTACATGGACGAAAACCAAGTGTTAAAGCTTCCTGAGCCGTTTTGAAGATCAGAACGTGGTTCTTATTGGGCGCACGGGAAGGGCACGAAGGACGACAAAAAATTTTAGTTGTGGTCACACCATAAAAAAAATCACCATCAAATTGCGTATTATTATTTTGAATGGCTTCCCAACGTTTCTGAGTAAGTCGATACGTTGTTTTCATTGTAAGCACACCTCCCGTTTTCTTCATTGTAAAAGAATCCCTAATAAAAACAAGTAAAAAGTGATAGGAACGCAAGATTTTGAAAGCCAAAAGAATTATAATGAAGATAAGAAAACACGAGAAAGAAGTGTAGACATATGGCAAAAAAGATTTATTATGCGCAACAAGAATGGCAGAACGATCACTATTATCTTGGTGTGACAGACGCTGGACTAGCTTTTGTAGGTTCAGCCAATCAATCGATAGAAGAGCTGAAAAACTGGTACCCTCAAGCACAATTAGAAGCTTCTGAAAAGAAAACTGCGCCTTATAAAGAAGCACTAATAAGTTATCTTAACCAACATTCGACAACGTTTGCTTGCCCCATAGACATCAAAGGAACGCCCTTTCAAAAAGAAGTTTGGCAGGCGTTGCAAGAAATACCTTATGGTGAGACAATGACCTATCAAGAAATTTCAGAAAAAATTGGGCGTCCACGTGCGGTTCGAGCAGTTGGCACAGCGATTGGGAAAAATCCTTTATTAATGGTCATTCCTTGCCATCGAGTCATCGGCAGCAAGGGACAATTAACCGGTTACCGTGGTGGTTTAGCAATGAAACAAGCATTATTAACATTTGAACAGTCTTAAAAGGAGGCGGCGATGAACAACTATCAATGGTATACAGAACAATGGGGAAAACCTACAAGAGAGGATGATTTGCTGTTTTTATTGTTGACGGTGGGTGTTTTTCAAGTTGGTTTAAGTTGGAAAGCAGCAGCAGGGAAAAAAGTAGCATTCATGAAAAATTTTTGCCAAATGAAGCCGGAAAAAGTTGCCGCGCTGTTGCCTGACGAAGTCGATCGAATAGTAGCTGATCCAGATATGATTCGCAATCGGCGCAAAATTGAAGCAACCATTAAAAATGCGCAAGCAATTTTAAAAGTACAAGAAGAATTTGGCAGTTTTGCCAATTATCTATGGCAATTTGTAAAAAACGTCCCCGTTTTATCTATTTATGAAGAAGCATACCAAGTCCCACGCACACAGCTTTTATCAGATAACGTAGCAAAAGACTTAAAAAAAAGAGGATTTTCTTTTGTAGGTCCGATTGTCACCAATATGTTTCTGAAAGCTAGCGGGATTATCCAAGTGGAAATTTTAAATCCAGAATAAAGGAGTGTTAGGATGTTTGAAAATGAATCTCTTAGTTTTGAAGAACAAACAATTATTCAAGCAGCAGAGCGTTATGTTCAACAAGAATTAGCCAACGAAGCAAGTGGCCATGACTGGTGGCATATTTATCGGGTGACACAATTAGCAAAAACAATTGCAGAGAAAGAACAAGCAAATTTATTTTTATGTATATTAACAGCATTGTTACATGATATTGGCGATGAAAAATTTAACGAAAGCGAAGAGGCTGGCTTGCTAAAGGTGCAACAATGGTTGGAAGCAAATAACGTATCAACAGAGCAAACGAATAACATCCTTTCCATTATTGCTAATATGTCCTTTAAAGGAGGAAATACTGGGAAAACAGTCACTACATTAGAAGGAAAAGTGGTCCAGGATGCGGATCGACTAGATGCCATCGGCGCAATTGGAATTGCACGGGTGATGGCTTATTCGGGAAATAAAGGCCGTTTAATTCACGATCCTCATAAACAACCTCGTGAACAGTTAACCCAAGAAGAATACCGGAATGGGGAAGATACTGCTATTATGCATTTTTATGAGAAACTTTTAAAGTTAAAGGAACAAATGAATACAAATTATGGTCGCTTATTGGCGGAAAAGCGTCATCAATTTATGGAACTTTATCTGGAGGAATTTTATCAAGAGTGGGATGGACACCGATAAATGAGGGCCAACTAAAACAGTCAGTACATTTCTTTTTGAATTTTAAGAGAACTCTTTTTTACAAATACCTCAGAAGTGGTAAAATGATGGATGAATAAACGGGTGGTTTATCTTAGTTTTACGTTACATATAGGAGGTAATTATGGAGACAAAAAAATCGAGTGGCATGTTTGCAGTTATTGCCGCACTGATTGCGAATATTTTAGTAGCGATTAGTAAATTTGTTGGTTTTGCTTTAAGTGGTAGTACCGCTATGATGAATGAAAGTATCCACAGTGTCGTGGACTGTAGTAATCAGGTGTTATTGCTTTTTGGGAATAAGCGCGCTTCTCGTGGACAAAGTGCGTTACATCAATTTGGAGAAGGCCGTGCAAAATACTTTTTTAGTACAATTGTTGCAACGATGCTCTTTTTTGGTGGGGGCGCGTTAGGCGTAATGGAGGCTATTCAGAAGTTACTGCATCCCTCTCACGAAGTAGAAAATGTGGCTATTGTCATTGGTATTTTAATTTTTGGTTTGCTTGTGGAAGGTAGCTCGTTGCGTGTAGCGATGAAAGAAATCAAAGAATTGAATACAGAGAAGTTATCGCTCTTAAAATTTTTGCGAGAAAGTCGTCACAGTGAAATTTTAATTATTTTTACGGAAGACTTTTGTGCGGTTATTGGTTTGTGTTTAGCTTTGGTGGGGACCCTTTTAACAATGGTAACTGGGATTGCTGCATTTGATGCTATCAGTGGTTTACTGATTGGTTTACTATTAATGTGTGCAGCCATTTTCTTAGCGAAAGAATTTTATAGTTTGATTATAGGCGAAAGTGTGACCGCTACAGATTTAGCAAAAATTAAAACCGCATTTGATCGGGCGGATGTTGAAAAACTAATTGATGTAAAAACCGTTCATTTAGGCCCAACTGAAATTTTAGTAGCGGCAAAAATTGATGTGGTAGAACCAATGGAAGAAGATGCACCTGATGTTGTGAATGCGATTGAACGAGACATTCGCAGTAAAATGCCTGATAAAAAAATCTATATCTATATTGAAGTTGACGATTATGATGTGAATTACGTTCGTAAATAACAAATGAAAGAATAATTTTAAAAAACAATATGGGGGAAGAAACGATGCAAGAGGCAATTATAACAAGTACAGTAGATTTAACCAGTGGTGGTTGCAACGCCTGTGGCTTAGTGGAAGATACCGTCTACACATTAGCAATGAATGGAGTGGACATTCCGTTAGATGGCTTGACAGTTGCTCATCTAGTTTCTGCAGTTGTTGCCAGAAATGGATTTAAACAGGAGCTGCAAATGGATATGCTAGATGACGAATATATCCTTTATCGAAAAGAAGACACAGCAGTAACCTTTAAAGAAACGTACAATCATTTAAGCTACGATAACGGTTCTGAAAAAATCCAATCTAAAAATAAACTGGAAGATTTACCAAAACTTTTTGAACAAGTTAATCAAATCCTAACAACTGTTTTTGGAATTGAAACTGTCAATTTTATTATAGAATAAAGTAAAAAATAGAACAGAAATTGGACAATCAATGAGTGAAAGAGATTGTCCAATCTCTGTTTTTTAATGTATAAATAGAAAATAAAGACAAAAAATGATTAAGTTAAGTGAACGCCTTTATCGACATAAATGATGTCACCGACCACACCACTAGCTAGTTCACTGACTAAAAAGGCACAAGTGTTTCCGACTTCTTCAATGGTTACACCTGTTTTATCTGGTGTCCGCTCATTAGAAATACTAATCAATTGATCGTAGTCTTTTACACCAGTCACAGCCAATGTTTTAATCGCTCCTGCGGAGATTCCGTTGACACGAATTTTATCTGCAGCTAATTCAAAAGCTAGATATTTCACGGCAGTTTCTAAAGAAGCTTTAGCAATCCCCATCATATTGTAGTTAGGAATTGCACGTTCGGAACCTAAATACGTCAATGTGACAATTCCTGAACCAGGATTTAACAAAGGTTTCGCATAATGAGTGACTGCTAAAAGAGAGTAGCTACTAATATCTTGTGCTAATAGGAAACCATCACGAGTGATGTCACTAACGTTTCCAGACAATTCTTCTTTTTTGGCAAAAGCAATCGCATGGACTAGTCCATCGATCGTGCCCACTTCATTTTTAATTGTTTCAAAGGCTGCTTGAATGGACGCATCAGAAGCAACATCGCATTCCACCAACAAATCATTTTCATCTGCTAATTTAACCACTTGCTTTTTCATGCGTTCGTTTTGATACGTATAAATAACATTGGCCCCTTGATCTTTTAATGCTTTTGCACAGCCCCAAGCAATACTTTTTTTGTTGGCAACACCCATTACGACGACATTCTTATTTTGTAAAAACATATAAAATCTCCTTTAATAAAAAATTTTTGTTGATAGAATAGGCTTTTCTTCATCAAAATGTAAAAGTTACATTTATTGAGTTGACGAATAAAATTTCAACTGGTATTATCTGTGTGAGAATGATAACAAAATCTTCTCAATTTTCTAATCTTGAAAAAAACAGACATTTTTCCTGATGTCTGAATTATTAACCAAAATACTTTGAAAGTCAAACTATTTTTCTTATTTTTTAAGAAAAAGTGCTGGAAACCGCATGAAATAATAGTTTGATAATCAAAATAAACTCGGAGGTACAGTATGAAAAGAGTGGTTATAACCGGCATGGGTGCCGTAACACCATTAGGCAATACCGTAAAAGAATTTTGGCATAATCTAGTGGATGGCAAGCTAGGAATTGGCAAAATTACTAAATTTGATTCTGAAGATACTGGGGTGGCTTTGGCTGGTGAAGTGAAAGAGTTTGACCCAAGTGCTGTTTTAGAACGCAAAGAGCAAAAAAGAATGGACTTATTTTCTCAATATGGCTTGGTCGCTGCTTTGGAAGCGTGGGAAATGAGTGGTTTAACAGAAGCAACGATTGACCCGACTCGTTTAGGTGTGATTGTCGGTAGTGGGATCGGCGGGATGACTACCTTACAAGACCAAGTACGGGTAATGGATAAAAAAGGCGCAAAACGCGTAACACCATTTTTCGTGCCCATGGTAATTGCTAATATGGCAGCGGGAAATATTTCGATTCGTCTAGGTGCAAAAGGACCTTCTCAAACTATCGTGACTGCTTGTGCTTCTGCGACGAATGCGATTGGTGAAGCTTTTCGCACGATTAAATATGGTTTAGCGGACATGATGGTAACTGGTGGGACAGAAGCCACAGTATGTGAAATTGGGATTGCCGGTTTTGCAGCATTGAATGCTTTAAATACAACAGAAGATGCGACTCGGGCTTCGATTCCTTTTGATAAAGAACGAAAAGGTTTTGTGATGGGTGAAGGCGCAGGAATGCTGGTTTTAGAAGAACTCGAGCATGCACAGAAACGTGGCGCAACTATCTACGGCGAAATTGTTGGATATGGCAGCAACTGTGATGCTAGCCACATGACCGCTCCTTTAAAAGACGGTAGTGGCGCGGCGGCTGCGATGGAAATGGCGATTGCGGAAGCAGGGATTACGCCGGAACAAATTGGGTATATCAATGCTCATGGTACGTCAACCCCAGCGAATGATGCTGCGGAAACAACGGCCATCAAACGTGTCTTTGGTGAGCGAGCATCGCAAATTCCAATTTCAAGTACAAAGAGTATGACTGGACATTTATTGGGCGCGGCTGGCGGTATCGAAGCGATCGCTTGTGTGCAAACATTGCAAGAAGGAAAAGCTCATCCGACAGTAGGCTACCAAGTAGCTGATCCAGATTGTGATTTAGACTATGTCACAGAAGGTGCACGTGACATTACAGCGGACTATACAATTAGTAATTCGTTTGGCTTTGGTGGCCATAATGGTGTAATTTGCTTGAAGAAATGGGAGGAAAACTAATATGAAAAAAGTAATGACTGCAACAGAAATTATGGAAATGATTCCTAATCGCTATCCGATTTGTTATATTGATTATGTGGATGAAATTATTCCAAATGAAAAGATTATTGCAACAAAAAATGTGACAATTAACGAAGAATTTTTCCAAGGACATTTCCCTGGAAATCCAACAATGCCAGGCGTTTTGATTATTGAAGCATTGGCACAAGTAGGTTCGATTTTAATCTTAAAAATGGATCAATTTGAAGGTGAAACAGCCTATATTGGCGGTATCAACAAAGCCAAATTCCGTCAAAAAGTGGTCCCTGGTGATGTCTTGAAATTACATTTTGAAATCGTCAAATTACGTGACTTTGTCGGCATCGGCAAAGCGACTGCTTACGTGGAAGATAAAAAGGTCTGCGAATGTGAATTGACGTTTATTGTGGGACGATAAGAATCAATCAATTTTGGATACGTTAGTTTCCCTAAGAAAAGGAATAAGTCACATTGGCTTATTCCTTTTTTAATTTATATAAATAACACTAACACAAAAAAACATGCTGAAAGTCAAAGAACATGCTATAATCATAAAAAGCTTATGTGAAGGTGGTAAGCTTATGAGTAAAACAATTTACAGGAGGGTTTTTCTTTTGGATATTTCAGTAGAGTTTTCGGGACATAAATTGGCGAATGTGTTAATGAACGCATCAGGCATTCATTGTATGACAATTAAGGAAATGGATGAGTTAGCGGCTTCTCAAGCAGGTGCTTTTGTCGCTAAGACGGCAACACCTAATCCTCGTCAGGGCAATGAGGAGCCTCGGTATTTTGATACACCATTAGGAAGTATTAACTCAATGGGCTTGCCTAATTTAGGGATTGATTATTATTTAGATTATCAGATTGCACGTCAAAAGGAATTTCCTGAGGAGTTACGCTTTTTATCTGTATCTGGTATGAATTATGAGGAAAATATCGCTATTTTAAAAAAAGTGCAAGAAAGTGAATACACAGGAGTGACAGAATTTAATTTGTCTTGTCCCAATTTGCCTGGTAAACCGCAAATTGCTTATGATTTTGAATTAACAGAAAAGCTTTTAACAGAAGTTTTCCAATTTTTTACTAAACCATTAGGTGTAAAATTACCCCCATTTTTTGATATTGCGCATTTTGACGCAATGGCTGAAATTTTAAATAAATTCCCTTTAGTATACGTGAATAGTATTAATAGCATCGGTAATGGTTTATATATTGACAGTGACAAGGAAGAAGTGGTCATTAAACCAAAAGGAGGTTTCGGTGGGCTGGGCGGCGAATATGTCAAACCAACAGCGTTAGCCAATGTTCGTGCGTTTGCGCAACGTTTGAAACCAGAAATCAAAATTATTGGAACGGGCGGTATTACATGTGGAAAAGATGTTTTTGAGCATCTTTTATGCGGTGCGACATTAGTACAAGTTGGCACACAATTGCATCAAGAAGGTCCACAAGTTTTTGAGCGTCTAGCCAAAGAATTACAAGAAATCATGGCAGCAAAAGGTTATGAAAGTATTGAAGAATTTCGTGGGAAATTGAAAGAGATGTAACAAAAAAACCGTCAAGAAATTTTCTTGACGGTTTTTTTTGTTATTTCACAGCCTTAACATTTTCCATAAAGGCTTCCAAATATTCAGGTTGTGTTAATTGTTGGTTACAGGTGTCGCTATCATGGCAAATGTAATTGCCTTTTTTCGTGTAGGTTCCGTCGCCGCCTGATTTGGTGGTAGCTAGGAACATAGACACATTCGTGATTGTTTGACAGATGGAGCAAACACCTTTAACAATGGTGGGTGAAAGGGTGCCGTGGACGCCGATTAATTTATTTTCTCGATAAGCTAAGATAAATTTTTTCTGAGTCCCAGCGTCGTTCCAACCGACATAGGTATTGTTCCGTAAATCCATGTTTTCCCACTCAGGAATCTTTAACTTTTTCACTTTGCGAAAGACTTTCGTGACTTGTGGTGTTGAAGGTTCTTTAAAGGGCAACACGGTTTCTTTTAATTCGTCTAAATATTTTTCAGCACGCGCGCGTGTTAAACGACGATCCATCACTTTGTCCAACAAAATCGTAACAGCAGGGTGTTCTTCTGAAAATAACCCATTGATTTTTTCGGCACATAGGGCCTGGACAGTTTTGACAGTCGTAGCATCGTTGACAGACGTATAGGTGTTCAGTAACACAGCGACTTGTTCTTTAATTATGTTAAATTGGTAAGGTTGAATAGTTGGGTTCATGATTTTAAATTCCTTTCAAATAGACCGAGTACATACGCTGAAAGGCAATTTGTCTCACCAACGTATGTTTAGTGACAGACAACCTCATGTGTTTTTGATAAAGATAGCGTTTGACGTATCATATCATCACCCCCTTTAATGATTGATTTTTTCTATGTAAAAAGTGAAAATAATTGATGAAAGCTTGGTAATTCTAACGCAATTCAAGAAAAAAGGCAAGTTAAACTCGTTTTATTTTCCAATTCAATGTCTGGGGAGTGATAAACTTCTAAAAAAGATACGTGATTTCCTAGATTAATCCTAGGTTATTTGCTACAATAATGAAGAATTAACCAGAGAAAAGGAGAAATTACAATGATTGCAGCAAGCGATTTAAAAGCCGGTATGACTTTTGAGCAAGACGGCAAATTAATTAAAGTAATGGAAGCTAGCCACCACAAACCAGGTAAAGGTAATACGGTTATGCGTATGAAATTAAAAGATGTTCGTACGGGTTCAACAACAGATACAACAATGCGCCCAGATGAAAAAGTTAAAAAAGCGCACATCGATACAAAACCGGTTCAATATTTATACAGCCAAGATGATATGGCTATTTTCATGGATTTAGAAACATATGAACAATATGAAGTACCAACTGCTTTAATTGAAGAAGAACTAAAATATTTATTAGAAAATATGGAAGTAAAAATTCAATTTTATGGTGAAGAAGTCATTGGTTTAACTTTACCAACAACGGTAATCTTACGTGTTGCTGAAACGCAACCTTCAATCAAAGGCGCAACAGTAACTGGTTCTGGTAAACCCGCTACAATGGAAACAGGATTAGTTGTTAACGTTCCAGATTTTGTTGAAGCAGACGAATTATTAGAAATCAATACTGCGGAAGGTACGTATTTAAAACGTGCTAAATAAGTAGCAGAAAAACAGAAGGCTAGCCTTCTGTTTTTTTTTGGTCTATTAATTCTTTTACCTATAAGAAAACCATTGGTGTGATAGGAAATAACAATCGTTAGAATCGTTGACACTAGAAAATGGGAAATGGTATAGTTTGGTCAACACATGACGAAGGAGGAAATCAACCATGACGAAAAAACAAGCTAGCCTTTTTTTAAAAACGGAAAGCTGTTGTTGTATGGTGCAAAATAGTGCAGCATACTCTTTTGTGATGGGGAAAACCTCCGTTATTTCTGAAAAATTGCCTAACACGATTCCTCTCTGAATCTAGACAACCAGAAATAAACAAAAAAGGTGCTGATGCGATCAGCACCTTTTTGTTTTATGTACATGTATTAGAAGGAGGAATTCGCTATGATTGTTCAGTCAATTTTAGACACAATCGGAGCAACACCATTATTTGAATTTACAAGTGAACAATATCCTATGCCAGAAGGCACTAAAATTTATGCGAAACTAGAATATTTGAATCCAGGTGGTAGCGTCAAAGATCGGCTTGGTGTGCATCTTCTCAAAGAAGCAATGAAAACGGGAAAGATAAATCAAGCCACAACAATTATTGAACCGACAGCGGGGAATACGGGGATTGGACTTGCATTAGCTGCCAGTCAACTGGGCCTCAAGACAATCTTTGTTGTGCCAGAAAAATTTAGTCAGGAAAAACAACAGCTGATGCAAGCGTTAGGTGCTAAAATTGTCCCTTCGCCAACAGAGCAAGGGATTGTCGGAGCGATAACTAGTGCCCAAAACTTAGCCAAGGAAATTCCTAATAGTTACGTGCCGTTACAATTTGAAAATCCGGATAATCCTGCTGCTTACTACGAAGGATTAGGACCTGAAATTGTTCAAGACTTAGGCGGGAAGATTACTAGCTTTGTCGCAGGTTTAGGCAGTGGTGGAACGTTTGCAGGTGTTGGCAGATATCTCAAAGAACAAAATAGTAAGACGCAATTATGGGGCGTGGAGCCAGAAGGTTCGATTTTAAATGGCGGACCTGCACACGGACATGAAATCGAAGGCATTGGCGTGGAGTTCGTGCCGCCTTTTCTTAAACAGATTCCTGTGGACGGCTTTTATACCATTTCAGACGAGGATGGTTTTTTCTGGGTCAAACAATTAGCCAAGAAAAGCGCTTTGCTGGTGGGAAGCTCCAGCGGCGCAGCGTTTGCGGCGGCATTAAGAGAGGCGCGCCGCTTACCAGCAGGCAGCACAATTGTAACTATTTTTCCTGACGGTAGTGACCGTTATTTATCAAAAAATATTTATTCTTAGGAGGAAAACTTTTATGAAATTCAATACCAAATTAATTCATGGCGGCATTAGTAAAGACACAACAACAGGTGCAGTGAGTGTTCCTATTTATCAAACGTCAACCTTTGAACAAAACGGCGTGGGCCAGCCAAAAGAATATGAATATTCTCGTTCAGGTAATCCCACACGTCACGCGTTAGAAACCTTAATTGCTGAGTTAGAAGGTGGGAGCCATGGCTTTGCGTTTAGTTCAGGCTTAGCGGGTATTCATGCAATCATTTCTATGTTTGGACCCGAAGATCATATTTTATTAGGTGACGATGTCTATGGGGGGAGTTTCCGTTTATTGGATAAAGTATTTGTGGCAAATGGGTTAAGCTACACGATTGTAAACACCAGTGACTTATTAACAATTGAAGCCGCAATTCAGCCAAATACAAAAGCCTTGTTTTTGGAAACACCAAGTAATCCACTGTTAAAAATTACAGATATTGAAGCGGCGGCTAAGCTTGCTAAAAAACATCAGTTGTTAACTATTGTCGATAATACTTTTGCGACGCCTTATTTTCAACGGCCGTTAGCGTTAGGTGCTGATATTGTGGTTCACAGCGGGACAAAATATTTAGGGGGCCATAGTGATGTAGTCTCTGGTTTAGTCGTAACGAATAACCCAGAAAGCGCAGAAAAGATTGCCTTTTTACAAAATGCGATTGGTGCTGTTTTAGGACCACATGATAGTTGGCTGGTCCAACGTAGTTTAAAAACATTAGGCGTCCGGATGGCAGCGCATGCCCAAAATGCTCAAAAAATCGCAGAATTTTTAGAAGCGCATCCAGCGGTAGCAACGGTGTATTATCCAGGACTAGCGAGTCATCCTGGTCACGAAATTGCGCAAAAACAGATGTCGGGATTTAGTGGCATGATTTCTTTTGAATTAGCCAAGGATGAGCAAGTCGTTCCTTTCGTAGAAGCGTTGGAAATTTTTACTTTAGCGGAAAGTTTAGGTGGCGTAGAAAGTTTAATTGAAGTACCTGCCATTATGACTCACGCATCTATTCCCAAAGAAAATCGTGAAGCTGTGGGAATTAAAGATGGACTCATTCGTTTATCTGTAGGAATTGAAGCAGTCGAAGATTTATTGGCTGATTTAGAAAAGGGATTACAAGCATAAACAAAAGGCCCTCGTCTTTAGACGAAGGCTTTTTGTTTATAATTCTTCCCCATTCGTAGCAATCACTTGTTGATACCAAGCAAACGATTTTTTCTTTCGCCGCTCCAACGTTCCGTGACCATCGTTGTCTTTATCTACATAAATGAAGCCATACCGTTTCTTCATTTCGCCTGTACTAGCACTCACTAAATCGATGAATCCCCAAGGTGTGTAGCCCATCAAATCAATGCCGTCATACGCAACGGCTTCTTTCATCATCTCAATATGTTCACGTAAATAAGCGATTCGGTAAGTGTCGTTAATCGTTCCGTCTGGTTCTAGCTCATCAATAGCACCAAAGCCATTTTCAACAATAAAGAGTGGTAATTCATACCGATCATTGAACCAATTCATTGCATAGCGTAAGCCCATAGGATCGATTTGCCAACCCCAATCAGATGTTGCTACATAAGGATTTCGCACCAAGTCTTTTGCTTCATTGTAGTCAAAAGTAGGGGCCTTTTCTGCACCTTTCACAGCAAACGACATGTAATAGCTAAAGCCAATATAATCAACACAGCCATTAGCTAAATCAGTTAAATCTTCTTCTGTGACATCTAATGAAATGTTTTTTCGTTTCAAATAGCATTGAATTGCACTTGGATAATGACCGCGGACATGAACATCGGTAAACCAATAACGTTTTTGCATTGAGCTAACACTCATCATCATATCCTCAGGATTACAAGAATAAGGATAAATAGGCACCATCGCAATCATACAGCCAATTTGGAAGTCGGGATTGATAGCGTGGCCAATTTTCACTGCACGTGCGCTAGCGACTAGTTCATAATGAGCAGCCTGATACATAATTGCTTCGCGGTCTTCTCCTTCCTGGTAAGCAATACCAGAGTTAGTAAAAGGTGCAAAATCTTCTTCATAATTGGCTTGGTTGTTAATTTCATTAAAGGTCATCCAATATTTGACTTTTTTCTGGTAACGAGTGAAACAGACTTCAGCAAATTTGACAAAAAAATCAATGACCTGGCGATTGCGAAAACCGCCATATTTTGTGACTAAATGATAAGGCATTTCAAAGTGAGACAGTGTGACGACTGGCTCAATGCCATTTTTTAAACACTCGTCAAAAAGTGCATCATAAAAACGAAGGCCTTCTTCATTGGGCGTTTCTTCATCTCCGTTAGGAAAAATTCGTGTCCAAGCAATAGAGGTTCGGAAACAATTTAAACCAAGTTCTTTGAATAGTTGAATATCTTCTTGATAGCGATGGTAAAAATCAATCGCTTCATGGTTAGGATAGTGTTCATCTGGTAAAACGCCTGCGGTAATTTTACGAGGGACGCCATGTGCACCGGCAGTCATTACATCCGCAACGCTCACCCCTTTACCGCCTTGGTCCCAGCCTCCTTCTAATTGATGAGCAGCGACAGCGCCGCCCCAAAGAAAATCATTTTTCAAAATTGACATATCGTTTCAGTCCTTTGTTCAAATTTTTATACGTTTTGTGCTTCGACTTTTTCAAGGGTTTCTTCAGTAATTGGTTGATTGGTTTCTTCTGCGTAATTAAGTGCATCCATTTTTTTAGCAAACGGTAAATAGATAAAGAAACTCATCGTCAGTACTACTACTTGAAGCAACGCGGCTTGCCAACCACCAACTAAAAGTCCAGAAATGATTGGAGGAGTAGTCCAGGGAACTTGTACCGCAGTAAAGAGAGGAACCAGTCCTGTGTACAAGGCAAAATATGTCACAACAGAAGAAACAATCGGTGTGATAATGAATGGCACAGCCATGATTGGGTTCATCACGATAGGTGTAGCAAAGACAATTGGCTCGTTAATATTGAAAACAGCTGGCCCAATTGAAAGCCGACCTAATTGCTTAAACTGAGCTGATTTGGCAAAGAAAACCATGAACACGACTAACCCGATTGTCATGCCCGCACCAGTGACCGTTAAAAATTGATCTAAAAATTGTTGTGTAACAATATGGCCACCATTAGCCAGTGTTAAGTCTTTTCCTGATTTCAAAATTTCGGTATTTTCTAAAGAGTTTGCTTGTAAAATAGGGCCCATGATACCGCCAACGATTGTTGACCCGTGAACACCGAAAAACCAAAAGAGGGGAATGACAAAACCTAATAGTAATGCGCCACCTAGTGAATCTGTGACTCCTTGAAGTGGTGATTGTAGCACTTCGTAAATAAAGTCAAAGAATGTCGTATTGAAGACTTTATCTAGAAGAATGAAAATTAGCATTGCACCAGTTACAATGACGCTGGCAGGAATTAACGCAGTAAAGGAATTGGCCACATTTTCTGGTACAGCTTCTGGTAATTTGATACGAATATCATGACGTAAAAACCAACTATATACAACGCCGACTAACAAACCAACAATAATAGCTGTAATCATCCCTTTGCCAGCTGTCCAATCTTTGTTGATGACATTGCCAACTACTGCGCCAGAAACCGCATCTTTGACTTCAGATGACATAAACAAAATGAAAACCACCATGGCAATCATGCCCGCTGGGAGGCCTTCAAATCCCTCGCTTTTTACATATGAGTAGGCAATACCGATGACCGCAAATAACGACATAATCGCAAAAGATGCCCCATATGCTTGATTGAAATAAACAGCCAGGCCACTTGCGTTAACCCATTCAGAAATAGCTGTAACTGGGAAATTCGCTAATAGAAGAAACACGGAACCAACAATGGTAAAAGGCATCGTGTAAAGCATCCCGTTCCGTAAGGCAGTAATTGCTTTGGTATTGACGAATTTTAGTACTGGAGGTAATAATTTCTCGTTAATCCATTCGTTCATAAAAATCTCTCCTTTGAAGAATAATATAAATGCAAATGTATCCGTTTACATATTTACTATATAAGGTTATTTGAAGAAAAAATAGACTTTTGCTTGAATGAGAAACATGTACCAAGAAAAAAAACACAAAAGCTCATGCTGTTTTAGACAGCATGAGCTTTTGTGAAAAACAACTAGGAAGGTGTTTCATCTAGTTCCTTTAAAAGTTGACTTGCTTGATGAGCTAGGAGTTCAATTAAAGCAATGACAGGGATTTGAGTGGTTGTATTAACTGATTTATCTGCAAATGGAGAACGTTCGTCGGGCATATAATAGGAGATGTTGTAGTCAGCCAAGCGGGCAATAGTTGAATGTTGATTGTTGGTAATGCTTAGTACTTTGGCGCCAGCTGTTTTAAAATCGGTCATTTGTTTAATCATTTCATTGGTTTCCCCAGATACAGACAGAATCAAGGCTAATGTATTTTCAAATCCGCGCTTGGGGATAGGCGTAAAGGGGTCAGCAATACTGTAAGAATTGATATTTAAGTTGGCAAAATAACGACTGCCATAACTACCTAAAATTCCGCTAGTACCAATGCCAGTAAAGGCAACGTGACGTGCTTGAACAATCATTTGGATTGCTGGACGAAGCATTTCGTAATAGGTTTCTTGGTTTAATTTTTTTAAAAAAGCATCGACGTGAACCGTGGCATCATAAAAATTTTCAAACGTTTGTGTTTGTTTGGCTTCTTCTTTCACTGCATATTTTAATTCGGAAAAACCAGCATAGCCCATTTTGTTACAAAATCGTAGAATCGTTGAGGTGGAGACATGACAGGAAGTAGCCAGTTGGCGAATGGTCTGTTGAGGGATTTGGTGCAGGTGTTCCAATACATAATGGTAAACGAGCATTTCTAATTCATTCAAGGTCTGAACCTTCTCTAAATCAAACAAAGTAATCCTCCTTTATATAAAAACTGAATATGTTATTTTTTTGTGTAAATCAAATAAACCAATTCTTATTTTTCTTGAAAAAAATGTAAAATAACTCAATAAAAAGTTTCTTATTTCCTATTTTACAAAAAGTAGCCCAATTATCCTAGTTTTTCTCTTTTTTCTTTTAAAAATAACAATGCGCACCCCTAGAGTTTTTTGAGAAAACAAGCTAAAATAGATAAGAAGAGAAAAGGAGGCGTTGATGTGGCACGGGAAGTAATTTTATTTATTGCAGCGAGTATTGATGGTTTCATTGCGGACAAAGCGGGCGGTGTTGCTTGGTTAGAAGAGAATATTCGTGGCGATGAAGAAGATCGTAGTTACGATGAAATGTATGAAAAAATAGACACTGTGGTAATGGGGCGGACTACTTATGATCAAGTGACACAAGAATTGTCCCCAGATGTGTATTTTTATGAAGACAAGCATTCTTATATCATTACCTCTCATCCAGAACCATCAACTGCTTCAAGAACTTTTACCAAGGAAGATCCCGTCACATTAATTCGTCGTCTCAAAGAAGAAGACGGCGCGGGAATTTGGATTGTTGGCGGCCCGAAAGTGGTTCAACCGCTTTTGGCAGCTGATTTAATTGATACCTTCATTTTGACGACAATACCACTGTTTCTGGGTGAGGGCATTGCTCTATACGAGACAATGGCTCAATCAATTCCAGTTCGTTTAAAACAGGTTTATCAAAAAAATGAGTTGGTTTATTCGATTTATCAACGTGAAAACAAAAATTAAAAAATAATTATTCGGTTGGGCAAGTTGCTTTCAAGGTTTTGAGTTTCTCATAGGGCGAGAGGAACAAAGCAACAGTTGTCTAGCCGTTTGTGTTGTTTTTGATTGACAAAGAAATGGTAGAGGAGAAAAAAATGAAACATCAGATCAAAAAAAGGTTGTATATTTCACCTGTTCAAACAATTGTCTTAGGCTTTTTTTTATTAATTGTTGTAGGCACAATCTTATTAATGATGCCTTTTTCTGCACAAGCTGGACAAAAAACGCAATGGATTGATGCTTTTTTCGTGGCAACTTCCGCCGTCTGTGTTACAGGGCTTTCGCCTTTGAATACGGCGGAACATTGGAGTCCTATCGGGCAAGTTATTATTATGATTTTGATTGAATTAGGCGGCTTAGGCTTTTTAACCGTTGCCACGATTTTCTTTAGTTTGCTACGGAAAAAAGCGTCACTAAGTGTACGGATGTTGTATCAAGAAGCTTTAAATGTTAGTGAAGTTTCCGGAGTTTTTCGTTTAATGAAATATATTATGAAGTTTGCGGCCATTATTCAATTACTTGGAGCCTTCTTGTTGTCCTTTCAATTTGTGCCAACATTTGGGTGGAAAAAAGGGATGTTTTTTAGTCTCTTCCATGCCGTTTCGGCATTTTGTAATGCTGGCTTTGATTTGCTAGGGGATAGTATGGTTCCTTATCAAAATTCGCCTTATCTTTTACTAGTCATTAGCTTTTTAATTATAGCTGGTGGCTTAGGATTTATTGTGTGGCGCGATATTTTTGCAATGATTAAAGGTTATAAAAATAAAATTAAGCACCGTGTTAGTATTCATACACGCCTTGCTTTAACGGTGACCGCCACCTTTTTAGTCTTAGGGACCGTTATTTTTTACATTTCGGAATATCGCCATTTTCCAGCTGACATGTCTTTTTGGCAGCGTCTTGTCAACAGTTGGTTCTTGTCGGTTACACCAAGAACGGCTGGCTTTTATTCAGTTGATTATTTGAAAATGAGTAATCCAGGCCTGATTGTCACGATTTTGTGGATGTTTATTGGTGGCACTTCAGGATCAACCGCTGGCGGCTTGAAAACCACTACGTTTGGTGTGTTATTTTTACAATTTCGTGCGATTTTTAAAGGGAAACAGCGAGTGGAATTCCATGAACGCACAATTCCTGAGCGAGTAGTGCTCCAAGCATTTACTTTGTTCTTCTTGGCAACTTTTTTATGTGTAACTGCTTCGGTTATTCTCTCGTTTACAGAAACATTACCTTTAAAAAACGGGATTGAGTATATCGTTTTTGAAGTGATTTCTGCATTTGGAACGGTCGGTTTAACAATGGGGTTAACACCAGATTTAACTGTTTTTGGTAAACTGGTGATTATTTTTCTAATGTTCGTCGGTCGTGTGGGTGTGTACACGGTGTTATTGTCATTAATTAAGAAAGGCTTGGAAAGTCAGTCGAAAGTTCAATATCCAAAAGAATCAGTGATGATTGGTTAATAGAGAAAGAGGGAAATAGAATGGAATTTTTAGGTATTTTATGTTTGATTTTAATTACAACAACTTTAGCAGGTGTTGCTTGTAAAAGAGTAGGAATTCCTGCGGTAATTGGGCAATTGCTAGTAGGGATTGTGTTAGGTCCAGCGATGTTAAATATTGTGCATCAAGATGTGTTTGTGCATGACTTTTCAGAAATTGGTGTCATTATGCTGATGTTTATTGCTGGAATGGAATGTGAATTGGAATTATTGAAAAAATATGCGAAACCTAGTGTCATGGTCGCTATTTTGGGCATCGTTTTACCGGTTGGTTTTACTATGTTGATTGGTCAGCTGTTTGCTTTTTCTTGGAAAGAAGCTTTTTTCCTTGGGTTAGTTTTAGCAGCAACGTCGGTCAGCATTTCAGTAGAAGTATTAAGAGAGTTGAATGTTTTAAGTAGTAAAGAAGGTGCAACGATTCTTGGGGCTTCTGTCGTTGACGATATCGTGGTCGTGATTATTTTAAGTGTTGCTGTCGGCATGATTGGTGCAAGTACAGGCGGCAATACAGAAGTCAGCTTTATTGTTAAGTTAATTGAACAAGGCTTATTCTTTATTGGGATTTTCTTTTTGGTCCGATTTATCGCTCCCTATTTACTACGTTTAAGTCAAAAAATGAATATTGGGTCGTCTGTTATTATCATGTCATTGATTATCTGTTTGGGCATGGCTTATTTGGCTGATTTAGTTGGTTTAAGTTCTGTCGTAGGTGCCTTTTTTGCAGGGATTGCTGTGGGACAAACGGATGCAAAAACAGAAATTGATTTCAATATTGAAGCTATTGGCTATGCCGTGTTTATTCCCGTCTTCTTTGCCAGCATTGGCTTATCAGTGACATTTAACACGTTAGGAAAGGATTTACCTTTTATTTTGGTAATGACGATTATGGCGATTTTAACGAAATTACTGGGCGGTGCCTGGGGAGCGAAAATGGTTGGTTTCTCCAATACAAGTTCTTTAATGGTCGGTGCTGGGATGGTTTCGCGTGGGGAAATGGCATTAATCATTGCGCAAATTGGCTACCAATCTAAATTACTTTCAGAAGCGTATTATACGAGCATGATTGTGGTAATTATCTTAACGACCTTAGTTGCACCGTTCTTATTGAAATACTTTGTTAAAAAACAAGAATCTGCGTTGCAATAAAAAAGATGAGCAGAAGTTGTTGACAAAAAAATAAAATAGCTATATGATGAGTTCAAGATAAACGACTACGTTTGTAGTCAGTATTCTTGAACTCTTTTTTTATTGATGAAGGAGGAATTTAACGAGTATGGCAAAAGATAAATTAGCGACAATTACAGATGCAGAGTGGGAAGTCATGCGGGTTATTTGGACCCAAGGCAAGACCACGAGTCGTGAAGTGCATACACTTTTAAATGAGAAGAAAGAATGGAAATCAACGACCGTCAAGACGTTACTAAGTCGTTTAACAGATAAAGGGTTAGTTGGAACGGAGAAAGCAGGTAATAAATATATTTATTATCCGCTAGTAGAAGAACGTCGGAGCGTTGAAACGGTGGCAGACGAACTTTTAGCCAAGGTGTGCAGCCGTAAAGTTGGTTCCGTGGTGGAAACAATTTTAACAGAGAGTCAGTTGAGTTATGACGATTTGGATCGATTAGAGGAACTCTTGAAAGAGAAGCGCAAGACGGCGGTTGAATCCGTCCCTTGCAACTGTATTCCTGGTCAATGCCAATGTCATTTAATTTAAAAAGGAGTGAAAAAAATGGAAAGTAAAACGTTTGATATTGAAGGGATGAGCTGTGCTTCCTGTGCCCAAACGATTGAAAAGGCTACGGCGAAGTTACCTGGGATGGCAAAGGCAAGTGTCAATTTAGCTACGGAAAAATTAAGTGTCACGTATGATCAGACGGAAGTCACAGAAGAAGAAATTAAGGAAGCTGTGTCAGATGCTGGCTACAAGGCGATTAGCCCAGCCCAGCAACGAACGTTTGCGATTGAAGGAATGAGTTGTGCTTCCTGTGCCCAAACGATTGAAAAAGCTGTGAACCAATTATCTGGTGTTCAACAAGCGATTGTTAATTTAGCCACGGAAAAACTGGTGGTTAGTTATGACGACCATCAAGTAACGAGTGCTGAAATTATCAAAGCAGTTACGGATGCAGGTTATCAGGCGACAGAAGAAGTCGCTGCAGGTGCAACAGCGGACCAAGATCGTGAAAAGAAACAAAAACATATTGCTGAGATGTGGCAACGTTTTTGGATCTCAGCGGTGTTTACAGTGCCACTTCTTTATATTGCGATGGGACACATGGTAGGCTTACCATTGCCGGATTTTTTGAATCCAATGACACATGCGACGACCTTTGCAATGGTTCAATTGATTTTGACGTTACCCGTTCTATATGTCGGCAGAGAATTTTTCACAGTTGGTTTTAAAGCATTATTTAAAGGGCATCCGAATATGTTTTCTTTGGTAGCTTTAGGAACCAGTGCTGCTTTTGTGTATAGTTTATATGGCACAGTCATGATATTCTTAGGAGATACAAGTTTTACAATGGCTCTTTATTATGAATCAGCGGGTGTTATTTTAACTTTAATTACATTAGGAAAATATTTCGAAGCTGTTTCAAAAGGGAAAACCTCAGATGCGATAAAAAAATTAATGGGTTTGGCGCCGAAAACTGCTCATATTTTACGTGATGGCGCAGAAATTGAAGTGCCAGTTGATGCTGTTCAGTTGGATGACATTGTGATTGTTCGCCCAGGAGATAAAATCCCTGTTGATGGAGTGATTGTTTCAGGCAGTAGTTCTGTGGATGAAGCCATGTTAACGGGCGAAAGTTTGCCTGTTGAAAAGAAAGTCGGTGATGCAGTAATTGGTGCTAGCATCAATAAAAATGGCAGCTTTCAATTCAAGGCGACAAAAGTGGGAAAAGAGACGGCCCTTGCCCAAATCATTCAATTAGTGGAAGATGCGCAAGGCTCAAAAGCGCCGATTGCACAATTAGCTGATAAAATTTCGGGTGTTTTTGTCCCAATCGTTATTGGTTTGGCTGTTCTTTCTGGCTTGGCTTGGTTCTTTTTAGGACAAGAGTCATGGATTTTCGCTTTGACAATTACCATTTCTGTGTTAGTGATTGCTTGTCCTTGTGCGCTCGGCTTGGCAACGCCGACTGCGATTATGGTGGGGACAGGTAAGGGCGCTGAAAATGGCGTTTTAATTAAAAGTGGGGATGCTTTAGAAACCACTCACAAAATTCAAACAATCGTGTTTGATAAAACAGGAACTATTACAGAAGGCAAACCGGTGGTTACAGATATTTTAGTTGCTGATTCAGCACTTTCAGAAGCTGAGTTACTAACATTAGCAGCTTCTGCAGAACAAGGATCAGAACATCCTCTAGGTGAAGCAATTGTGGGGGCGGCTAAAGAACGTCAATTGCCATTAGCAGAAGGAAGCGATTTTTCAGCGATTCCAGGTCACGGGATCCGTGTGACAGTCAACGAACGAGTCCTACTTTTGGGCAATATAAAATTAATGAAAGAAGAAGCCATCGAGCTATCAACATTTGTTCAACAAGCGGATCGTTTGGCAGAAGAAGGGAAAACCCCAATGTTTGTGGCAAAAGATGGTTCGTTTGCGGGTATCATTGCGGTAGCAGATACTGTGAAGGATAGCAGTCAAACAGCCATTGCACGTTTGCATAAAATGGGGATCGAAGCCGTGATGATTACGGGAGACAACAAGCGTACTGCCGAGGCGATTGCAAAACAAGTAGGTATCGATCGTGTCTTAAGTGAAGTTTTACCAGAAGATAAAGCGTTAGAAGTGAAAAAACTACAAGCAGAAGGCAAAAAAGTTGCGATGGTGGGTGACGGTATTAATGATGCACCAGCACTTGCCCAAGCAGATGTGGGGATTGCTATTGGTTCAGGCACAGATGTTGCAATGGAATCGGCCGACATTGTGCTAATGCGTAGTGATTTAATGGATGTGCCTACAGCAGTTGAATTAAGTAAAGCGACCATCAAAAACATCAAAGAAAATCTTTTCTGGGCATTTGCTTATAATACATTAGGTATTCCAGTGGCTATGGGTGTGTTACACTTATTTGGTGGACCTTTGTTAAGTCCGATGATTGCAGCAGCAGCTATGAGTTTTAGTTCAGTCTCTGTCTTACTAAACGCCTTACGATTGAAAGGATTTAAACCTTCGACGGTGAAAAGAACTAGTGGAAGTCAAAAATAAAATTGAAAAGGATGAAGTGAAATGGAAAAAACAGTAAAAATTGATGGGATGAAATGTGATGGCTGTGTTCAAGCGGTCACTGAAAAATTTAGTGGAATTGACGGCGTAACGAATGTTGCGGTTCACTTGGCAGATCAAACAGCCGTTGTGACAGCAGATCGTGAAGTAAGCCAGGATGAACTGAATACCACGTTGGCAGATACAAAATTCAAGGTTGTCAGCGAATAACAAAAAAACAGGGCCTACCATCATGAGTAGACCCTGTTTTTTTGTTATGGAAGTTTTGCTTTGATTTCCTGATAAATCTTAGTTGTTTCTTGACCCTCACGCGCAGTATAATAATAAACTTTCTTCCGCGTTTCTATTTTCAGAATCGGATGACTTTTTGTATAAATTAGTAAATAAGCAGGTTTTCCAGCGACTTTAAATTCTCCTGTTAAGTAACTATCTGTCGCAGCACCCATTGTGCGGATGCGTTCTTGAGGTAAGTCATCAATCAAAGAAACAGCAGTGATTTGGTTAAAAGAAATTGACCTTGTTTTTGCTAATGGGGCAGATAACTCAATTTGTTTCTTTTCAATAGTTGCTTGAAAGGCATGACTAGAAAAATCATTTATAAACATCGGCACTGTGGCAAAGAACAGCACCGCAATCGTTAAAATCCCAGTAGCAGCTAGAATAATTTTCCCAGCAGGCCGTCCTAGGTTAATAGATAAATTCATACCAATGCGATCAGGAACCATGATTTTGGGGTCCTTTGGATTGATATAAATCCCATACCGCCAATATTGATCATCATCCCCATAGCGATAATCGCCAGCCTGTAAAACGAATTGATCTTGTTTTTTGCGCATTGAAAATAGGTAGTAGAAGAGAAAGCCTACATAAACAAACAAAAGAATAAAGTAACAAAATGTAAGAGCCATCGCAACCGTATAATCAATTACAATTGTGAAAGTTGGTAAAATGGTTAGCGGTGCAAAAACTAAGGCGGATAAAACCATTAAAACAGACCAATGATGCCGAAATAAATCATTGATTTGCTGATTAATTTTTGAGTCACTAGTTAGCGGTTTGACAGGTAAGCGCGCAATAAAATAATAGCCGCCAATGAACAAACTTAACATCAAAACAGTAATTAAGAAAAGAATCCAGGAACCAATCGCCGTTTGCAAGGAATAAAAGCCCCCAGCAAAAGTAAGAATAATCGCAGGTAAAAACCACCAAAATGAAATAAGTTTCTGGTTTTTATTTAAAACTAATTGCGTATCGATTAAGAGAGGACGCTTAGGTAGCAACCAGCCGTTTTGCATTTTTAAAGCGGCCATTTTGCGAATATAAACAATTTGCAGATAGTAGCCACTGCCAATAAAACTAAATAAAAGTAACAGAAAAAGGAACAATAAAATCGAATCATAAGGAATAAATAACAAAGGTAAACTAAGAACACTAAAAACGGCTGCTAGTTGAACCAAGCGTTTTTTATAACTTTTTCGGATTGCTTGAACGCTGGGATCTTGTAGTTTATCTTCTGGTAAAGTGTTTTCCAAAATAATATTTTTGTGAGGATTTGCATAAATCCCCATAGTAAATGCCATAAAAAAAGCGACAGAAACTAGGATGAAATAAAAGAATACCGCCATTATAATGCACGCCCTTTCGAATCAAAATTTTGATAAATTTTCTGAATAAGTGCTTGGATTTCTGCTTCGGATTGCTGATGTAAAAAACTTTCAGCCAACAGAAGTTCTAAACGCTCATGCAATTGCTGTTGCCAAACAGCGGTAGCAGGTAACTTTGCGGCAATTTTGGTGCCGTTACGACGGTCAGTCACAATATAACCTGATTGCTTTAACTTGTTATAAGCTTTTGAAACAGTCATCATATTGACCCCGATTTCGTCCGCCAATTGTCGGATAGAAGGCAAACTTTCATTGGGAACCAGTTCACCTTTGGCAATGCCTACAATGATTTGATCAATGAGTTGCTGATAGATGGGCTGTTCGCTTTGTTCATCTATTTCTAAAAGCATCGAATCACTCCTGTCTTATTTGTGCTATCTGTATTATATATACTAATACAAAAAGAGTTGGAAAGCAAGGAATTTAGAGTAAATGGTTGTTTCTGTTTAAAGAGAAGCATATAATGAAGAAGAACGTAAAATGAAAGGACGATGAAAATATGACAGCAATTGAACCAAAATTAACAGAGAAATTCCATCAAGATTTCTTGAACAATAATAAACAAAATGCCTTACAACGTAGTGTAGTAAAAAATGGTATCAGCGCTTCAGGTGAATCTGTACAAGGAGCCGTGAATAACGTACCCGTCTTTTCAGTCGACTTAGCTACTGGAAAAGTGGCCAATCAAAAACAAAGCGGTCGCTGCTGGATGTTTGCGGCATTAAATACATTTAGACATAGAATGTTAAATGCGTTTCAATTAAAAGATTTTGAATTATCACAAAACTATACATTTTTCTGGGATAAATATGAAAAATCAAATTATTTCTATGAAAATATTATTGCAACAGCCGATCAACCGTTGACTAGTCGTAAAGTGGCCTTTTTATTAGCTACACCACAACAAGATGGTGGGCAATGGGATATGATCGTTTCAATTTTTGATAAATATGGCGTAGTGCCTAAAACGGCAATGCCTGAAAGCAGCAACAGTTCCAATTCACGTGATTTAAACAACTATTTAAATAAAAAATTACGCAAAGATGCAACAATTTTACGTAGTTTAATTGAAAAAGGCGCTTCTGCTGAAGAAGTCCAAAAAAACAAAGAAGCAATGTTACAAGAAATTTATAATTTCTTAGCAATCTCTTTAGGAACGCCGCCAGAAACCTTTGATTTTGAATACCGTGACGAAGAAAAAAATTATCATTTGGATCAAAATCTAACACCGCAAACATTCTTTGAAAAATACGTTGGCGTTAATTTACATGATTATGTAAGTATTATTAATGCTCCTACAGAAGATAAACCCTTCAACAAAACATACACTGTTGAAATGTTAGGGAATGTTGTCGGCGGCAAAGAAGTTAAATATTTAAATGTAGAAATGGCTGCTTTCAAAAAATTAGCTGCTGCACAATTGGAACAAGGCGAATCTGTTTGGTTTGGTTGTGATGTCGGACAATCTTCAACACGTGACACAGGAATTATGGCATTAGACGTTTACGATATGAACGATCTTTTTGATATTGATTTTACGATGACTAAAGCAGAACGTTTAGACTTTGGTGAAAGCTTAATGACACACGCCATGGTTTTAACAGGTGTTGATATCGTTGATGGTCAAACAACAAAATGGAAAGTGGAAAATAGCTGGGGCGAAAAAGTCGGTGAAAATGGCTTCTTCGTCATGAGCGATGCGTGGATGGACGAATACACTTATCAAATCGTTGTGCACAAAGATTTATTAACTGACGAACAGAAAAAAGCTTGGGAACAAGCGCCAACTGTTTTGGCACCTTGGGATCCAATGGGAGCATTAGCATAAAACAGAAAAAGAAGGCCCCCGCCGTCATGGCGGGGGCCTTCTTTTTACGTTGGGCGGCGAACTTCACGGATTTCGCCCAATGTTGTATAATCATTACCTGCTAAACGAGCAATCGGTTGGAGTTTTTCAGGTAAAATGTACTGATGTTCTTCATCAAAAACGGCTGAATCAAAATAGAAATCGGTAATTTCTACAATGAATAAATCCGTAATAATTTGACCTTCATGGTTATCAATAGGTACATATTGATGTAAGCGAGCTTCCATCCGAATCGGCGCGGCTTTGATTGCTGGAACAGCAACAGTCTGGCTGGCAATGGTTTCAATCCCAAATGTGTCAATTTCACTGATCTCTGCTGCTAAAGACGCCGAAGTCTGATTCATTTGAGTAAGAACGTCTTCGTTAACGAAATGGATGACAAGTTCTTTAGTAGCCAAGATATTTCGTGCCGTATCTTTAGGCTCTTTGTCTGGTCGTAAAATGGACAACGTTGCTAAAGGAATTTCAGCTGCCGCCGCATTAAAGAAACTAAAGGGGGCAGCGTTGACGATACCTGTGGCTGTATCTTGTGTCGTAACCCAAGCGATTGGTCGAGGAATAATGCTTCCTGATAAAAATTTATACGCTGTTTTTGCAGATAACTCGTTACTATTGTAATGAATCATAGGAGCCTCCTAGAAAAAATACTAATTTCGTTGAACATTCGCATCTGAAGTATCGAAAGGACGCACAAATTCTTCAATCCCTGCCCGTTTTGGTTCTAAAAATGGCGGTAATGATAATTTTTCGCCAGCGTGTTCATAGGTTTCATCCTCTAAAAATCCAGGACCATCGGTTGCCAGTTCAAATAAAACATGTGTTGCTGCCAAGAAATATTCAGATTTAAAGTAAAAACGTTCCACAAAGCCAGAATTAGGAAATTCCAAACGATTAATTTTTTCAATCCAGAAACGTAGTGCTTCCTCATCGGCAACACGCAAGGCTAAGTGATGGACATTGCCGTAGCCTTCTTGAGCCGCTGGCAAATCTTCCCGATGCTCTACGATAATGCTGGCACCATTCCCACCTTCGCCAACTTCAAATAAATGGAAACTACCTTCAGCATCAATCAATTTGAACCCTAAAACTTCAGTTAAAACTAGTTGCAGATGTTCGTAATTTTCGACAGTTACAAAGGCTGGTCCTAAGCCGATTAAAGCATGTTCACTAGGAACGTTAGATTTTTTCCAAGGCGTGCCGGCTGCAACACCTTGGTTCTTTTCATCAGAAATAAGTTGGTAACGTTGATTGTCAAAATCTTCAAATTCTAAATACTTTTTACCAAAACGTTCTTGAATTTCTCCATGATCAATTTCATATTCATTAAAGCGTGATACCCAGTAATCCAAAGCAGCATCATCTTTTACACGGAAGGAAGTACGAGAAATTGTATTGGTTCCTTTGGTTCCTTTAGGTAAGCCTGGGAAGTCAAAGAAAGTCATATCTGTTCCGGGAGAGCCGGCATCATCAGCAAAAAATAAATGATATGTTTCAATATCGTCTTGGTTAACAGTCTTCTTAATTAAACGTAGACCTAAAATATCGGTGAAAAAGTGATAAATTTTTTCGGCACTTGAAGTCATGGCAGTGACGTGGTGTAAACCTAAAATTTGTGTATTCATAATAAAAATCCTCCTAAAAGAAAAATAATTTTTCAATTAATTAACTTACTAAAAGTAAGTTTAAGTGATTAGTCCTAAAAATGCAAAAGAAATGTCTCGAATTCGAACTATTATTTTTTAGTTGATTTTTTTTAAAAATAAGAATATAATAGCCTGAGATATTTTAATACATAAAACTTTCGTAAACATCGCCGGATGCTTGCGACTAAAGTGTTAATGAACAGTTCTTAGGCCATAGCTGAACTGTTTGTTGGCACTTTTTTTGTTTGGAAGGGAAGGAAAACAAGATGAGTAAAGCTTGGTTAAAAGTTATTTTTGGCGCTTTTTGTGAAGTGATTTGGGTCATTGGCATGAAGCATAGTACAACATGGTGGGAGATTTTAGGGACAGTAATCGCAATCTTTATCAGTTTTTATGCGCTGATTAAAGCAGGAGAGGAATTGCCAGTCGGCACAGCCTATGCTGTATTTGTCGGCTTAGGTAGTGCTGGAACTATTGTAACAGATCATTTTTTATTCCACACACCATTGGGCATAGGAAAAGTTCTTTTTCTGTTGCTGTTATTAATAGGTGTGATTGGCTTAAAAATGGTAACTGGAAATAAAGAGGAGGAAACAAGATGAGTTGGTTATACTTAGTTATTGCAGGCTGTTTTGAAATCTTTGGCGTAGGTTCAATTAAATTATTTACAACAAAAAAAGACTTACGTTCATTGTTAATTTTAATTCTAGCGTTTAGTGGTAGTTTTTTATTTTTATATTTAGGGATGAGACAACTACCGATGGGCGTTTCTTATGCAGTTTGGACAGGAATTGGTACAGCAGGAGGCGCTATTTTAGGAATGCTCTTAGGTGAATCAAAAGACCTACGCCGGATATTTTTTATTTTTTTAATCATTGTTTCTGTGATTGGTTTAAAATTAATTGGTTAGAAAGCAAGAGAACATTGTTTGGATTATTGAAAGACAGGTGAGTAAAATTTAAAAAGAGACAGAACCAAATGCGGTGTTCTGTCTCAAAATAGCTTTTATTTTACAAGGTTACTATAACGTGTCGCAAATTCATTGTTGTAGGACTTGCCGTTGACATCTTGACCAACGTCCCAATTTGCAGACCAAGTCATTAAGCCACGGATAGGATTACCGTCTTTTGCTAACTGATCAAAAGTTTTGGCTACAGGGGTAGCCTCAACGACATAGCCGCTACCAGCCGCATCCCGATTTGCTGGTAAACCAAGGACTAATTTATCATTTGGTATCTGTAGATAGCCGCGCGTGCCATGGATTAATGAATCAGACATATAATAGAGGAACTCGTATTTTAGAGCATCGTTGCTTTGAGCAACCCAAGTCATAATTTCATCAACCCAGACACCGTCGCCGCCTTGGTTATATAATTGTGGGGCAATGTAATCATAATAACCATTTAGGGAAGTAATGTATGTTTCATAAGCGGCACCAGGTTTTAAATAAGGGAATTCTGGCGCCATCGTAATGATGAAATTTTTTCCTTGTGCTCGATAATGGTCTTTGACTATTTTCAACGCAGCAGGGATGACGGTTTGGTTGTCACCAGCAGTAATCGCCAATTGCTCTAAGTCGATGTCTAAACCATCAAAGCCGTATGTTTCCACTTGACGAATGATTTCATTCGCAAAGGCTTGTTCATCGCCTTTGACTAATTGGATATGTGCATCTGCTCCACCAAGTGCCAATAAAACTGCGCGACCTTGACTATTTAATTGTGCGACTTCTTGTCGGAAGGCAGTGTCCGTTTGGTTATAAGGCTTGAACGTAGGAATCCGTGTCGTACCATCGCTTTTCATGAAGGAAACCGGTACGACATTGTAGGCTTGATTTACTTCTGAAAGGTTCAGCGATGCTGATGTTCCTTGTTTGTAACCATCGTGTCCTTTTGAGGCCCAGTTATGCCAATATCCAACCAACACTTTTTTGCCAGAGATATCTACCATCGTATCCGCAGCATCTGCAGAAGCTTGAGTAGGCGTTAACCACAAGCCAACTGCTACGGTTGAAAGAAGGAGAAAAGCAGGAATTATTTTTTTTAGCTTCATTTTTTGAGAACTCCTTTAATTTAGTTTAAGATGTGAGTATTTTTACTGAATGTTCACATCAATCGCTTGGTAAAAGGCGTTCACCGTATCACCAATGCCCCAGACAGCGTAAATGACATGATAACCTTTGCGGTCTGTCGGAATATTAATTGTTTGTTTAACAACTTTATTAGGAACTTCTTGTTTGCCGTCAATTGAAGCAATTTTGTCGAAGTTTTTAATGTCTAATGGTTGATTGGGATTCCAGCCATTTTTAGTAATATAGTAATCCCAAGAAGCAGTTCTATGTTGGGCAGTTAAGTTCCAAGTGATGTCAAGGGGACCTGTTGTAATGTTTGTTTTGTGCCAACGAGTAGCTGTTTGTTCATCCAAAGGTTCAAAACCTGAGACACCTGCACTGGCTAATTTACCAGTAATAAACGTATTTTTGGGCGCTTCGATACTTTGAGGTTCCCATTGTGCACGACCAACATTTGTATTTAAGTTACCACCAGCAGAACTACCAAAGAAAGCACGACTTCCAGGACTTGCTACGTAACCATGAGCCTCCGAAACAGTAGGGGCCAATGCAGCGCCACCTAAAACAAAACTAAAAGCCAGGACGATTGTTAATAAACTCTTTTTCACGAAAAAAACCTCCTAAAAAATTATTTTGTATGCGCTTACAGATAGGAATATAACATAATAATCTTTCGGATACAAATAATAAGAAATGTTATTTTTAAAAATAAAACAATATTTTTTAAGTAATATTAAGAACGTTTTTAAATAATATAAATAATAGTGTTTTTCAAAGTTTTGTTAATTTTTCATTCGGAATCGCAATTGAAGAAATCACGTGGTATACTTTTAAGAAGAAACAATGACACGAAAGTAGCCATTGGAAAAAGGAGATTATTTCGTGGGAAAAAAACATACATCCTCTTATGAAGTTGCCTACTATGACGGCGATTTTACTGGTGCAATGAAGATACCGGCTTTGTTAGCGGTTGTCATTAAAGTATCAGAAGAACAAACAGAATTACTAGGAAGAGATGCAGCTTATGTCGCTCAATTTGGCCTAGGCTGGGTCATCACCAATTATGAAATAGAGATTCACCGCTTACCAAAAGTTGGTGAAAAAGTAGCAATTACAACGCAAGCTATGAGTTATAACAAATATTTTTGTTATCGTAACTTTTGGGTTCATGATGAAAAAGGCAATGAATGTGTCTTTGTGAAATCAACCTTTGTCTTAATGGATCAAAAAAATCGGAAAATCAGTAGTGTGTTACCAGAAATTATTGCACCTTTTGATTCTGAAAAAATCACTAAAATTTATCGCCATGAAAAAATTGAAAAAGTCGCAGAGGGGAACTTTTTACCTTATCGTGTGCGTTTTTTTGATATTGATGGCAATCAACATGTTAATAATGCGATTTACTTTAATTGGTTATTGGATGTGTTAGGGTATGACTTTTTGACAACGCATCAACCGAAAAAAATTCTTGTGAAATTTGATAAAGAAGTAGAATATGGGCAAGAAGTCGAAAGTCATTACGAAATTGTCGAACAAGAAAATCAGTTGAAAACGCGCCATGAGATTCGGATTGATGGTCAAACCTATTGTGAAGCGAATATCGATTGGACCAACTAAGTTAAGATGACGATTTAAAAAATAAAAAGTTACGCAGAGGAGGAAGGACATGATTCGCTTAGGATTAACATCTTTTAGTGAACACGACTATTTAACTGGAAAAAAACGGGCCACGCTTTATGAATATGCCAGTCATTTACCGCTAGTTGAAATGGACACGGCGTATTACGGGATTCCTCCCAAAGAACGAGTAGCTGAATGGGTCAAAGCAGTTCCCGAAAACTTTCGCTTTGTCATGAAAGTTTATAGTGGAATCAGTTGTCAAGGTGAGTGGCAGACTTATTATGCAAGTGAAGAAGAAATGATCACCGCCTTTTTAGAAAGTATGGCCCCATTAATTGAAAGTAAAAAATTATTTGCCTTTCTGGTACAATTTTCAGGAACATTTGGTTGTACGAAAGAAAATGTCGCTTACTTGCAAAAAATTCGTCACTGGTTTAAAGACCTACCCATCGCCATTGAATTACGAAATAATTCATGGTATCAACCAAACTTTGTAAAACAAATGTTGCAATTTATGAAAGAAAATCAATTTTCACTTGTGATTGTAGATGAACCGCAGATTCCTACGAATCCAGTGCCCTTTTATCCTTATGTAACGAATCCTAATCTCGTGCTCTTCCGGTTTCACGGACGTAATGCGGCTGGCTGGTTAGCCAATGATGCAGAGTGGCGTAAAAAAAGAACCCTCTATCATTATAATACGCAGGAAATCGCTGATTTAAGCGAAGCTGTTTTAAAAATGTCGCAAGAAGCTAAAGAAGTGGGCGTAATTTTTAATAATAATTCTGGCGGCGATGCCGCAGAAAACGCTCTACAGATGCAAAAAGTCTTGAATTTGAGTTACGATGATTTGAATCCAAAACAATTAGATTTATTTTGAGAAAGAAGGTAGCTGAATGTCTGAAAAGCAATCCCCTTATGAAATGGCTTGTGCCTTCCACGAGGTTTTTAATCCACAACAACCAGAGCAACCAACTGCTTTTTCGCCAGAGCTAGCCAGTCGACGAGCAGAGTTTAAAGTCGAAGAACTTGTGGAATTTTTATATAGTGCTGCTAATAATGACCAAGTGCTTTTTCAACAATTGGTCAACGGATTAAAAAAATCTGTCGATAAAGCAGAGCAGAAAGTCTTGGCGAAAGGCAAACCAGTATCTGATCCTTTAGTGGAGGAAGTGGATGCACTAGTTGATTTATTGTATTTTACTTATGGTTCGTTTTGCTTAATGGGCGTCAATCCAACAAAAATTATTGAAATCGTTCATCAAGCCAATATGGGAAAATTATTTCCAGATGGACAGCCACATTATGATCCGGAAACAAATAAAGTATTAAAACCTGAAAATTGGGAACAAGATTTTGCGCCAGAAGCTAAAATTAAAGCGGAAATTCAACGCCAATTGAAAATTACTGAGACCAATAAAAAAGACGAATGAGTTTTCTCATTCGTCTTTTTTATTAATCATGGAAGAACGTCCGATATAAGGCTTTGATGGCTTTTTCCTCTTGTTCTTTTTTGATACCAAACATAATACTTACTTCCGAAGATCCTTGGTTAATCATTTCTAAGTTGATTTTTTCTTTGGCTAACGCCATTGTACTTTCAGCAGTAACCCCAATTCGTTGGCGCATGCCTTCCCCGACAATCATAATCATGGAAAGGTGATGCGTGATGCGTAACTCATCAGGCGCTAAAACTTCTTGGAGTTGAGCCATCAGTCGATTTTCAATTTCAGTTGTTAACTGGTCTTCTCTTAAAACAATCGTGATGTCATCAATTCCTGAGGGCATATGCTCATAGCTTAAGGCTAATTTTTCTAGTACTTCTAAAAGCCGTCGCCCAAAACCTAATTCTCTATTCATTAAATACTTACTAATGTAAATACTTGCGAACCCTTGATCACTAGCAATTCCTACAACAGGGGCATGCTTAACTTTGCGAGAAGTGGTAATTAGGGTGCCAGGATGATGTGGGTTGTTAGTATTTTTGATAACGACTGGAATATTTGCGCGATAGGCAGGCATTAAGGCTTCGTCGTGGAGGACGGCAAATCCTGCATAAGCTAACTCCCGCATTTCTCTGTAGGTCAATTCTTGAATCGTTTGAGGCTGTTCAATAATTCCAGGATGGGCGACATAAATTCCGTCCACATCGGTAAAGTTTTCATACAAATCTGCTTGAACACCTGCGGCAACAATGGACCCTGTGATATCGGAACCGCCACGAGAAAAAGTACAAATTTCGCCGGCTTCTGTATAACCAAAGAAACCTGGAATAACCAAGATTTGTTGAGTCTCACGATAGGCACTAATTTTCTCTAAAGCTTTTGGTAAAATGCGAGCATTGCCTGGCTCAGGTGTTACTAGGAGACCTAATTCTTTTGGACTAATGTAGCGAGCATCTAAGCCATTCTGATTGAAAAAACTGGCAACAACTTTTGCATTATTGTCCTCGCCGCTAGCTAAAAAATAGTCAAATAAAAAAGCATTGTTTTCTTTTGGTAAAGTGGCTAATTGGCGAATCGAAATAGCAATATCAGCTAAAACTGCTTTATCCAAGTGTAATTCATCAAAAAGATCTTCATAACGACGAATGATGGCAGAGATTGTCGATTCAATTTCCTCATTATTTAAGTAGCGCTGATAGTATTGAATCAATAAATCAGTCACTTTAATATCTTGCGGGGTTCGCTTTCCAGGAGCGGATACAACGACAAACGTTCGGCGCGGCTCTTCCTTGACGATTTGTAAGACTTTCTGTAACTGTGGTGCTGATGCTAGCGAGCTACCGCCGAATTTAACTACGTTCACGTTTATCACTCCTGTTTTTAATTATTTTCTCATTTGTAGATTAGTAAAAGGATACCGAAAAACATTTAGAAAAGCAACCACTTATTTTCAGAAAGTTAGGAAATCATGAAAATATTTGTTCTTCATTTTTCCTTAAAATTTTGTTAAACTGTAAAGATATGAGTCGTAACGAAGGAGTTAAATAGTATGACAGAATCCAAAACTGCCATTATTTTTGATATGGACGGTGTCCTAGTAGATAGCGAAGCTTATTATTATGAGCGACGTAAAGCATTTTTAGCGGAATTTGATTTGACCATTGAGGGCCTAACCTTGCCGGAATTAGTCGGTGCGGATATGCGTTCATTATGGCAAAAGATTGAACAAGTCAACAAAAAAGAGCTAGATATTGCTTTTTTAAATGAACAATACATAGCCTATAAAAAAGCGCATCCGATAGATTATTTAGCTGTGCTTGATGAAAATGCGAAACGTGTTTTACAATTTTTAAAAAGACAAGGCTATAAAATCGGATTAGCTTCTTCTTCCACAAAAGACGCAATTGAAGAGGTTTTGACAGTGGGGCAATTAAGTAGTTATTTTGATGCGGTCGTGAGTGGGGAAGATTTCGAAGAAAGTAAACCGGCGCCGGATATTTATCTGCACACGTTACAAGAATTAGATGTTGCGCCACAGGAATGTATAGCCATTGAAGATTCAGAAAAAGGCATTGCCTCTGCCAAAGAAGCTGGGCTAGAAGTTTGGGCGATGCGCGATGAACACTTTGGGATGGATCAAAGTCAAGCGGATGCCTTCTTAACACAACTAAGTGATATTTGTAAAAAAATTAGTGAAAATCGGATCGATGAAAGCAGTGAATCAACCCCTTCGTAAGAAGATCGCGGGTTTTCTTAAAAAAGTTTGTTATAACTAGTGAATGAATATACAGTTTGTGCTATAATTTTCTATAGGTATTTCTGCAAGAATGCCCTTTTTCAAGGGTCAGGAACAATAGATAACCGTGTGAAGAGAACAAACAACCTTTCTTTTATTATAGAAAAATTATCGGAGGAGCCAAAATGAAGAATAATTGGATTATCATTTTAGTACTAGTAATCGTTATTATTGCTGCGGTGCTATACTTAATTGGTTATTTTATGCGCAAAAAAAATCAAGAACAATTAGATGAATTAGAAGTTCGTAAAGAAGCCCTGTTTGACTTGCCAGTCTTTGAAGAAATCGATGACATTAAAAAAATGCATCTAGTTGGACAGAGTCAAAATAGTTTCCGTGAATGGAATCAACGTTGGGTAGAACTATCGACGCGTTCTTTCGCCGAACTAGAGAGTCAAATTTATGAAGTCGAAAATCAAAATGAAATTTTCCGTTTCATGAAAGCGAAGAAAGCAGTCGTGGAAGCGAATGAAACGATGACCGAAATGGAAGCCGAAGTGGAAGTCATTCGTAATGGCTTGAAAGAATTACGTGAAAGTGAAGAGCGCAATTCATTAGAAGTTCAAAAAGCTTTGGATGTCTATGAAGAATTAAGTAAATCACTAAAAGATGATAAAGCTAGCTTTGGTCCAGCTTACTCCGAAATCCAAAAACAATTAAGAAACGTCGAAATTGAATTCACACAATTTGTCACACTAAATACATCGGGGGACCCAATCGAGGCTCGAGAAGTCCTAGAAGATGCGGAACGTCATACGTATGAATTGGAAGACTTAATGAAACGGATTCCACCAATGTATGAAGAATTAAATGAAACTTTCCCAGATCAATTAAAAGAAATCGAAGAAGGCTATAACCAATTATTAGCTGACGATTACGTGTTCCCTGAACAAAACTTTGCTGAAGAAATTCAACATGCGAAAAAACGTGTCGAGAATTCAATGGCTGATTTAGAAAAAACAGAGATTGCCGCAGTAGAGGTTGCGAACCGCGACACAGCAACGGCGATTGATGCATTATATGAAGTGATGGAACGTGAAATTGAAGCGAAGAAATATGTCGTGACCAATCAAAAAATTATTGATGATTATATTTCTCATTCCTTAAAAAATAACCGTCAATTAATGATTGAATTGGACCATGTATCACAAAGCTATACCTTAAACAACAACGAGCTAGGACGTAGTCGTGGCTTCCAAACGGAAATTGAAGAAATTATTCGCCGTCAAAAAGATTTGGAACCTCGAATGAAAGAACATACCGTTCCTTACTCTGAAATTCAGGCGTTCTATAAAGAATGCTATAAGATTTTAGATGATATTGAAAATCAACAATTAGAAATTGATGCTTCATTGAAAGAACTAAGAAAAGGCGAAAAAGTCGCCCAAGAAAAAGTCGACGAATACGAATTCCGTTTACGGAGTATCAAACGGTATGTTGAAAAGCAACGATTACCAGGTTTGTCTGCTGATTACTTAGAATTTTTCTATGTGGCAACGGATCGAATTGAAGATTTAAGCCGAGCCTTAAATAAAATGCGCATTAACATGGATGAAATCAATCGTTTGTGTGACTTATGCGAAGATGATTTAGAGTTATTAGATAAGAAAACAAAAGATTTAGTCAATGCAGCAGCTCTGACAGAACAAATGATGCAATATGCAAACCGCTATCGTCATACTCACGAGAACATCCGAACGGCTTTAGATAAAAGCATGTATTTATTCTCGACAGAATTCCGTTATCAAGATGCATTAGATGAAATTGGAACAGCATTGGAAGCTGTTGAGCCAGGGGCGTTCAAACGAATCGAAGATTTTTATTTTAAAAATATCAATAACCCTAATTTAACAGCAATTTAATTAAACAATCACTAAACAGAGGTTTGTCGACAGACAAGCCTCTGTTTTTATGGCGTGGTGGTGACTTGAAGTGATACTTTAGAAAGTATATAATGGGAAAGAATTTTAAAAAAGAAGGGTGACAAATGATTTATTTTGATAATAGTGCAACTACACCGATTTACCCCCAGGCTTTAGATACATATGTAAAAACCAGTCAGCGGATTATTGGCAATCCGTCTAGTCTGCATGACTTAGGCAGCCAAGCGAATCGGCTCTTACAACAAGCACGGAAGCAGATTGCGGAGCTAATCAATGTTTCAGCAAATGAAATCTATTTTACAAGTGGCGGAACTGAAGGAGATAACTGGGTTTTAAAAGGAACGGCAATCGAAAAACGAGAATTTGGTAATCACATCATTATTTCTGCAGTGGAACATCCAGCAGTTACAGAAACAGCGGAACAATTAGTCGAACTAGGTTTTGAACTTTCTTATGCGCCAGTGGATAAAGAAGGTCGTGTAAAAGTCGAGGAACTACAGAAATTAATTAGAAAAGAAACGATTTTGGTTTCTGTTATGGCAGTCAACAATGAAGTGGGAACGATTCAACCAATTAAAGAAATCAGCGAGGTTTTAGCGGAGTTTCCTAAAATTCATTTTCATGTAGACGCGGTTCAAGCAATTGGGAAAGTTAATTACTCAGAGTGGTTAACGGATCGGGTGGATTTTGCAACGTTTTCTGCACATAAATTTCATGGACCACGAGGCATTGGTTTTATGTATTGGAAACAAGGAAAACGTTTAGCGCCGCTTTTAACAGGAGGCGGGCAAGAGAACAACCAACGCAGTGGGACAGAAAACGTACCAGCAATCGTGGCAATGGCCAAAGCGTTGCGTTTGCATTTAGAGAACGAACAACAACGGCCGCAACATGTGGCGACATTACGGAGTTATTTATTAAAGGCGCTAGAAGAATTTCAAAATGTGACTGTTTTTTCACAAGATAATGAACATTTTGCGCCACACATTTTATGTTTTGCTTTGAAAGGGATCCGCGGCGAAGTGCTAGTCCATGCATTGGAAGAAAAACAGATTTATATTTCGACTACGAGTGCTTGTTCTAGCCGAAAAAAAATGGCTAGCAGCACCTTGTATGCCATGCATGTGCCTGGGGAATTGGCGACCTCCGCTGTGCGCATTAGTTTAGATGAAAGCAATACAATGGCAGAGATTGAACAATTTATGATTGTTTTTAACCAACTTTATCAAAAATTTTCTCGTGTAAATTAATAAAAAAATAAGTCGGAGCCTATTTCTAGGCTCTGACTTATTTTTTTGCTTTCTTTATCGATTGAAGCGGTAGCCACTTCCCCAGAGTGTTTCAATCGGAGAATCAGAGAGATTGGCTTTTTTTAATTTTTCCCGAATCCGTTTAATGTGAACAACGACAGTCGAAACCTCAGTATCTAAGGCATCAAACCCCCAGACACTTTCAAAAAGTTCTTCTTTATTCCACACACGGTTAGGATGTTCCATCAAGAAAACCAATAATTTGTATTCTTTGCTTGTAAAAATAACTTCATTTTCTAAAACAAACACTTTGTGGGCGGCAGTGTCGACAGCGATTTCATTGATTTTTAGTAATTGTGGTGGTTGTTCTGCTTTGCTTAGCAATTGATAACGGTTCATATGGGCTTTTGCTCGAGCGACTAATTCATTGGGACTAAACGGCTTGATTATATAATCATCAGCACCTAAGCCAAGCCCACGAATTTTATCAATATCTTCTTTTTTAGCCGAAACAATCATGATCGGCGTTTGCTTTTTTTTCCGAATTGCACGACAGATTTCAAAACCATCCATAGTTGGCAGCATCACATCTAAAATAATTAAATCAAAGGGCTCATTTAAAGCTGCTTCCAATCCTTTTTTTCCATCATGTTCGATTGTGACAGTCATATCATTAATTTCTAAATAATCTTTTTGCAAATCAGCAATGCTTGGATCATCTTCAATAATTAATACATGTGGTTTCATTTTTCATCCTCCAACAACGGCAGCGTAATTATCACGTTGGTGCCGTCTCCTTTTTTACTTGTGACAGTGATTGTTCCCTGATGATAGTCAATAATTTGTTTGACAATACTTAATCCCAAGCCGCTTCCTTTAACTGTTGGGGTTCGAGATTTGTCCACACGATAGAAACGTTCGAATAAATAAGGTAATTCTTTTTTATCGATACCAATGCCGTTATCTGCAATGGTTAAAACTAAGTCTGTTTGATTATGCGTTAAAGAAATCGTAAAGGCCAGTTGCTCTTTATTGGGATCCGCAAATTTAATGCTATTTTGAATTAGATTGGTAATCACGCGATTCATCTGCGTTGGATCCATTTGAACGTATAAAGCTTCGGTGGGAAGTACAGAAGTGATCACGAGTTCTTGTTCCAAACGGTATTCTTCAAGAATATGTGCAATAAAACGAGTGAAATTGGTCTTTTCCATTGTAAAGACAGCACGGTCTAGGTCTAATTTAGAATACAAAAATAATTCTTCGATTAAATCATTGAGGCCTAAACTTTTTTCATGAATGACCGTTAAATAGCGCTGTTTTTTTTCTTCGGTATTGGCAACACCATCCATCAAGCCTTCAACGTAACCAATGATAGAAGTAATTGGTGTTTTTAAGTCATGAGAAATATTTGCAATTAATTCTTTCCGATTATCTTCATATTTTTCGCGTTCCGCATTGGCTTCTTCTAAATCTTGCCACATTTGTTCAAAACTAAGTTGGAGCTGTTTGACTTCCGTTGAGACGGTTTGGTGGCTAGTTGGTGTAAATGGATTTTCTTTTTGGGCATCCTTACCCAATGTTTTAGTCGCTTTTTCTAATGCTTCTAATGGCTCGATAGTGGTTTTGGTTAAGCGCTTATTAATGAGCCAAGCTGCCGCAATTGCTACAAGGATAATTAACAAAATCATCCAGATAATCCAGCGTGTGAAGAATTCAAAAAGGCTGCTTTCGCGTTTCAAGACAATAAAGCTCCCGTTAGAACCATCTAAATAATGAAAATCGGATTTGACATAATGATATAGACGCCCTGCATTATCCAGTGTGCCAGTTGGCATAATATTATTCATTTCGTAGTTTGGAATATGTACAGACAAAGATTTTTCTACTAAATTATCCGAATAATAAGGAAACCGTGCATTCTTTCGAATAATCACACTTAATCCTTTTGCCTCAATTGTTTGAATCGTTTCCTTTAATTCTTTACTCAAAGGCGTATCTAGTAATTTCGGTGACTTTTTTAACAATTGATCTAAGGCCAAATAACTTTCTTCTTCGTTAGCGGTCAATGGTCGTTGCTTATTCATCATTCGGTAAGCTTGGGGCAAACTGGGGACAGTTCCTAATGTGATGTAAGAAGCTAAGGATAAAACAGCTAAAACAGAGGCTAAAGTAATAATGATGGCACTAATATAAGAAATAAAAAAGCGGCGTTTAATGGTCAAAAGCGTCCCTCCTAGTGGTTTTAATCTATTTCTTACTTATAGTGTATTACAAGTGAACAAAAAAAAGCTAGTATTGTTATTAACTTTTTTTCATTTGTTTATAATTTGTTCATTTTTCGGCAAGTAGGAGTTTATAAGGCTTTGCTATTCTAGGTATATCAAAAAGAAAAAAGGGGATTACCAACTATGAAAAAGAAAAAAGTTTTTAGTACGATTACCTTATTAACCTTTAGTACGCTGTTGATTGCAGGCTGTGCTGGCGGAGCCAACTCTGCAACAGATAAATCAAGTGCAGCTAGCTCAAGCACTGCAGTCTCTAGTTCAGCAGAAGCAGCTAAAGAGCAATCAAAAGGACAAGAATTAACAGAAATTTTATCCAGTACTGATTGGCAAGGCACAAAAGTTTACGACAAAAATAATAATGATTTAACAGCAGAAAATGCTAATTTTATTGGTTTAGCAAAATATGATGGTGAAACAGGTTTTTATGAATTTTTCGACAAAGAAACAGGTGAAACCCGTGGCGATGAAGGCACATTTTTTGTGACAGACGATGGCGAAAAGCGTATCTTGATTTCGGATACACAAAACTATCAAGCAGTCGTTGATTTAACGGAAGTGACGAAAGATAAATTTACCTATAAGCGAATGGGTAAAGATAAAGACGGAAAAGATGTAGAAGTCTTTGTAGAACATATCCCTTATTCTGACGAGAAATTAACCTTTACGAATGGCCGTAAAGATTTAGAAACAGAAACTGGCAAAATTGTTACCAATGAACCTGGGGATGACATTTTAGGGGCCACATTATGGAATGGCACGAAAGTTTTAGATGAAGACGGTAACGATGTTACTGAAGCAAATAAAATGTTTATTAGTTTAGCGAAATTTGATAATAAAACAAGTAAATATGAATTCTTTGATTTAGAAACGGGTAAAACACGTGGAGATTTTGGTTACTTCCAAGTAATTGATAATAACAAAATCCGGGCCCACGTTTCAATTGGTGACAATAAATATGGAGCTGCGTTAGAATTAACAGAATTAAATGATAAACGTTTTACGTATACACGAATGGGTAAAGACAACAATGGCAAAGAAATTAAAGTCTTTGTAGAACATGAACCATATGAAGGAGATTTTACGCCAGACTTCACGTTCTAATTAGTCAATCACGAGTGGATGAAGCGGTCAAAAGGAAGTAAAGGATTCTTTTGACCGCTTCATTTTTAACAAAAAAATAGTTTATAGTTGTTTTTAATCGTTTATAAATTGTTCATTTTTCTGACAGTGGTAGTTTAGAATCGTTTGTTAAGATAGGTTTATCAAAGAAAAGGAGCGATGCTTTATGAAAAAGAAAGTATTAAGTTCGATTACTTTAGTAACATTAAGTACGTTACTTATAGCAGGTTATGCAAGTCCAGCATTTGCAGATCATGCAGCCAATCCAAATAGTGCTACAGCAAATTTAGGCAAACATCAAAACAATGGCCAAACAAAAGGCGATAAGGCGACAAAGATTTTATCTGGCACGGACTGGCAAGGAACCCGTGTTTATGATGCTGCTGGTAATGATTTAACGGCAGAAAATGCTAATTTTATTGGTTTAGCAAAATATGATGGTGAAACCGGTTTTTACGAGTTTTTCGACAAAAATACTGGGGAAACCCGTGGTGACGAAGGAACATTTTTTGTGACAGGTGATGGCACAAAACGAATTTTAATTTCGCGGACACAAAATTATCAAGCCGTAGTGGATTTAACCGAAGTGAGTAAAGACAAATTTACTTACAAGCGTTTAGGGAAAGATAAACTGGGGAATGATGTTGAAGTTTACGTGGAACACATTCCTTATCATGGGAAAAAATTAGCTTTTACAAATGGACGTGAAGCATTAACCAATCAAACTGGCAAAATTGTGACAAATAAATCAGGGGATAAAATTTTAGGAACAACCTTGTGGAATGGCACAAAAGTCGTAGATAAAAACGGTAATGATGTGACAGCGGCCAATCAAAATTTCATTAGTTTAGCGAAATTTGATCCAAACACAAGTAAATATGAATTTTTCAATTTACAAACAGGTGAAACCCGCGGCGATTTTGGGTACTTCCAAGTGGTGGACAATAACAAGATTCGGGCCCATGTATCTATTGGGACGAATCGTTACGGTGCGGCGCTAGAATTAACGGAACTAAACAATGATCGATTTACGTATACTCGAATGGGTAAAGATAATGCTGGTAATGATATTCAAGTGTTCGTGGAACATGAACCTTACCAAGGCACATATCATCCAGCCTTTACTTTTTAAAAGTCTCTTGTCTTCTCTCTTATTTAACAAAAGAACGTCCCCCAACGTTCTTTTGTTTTCTCTTCTTCTATAAATAAATTGTTATTAGTTACAATTAAACATTATTATTAAGATAATTATAATGATTATTATTTAATAATTTGTTCATATTATGGACAGGTGGAGTTAATAACTACTTGCTATCCTTAAATTATCAAAAGGAAAGGGAGTAGTAGCTTATGAAGAAAAAAATGGTGGGGACAATTACATTATTGGCCCTAAGTGCAATGTTAGTTGGTGGAGTAGGGAGTTCTGTCACAGCACAGGCATATGCGCCTGTAGCAATGGCTAATCCCAATAATTTAGGAGATTTACCTGAGTATTTACGCTCGGTTGGTATTCGGCAAGATGAAATGTTATCGGAAAAAGATTGGGCAGGTCAACGTGTCTATGATAAAAATGGGACCGACTTAACTGCTGAAAATCAGGATTTATTGCATGCAATCAAGTTTGATGCAACCACTAGTTTCTATGAATTTTTTGATAAAGAGACTGGAGAATCCACAGGAGATGAAGGAACCTTCTTTATGACTGCTGGTATTACGGATGTTTCTCGTCTGGTACTTATCTCGGAAACGAAAAATTATCAAGGCGTTTATCGTCTGAAAACCTTGTACCAAGATACCTTTACGTATAGCCAAACAGGGAAAGACAAAGCAGGAAATGATGTGGAAGTTTTTGTAGAAAATAAAGCAACCTCAGGACCAGTCTATGGCCGTCCACAACCTTTCCCAAATAATCGTCCGAGAACATTGGAATTTACGAATGGTCGCCGTGCCATGACAGAACAAACAGGTCAGATTGATGTAAATCGACAAGGGGATGAAATTATTGGTAAAACCTCTTTTGATGGGACACCGCAACTTCTTTGGAATGGCACAAAAGTAGTGGATAAAGATGGCAATGACGTAACTTCGGCCAACCAAAACTTTATCAGCTTAGCGAAATTTGACCAAGACAGCAGCAAATATGAATTTTTCAATTTACAAACAGGTGAAACTCGTGGCGACTATGGCTACTTTAAAGTAGGAAATCAAAATAAATTCCGTGCCCATGTGTCCATTGGAACCAATCGCTATGGTGCTGTCTTAGAATTAACAGAATTGAATGATAATCGTTTTACGTACACACGAATGGGTAAAGATAACGAAGGAAACGATATCCAAGTCTACGTGGAACATGAACCATACCAAGGAACTTTTAATCCTGAATTTACCTTTTAAGAACAAAACATACGAATGGAAACCAAAAAAAGTTTCGACTTCTTTTGGTTTCTCTCTTTTTAAAATAGAAAAACAGAGAAAGCGTTTTAATCGACAAATAAAAAAAGATTCGTTAGATTAGAACCACTGGAGACAAATCTCATATTTCTCTCGAGGAAAGGAAGTTGAGCACAATGAACAAAAAAATTTTAATGGGGCTATTAAGTGTCGTGACCATTCCATTACTTGCTGCGTGTCAAGGAGGAGAAACACCTTCCGCAGCGTCAAAAAATAGTCAAACGGTGACTACTCAAAGTAGTGCAAAAACTGAAAGCACCAGTACAACCCGTTCGGTGGCTCAAACAACATCAAAAGAGGAAGTGAAAGAACCGATGAAGACCTATGAAGTGGGTGCGCTTTTAGAAGCAGCCAATCAACGAGATACGAAGAAGGTCAAGGAAATTTTACAAGATACTACTTATCAAGTAGATGAAGTCGACACAGAAGGCAACACACCGCTCAATATCGCTGTTCACAATAATGACATTGAGATTGCAAAAGCGTTGATTGATCGGGGTGCCGATATTAATCTGCAAAATAGCATTAGTGATAGTCCCTATCTTTATGCGGGAGCGCAAGGACGTACGGAGATTTTAGCGTATATGTTAAAAAATGCGACCCCAGATTTAAATAAGCATAACCGTTACGGTGGCAATGCGTTAATTCCGGCAGCTGAAAAAGGACATATTGACAATGTGAAGCTCTTGTTAGAAGATGGACGAGAAGACATAGATTTCCAAAATGACTTTGGCTATACAGCGTTGATTGAGGCAGTGGGGTTACGTGAAGGGAACCAACTTTACCAAGATATTGTAAAATTGTTAATGGAAAATGGTGCGGATCAATCCATTAAAGACAATTCTGGTCGAACAGCAATGGACTATGCCAATCAAAAAGGTTATACGGAAATTAGTAAAATTTTAGCACAGTACAACTAAGTATTGTGTCCTTTCGGGAAGGAATAAATACAGGTAGGAGTGAAGGTAAGCATGAATTATTGGTTAAAAAATGTTCGAATTGAAACAGGGTATCAAAAAGAAGGTGACTGGTTATCTGGGACAGTAACCAAAGAAGTAGCAATTGAAGTAACAGATGGAGTATTTACGAAAATCATTCCCAATGAAGAATTGGTAGAAGAACCTGGGTTGACAATTATTGATGGTCACCATCAATTGATTTTACCAGGTTTGATTGAAAAACATTGTCACTTTGATAAAAGTAAACTAGGTGTTCCGTGGTATCCGGTGACACCAGCGAAGTCAATTGTGGAACGTGTCGAAGCAGAAATTCCTTATTTAGATAGTTTAGAACTTTCTTTAACTGAACGCGCCAACCATTTAATCGACTTAGAATTACCACATGGCGCGACAGCCTTCAGAACACATGTCGACGTGGAACCGATGACAGACTTACGTTATTTTGATGAAGTCCAAGCGTTGGCCCAAACGAAACCATTTGCGGTAGAAATTGTCGTCTTTCCACAGCACGGCTTACTACGTTCAGATTCCGTTGAATTAGTTGATCAAGCATTAGCAAAAGGTGCCGATTTTATTGGTGGCGTGGATCCTTATTCACTAGATGGTGATTACAAAAAATCATTGGCTGAAACATTCCGCTTAGCAGATAAACATGGTGTCGGTGTGGATATTCATTTACATGACCGTCACGAAGCTGGGACAACAACGATTAAAGAAATTATCCGTTTAACGAAAGAATATGACCTACAAGACAAAGTATTTATCAGCCATGCCTTCGGGTTAAATGATTTCATTGGTGAAGAACGTGACGAAGTTTATGATGCTTTAGCAGCAGAAAAAATTCATATTAATTCCAGCGTGCCAATCACACCTAACACGATTCCGCCAATTATGGAATTGTTACGACATGGAGTCAATGTCCATCTTGGTTGTGACAATATCTACGATTGCTGGTCTCCTTATGGTGATGGCTCATTACAAGAAAAATTGGCTCGTTTAGGTGAACTTTTTAATGTGAAAGATCAAGATGCTTTAACCCAATTATTGGGCTTAGTGACAGATGGTGTCACAACTTTAGACGAACAAGGGCAAGCAAATTGGCCGCAAGTTGGTGCTGAAGCAACATACTTACTCACTGAAGCAGAATGTGCGGCGGCTTTTGTCGCTCGTCAGACACCGGTGGAAATCAGTGTGGTAAAAGGAACCACACTTTATCAAAAATAACAAAAAGAAGCGAGATTTCTCGCTTCTTTTTGTTATGCTTATCGTTCCTTCAGCCAGCTATCCAATTGCTCAAATAAAGTGATGACCGAAGGATCTTTGGTTTGTTTTAAAAAATCATGTTCTAAATAGTAAACCGCTTTAAAGGTACTCTCAGGAATGGTCCGTCCGATTTTTTTGCTATAGCGGAACGGTACTTCTTCGTCTGAGCTGCTAGCTGTACTGAAACAAGGTGGAAAAGTTTTTAATGTTTCGTCTGACAGTGCGTAAGCAGACCAGTCCCCATTTTCTGGTAATCCGTAAAAGTGCGGCAATAGTTCTTGCTGAATACTGTAATGATACAGCAGATAGCGAGAAAGAAAAGGATCATCCCAAACAGGCTTCGTTTGGTCAATGGTAGCTATTTCTTTAGCGGAAATGGCTTGCTTTAATAATTTCCGTGGCTCTTTAATAAATTCTAAATCTGTATAGCCGTAAAAATTGACTAAAAATTGTGGCGTCAAATTTAATGTTTGTAATTGTTTGGTTAACTGTAACATTAAATAACCACCAGCGGAACGCCCGCACAAACCAAAGGGCTGGTTCTGAATAATCTCTTCGTTTAGCAATTGAAAGGTTTCTGTTAGTGTCCCTAAGATGTGATCGATTTTTGTATTTGGAGCCAACAAATAGTCCAGTGCTAAAACGGTATAGCCATTGCTTGTAAACAGCTCCTTCAGTTCTTCTGGTAAATCACTTTTGGTTCCATAAATCATCCCGCCACCGTGTAAATAGACGACATAGTTCGTTGATTCAGTCGTAGCGGGGTAGATAGTAACTGTTGCGCCATTAGCGAGTGTTTGATTGTTTTTCAAGTGCACGTCTCCTCATCTTTATAATGTATGTGGCAATTTCATAATTTAACAATTGCAAGGGATTGGCTAAGTCAATATCAAGAAGTTGTTCTACTTTGTTTAAACGATAACGAATCGTTTTTGAATGAAGGAACATCGCTTCAGAGGTCTGTTTATAGTTGCGGTTATTTTGGAAAAAACTGTACAAAGTTTCAAATAAATCGTAGTTGTTTTCGGCTAATTGATAAAGTGCGCGAGGAATTAATTCGTCTAAATTTTCCAATTGGTCTTCGCGGATAAAATTTTTAAACACCCCGATATCGGCTAAGGTGACAATTGGTCCGTTATAAAAAGTTTCATTAAAGCGCAGAATGTCCAGACATTCAATCAGTAGCTCTTTAATCCCTTCTCGTGATTTTAAACTGCTGACGGCGACGGTAAGCGTGTCGTTTTCTTCTAAAAGTTCAGCTAATAAACGACTTAATTGCAGCTTTGTAATTTTTCCATCACTTTCATTGAAGTTAAAAAGGACCGCCGAATAATTTAGCTGATCAAAGAAGATGGATTTCACACGCAGGGTACGAAGTAAGGCAATAATTCGTTCTTTCATGAGTTGTGTATTGGTGTCTTTGGTAGAAAAAGCAATCGCTTGGTAAGAATCTAGCTCTTGCATTTGCACTTCACGAAGCAAACTGTTTAGCTCGTCAGGATTTTGCGGTGTATTTTGTAAAATAGCATCCGCTAAGTTGTTCAAACGAGTATACCGTTCTTTTTTTAACAAATTTTCGGTATTGAATTTTTCTTGTAAGACATCAATCGCATTTTCGATAATCACTAAATCCGTTTCTTTAACCTTTTCATCTTGTAAATAAACCAGAAGTAAACAATTAGTGGAATAACTATTGAAAATAGAAACTTCTAGTGCCAACTGTTTTTTGGGGTTGGCATGAGAATAAAGTGTTAAAAGAGAGTAATCATTTTTAGTGAATTCACTGTTTTTTAGTTTTTCTCTTGAGAGCACAATCGCATCATGAGGTAAGTCGCCATCGCTAATTTCTAGATGTTTATCCAACATTTTTAAAGCGAAGGGTAATTTAATGATGTCATAAAATTCTTGCATAATCGTCTCAACCGTTGGGTAGTGGCGCTCTAATTTGGTGAAACGTTGGCGCACATCGTAATACGTACGTAAGACATGCGACTGATAATTCAACAAAGGCTCGTAAATCGTAAACAGAATTTTTTCATAGCTAATGTCTTGTGTGATTTTAATTAAAGGAATTTCATAATTGAAACATAATTCGATAAACCACTCTGGAATCATTTTAATGAATCGATCTGTTTTCAAAATTAAGCCGCTGATGCCAATTCGACGCATCTTTACGAAAAAATTTTCCAACTCTTTTTCTGGTAAATCATGCAATGCGTAGAAAGAAGTCAAAATTAACTGATTCTTTCTACTCCAGTTCTCAATGTCAATCGCTTCTAAGACCATTGCCGAGTCAACTTCATTGTCTAAACCAATCTCTTTCGTCAAAATTTTACCTTTTTTTAAGTCACCTATCGATAATAACTCTCTTAATTTCATCATTTTCTCCTTTTTTCCTCTTATGGATAAAAATTATACCATTTTTTTAGAATTATGTCCGATGAAAACACTTTCTCGTTTCGATACAATAGCATTGTAAGGAATAGATAGGAGGATGAACAATGTTACACACAGTAATTTTGAAAAACAATTACCAAGACTCCATCAACTTAATGTTATTGACCAATAAAATCAATGCATTAGATGGTGTAACCATGAGTCAAATCATGATGGGAACAGATGCCAACAAAGACATCCTTAACAACACGAACTTGTTAACGGATGAGGCCAATAGTGCATCTGCAAACGACATGATGATTGTGGTTGACAGTGAAAAAGAAAACATCATGGAAGAAGTTATGCCAGCGATTGATGAATTCTTAGATGATTTATCAGCAAAGGGAACTAGTGAAGAAGCACAAGCAGCAACTTCTTGGTCAGAAGCGTTTGATCTTTTACCAGAGGCGAATGTAGCGCTATTCAGTATTCCTGGTGAATATGGTGCGCCAGAAATGGAACGTGCCTTAAAAAATGATTTACACGTGTTCTCTTTCACGGATAATGTGTCAATTGAAGATGAAGTACGTTTGAAAAAATTAGCGCATGAAAAAGGCTTATTAATGATGGGCCCTGACTGTGGAACTGGTATTATCTCAAGTATTCCAATCGCCTTTACAAATGTTGTTTCTCCAGGAAACATTGGCGTTGTTGGTGCTTCAGGAACAGGGATTCAAGAAGTTACAACGATTATTGACCGCTTAGGTGGCGGAGTTGTTCACGCCATTGGTACTGGTGGTCGTGACCTAAGCGACAAAGTAGGCGCTATCACTGTGAAAGATGCTATTGTGGCCTTAGAAAATCACGAACCAACCGATGTGATTACAGTCATCTCTAAACCACCTGCAAAAGAAGTTCGTGATGAAGTGGTTGAATTATTACAAAGCATTTCAAAACCAGTCGTTGCGATTTTCTTAGGAGAAAAACCAACAAGTCACGAAGGTAAAGTTTATCTAGCTCATACATTAGAAGAAACAGCTAAAATTGCTGTTGATTTAGCAAATGATGTGGCCGTGAAGAAAAATTACTTTGAAGCATTAGCAAAACCAGCTGTACCAACATTACCAGAAGATAAAGTTGTAAAAGGCTTATATTCAGGTGGTACATTAGCTTCTGAAGCAGGTATGTTAATTTCTGAAGCTTTAGACCTTGGCGGTTTAGTGAAAGCAGAAGGCTATGTCTTGAAATCTCACGGTTATGAAGTCATTGACTTAGGCGATGATATGTATACACAAGGTCGTCCGCACCCAATGATTGACCCAGATGTTCGTATCGAAAAAATTCGTGAATACGCACAAGATGAAAAAACGGGGATTATCTTATTCGATGTGGTGTTAGGCTACGGTGCTCATGAAGACATGGTTGGTGCATTATTACCAGCAATTGAAGAAGCGCGTGCCACAGCCAAAGAAGCAGGACGTGATCTTTACTTTGTTGCAACTGTCTGTGGGACGACGAAAGATCCGCAAAATTACCAATCGTCGGTTGATCGTTTGAAAGAAGGCGGCGTTTTAGTTGCAGAAAGCAATGCTAAAGCTGTTCAATTAGCTTTATTACTAAAAGGAATCGAAATTTCAGAAGACGATAAAGAAGTGGTTGCTTACAACGGACCAACTGTCGATGTACCAAAACCAGGCGAAAAAGTAATGGAACTATTAACAACCAAACCAAGAATTATTAACGTTGGGTTGCAAAGCTTTACAGAATCAATCGTTGATTACGGTGGCGAAACTGTTCAATTTAACTGGCGTCCGCGTGCCAACGGCAATAAGAAAATGATTAAAATTTTGGATGCTTTGGAAGATTACAGTGAACAAATCGAAGCTGAAAATCACAAAGTAACAGATAAAATTAAAAATGCACAACCATTCTTAGTAGATGTGGTACCTGCGAAATCAGTGATTCCAGAATTAAATGATGATGCACAAAAAACATTACTTCATGCTGGACCACCAATCCAATGGTCTGAAATGACTGGACCAATGAAAGGTGCTTGTATCGGAGCTGCATTATTCGAACGTTGGGCAGACAATGAAGAAGATGCTTTGAAGATTTTTGAAGCTGGCGAAGTACGTTTCATTCCTTGTCACCATGTAAAAGCAGTAGGACCAATGGGCGGTATTACTTCTGGTAATATGCCAGTCTTTGTTGTAGAAAATCGTTTAGAAGGTAACGAAGCATACTGTATCTTGAATGAAGGTATCGGTAAAGTATTGCGTTTTGGTGCTTATTCACAAGAAGTAGTTGATCGTTTAGATTGGATTAAAGATGTTTTAGGACCAACGATTGCGAAAGCCTTGAAACTTTCTGAAGAAGGCTTGAACTTAAACGTATTGATTGCGCGCTCTATTACAATGGGTGACGAGTTCCACCAAAGAAATATTGCCGCATCGTTGAACTTCTTAAAAGAATTGTCTCCATTAATTATCAAAACAGATATTCCAGAAGATCAAAAATACGAAGTAATCAAATTCTTAGCTGACACAGATCAATTCTTCTTAAATGTCATGATGGCAACTGGAAAAGCAATTGTTGATGGTGCCCGTAAAGATACCAACGGAACGATTGTCACAACGATGACTCGTAACGGCGTGAACTTTGGGGTCCGGATTGCAGAAACAGGCGATCAATGGCATACCGCACCAGTAAATACACCAAAAGGTCTTTACTTCACTGGTTTCAGCGAAGAAGACGGAAATCCTGATGTCGGGGATAGTGCAATTACTGAAACAGTAGGCGTTGGAGCAATGGCTATGGTAGCTGCACCTGGCGTAACACGGTTTGTTGGTGCAGGTGGCTTTGAAGATGCGTTAGCAACCTCAAATGAAATGGCAAAAATCTGTGAAGGACACAACCCAACATTCTCAATTCCAACTTGGGATTTCCAAGGAACTTGTTTAGGAATTGATATCCGTAAAGTGGTGGAATTAGGAATTACACCAATTATCAATACAGGGATTGCACATAAAAATGCCGGTGTTGGTCAAATTGGTGCAGGGACAGTTAGAGCACCTCTAGGCTGTTTTGAAAAAGCCCTAGAAGCGTATGCTGAGAAACTAGGCATTACGGTTGAATAACCAACTAGTCATTAGTGACTACATTTTTCCTATCCACCAATATGGCAAGATGGGAACCATTCACAGTGTTTTTGAACGTTCATTTAATCTGAAAGTCCAGGATCAATTAATCAATGTTGCAAACTTCCATAATTATTTATCAAGCTTTGGTATGTTTTTGCCAGATCAATTGTTTCAAGAAATCTTTCCGTATGTACAACAAGGTAATAAAGTCAAAATCACAGAAAATCAGTTGACCTTTTACAGTACAGTCGGCGTGAAAACGATCCAACTCACACCTGCCGAGGTCGTTTCTTTAAACATTACTCATTTCAAGTTAGAAAAAGACCAATTACGCTTGTTGCGAGACCGCTTATTAGCGAGAAACTTAGAACGTAGAATTGGCCTGCCTTTAGACGAACGAGCAAAGCATATTTTCAAAAAAATGAGCCAAAAACAAAAAGTTTGGACACTATCGGAATGGCAAGAAGTAACGAATTATCTGATTGGTCGGGGCAAAGGGTTAACCCCGAGTGGTGATGACATTTTAGTGGCGTATCAAACAATTCTGTTCATACTTGCTGATGAAAGAGCTGCGGCGTTAGCCGCTACTCTTTCGGCAGCAAATTTATCCACAACAGATGTTAGTAAAGGCTATATTGCAAGCTCGGCTAAAGGATATGTAAATTCATTGTTGTATCAGTTACTCTTGGATTTGGAGAACCATCGGGATAATAGAGTTGACGAAAATATTGACAGAATTATACAAATCGGACATTCCTCTGGTAAAGATATGTCATTTGGAATGTTACTAGCTTTACAATCTGTAGAGTTAGATGAGAAGTGAGGAGAAGACATGGAGAATAGTAAAAAAAATCAAGCAGTGCAAGTGAGCAATAGTTACTGGATTAAAGTCGTAGCCATTTTCTTCGTAGGCTGGATTTTAATGTACGCAACACGAACTATTTTTAATCCAGTGATGGGGGTCATTGGAGAACAATTTGGTCTAAGTAACACACAACTTGGTTTAGCCAATAGTATCTTCTTTCTAACCTATGCTGTTGCACAGATTCCTTTTGGGATGATTGGCGATAAAATTGGGCGGAAATTAGTCATTGCTGTTGGGTTTATCGTTCTTGCTATTTCTACTTATTTTAGTGGATTAGCGACAACCTTTGTTATGTTTTTAGTCATTCGTGCAATTGCTGGTATTGGTCAAGGCGCTTACTATGGCCCGCAATATGCGCTATCGACAGAAGCGATTCCAGCAAGTAAACGGACCATCGGTAATGCCATCATCAATAGTGGGATGGCCTTCGGTACATCAGGTGGGTACTTACTTTCAAGTAAGTTGGTTTTAGAAAATGGTGAACATTGGAGCAAACCATTCTTTATCATGGCGATTCCAACGTTTATCGTAGGGATTCTTTTCTATACAATTTTGAAAGAAAAAGTGATTCGTCCTGGTGAAGAAGCCGCACGAGCAGCTGCTGAAGAAGGACCGCAAGAAAAGATCTCATTAAAAGAAATTTTCTCAAATCGTAATTTATTAGCCGCATTTATTTTATGTTTCACAAGTATTTATGCAAACTTTGTCATTATTACTTGGTTGCCACAATTTTTAATTGCTGAACGTGGCTTTACAGGAGCGAGCGTTGGTTTCATTTCATCACTTGTACCATGGGCCTCTATTCCAGGCGCCTTAATCTTCGCTCGTTTGAATGATAAAACAGGTGCGACGAAAAAATTAGTCTTTACATTAGTACCTTTAGCAATCCTATCTGTCTTTGCGATTGCTTTTGTAACAAATCGGACATTGTTAATTTCTGTTTTAATTCTTTATGGGTTAACAGGGAAATTAGCGTTAGATCCAATTATGGTAACTTTTGTTACCAAACATGCACCAAAAGCGGCCTTAGGAACAACGTTAAGTGCTTATAATTTTATCGGGATGTCAGGGTCAATCCTAGCGCCGTATGTCACAGGATATTTAGCAGATACAGCAGGCTCAATGCAAGTTGGCTTCTATCTTTCTTGTGTACTATTAGTTATTGGTTTACTAGCTTTTGCTTTCTTAGCTAAAGATGAAAGTAAACCGAAATTAGGTTAATTATCCCTTCGATAATGACTGAAACAATCAAAATGAGCAAGACAAAATCTTTCATTTCGTAAACAAATTATTTCTTATCCGTCGATACTGAAAAGATTTTGTCTTTGCTTTACTAAAAAGGAGCGAATCAATCAATGAGTTTAAACGTAATTGCCCTAGGTGGGAATGCTATTTTAGATACGGATCCAACAGATGAAGGCCAAAAAGCCGTCGTTAATCACGCGGCCAAATATATTGCAGAATTTGTTGCTAAAGGGGAACAAGTCATTGTCTGTCACGGAAACGGACCACAAGTAGGGAATTTGCTTTTACAACAAAAAGCAGGCGAAAGTGAAAAAAATCCAGCGTTGAAATTGGATACTTGTGTTGCGATGACACAAGGAAGCATCGGTTACTGGTTACAAAATGCTTTAACTAATGAGTTTGAAAAACGTAACATTGCTAAACCAGTTATCTCTGTAGTTACGCAAGTGCGTGTGGACAAAGAAGATCCTTCGTTTAAAAAACCATCCAAACCAATTGGTCCATTCTATACAAAAGAAGAAGCTGACGCGGAAGCAGCCAAAGATGGCTCTACGTATGTGGAAGATGCTGGCCGTGGCTACCGAAAAGTTGTTCCATCACCAATGCCTAAAGAAATTGTTGAAAAAGAGGCGGTTCGTGCTTTAGTAGAGGCGGACGTTTTAACTATCTGTTCTGGTGGCGGGGGCATTCCGGTCGTAGCAGAAGACGGACAATACGTAGGTGTGGAAGCGGTTAACGACAAAGATTTCTCTGCACGTGTTTTAGCTGAAAACGTTGATGCAGACCGTTTGATTATTTTGACAGGCGTTGATAACATCTACATTAATTACAATCAACCAGATCAAAAAGCATTAGAACAAATCAGTGTAGCCGAAGCAGAAGAATACATTAAAGAAGGTCACTTTGCTGCTGGTAGTATGCTACCAAAAATCGAAGCTGCCTTAGACTTCGTAAAAGGTGATGACAAACGGAAAGCAATCATTACTTCTATCGAAAACTTAGAAAACATCGATAAAGAAGCAGGAACTGTGATCAGTCAAAAGGGGTAGTTTACCATGAAAAAACCGTCCATGATCACCCAAATTGCAATTGCTGTTGTCGTAGGAATCCTCGTAGGACTCTTGATTCCTGCTAGCGGCAATTACTTGAAAATAGTTGGAGATGTCTTTTTGCGACTGATGCAAATGGCTATTCCTATCTTGATCTTAGGGCAAATTGTCCAAGCAGTTGGCAGTATTAATCCAAAAGAATTAACGAGCCTTGGGGGTAGAACAATCGCTGTTTTCGGGATTTCCTCCTTAGCTGCCGCTTTATGGGGCGTCCTAATGGCAGTCATTTTTAATCCAGGATACGGTGTTAAAATGACTGGCTTCCAAGATGCTTCTATCAAAGCGCAAGAAATCTCAATCACTGATACGATTTTAAATTTCGTTCCGAAAAATATTTTTGATTCACTGACTCAAGGATCGATTATTCAAATTATTGTCTTTGCATTATTTTTTGGTTTAGCACTGAATAAATACTTACAAAGCCATCCAGAGACACAACTCTTCCAAATAATTGTGGACTTTAATGAAGTTATCATTACAGTCATTCGATTCGTCATGTATCTAGCACCTCTGGGGATTTTTGCTTTAATTGCTTCAACAATTAGTCACTTAGGCCTTCAAATTATTTTACCGTTAGTGAAGTATCTATTGGTCTATGGATTAGGAACTATTTTATTTTTGGGCATCTGGATTTTGGTTATCACATTGTACTGTAAAGTAAGTCCACTACGTTTAATTAAAAACATGAAAAATATGTCTGTGATGGCCTTGGCGACAACTTCTTCAGCAATTACTTTACCAGTAGCTTTGGAAGAAACAGAAACAAAATTAGGTTTAAGTAAGCGAATTACTAACTTAGTGTTGCCGTTAGGCATGTCGTTAAACAGTAACGGTTCAGCGATGCATATGGCTTTTACTGTAATGACTATCGCTCAGATGTATCAGCTAGAGTTTGATATTACGAAAATGATTTACTTAGCAATTACAGCAACGTTTGTCTCACTAGCAAACGCAGTTGTTCCCGGTGCGGGCTTAGTCTCACTGGCAGTGATTGTTCCGCAAATGGGTTTACCCATTGAGAGTATTGCAATTTTTGCAGGCGTCGAATGGTTTGTTGGCATGTTACGAACAATTTTAAATGTCAATTCAGATGTTTACTCTGCTATTCTAGTTGCAAAATCAGTGGATGAAATTGACTATACTGTCTTTAACAGTAGCAATAAGTAGTGAAAAAAGGGGAGGAAATGCAAGGACGAAGAAGAAAATCACTTGTTTTCTTTCCCTTTTTTAAGATTAATGATAAAGGAGCAAGCGCAATGGAAGAAATGGTTGTCGTTACACCGGAAAAATTAGAAAAGCTGATGAAACAAAAATTAGAAGCTGCTGGTTTACATTCTGAACATGCCGAAGAAGTTGCTCGACATTTAACTTTTGCAGATGCTAGCGGTATTCATTCACACGGGGCGGTTCGTATGGATTATTATGCGGAACGGATTGCAAAAGGCGGGATCACGATTGACCCCGAATTATCATTTGAAAAAACTGGACCGTCCACTGCCATTTTTCATGGCGATAATGGCGTGGGTCAATTTGTTTGTAACGAAGCATTAGCTGCTGCAGTTGATCTAGCCAAAGAATCAGGGTTAGCATATGTTGGCGTTTCTCAAACGAGTCATAGCGGGACGTTATCGTATTATGTTAAAAAAGCAGCGGAACAAGGCATGGTTGCTCTTTCGATGTGTCAATCTGATCCAATGGTGGTACCGTTTGGTGGTACAAGCAATTATTTTGGGACAAATCCAATCGCTTTTGCAGCACCTAGAGCAGGTCATGAACCAGTCGTGTTTGATATGGCTACGACAGTACAGGCTTGGGGGAAAATTTTAGATGCACGTTCAAGAGATGTTGAAATTCCCGACACATGGGCAGTAGACGAAAAAGGCCAGCCAACGACTGATCCTTATGAAGTACGAGGTTTATTGCCGATTTCAGGACCAAAAGGATATGGACTAATGATGATGGTCGATGTCTTAGCTGGTTCGTTGTTAGGCTTACCTTTTGGCAAACATGTCAGCTCCATGTATGCGGATTTAACGGAGAAACGGAATCTGGGACAGATGTTTTTAGTCATCGATCCAAGCCGCTTTACAGATTCTGAACGATTTAAAGAAAATATTAATCAAATGGTGGAAGAACTTCATAGTGTGCCTACAGCAGAAGGGTTTCAACAAGTTTACTATCCAGGAGAAATTGGTCAGCTAAACTATCAAAAAGCCATGTCAGAAGGCATTGAAATTCCACAAAGTATTTATGATTATTTAGTTAGTGAGATTGTACATTACGATAAATATGGCGGGCAAGGTGCCTTTGCCAAATAATGAGGAGCGCAGAGGGTATTCGCTGCTGCGTTGCTCTCGCCTTCTTTCTATTGGAGGAAAGTAAAATGAAAAAATCGTCAAAAGTAGCACTTATTTTTGCATTTTTAGTTAGTATTTTTGTGCCAGTTGCGGCCTTTGCTGATGAGATTGGGGATGTAGTTGCCCCGACAGGAATCATGGCATTAGTTGTGATTATTCCATTGATTGTTGTTTTGGTTCTATTGTTTATGAAAGTCGATATGATTATTGCTGGTTTAATTGGTGGCGTCTTAGCGATGCTGATTGGCGGCATTGGACTAGAAGAAGCGAATAAACAGATGTTGGAAGCTATCCCGATGATGTTAGGAATTACCGTTCCCATCATTAATTCAGCTGTTGCGATGGCGGTCTTTAAAGCAGGTAGTTATTCAGCTGCATTAACTTTAGCCAAACGAGGCACAAAAGGAAAAGTCGAGTATGTTTCAGCTTTTATTGTTATCTTATTAGCCGCAGCCACATATATGTCAGGAATTGGTGGCGGAAGTGCGATGGTTATTGCGCCATTGGCCTTTGCTGCAGTTGGCGTTGTTCCTGAATTAATTGCAGCAATGTCTTTAGCTGCTGCGGTATCATTTACAACCTCACCCGCTTCATTAGAATCAAGTATTGTTTCAAAATTAGGCGATATCAGTGTCGGTTCATATGTTTCAACCATGCGACCTTACTGGTTATTCTTCGTAGCATTAGCGATTGTTTTAGCCTTTTGGGGAACGAAACATAGAAAGATTGGCTTTAAAGAGTCGGCAGATGATGAATTTGATAAAAAGAGCAATGGTGAATTATTTAAAATTACCTTGCCAGCCATTTTCTTATTGTTTGCTGTAATTTTTGGACCAATTGTGAATGATTTAATTGGTTTTGCCTTCTTTACGCCACTTGTATACATGATTTTAACATTAGTTTTAATTTTCTTATGTACAGATTTCTCAATGAACAAATCTGTCGAAGCGATGGTAGATGGGTCTACATATATTTTGACTCGTTTATTCCAAGTAGGGATTTTCTTAGCCTTTATTAATGTTATTGCACAAACAGGAACGTTTGCTGTAATCGCAGGTGTTGCTGAAAATGCACCAGCCTTTATTGTCGTGCCAGTTGCCATTTTAACAGGGATTTTAATTGGGATTCCAGCTGGGGCCTACGTAGGTTCTGTTTTAACTTTAGTGCTACCAGTTGCTGTATCGTTGAACTTCCCGCCGTTAGCATTAGGTTTTGTAGCAATGGGTGTTGGTTTAGGTAGTCAAATGAGTTTCGTTAATATTACTATGCAAGCTTTATCTTCAGGCTTCCAAATTCCAATTTTGGATGTAGTTAAAGGAAACGTGAAATGGTTAAGTATTGCCTCTGTACTATTATTAGTTATCGGTTTAATCTTTGGATAAAAAAAAATTTAGGGAGTGGAAAACATGGATTTATTAATTAAACAAGTTCGTCTTCAAGACGGTGAAGCATTACAAGATGTAGCTATTAAAGAAGGAAAAATCATTGAAATCGCCCCAGTTATTACTGGCGATGCCAAAGAAGTCATCGAAGCAGATGGTCGTGTTTTAATCCCAGGTTTTGTAGAAAGCCATTTACATTTGGACAAGGCATTAATCGCTGATCGTAAACCAAATAAATCAGGTACGTTGAAAGAAGCGATTGAAGTAACCGCAGAATTAAAACCAACATTTACCGAAGAAGACATTTACGACCGTGCTAAACGTGCCTTAGAAATGTTAATCGTTCATGGAACCACGGCGTTAAGAACGCATGCAGAATTTGACCCAGCGCAAGGTTTTACTGGCTTCAAAACAATTATGCGTTTGAAAGAAGAATACAAAGAGTTAATTGACATGCAAGTAGTGGCGTTTCCGCAAGAAGGAATTTTTAAAGCCCCTGGAACAGAACAAATGATGTATGAAGCAATGGATATGGGCGCAGACGTTGTCGGCGGTATTCCTTATAATGATGCACCAGCGAAAGAACATATTGATTTAGTGTTTGAAATTGCTAAAAAATATGATAAAGATGTAGATTTACACCAAGATTTTGCCGATGAAGCTGATGATATGAGTATTGAATATTTATGTGAAAAAACCATCGCTGAAGGCTACCAAGGCCGTGTTTCAGTGGGCCACTTAACGGCATTGCACGCCTTACCTGAAGCAGAATTGGCGCCTATTATTGCAAAAATGGCGGAAGCAAATATTAGCGTGATGGCTTTACCAGCAACGGATTTACATTTAGGGGCTCGCGGTGATCAGTACAATGTTCGACGTGCGGTTACGCCAATCCGTAAATTACGCGATGGTGGCGTGAATGTCTGTATTGCTACAAATAATATTCGCAATGCTTTTACACCATATGGCACAGGGGATATTGTTCAAACAGCGATGCTAGCCATTCCTGTTGGGCACCTAGGTGGAGCGGATGACTTAAAAACAGTGCTACCAATGGTAACAACAAGTCCTGCTCGTGCGATGGGACTAGAAGGATACGGTGTCGCAGTTGGGAATAAAGCAGATTTAGTCCTATTAGACACAAAAGTGGTTGAACATGCGATTATTGATATTCCAGAACGGTTATATGTTATTAAAAACGGCCGTGTTACAGTCAAGACAGACAAAAAAGTCGAAATCATTCGTTAAGAAAAAAATCAAAAAGCTCAAAAGGTTAGTTTGCGCAACTAACTTTTTGAGCTTTTTTTTGATAAAGGTGCAAATGTGTTTGATTGATCCTGTTTTAGTTATTTTTTTGTTCCACGAGTTCTATTTATTAACAGAGTTAGCTCATTCCTTTGCTACCAACCGAACTAATTGTTCTTGAATCGCTAGTAAGTCAGGTAAAGAAACTTGCGCATTAATTAATAAAAATGGTGCAGCTTGTTTTACTTGGAGCAAAGGCGTAGTGCTTAAATACAGGTCGTACGTATCTTCTTCAGACAATTGATTAATTGCAAGGTGATAGAAACTTGCAAACGTTTCACGAATTCGTTGAATGATAATCGCTTCAATCGGTGTAGGTAAGTCTGTTTCTATTTTTATGTGAATTGTTTGATTGAAAGCTGTTGGAGCAGTAATTAACGTGTAGGCCATCGATAATTGAAGGCCTAAGCCAGTTTGTTTAGCTGGATTCGAAACATAGATGTCTTGCTCGGCGACTATCTTTTGTGCATGCTCAAATAAATGAACAAAATTTTGTAATAAATACTTCTTAATGTTGTAGCCAGTAAGTGTAAAATCCATTTGTTCAAATAACTCTACGAAAAGAAGGCCGGCCACTAATTGTTTTGTAAATAAGGCCCTGTTTTTTGTGGTTTCAAAGGCATGAGGGTTTTCTGTTTCAAGGGAGTGAAGAATCTTTTTAATAAAGGAATTCGTCTCTGAAAATGGTTGGTTAGGTTCGATTAAATCTATAAAATGTTTGTTCGAGAGTTGTACTGTTGTATTTGTTAATAGAAATAAAAAAATCAGCTGACTTTCACTCTTGGGTAACAGAAAGGCGTTCGTTAATTGATTTTCTAAATGTTCTTTTAGTAGATGATGAGTGTCAACAAATTGAAGCAGTACTTCTTGATCTTCATTAGATAAAGAAGAAATAGATTCAGAAAGTAGGAAATTTGTCTGGAATCCCTTTCGATAACGAATAATATTTACCGCTAAAATATAACAAATAAGTTTCATATTCAATTGATTGGCTGGGAAATAGCCTAAAGCAATCAGCTCTTTCGCAAGGGTTTCACATTTTGTTTGCGAGACGTCAGCAAATGGCCAATCGAGACCAGAAAAAACGCGCCAAAAGAAAGCAATCATGAAAAAACGAATGCGTGGTTCAGCACCAACTAAACGAATCTCGCCTTTGGTTCTCTGGATCGAAAAATCAAAGGTTTTTAAAATGGTATCTAACTCAGCAACCTTATGCCGAACAGTTGATTCGGATAAGAATTGGTCCATACTAAATTTGGTTAAATGAACATTGCTTTCGAAGAATAGTTTTTCGAGCAATGTAAAATACGGACTACTTTGCAAAATTTGCTTCGTCAAAATTTTATATTCTTTTTTTGACCCCATGAAACAATAGCCTTTACCTCGCTCGGCAGAGAAAATATGTGAACAATTATTAGCCAATACATAAGGTTTACTAATTAAGGATTCGTAGTATTTATTGATTGAACGTCGATCCATTTGTAACAATTGACTAAGTGTTTCAATACGAATAAAGTTTTTTTTATGGTACAACAAACGCAGTAAATCCAATTCCTTTTTAACTTCTGAGCCGAAAAAAGTGTCTAATATTTCCATTATTCTTCTCCAATTGGTTCGATTCTTTTTGTTAAAATAAGTATAACTTGTTTTTTATTCGATTGTTTAAAAAAATGTACTTAACAAGTACATTTTTTTGTCTCCTTAAAAGTTATTTCTGTAGTAAGTTACATATATCGCTCAAATTTCATTTGAATGAGAAATTACTTACCACAAAGGAGTTAAAAAAATTGAAAAAAACAACCTTATTTTTATTTATGTTCTTTTTCCTAATGACTATTTTTAGTATAGACGTTTCCGCAGAAACATACAATTTTAACTATAAAAATGACGAACAAGGTCATTATTTAACGAACGGAATTAGTGAGGGAGACACAAACAATTATGATTATGGTCATGCCCCTGAAGCGACATTTGACGAAGAACAATATGTGAATTATGGAGATGAAGCTTATTTGAAGAAAAGTGTGGCGGCTGTAACAGGCCAGCAAGGGCTTTTTAATGTGACTTTAGATGTAAAAGGAAATCAGACAGAAAGCCCTATTGATCTAGTGCTAGTGATTGACTATTCTTCGTCAATGAAAGGTGAAAAATTAAACAACGCTTTGAAAGGTTTGCAACAATTCGGCGAAGAACTTTCAGATTCATTAACAGATGGTCATGTTCGAATTGGTATCGTTGCCTATAATCGACTAACTTACTCCACCGCGGATTTTTCTACAGACATGAATGACTTAGAAGACTTTTTAAGAAATACAGCCGAGCCACATTCAGGTACGTTTATGCAAAAAGGCTTGCTAGAAGGGCAACGTTTATTGGCTGAAAAAAGTCGTCCAAATGCAAAAAAGATGTTGGTTCATATTGGTGATGGTAGTGCAAATGCTAGTTTTTTACCTAGAGAAAATGCTCAAAGCTATCCCAATAATGGTGAAATTATCGATTACAACGGTTACCATACATCGTCCTACATGGAAGAGTTTCAAACAGAATCCAATCAGTACTATACAAGTAACAGTGCTTCTACTGATGCTAACGCTATCCAAACAAACAGTACAACAGTGACAGATAATACGTTAGGAACCATTGTTTCTCTAAAAAAATCAGGAGATACTTATTATTCAATTGCAGCTAATCCTTCGTTAAGAGGAGAGTATATTAGTAGGAATATAGCTTCTGATCCTAAAAATTATTTGATTATTGATGAAAATTTATCTGGTTTGGGCACTGCACTGAAAGAATTAGCTGGGAGTATCAATAATACTATCCATGAGGGGCTCATTATCGATCCAATGGGAGAAAATATTCTTTTACAAGGTGCTGGGAATTTCACAGAAGATAACTACCAACTAAAAGGTTGGCGAAAAATGCCAACGGGTGAATGGTTAGAGGCTAGTGACTTATTGACTGATGTCGTAGTTACAGAAGAAAATCAAGTGCTCCATATTTCTACTATTTCATTAGGAAAGAACGAACGTTTAACATTAACTTATCAGATTAGATTGAACACAGAAACAAATGATTTTAAAGGAGATACATGGTTTTTATGTAATGATCGTACTACGTTACAACCAACTCCAGAAGAAGAAGCAGTTGATTTTCCGATTCCAGCAATTAAAGCACCTACTGTACAATTAAAATTGATTAAGAACTGGGAAAATATTGCAGAAAAAGAAATTCCAGAAGCAATTCAATATCAAGTAACTCGAAAAGCGACAACAGATGAAACTGCTTGGTCCACTTCAGAAGTCATGCAATTAACCCAGAAAGAAGGCTATCAAAAGCTGATTAATCAAGTAACGGTTAATGGCGCAGAAGTAGCATTACCAAAGTTTAATAACAGGGGTGAAGACTTTGTATATCAGATAGAAGAAGTGAACGTGCCAGCTGAATTTGACAGTATAATGACAAAGACAAAGGATGAATTTATCCTTACAAATCGTCGTAAAGAAGTTGTTTCCAGCACAACAGATACAAGTACGAATGAGTCTTTAAGTTCTGAGACTGCTACGACAAATTCGAGTGCTGAAAAACCAATTGTTGTAGAAACTACCACAACAACCTCAGAACTAAAGAATAATAATTTCTCAGCAGAGACGAACACAACAGCAAAAAAAATAACGAAGGCTACACCCAATGATAGACATTTGCCAAAAACAAACGAAACCCAGAAATTTCAAAGAGTATTCTTACTATTAGGTGGTTTGTTGGTAGGTTTATCTGGATTCTATTTACTTAAGCAGAGAAACTAAAATAATTCTTTAAATAAAGCAATAAAAGGCGGCTCAACGAAGCGGCCTTTTTCTTGATTCATTACCAAAATATAACGAATTTTGTAACAAAAACGTTTGATAAAAAGAAGGAAAAATGATTAATTTTACGAAAAAAAGCATATATCGACAAAAAAGAAGCAAAATTTGAATAAAAAAAGAAAAAATATGAAAAAAAATCGAAGAATTGTTTAACAATTGAAAACACATGAAAACCAGTCATGACAAGGTATAAAAGCCTTACAAAAGGTAAGTTTACCTATTATGGAGAAAGAACGAGTGATCTGAAATGTTTTTGTAACATTTCTATTGCTTAATTGAAATATGGGTGTGGTAGAATGTTTTTGTCGTAAGAAAAGATTAAGATATTTTAAATAAACTTTAGAAATTAATTCGGAGGAATGACAAGTGAAGAAACGTCTATTTGCATCAGTATTACTATGTTCATTAACGCTATCAGCAATTGCTACCCCAAGCATCGCTTTGGCGGACAATGTTGATAAAAAAATTGAAGAAAAAAATCAAGAAATTTCATCATTAAAAGCAAAACAAGGGGATTTAGCTTCACAAGTATCTTCTTTAGAAGCAGAAGTATCTTCAGTATTTGATGAAAGCATGGCTTTACGTGAACAAAAGCAAACACTAAAAGCAAAATCAGAACAATTACAACAAGAAATTACAAACTTGAATCAACGTATTGAAAAACGTAACGAAGCAATCAAAAATCAAGCACGTGATGTTCAAGTTAATGGACAAAGCACAACAATGCTAGATGCAGTTTTAGATGCGGACTCAGTTGCAGATGCAATCAGCCGTGTTCAAGCTGTTTCAACAATCGTAAGTGCCAACAACGACTTAATGCAACAACAAAAAGAAGACAAACAAGCGGTTGTTGATAAAAAAGCTGAAAACGAGAAAAAAGTGAAACAACTTGAAGCAACAGAAACTGAATTAGAAACAAAACGTCAAGATTTACTTTCTAAACAATCTGAATTAAACGTAATGAAAGCTTCATTAGCATTAGAACAATCATCAGCTGAAAGTTCTAAAGCTGGCTTAGAAAAACAAAAAGCAGCTGCTGAAGCAGAGCAAGCACGCTTAGCTGCTGAACAAAAAGCTGCAGCTGAAAAAGCTAAACAAGCTGCTGCAAAACCAGTTCAAGCTAAAGCTGAAGTAAAAGCAGAAGCACCAGTTGCCTCTTCTTCAACAACAGAAGCACAAGCACCAGCAAGCTCAAGCTCAGCAACTGAATCAAGCACGCAACAAACAACTGAAACAACTACACCAAGTACAGATAATAGTGCAACAGAAAATACTGGCTCTTCTTCATCAGAACAACCTACAACACCAAGTGATAATGGAAATAATGGTGGTGGACAAGAAACACCAGATCCAGTAACTCCAACTCCTGGTAATGGCGGTGGCAACGGCAACGGTAATGGTAACGGTGGACAAACACCTCCTCCTGTTGCGGCTGACCCAACAATCAATGCATTGAACGTTCTACGTCAATCATTAGGTTTACGTCCAGTAGTATGGGATGCAGGTTTAGCAGCTTCTGCAACTGCTCGTGCAGCACAAGTTGAAGCAGGCGGTATTCCAAATGATCACTGGTCTCGTGGAGATGAAGTTATCGCAATTATGTGGGCGCCAGGTAACTCAGTAATCATGGCGTGGTACAATGAAACAAACATGGTAACAGCTTCAGGTAGCGGTCACCGTGATTGGGAAATTAACCCAGGTATTACACGTGTCGGTTTTGGTTACTCAGGTAGCACAATCGTAGGACACTCAGCCTAATCAGCAATGATAAAAATAGACGTAAGCAGCTTCTGAAAAGAAGCTGCTTTTTTCATTACTATTTCATCCGTCTCCGTTGACAAATTTGCTAAACGTGGTATTCTAATTATAATCTAATAATTTCCGTTGAATAGGAAAGTAAATACAAGACAGCTGGTAGAGAGACTTTGGTTGGTGAAAAAAGTTAGATGTCTGTATCGAAAAATGGCCTAGGAGGAATTTTTGTCGAAACGTAGGCAAAAACGTAATGTCTTTCGTTAACAAGACCGCTGATTATGATTGTCAGTTGAAGGGAAAGAGTCATCTTTCCGAAAAAAGGTGGTACCGCGATAATAATCGCCCTTTTACTAGTTACGGCTAGTAAAAGGGCGTTTTTTTATAAATAAAAATAGGAAAGAGTGAGGCAAATGAGTAGTCAGATTCCTTTTACAGTTGATCATGTGGGAAGTTTTTTACGTCCAGAAACAATTAAGAAAGCACGGAAAAAGGTCCAAGCAGGTGCGTTATCTCAAGCAGAGCTACGTCTTATTGAAGATGAAGAAATCAAAGCATTAGTAGCAAAACAAAAAGCTGGCGGCTTACGGGGAATCACAGATGGTGAATTTCGTCGCGGTTTTTGGCATATTGATTTCTTAGAAGGATTAAATGGTGTGACAGGCTATATCCCAGAAACGGGGTATAACCAAACCTTTCATGGAAAAGCAGCTCCGGCCTATAATATCCGCGTAGTGGATAAAATATCTTTTCCTGCGCAACATCCATTTTTAGAGGACTTTTCATTTTTAAAAGAGGTGGTGGAAGTTGGTGATGGCACGGTAGCCAAAGCAACGATCCCTAGTCCGACCATGATTTTACGTCAAGAAATTTTATCTAACGATGGCACCTCGCGCATTCAAACAATTTATCCAGAGATTGGTGCTTTTTATAAGGATTTAGCACAAACATATAAAGACGCAATTGCGGCCTTTTACGAGAGAGGTTGCCGCTATTTACAATTTGATGATACAAATTGGGCGTTTCTAGCGGATCAGACAAAACAAGAAGAATTACGAGCAAAAGGAATACAGCCAGAAGAAATTGCACAAGTGTGTACCACGATTATTAATGAAGCCTTAGCTGGCAAGCCAGAAGATTTAACTGTAACCACACACATTTGCCGTGGGAACCATGCTTCGTCTTGGTTATTTTCAGGTGGTTATGAACCGATAGCAAAAGAATTATTTGCTACGAATTATGATGGTTTCTTCTTGGAATATGACTCAGATCGTGCAGGGGACTTTTCCCCATTAAGACATTGGCAAAATAATGGCAGCAAAGTCGTTTTAGGTTTAGTTACTTCTAAGTTTCCTGAATTAGAAGAGACTGAACAAGTGAAAGCACGAATTGAAGAAGCCCAACAGTTTGTTCCTTTAGAAAACTTAAGTATTAGTCCGCAATGTGGTTTTGCTTCAACGGAAGAAGGAAATCGTTTGACGGAGAAAGAACAATGGCGCAAAGTTCAATTACTTCAAGAAATTGCTAGAGAAGTATGGTAAAAAAACTGGGACATAAGTCTAAACGGCTTATGTCCCAGTTTTTTCATTATATTATTTTAAATATTGATCTTTAGTAAAATTCGTGTGTTCATACTCGCCGTTGTCACCATAAAAGCGGTTATAGCGTTGTTTGAATTTGCGGAATAAATAAATGACTGTCACTTTAACTAGGCAATACATTGGAATCCCAAAAATAACGCCCATTAAACCAAACAGTTCACCCATAACTAACAAGACAAGTAAAATAGTAATCGGATGGACTTTTAATTTATCGCCCATCACACGAGGAATAACAAAATCACCATGAATCAATTGGATGGCAAACCAGACGATAACAAATTTAACTACCATAAATGTGGAATCCTGAAAGGCAATAATCAATCCAGGAATAAAGGCAATAAATGGCCCGATATAAGGAATAATACATAAAATACCCGCAGCTAAAGCTAAAATGCTACCAAATTGTAAACCAATTAATAGAAAAGTTGGCCAATACATAATCCCTAAAACCAAGGAAGCAATGACTTGACCTTTTAGATAATCGCCAATTTGAATGTTGGCAATTTGGCTATATTCGTCAAAATCAGGACGAAAAGCTGGGGGAATGATGCCTTTTACAAAGCGATAAAACTTTTCTTTGTCTTTTAAAAGGAAAAAAGCGATGATAGGTCCTGTAAACAAGGTTAGGAAAGTAGAAGAGACTGCAGAAAAGACGCTTCCCAGACCTTGTGCGCCTGTTTGTAGGTAATCCCCTGCAAAGTCTTTAAAGGAGTTTGCAAGTTTGCCCCAGAGTTGATTAATCGACTCATTAGCAGATTCTAAATCTTTTGCAAAAGGTGTTTTAGCCATAAATTCTTGTACTGTTTGGAGCGTGCTTTTCCAAAAACTTGGGAATTGTTTGATTAATTCTTCCGTTTGGTCTTGGATAATTGGGAAAAGTTGCAGTCCAGCTAACACTAGTAATGCAATAATTAAGACATAGAGAATCGCAATCGCCCAAACACGGGGAATTTTTTTCTCAAGGCGTTTCACCATTGGATTAAGCAAATAAAATAGAATAATACCAAAAAGTACCGGGCCTAAGACGGCACTAAAAATAACAAAAATTGGTTTAAAGATAAATGAAACAGTGTTGAATAAAAAGATAGTTACAGCAATTAGACAAAGGATAGTTAATGTGTAAAGTAAATTTTTCCCACCTAAAAAGCGGATCCACTTGGTACTTTCTTTATCCATAAGTTGCTCCTTTCGTTAAGCTTTATTTCTAAAATGACCAATAATTTCAATGACACCCATGAAAATCAGGATAAATCCAAAGACTTGCATCAAAACTAAGAGACTTTTGAAGGGATTAAAAACTAAAACGGCTCCAGCGATTAAAACCAGAATACTGTAGATAAGCGCGCCTGTTTGACGAGTATTTAAAGCAAAAGTCAATTGAACGAGGCCGTTTATAACAATGCTAATCCCTAATAAAAACGGCAGAATCGAAACAATCACTGGTGCAAAAAATAAAAAGGCTACTGCTAAGACGACAAAGATTAAACCTGTTACGAAACCAAGTCCCCAGCTACCCGTTTGTTTTTTTATTTTGTAGTCATCATAAATATTAATTAACCCTAAAAGCATCAAATAACCAGCAATTAAATAACCGACGAACTGGAAGAAAGCACCGGGATTAAAGACAATGGCACTTCCGATAACGATAAAGACGGCGTCGCGCAATAGGGTATGGCGCCGAAAATTTTCTCTAAAAGTTTGGAACATAAAAATCCTCCTCAATGTTATTGTTTCTTTTATTCTAGCGGAAAAAAGAAAAAAGTGCGAGTGGTAGCTCTAAAAAGTGTTGGAAACTGTGTCTTTAGAAAAAATAACATTAAAAATTAAAAAAGTCTTACAAATGAGCGAAAATTGGCATATAATGGAAAGTGAAATTTTATTTTAAGAAGGAGAGATTTGATGGATTTATTACCTTTATTAGGCGTATTGATCGTCATTGTCGGCTTCGCATTGAAATTTGATGCTATCTTGATTGTGATGGTTGCTTTAATAGTGACGGCTTTTACTGGCGGGCTTGGTTTGACATCAATGCTAGAAACACTAGGAACAACCTTTGTGAATAATCGAGGCATGGCTATCTTTATTATTATTATGTTAGCAACAGGAACGTTAGAAAGAAATGGCTTGAAAGAGTCAGCGGCTACGTTGATTAAACGATTCAAAAAGGTATCTGCTGGTGTGATTATTGACATTTATGGTGTCTTTCGGATTATCTTCGCCGCTTTTAACGTAAGTTTTGGTGGGGTAGCAGGTTTTGTGCGTCCGATTATTTTGCCAATGGCGTTAGGAACAATTGAATCAAAAAATTTACCAATGGTGCCAGAGTATGAAGAAGAACTAAAAGGGATGGCTTCAGCCATGGAAAATATCTGTTGGTTCTTTGGTCAAGTTCTGTTTGTTGGTGGGGCTGGGGCATTGCTTGTTCAATCAACATTGAAAGATTTAGGCTATGAAGTGACATTAGGTAAATTGGCTTTAGTGGAAGTACCAGTCGCCTTAGTTGCCTTAATTTCGGCAAGTATTTACTTTACTTTAAAAGAAAAAAGATTACGTAAAAAATATTATGGACAGGAGGGACTGAAATGAGTTTTTTCACAGATCCAAGTATTGATTTGAGTGCAAAGTTATTGGAAGTCCTTTATATTTTTATGGGGATTATCTTGTTATATACAAGTTTTCGTAGTTTTCGTGATAAAACCAATCAACATGCGTATGGGACTAGTTTATTCTGGGGGATTTTAGGGATCTTAATCGGTTTTGGTCGGTTTATCCCACCAGTTGCCTGTGGCGTACTTATTTTTGTGATGACAATTCCGGCAATTCTTCAAAAAGTGACAAAAGGAGAAAGTCGCTTACCTTCGAAAGAATACATGGAAAAAATGTCTCAAAAATTAGGAATGAAGATTTTTATTCCCGCACTAAGTATCGGGGTTTTTGCAATTCTTTTTGCCACATTGACTACTTTAGGAGCTTTAGTCGGTGTCGGTGTTGGTGTCTTTGTAGCGATTTTCATCATGATGTTCTTTTCTAAAAATAATACGCCGAAAGTATTTTTTGATGATGCGGCGGAAATGTTAGAAACAGTCGGTCCTCTTAGTACGTTGCCAATGCTATTAGCTTGTTTAGGTGCTGTTTTTACTAGCGCTGGTGTTGGTGAGATTATTTCAAAAGGTGTTAGTGCCGTAGTACCAGCAGGAAATGTCAATGTAGGGATTATTATTTATGCTGTGGGAATGGTTATTTTTACGGCTATCATGGGCAATGCCTTTGCAGCAATAACCGTGATGACAGTCGGAATTGGTGTGCCGTTTGTCTTTTCTTTAGGTGCAGATCCCGCATTAGTTGGGATGGTTGCCTTAACATGTGGTTTTTGTGGTACACTGTTAACACCGATGGCTGCGAACTTTAATATCGTACCTGTAGCCATGTTGGAAATGAAAGATAAGTACGGCGTCATTAAAAATCAATTGCCGATTGCACTTTTCATGTTAATTTTCCAAATTGTTTATATGATTCTATTCAAATAAGAAAGGATGATCGAAATGAAAGTTGTCGTTACTGGCTTTGATCCATTTGGAGGAGAAGCAATCAATCCTGCCTTTGAAGCAGTCAAAAAATTACCTGCTGAAATTGCAGGAGCTGAAATTATTAAAGTTGAGGTGCCAACTGTTTTTGGCACTAGTGGTGAAAAAGTGGCTGAAGCAATTGAAACCCATCAACCAGATATGGTGATTTGTGTTGGACAAGCAGGCGGCCGTCAAACAGTCACTGTTGAAAAAGTGGCGATTAATTTAGCGGAAGCGCGTATCCCGGATAATGCAGGACAACAACCAAGCGATGTGCCGTTGGTTGAAGATGGAGCAACAGCCTATTTTACAAATTTACCGATTAAAGCGATGGTAAAAAATTGTCATGACCATCAATTACCTGCAGCGATTTCTTATACAGCAGGAACCTTTGTATGTAATGATATTATGTATCACTTACTACACTTAATTAACACTAAATATCCAACTATTCGTGGCGGATTTATTCATGTTCCGTTCCTACCAGAACAAACAATTGATAAACCAACGTTTGCTTCTATGTCATTAGAAGCAATCACAGATTCTTTGTTCTATATGATTGAAGCAGCGGTAAAAACGCAAGAAGATATTCAACTACAAGGTGGCACAACCCACTAATTAACAGGAGCGTGGAACAAAAATCACTTTGGATTTTTGTTCCACGCTCAAAAACTGATAAACGGCGGGAACAGAAGCAACACTACGCGTTGCTCCGATCTCAACAACTTCTAAGAGCTAAAGCTCTAAGAGTTGAAGGTCCTTCGGAAATAAGCCGAAATTGTTGAGAATCCCGAAGAACGTAGTGATTCGATGATGAACAATACCTACTTGGTCTCCAAAAATTAAAGAACAATTTTCGGAAATTCCTTCTTATTGCTGAGAAACACTATTTGCAAAGCAAATAGATGTTGAACAGTACCTACTTGGTTCTCGGAGTTAAACGCTGCTGTCCCGACCTCTTTCTATTTTTACAAAAAGAAAAAGTAATTTTTGTTGGCGTGTGAAAAAATTTTTTATACTATTTTCGTTGACAAGTCGGTTTCTTCTTGGTATATTGAGATTCATAAATTATTAGCCCAGTAGGAAATAGATGTTTTGTTCAGAAAGTCGATGGTTGCTGCGAATCGATCAAGTCTATTTGTGAATTACACTAATAAGTAGTAACAATTACATAATACATAAGCGAGAAGCAAGTAAGCTTCTAATTAAGGTGGTACCGCGGAGAGATTCGTCCTTATTCTTTAAGGATGAATCTCTCTTTTTATGTAGCTTTAGGAGGCGTTTTCAATGAGTTGTGGAGGGGTTATTCGTTATCATAAGATCCTTTAATGTCAGAGTATTCAGAAAAAAGATTAGAGGAGAGTAACGAAATGAAAGAAAAACAGAAAAAGAAGACCGTGAGTGTTCGAGAAGCAAGTATCGTGTTATTAATTATTGTGGCAGCTATTGCAACAGGAGTAATTGGCTTAAAGATATCGCCAAATATTACTATTTTGTTTGTGATTGCATTGATTTTAGGCTACGCAATGTTTCGTAAAGTACCATTTGATCAAATGCATAAAGGGATTGTTGATGGCTTGAAGCCAGGGATTATTCCAATTTTTATTTTCATTTTAGTGGGTGCATTGATTGCCGTTTGGATTCAAGCAGGAATTATTCCAACGATTATGGTTTTTGGTTTTAAAATGATTAGTGTTAAATGGTTTGTGCCGTCAGTTTTTATTGTCTGTGCGATTGTCGGCAGTGCAGTAGGTAGTGCTTTTACAGTGATGTCAACAATTGGAATTGCCTTTTTCGGTATTGGCAGTACCTTAGGGTTAAATCCTGCTTTAGTTGTGGGTGCGATTGTTTCTGGTTCAGTTTTTGGTGATAAAATGTCACCTTTATCAGAATCAACAAACTTAGCCGCAGCGATTGTTGAAGCGGATTTGTTTAAACATATAAAAAACTTGATGTGGTCGACTGTACCAGCATTTATCGTCTCTTTAATCTTGTTTATGATTTTAGGACAAACGTACGCGAATACTAGTCTGACAGAAGTAGTTCAAGTTATTCAAGTATTGGAAGACCACTTTACCATTTCCATTTGGTCATTGTTACCATTAGCCTTAATGTTAATCTGTGCCTGGCGCAAAATTCCAGCGATTATCACGATTTTGTTAAACATTATTGTGGCAGTAATTATGATTATTATTCAAAATCCGAAAGTATCGTTGCAGGCATTAGGAAACACGTTGGAAAATGGGTTTGTTTCTCAAACGGGGAACGCACAAATTGATCAATTACTAAGTCGTGGCGGAATTATGAGTATGATGCCGACTGTGGCACTTATTATTCTAACGTTGTCTCTAGGTGGCTTATTAATGGAATTAGGATTAATTTCTGCGGTCATGGAAGTTGTTTCTCAGAAAATGAGCAGTACACCGAAATTGATTTTATCAACGTTATTAACAGGAATTGGCGTAAATATTTTTATTGGTGAACAATTCCTATCGGTTATTTTACCAGGGAATGCCTTTAAAGAAGTTTACAAAAAAGAAGGCTTGGATCCGACTGTTTTAGGCAGAACCTTGGAGGATGGCGGGACGGTTATTAACTACCTCATTCCTTGGGGGATTGCAGGTAGCTTCGTAGCGGGGACCTTTGGCGTACCAACGTTGACTTACTTACCATTTGTTTTCTTTAGCTTATTATCGCCTGTCTTCTCAATGGTCAGTGCGTTTACTGGTTTAGGGATTAAGCGGTTATCAGCAGAACCTGTTACCGAAAAATAGATTGATTAAAATAGAACAGTTGATGGGGAATACTGTAGTTTCTCCCTGTCAATTGTTCTATTTTTCTTGTAAAAAAGGTTGCATTTTTAGAAAGAAACAGTTATAGTTGATTAGTCAATTGTTGACGAGTCATCTTTTTAAGGAGGAAACTATGTCGTTATCATTACGGGAAGTTAGCCAATTATTATGTCAGTTAAAGGTATTAGATCAAAAAATTACCAAAGTTTTTGAAGAGCAAGTTGGCTTGAGTTTGACTCGTTATGAGTTGCTGATGATTTTAAAAGAACGTCAGCCGTGTCTTCAAACGGAGATTCAAGAACACTTAAAAATCGATAGTGGTGCGGTCACTCGCCATTTGAAAATTTTAGAAGAGAAACAGTATGTGACACGACAGCGAAATCCAGAAAATAATCGGGAAGTGCTAGTGCATTTAACAGAAAAAGCACAACAAGAACTACAGCAATGTACAGCCAAGCAACAAACGGTAACAGAAATTATTCCCAGTACATTTACAAAGGACGACTGTCGCCAGTTAAAAGAACTTTTGACAAAACTAGATCAAAGCATTACAACGAAAGAGGTATGATAGAATGACAACATATACAACGAATGATTTTTCAGAGATTGTTTTTGGCCGCAAATCGGTTCGGGTGTACGATGAAACCCATAAAATTTCTCATGAAGAAATGTTAACAATGATTCAAGAAGCGACCACTGCCCCTTCTTCTGTTAACATGCAGCCCTGGCGTTTTGTCGTAGTGGAAAGTGAAGCAGGCAAAGAAAAATTAAAACCCTTAATTCGCTTTAATACGCGTCAAAATGAAACATCTTCTGCAATGCTCTTAATTTTTGGTGATCTAAACTGCCATGAACGAGGAGAGGAAATTTACAATCAAGCCTATGCTAGTGGTAAAATGCCTAAAGAAGTGCGGGACCAACAATTAGCGGCGATTATTCCCCATTATGAAAGTTTAAGCAGAGAACAAATGAATGACATCGTAAAAATTGATGCGAGTTTAGCAGCTATGCAATTTATGTTAGTGGCCCGAGCTCACGGATATGAAACAAATCCAATCGGTGGTTTTGAAGCGGAAAAATTAGCCGAAACATTTGGTTTAGATCAAGAGCGCTATGTCCCAGTAATGATTTTATCTGTGGGTAAGGGCATGGAAACTGGCTATGAATCTGTTCGTTTAGCACCAGAAAAAATCACGACATTTGAATAGGCAATAAAAAATGACGGCGTACGCTTGCATCAACCAACGATCTTAAAGAAAGTTGGCTAATGCAACAGCGATGCCGTCATTGTCGTTGGATAAAGTGACTTCTGTTGCGATGTTTTTAAGCTCGTCAACAGCGTTTTCCATAGCAATCCCTGTGCCGGCCCATTCCAACATTGTATAGTCGTTGTGACCATCACCAAAAGCAATTACTTCTTCAGCAGTTATGCCTAACTGTAGGGTTAGTTTTTCTAAAGAACGCGCTTTATCAATATTTTTGGCGGTAAATTCAAAATAGAAAGGAGCGGAAAAAGCAGCGGTGACGGTTTCTTTGAAAGGCGCGTAGATGGCCTCATGATATTTTTGTAAATAGGCGGGTTCACCAGCAATTAAAATTTTGTTCAAGGGAAAGTTTAGTCTGGCGGCTAAATCATGCCACTCACATAATTGAAAGTTGCCGCCCCGTGATTCATATTCAATAATATTAAAATCACCAGTCTCTAAATGTAAGGTGTTATGAAAAACATCATTGACATACATAAATGTTTCATCATTAATCATTGGAATTACGTCAAATTGTTTCAAATGCTCTAAAATTTGTTGACTCAATGATTTTGAAATTGTCTGGTTAAATAGTTGTTGCTGACTGCCATGATGGGTGACACAAGCGCCGTTATAGGAAAGTAGGTGTCCATTATAATGAGCCATCTCCAATTCATCTGCTAAGGGCCGCATACCGTTAGTCGGGCGGCCAGAAGCCAAAATCAGTGATAGGCCTTGCTTTTGTGCAGCTACTAATGCTTGTCGCGTTTTTGGTGAAATCTTTTTTTCTGAAGTTAACAAGGTACCATCAATATCCATTACAATTGCTTTGACTGCCATAATTGGCCTCCAATCCGAAGAGTTTCTTTCTTTTAGTATAAAAGTTTTTTCTATTAATGTAAACGGATTCTCTTGTGAGGTGCATAAAAGAATTATTTTACAAAAATCTATACTATTTTTTTGTGAAATTTCATATAATAGAAGTATTCTAATTATCTACATAGAGAGCGAGGGACAAGGAATATGAAGGAAAAAGAAATGCATTCGCTCTTTTTTAAACATAAGTTTGTGAAAGTAACTCCCTATTTACGTCGTTTTGGTCATCGTTTGAGTGGGATGATTATGCCAAATTTGAGTATTTTTATTGCGTGGAGCTTATTGTCTTTGGTGGCTGGCTATACGACTGGAAATCTACGGCTAGCTCTTTCTGAAGTCGAAACGATAATGATTCGAGTTGTTTTACCGATTTTAATTGGTTTTACAGGCGGAAAAATGTTCGAGGAACAACGTGGCGGCGTCGTTGCGGCTATCGCGACAGTGGGCGTGATTGTTTCCACAGATGTTCCACAGTTGTTTGGTGCTATGTTTATTGGTCCTTTAGCAGGATATACTTTCGCCAAAATTGAACAAATTCTCTTACCGAAAGTTAAAGAAGGCTATGAGATGCTGACTAAAAACTTTTTAGCAGGAATTGTGGGAGGACTGCTGTGCTGTTTTGGTATTCTGGTTGTAGCTCCGGCTGTTGAAAGCGCTAGTTTTTGGCTGTATCAATTTTCTTCTTGGTTAATTGAAGCCAATCTTTTACCATTGGTTCACGTTTTCTTAGAACCCTTAAAAGTGTTATTTTTTAATAATGCGATTAACCATGGCTTATTAACGCCTCTAGGTTTAGAAGGTGCTAGTCAAACAGGTCAGTCCATTTTATTTCTATTGGAAACAAACCCTGGACCAGGCGTGGGCGTTTTGGTTGCTTTTCTGCTGTTTGGGCCTGTAGGACAACGAAAAACAGCAGGAGGCGCCACCATGATTCAATTGATTGGGGGCATTCATGAAATTTATTTTCCGTTTGTTTTGATGGATCCGCGCTTATTTTTAGCAGTAATTGCTGGAGGAATGAGTGGTACGCTTGTTTTTCAAATATTTAATGGGGGGCTAAGTGCTCCAGCTTCGCCAGGTTCATTGGTTGCGATTTTAGCCAATGCCCCGACTGAGGCAAGGCTGGCGGTTTTTAGTGGAATTTTTGTTAGCTTTCTGTGCTCTTTTGCAATAGCAAGCTTGTTATTAAAACGTCAACGAGGAATTGAACCAGTTTCAATGATAAAGATGAAGGAGGAAGACCAAGTGGAAACAGTCACACCTAACTATCAGCAAATTTTATTTGTTTGTGATGCAGGAATGGGCTCAAGTGCCATGGGGGCTAGTTTGCTAAGCCGACAATTAAAAGCGGTGAACTTGGAGATGCCTGTGACTTACCAGTCCGTTCATCAGATGAAGTGGCAGCCTAAGACATTAGTGATCATTCAAGCAGAATTGAAACAGTTAGCACAAAAGTACGTCCCAGAAAAGGATATGGTGAGTGTTCAAAATTTTTTAGAAATTAAATCCTATTACCCGCAAGTTTTAGCCAAACTGACTGCTTCTTCTCAAGAGCAATCTTCACTTGGTTCAGAGTCTACTGAAACGAACCCGACCAAACAAATACAGAAGCTTGTTTTTTTATATGCCGAGAATGTTCGAGGATCGCAAACAATGGGAATGGAATTATTGCGGCAACAAGCGGCGAAACAAGGAGTCGCGATTGAAGTATCTAAAGAGCCACTGGAAACAGTCTTTTTTACCAAGGAGACAACCTACGTAGTGACTCGTGAACTGGCGCAAGCCTATCATTTAGATCTAACGCAACAAAATTTATACGTAGTTACTAGTTTTTTGAATAAGAAAGAGTATCAAGAATGGCTGGAAGGAGGAGCTGATAGATGTTTTTAACGACAAGAGAAACTGTTCTATTAACGGAATTAGTGAATAGTCCCACCCCTGTTTCAGTAAACCGCATGATGAATTTGTTAAAGGTTAGCCGTCGGACGGTATATCGTGAATTAGAAAATTTAGAAACCTCGCTAGCATCGATGGGCGCGACGTTGGAAAAAGTAGCTCGTGGGCGCTTTTCGATTCAAGCAGATGAAGCAGCGATGACGGAAATTCAGGCTGCTATTTTAGGAGAAGAGACACAGGAACTTTCTACTTTGGCGCGGCAACATGCGATTTTATTGACATTACTGCAAACAAAAGAGCCAGTCTCTATGCATTATTTTCTGGAAACGTATTGTATTAGTAATACGACTTTTTATGCCGATATTAAACAATTAGAAACACGGATTGCTCGGATTCCGTTGACGATTTCTCGGAATCAAGGCTATGAAGTGACTGGTTCTGAAAAATATCGCCGTCTTCTAATGGCGAATATTCTAAGTATGGAAATTAATGAGTACCAATTTTTTCATTTTACCGAATTAACAACAAACGACCATTTTTTCTTTCAGTTTATTCATGCAGAACATTTAGCATTTGCACAAAAAATTGTTCAGCCAGAAGTAGAAACTTTATTTCCAGCATTAAGTGATCGCAAATTACAACATTTGATTTTAATGTTAACAATTGCGATGGATCGGGTCACTGCAGGTTTTTATTTAGCTGATGAGACCTATACTGGGCAGATGAATAAGGCCTTTCTAAATTGTTCTAAACGACTTTTTTCAAAAGTCGCTGCTGAAACGAAACAACTATACGCTGTCAGTGAGATTGTTTTTTTTGCTAGCTTATTAAGTGATTTTTCTAATTCTTTTGATGAAGATTTTTTTGATGAACATTTTGACACTCAGTTGGCTTATGCAGTGAAACAACTGATTGAAGCAGTAAGTCAAGAAACAGAAGTTAATTTTTTCGAAGATACCAATTTGTATAAAATGTTGTTGACGCATTTATCAGGTGTTTTTTCTCGGGCGGTTTTACAAGAAGAAGATTTAACGAATCCCATTTTAGAACGGATTATGAATCAATATCAAGAAATAGCTGCGGCTTTACGCCAAGCGTTGCCGCAAATTTTTCCGCAAAAGAATTTATCGGAAGAGGAAATTGCCTACATGGTACTTCATTTTGCCAATTCTTTAGAGCGGAGTCCCAAAATTATGGAAGTTGATATTGCTGGTTTTTCTCCTAGCGGTTTGGCTTCGACAAGTATGCTGGAAATGCGATTACGGCGCTACTTTCCTTTTATCAACCAGATTCATTTTTTTCGGATTGCGGATTTAGGTAAGGTGAATGTTGAGGAAAACTATGACTTAGTGATTTCCACTTCGTTATTACCAGGATACAATGGTAAATATAAATTGATCTCACCGTTACTTTTAGACGATGAAATCCGCCAATTGAAAGAAGAGTTTAAGCGGATTAGTCACGAAAAACGCTCGCTTAGGAAAGCGCCTGTGAAAAAAATAGGTGGCGAAGAAAGCTACGAAACAGTGGTCGCTTTCATGGAAGAAATTAGTAAACTATTAGAAACATTTTTCATAGCAGATTTAAATAATCAAGCGGATTTAGCTGAAACCGTTCAACAAGCTCTCGCGCAACTTTCCGCAGATTTAATCACCGATAGTGCAATCGTCTGTCAGCAATTGATGAAACGTTACGAGCAAGCGCCTATTGGGATTCCTCAGACGGAAATGGCCTTATTCCATACCTCAAGTACAGCAGTGACACAGCCTGTTTTTTGTATTTTTAATCTGGCCCAGCCACTTATGATTGAAGGTATGGATAAAAAGCCGATGCAGTTACAACGTATGTTACTCATGCTAGCGCCGATGCCGATTGATGAAACAATCGGGAAAATTTTAGGAAAAATCAGTGGTGCGATTATTATGAATGATTTAAATACAGAAATTTTTCATTCAGGAAATGAAGCCATTGTTTATCAGTTGCTTTCGTCATTATTAATTGAAGAAATGAAAGGCTAGGTGTTGAGAGATGTTTGAAATTACAGCGGAGCAAATAATGTTGAATCAATCGTATGCTAGTTGGGAGGAAGCACTTGCAGCTTCTGGTGAATTACTGCTAAAAAATCAGTTGGTCACGCCTGACTATGTCAAAGCAATGTATCAACGTCAACAAAAAGTCAGCGTGTATATCGGTAACTTCGTGGCATTACCTCATGCGGAAGGACAAGATGAACAAGTTTTAAAAGAAGGGATTTGCTTTATTCAAGTGCCTGATGGGGTCAACTTTGGTACGGAAGCAGATCGAAAAATAGCCACCTTGTTATTTGTTGTTGCTCTAAAAAGTCAACAGCAATTAAGCATGCTTCAAGAATTAGCTTTTTTCTGTTCAGATCTCGAAAACATTCAGCGGCTCAGTGATTGTCAAACAATAGATGAAGCGCAAAAAATTCTGGCTCAAGCCTAAAGTTACGTCTGAAAAAAATCAATTCAATCTGAAATGTTCAAAAATTATTGAAATAATTTTATATTAAAAAATAAAATATTTTTTATTTAAGAGGTTAAACAAAAAAGATAAGAAGTTTCCTTGACAAAAAATAGGCCCTATGATAAATTTAAAGTAACTTGTGACAAAGTCGTGCATGGATGCACTAAAAAGACACCCTATTGCAGTAGGGTGTCTTTTTTTGCTGTTTAGACAGCAGCGGCTGGAAGCAACTTGTTTATTCCTCGTTCTGTTTTTCCAGCCAAATGGTTACAAGTTTCAGGACAATCCCGACAAAAATCGGCACAAGAATTTTTGTGACAATCTCGTACATGTGATGCACCTCCTTTCGAGGCAAGTCGCCAATTTGAGTATAGCATAAAAAGTTGTTCATTTATTATTGAAATTATTAGAAATGGAATAAGCACGTGTTTTCTGGTTTTCGTAACTAGAGAACACGTGCTTTTTTCTTTCAACTTTTGGCACAATGGTTTGTGCCAAAGTACGACTTTTTCCAGATTCGGAAAGCGGATACAATTTAGTCAACAAGAAAAGTTACTTGAGAGAAGGGGAATAAAAATGGAACAAGTACCAGAAAAAAATAAAGTATCAATTAAAGCGAAAGTCCAAAGACTTGGCAGCACCTTATCTAGCATGGTGATGCCCAATATCGGGGCGTTGATTGCGTGGGGCGTTTTGACAGCGCTATTTATCCCAGATGGATATCTGCCAAATAAAGCCTTTGCCACGATGGTTGGCCCAATGTTGACCTATTTAATTCCATTATTAATTGGCTACACTGGTGGGAAAGTAATTGCAGGTGATCGCGGTGCCGTAGTCGGCGCAATTGCGACAATGGGCGTGATTGTGGGAACCGATATTCCGATGATGCTAGGTGCCATGATTATGGGTCCACTTGGTGGCTTTACAATTAAGAAATTTGATCAGTATTTCCAACATCGGATTAAAGCTGGTTTTGAAATGTTAGTAAACAATTTTTCAGCTGGATTGATTGGTTTTGCATTAGCTTTACTTGGTTTTTCAGCGATTGGCCCAATTGTCGATGCGCTGACTGCTGCAATGGCACGTGGTGTGGAAATCATTTTAAATGCTCATTTGATTCCATTAACGAGTATTTTTATTGAACCGGCAAAAGTGCTCTTTTTAAACAATGCGATTAATCATGGCATTTTAACACCCTTAGGGACAGAACAAGTCTTATCGGCTGGCAAATCAATTCTTTTCCTATTAGAAGCAAACCCTGGCCCTGGGTTAGGTGTCTTATTAGCATTTATGTTTTTTGGAAAAGGTGCGGCAAAATCTTCTGCGCCGGGAGCAATAATTATTCATTTCCTTGGTGGTATCCACGAAATTTACTTCCCATATGTAATGATGAAACCGTTATTATTCTTATCGGTTATTGCAGGTGGCGCGACAGGTAGTTTAGTTTTCCAAACGTTAGATGCTGGTTTACGTGCGCCCGCTTCACCAGGCTCCATTATAGCTATTTTAGCGATGACACCAATGGGTTCTTACTTACCAGTTATTTTAGGTGTTTTAGCAGCAACTGCTGTTTCCTTTGCAGTATCCGCAGTCATTTTAAAAGCAGATGCGAAAGAAGAAAGTGATGAATTTGCCCAAAAAGTGAAAGAAACCCAAGCTGCTAAAGCAGCATCAAAAGGATTAACTGTCGCAAATGGTAGTGCTTCATTGTCAGGAATTCAACAAATTATTTTTGCTTGTGATGCTGGGATGGGCTCTAGTGCAATGGGTGCGTCTATCTTACGGAAAAAGGTCCAAGAGGCTGGTTTAGTACAAACTGTGACGAATCGGGCCATTAATAATTTGACCGATGAGGGAAATACATTGATTGTCACACAAGCGGAATTGCAAGAACGGGCCAAACAGAAAGCACCTAATGCAACTTTTGTAGCAGTTGAAAATTTCTTGAACTCACCACGTTATGATGAAATTGTGGCTGAACTATCAGGTACCAAAGAAAAAAACGACGCACAACCAACAGCCTCCAAAGCAAAACCTGCTTCTGAAATTGAGGGAGATTTAGCAAATGTCAATGAGATTCTTTTGGTTCACGATGACCGTGTCGGGTCAGCAACGATGGGAATGAAAGTCTTAGAAGAAATTTTAGATAAAGAGAAAATTTCAATGCCGATTCGAAAAATTAATATTAATGAATTAACTCAACAAACACAGGCTTTAATTGTCACAAAAGCTGAACTAACGGAACAAGCCCGTAAAAAAGCACCGAAAGCGACACACTTATCAGTAAAAAGTATGGTTAATCCCCAAAAATATGAAACAGTGGTTTCGCTCTTAAAAGAAAGTGCCTAGAGAGGAAGAAAACAATGGAAAATCTTACGAATATTTCAATTGAATTAAATCAACAGTTTAATACAAAAGAAGAAGCTATTCGCTTTTGCGGCGAAAAACTAGTCGAGGCAGGCTGTGTTGAGCCCGCTTATATCGAAGCAATGATTGAAAGAGACCAATTGCTATCTGTTTATATGGGGAATTTTATTGCCATTCCTCATGGAACAGAAGAAGCCAAAAAATTAGTGAAAAAATCAGGAATCTGTGTAGTGCAAGTCCCAGAGGGCGTTAATTTTGGCACCGAAGAAGATGAAAAAATTGCTACCGTATTATTTGGGATTGCCGGAGTCGGTGAAGAACATTTGCAATTAGTCCAACAAATTGCACTTTATTGTAGTGATATGGATAACGTGGTGCAACTTGCCGATGCATTAAGTAAAGAAGAAATAACAGAAAATTTAGCCATTGCTTAAAGGAGAGAATAAGAATGAACGCAGTACATTTTGGAGCAGGAAATATTGGACGCGGCTTTATCGGCGAAATTTTAGCTAAAAACGGATTTCATATTACGTTTGTGGATGTTAATGAAACCATCATTCAAGCGTTAAAAGAACGTAAAAGTTATACAATTGAATTGGCCGATGCCTCACATCAACAAATTAACGTTGAAAATGTGACCGGATTAAATAACATGACAGAACCAGAAAAAGTAGTAGAAGCAATTGCGGAAGCCGATTTAGTCACGACGGCGATTGGTCCCAATATTTTACCAAGAATTGCTGAATTAATTGCCCAAGGAATTGATGCACGTGCCGAAGCAAATTGTCAAAAGCCGCTGGATATTATCGCTTGTGAAAATATGATTGGTGGTTCAACCTTTTTAGCAGAAGAAGTGGCCAAATATTTGAAAAACCCAGCTTATGCTGAACAATGGATTGGTTTTCCTGATGCGGCAGTTGATCGGATTGTTCCATTACAAAAACATGAAGATCCACTTTTTGTTCAAGTTGAGCCTTTTTGTGAATGGGTCATTGATGATACCAACCGAAAAGCCAAAGAGATTCAGTTAGAAGGCGTTCATTACGTTGCTGATTTAGAGCCGTATATTGAACGAAAATTATTTAGTGTAAACACTGGCCATGCTACAGTTGCCTATACAGGGGCGTTGTTAGGCTATCAAACCATTGACGAAGCGATGCAGGATGCCTTAGTGGTAGCACAACTCAAATCAGTTTTGCAGGAAACCGGTAAACTTTTAGTGGCTAAATGGAATTTTGATGAACAAGAACATGCAGCCTATATTGAAAAAATTATTCAACGTTTCCAAAATAAATATATTTCAGATGCTATTACACGTGTAGCACGGACACCAATCAGAAAATTAGGTGCGCAAGAACGGTTTATTCGACCAATCCGTGAATTACAGGAACGCAATCTAGTGTCGCCGCATTTATTAGCAATGATTGGTATTGTCTTTAATTATCATGATCCAGAAGATGAACAAAGCCGTCAATTACAGGAAATGCTTGACCAAGAAAGCGTTGATACAGTGATCGCTGAAGTAACGGGCATTGAAGATCCAGAAACGGTTAAAAATATTAAACAAAACGTAGAACGCTATGCGCGACCACAAGTAGCATAATAACAAAATCCTTCTACCAAGATACTTCACATTTCTTAATTTAAAGGAAAAAACAACCGCTCGCTGATTAAAGTGAGGGGTTGTTTTTAACATATTGACTAAGTGGTTTTTGATAAAGCTCTCCTTTGAAGGCACCTGTATTGAAGTATTCAGCTAATTGGTAACCAATGAATGGGCCAGTAGTGAGTCCTGATGAACCAAGTCCGCTAGCAACCACAAGGTGGGGCATTTCTGGCAAAGGGCCAAAAAACGGAGCGAAATCAGATGTATAAGCACGTGTACCGACGCGGTAATGCATGGGTTGCTTAAAAAGCTGCTCTGCTTCTTTTAGAAATGGCGCAGTCCCAGAAGTTAGTTGTTGAAAAGCGCTAGCAGTCTCTTCTAAATCCCAGGCTTGTTCATTTTCGTGGGTGGCACCTAATAAAATTTTTCCTTGATTAAAAGGAATTAAATCGGCTTCGCCATCTAACATAGCAACAGGCCATTGCTGACTGTTTGTAAAAGGGGTCTCGAAAACTAATAATTGTCCTTTTTGGGGACGAATGTCCACAGATAAATTTAAAGTAGCGAGTAATTCCTTTAAATGAGGACCAGGTGTTAAAGCGAGAAAATCAACGCTCTTTTTTTCTGAATTTGTGACAATTTCCCACCCTTGATTCAGTTGTCGAAAGTGCGCCCGTTGTGAACAAAAAGTGACCCCTTTGGCTTCGGCGCGTTTCTGAAGATGGTTTAGATAAGCTGGTCCATCTAGGCGACCGCCGCCAGAAATAAAAAGTGAGGGAGTTTCCTTAAGTAGCGGTAAGAACTTCGCTGTTTGAACCGCTGACAACATCGTGATTTCTCCAATTTCAGGTGCAGTTTGCTTACGCTCTTCTGCCAAATGGGCTAAGTCTGCCAAAGCAGCTGCCGGGCGCAAAATGACTGTCCCTGATTGACGATAAATATCCTCCGTCAGCTGAAAATCTTTGACTAGCTTTGGAAATAGGGCAGCGCCCTCTCGCGCTAATTGGAACCATTTCTTATTCCGACGTTTGGATAGCCAAGGGGAAATAATCCCAGCGCTTGCTTTAGTCGCTTGGCCGAGCCCTTCATCATAAACGGTAATGTCAAATTTTTGTGGATCTAAATAATTAGCTAACGTCATTCCGATAATGCCGCCGCCAATAATGGCAATTTTTTTCATGCTTCTTCTCTCCTTCGAACAGTTGTATTGTAACACAAAAAAACCGCCTCTAGACAGAGACGATTGGGAGATAACTTGTTAACGGGTCCTTCTGTGTGTGTAAATAGAATTGCCGCCTTCTAAAACGTGAACAATTTCTTGTGCCATTTCTGCCACAGGCACGGGATCATAGCCAATAAATAAGTTCTTTAAAAAGGGGATTTTCTTAAAAAAATAGATACATTTACTAAAAAGTATGGTGCCGGTACGTTCTTGACCTACGAGTAAACTAGGATAAAAAATTACTGCTTCGGCGACTTCTTGGTGGATTAGTTCCTCTGCTGCCAATTTGGCATCCATATATTTTCTCAAAGGGAAAGGAACAGTATTGGCTGAAATAAATAAAAACTTAGCTGGCTTTTTTTGTTGTGCTAAAAAAGAGCTGATTTTTTTCACTGGCGTCAGAATTAGCCGTTGATAGGTTTTCTTTTTTCGTGGATTTTCAAATAAAATACCTACTGTATCAATGACCCAGTCAGCACGTTGGACTTGTTCTTGCCAATTCGTGTCACGAGTAACATCGGAGCATACCCACTGCACTTGGTGGCTCCAAGATGCGGAGAGCGTGGCAGGCTTTCCATGACGTGAAACACTGATGACTTGATGTTGGCGTTGGACTAAAATTTTCGCGATTTGTTGACCTAAAAAACCGCTACCGCCAAAAATAATGATTTTCATGGCAAGCCCTCACTTTCAATTGTTTCTTCTAGTGTACCTTAAATAAAAAAAGAAGCAAAAAATCTCGATTGCGTATAGTTTAATTATAAATAACATAAAAATAACCTTTTTAGATTGTTGAAACACAAAGACCCAACAATGGTTGTTGATTGTCGTGAAATAAACAAAAAAATGAACAAAGATGAAATAAATCAGACTAAAGGCCTAGAGAAAGGCCCTTGTTTCTTGAATTCAAGCATGGTTAAATAGTTATAAGTGAATGACCGAGCAATTTAGTTTGTTAGGGAAAATAGACAGAATGAGGAGATGAAACGAAGAAAATGAAGAAGAAAACGATCATTATATTGGGGGCAGTTGCGGTAATTGCGGTTGGGGGCATCGTAACTGTGAATGCGTTAAATAAAAATGCACAACAAGTAGCTGTCAAGCAAGCGCCTAAAGATGACTGGGGAATTGACTATTTTGACGTTCCTGACTTGCAACAAATTTATATTAACGGTGTCATTCAACCGGAACAAATGGAAGCCTTTGCGCGCGATCAAAAAATAACAAAGGATCCAGAGATTAAGGTGAAAAACGGCGATGTCGTAGATGCAGGCACAGAATTATTTACTTATGAAGATGAGGCGGTCACAAAAGAAATTGAGGCACAACAAAATAGCTTAGCCAAATTAGAAACGAAGCGGGCGAATATCTATAATAAGTGGAATCGGGCCATTGATAAATTTAATAAAACTAAAGAAGAAGACCGCACGATGTCTGGGGATGATTTAAATGAACAATATCAAACAGAAGTCGATGCGGTAGATGAAGAGATCACCTTCACCAATGAAACCTTAGCGGATTTAGGAGCGAAGCAATATATTTCCACAAAAGCTAATTTCAAAGGTCGCGTATCAATTCCAGAAGTAAAAGACGCCAATTCACCGATTTTACGGTTAACTTCAGAAGATCTCTATTTAGCTGGGAAAGTGAATGAAAAGGATTTGACTAAAATTAGTGTTGGGCAAAAAGCTAAACTAACTTCTGTTTCCAACAATGTGGTTGTGGATGGCTCAATTTCTTACATCGATGATAATCCTCCTGAAGGCAACAGCGATGCCGCGAGTGGCAATCCAGAGGGCGGCACGACGATGTCTAGTTATAGCGTCAAAATTGCGTTGGCCAATTTAGACAAAGTCAAAAATGGCTATCATATGCAAGCAACCATTGATTTAGGCGATTTAGGGGCGATTGAGTTACCGAAAAAAGCGATTCAAAAAGAGGGTGAACAGGCCTACGTTTTAGTGAATGATTTTGGAACCATCATTCGTCGTGATGTCCAAGTTGGGCAAGAAAATGGCGACAAAATGGCGATTGAATCTGGCTTAGAATCAGCCGACCGAGTGGTTATTTCTTCAAAAAAACCAGTAAAAGTCGGTGATATTGTTGAATCAGATGCAGCGATTGCTTCTGATGAATCAGCAACCAACGAATCAATGACAGATGCGTCGAAATAGGAGGGCTTGATGGTGGAAGCAAACAATACAAATCAACCCCTCATTGAATTGCGGGACATTAACAAGTTCTATCCAGTAGGTAAGGAAAAACTACATGTTTTAAAAGAATTGAACTTGACCATCCATCAAGGAGAGTTCATTTTAATCATGGGGAAGTCCGGCAGCGGTAAGACAACGCTGATGAACATTATCGGTTTCTTGGATCGCTTAACAGACGGAAGCTATCATTTCTCAGGAACAGATGTTTCAAAATTGTCTGAAAATAAAAAATCAGCCTTTCGCAATGAATATCTAGGGTTTATTTTTCAACAATTTTTCTTGATTAATTCCTTAAATGTTAGTCAAAATGTTCAATTGCCCTGTGTTTATGAAGGGAAAAAAAGCCGCGCTGAGAAAAAAGCGATTGCTGAGAAGTACCTAAAAATTGTCGGTTTGGAAACAAAAGCCAAATCAAAAGTTACTGAACTTTCTGGAGGACAGCAACAAAGAGTAGCCATTGCTCGTTCCTTGGTGAATGATCCATTATTGATTATGGCTGATGAACCGACTGGGGCATTGGATAGTGAAACGGGTACAGAAATCATGGAATTATTGAAAGAATTGAATGAACAGGGCAAAACAATTGTCATGGTGACACATGATGAAGATATGAAAAAATATGCCTCACGAGTGATTCATATGAAAGATGGTCGCTTTTTGGAAGAAGAGGTGATTAGATGATTGCTAATTTATTTGTTAGTACTTTTTTAAGCTTAAAGGCACATAAGTTGCGGGTATTTTTAACGATGGTCGGGATTATTATTGGGATTACATCAGTCGTAACGATTTCTGCACTAGGTGAAGGGATGAAGCGTCAAGTTGTGAAGGCATCCAGTGCAGTGAACGCGGATGTTTTGAAGATTCATTATACAATGTCGGATGGTAGCAGTGACAATTTTATGTCCTATGAAGAGCCAGATTATACGTTTAGCCGAGTGGACTTGAAAAAATTACAAGACATTCAAGGAATTGAAAGTATTTATCCTCAATATGGTGAATCAATGATGGGGGGCGGAGACAATTTGTTTGTACCGATGGATTATTTTGGGGCGCAAGCGAATTTATCCATTACGTCGACTAAAGGGCAGAATGATATTTTATATGGTCGTGATTTTCAACCGAGCGATGCAAATACAGATGCGATTGTCTTAAATCATGACATCTTTGAAGCGCAAATTCGGCTTGATGATCCTAGCCAACTCATTGGAAAAGCTGTTTCAATTGGTGGTTATATGTACAAGGTGATTGGTATTTTAGCACCAAAAGATTTAGATAGTTTGGGTATGAATGATGATTGGGCAACTGCTATGAGCAGTTTTGTTTCTCGAGAATCATATAATAAATTAGCGAAAACAAAAGCAATTAGTGGCATCAATATTAAGGTTCGTGAGGGAGCGGACCGGGAAGCAATTTTAGGACAGGCAATCGCTATTTTAAGTGAAAATCATCCTGAAGTGAAAGGAACGTTTAAAGAAAATGACCAAGACCAACAACTCCAACAACAAATGGAAGAAATGGTCACGGGTATGACGATGTTTCTGATGGCAATTACTGCAATCTCCCTATTAGTCGGAGGAATTGGCGTCATGAACATCATGTATGTGTCTGTCACGGAACGGAAACGAGAAATCGGGATTCGTCGGGCCATTGGTGCTAAACCACGAGTCATTTTATTCCAATTTTTAATGGAAGCAGCGTTTATCACATTGATTGGTGGTTTGATTGGTGTCGGCTGCGGCTACTTATTGGCAACTGTGGTCGGTGGGTATATTTCGATTACGCCAATTATTACGCCGTCCATCTTTGCTATTTCAACATTGGTTTCGGTCTTCACAGGTATCTTTTTCGGGATTATTCCAGCAATTGGCGCCTCGAGGATGGATCCGATTAAAGCGATTTATAATTAAAAAGATATATTTTTGGTTTTTTCTAAACAGTTCAAATAATCTGAAATGAGATTGTTTGTTAAAAGATTGAATGATATGCTTTTGTTGTGCATGGTCACAATGGAAGCATATTGTTTTAATAGGAGGAGAGAAAATGAAAAAAACGGTTAGACTGTTTTTGGTTGGTTATGTAGAATGGACTGTAGAAGAAAGGTATCAAAGCTGTCTAGGGAATAATATAGTGAGTATAAGATAATTGTTTAAAAAAGTTCAGGAGCCAATTACATATAGAAATACAACGAAAATATGAAAAAAATAGTAGCAGGATTTCTTAGTTTGATTAGTATTGGAATAATGTTATTTGTTGTAAAAGACAAATTGATAGAAGAAAAAAAGCAATCTTTTGTTGTGCAAGAAGAAACAGATTTTTATGTATTATCAACCCAAGCGATTTATTCATTCATGTTTTCTGAAAATGACATCAAAAAACATAAGCGAAGTCGTGTGAATCTACCAGAGATTGTCCCAACAGGGTTTTCAAAAGGAAGATTACAATCCCACTATTTACTATTTTCAACGGGTGATCTTTTGAGCAGCACTAAGGATGAATTTATAGTGAGTGTTGATTTTTTAAAAGGAGAACTTTTGAAAAGAAAGACAGAAAAATATCCTTATACTGGTACTGGTTATAGCTCCAACTATTTTTATACTGTTCAAGCAGAGCGTTTTTATTCTTTTGATACTGAAGGGAATCCAGTTAGTTCATACATGTTTAATGAATCTACAACACCAGTTACGCAATTTTCAGGAACACAAAATAAGCTATATGTCGTCGCTAGTCAGGAAGCCAAAGAAAAACAACTTTATGAGAATACGTTGTTCATTTTTAAAGAAGGGGAAAATTTGACATTAACAGACGAAATATTTTTAGATACAAACCCAGAGTATGTTTATGGTTTTACTTCTTCTGTGATTGTAAATAATCAAATTTACTTGCCGATAACGGCTCATAGAAACCGAGTAAGTTATGAAAATGTGCCAGATAATCGAATTATGCAAATGGGTTTAGATGCTAAAAATCAACGTTTTATTCAATTGACAGAGAATTTTCCTAACCTAATTTACAAAAGTAGAACGTCCGAATATTTGATTATTGATCACGAGCCAAATGCATTAGGGAAAGTGGGGCTGTCAATTGTTAATCTCGCTACGGAAGAAAGTTATTTTTTAAATATTAATGGACAGTTAAAGACGGAAGAATTAGAAGAATCTATGATCTATAGTGTAAATACAACGAAAGATAATCAGTTGTTGGTTTTAGCTGGTCAGACGCTGCTCAGATATGATTTAGTGACAGGAAATTTGCTTTCGGAAACAAAAGTTCTTGAAAAAGAAGAACAAGGTATTTATATTTGGGTTAATCATTAAAAAAGAAGGACCGCCTGATAAGTTTCTCAGGCAGTCCTTCTTTTTATTTCATGTCACTAAGAATTTTCTGAATCAATTCTTGTTGAAACTCTTTGGTATATTGTTCGGTGAGTTTCGCTTGTTCTTCTTGGGACATTGATGGATTCGCCATCATAGCAGCCATCATTTTTTTGCCAACTGTTTCAGTCCCTTCTTTTTTGATATCAGCGGCATGTTGTTCCATATATTCGCCTAATTTTTTTGCTTGATCAGCACTTAAGACTAGCCAGTCACTAGCAACGTTGAAGGTGTTTTCTTGTTTTGCAAATTGGTTATCGTTGTCAGCAAGGCCAAATAGTGTTTTGGCCCAAGACTCTTGATAGGACCATTTCGTCGTTTTTTGGACTAATGTGGCTTTTTGAGCATCTTTTTGAACTGTGTTTGTGACGTTTTCCGTTCCTGTTTTTTGTAGTTTCTTTTTATCTGGTGTGTTGTACAAATAAACTTTTTCGGAACCATCGCCCAACGGCTGGTACAATAACATGTTGGGGCCATCTTTGCTTGAACTACTGCTTTTTAGTTCAAACGTTTTGTCCTGAGTAACTTCGGTCATACCAAAATGATCTTTATCGTTTAAAACGATAAGACTTAACGAAGCTAAGAAGCCTAAACCAAAAATAACCATACAGAATTTATGCCAGACTTTTCGGCCAAATACATTCGTATAGGCAAAGCCTAACACGCAAAGGATTAAAAGAAAAATAATCATTATTTCATTGCACCTACTTCCTTAACCGGCATCGCTTCTTTTTTATTTAAGAAGAAAGTAATCGCCAAGCCGAGAACGCCAAAGATTGTTGCCACGAAGAAGGCTGCGTGATAGCCGTTTAATGTTGCGTTTGTTGCTTGATCGCGATAAGCGAGTGGGGCTGTTTTTAATAAGTCTGATGCAGGTAAGCCGTCTTTTGTAACATTTGTTAAAACACTAATCAAAACAGCTGTTCCAATTGAGCTAGCTACTTGTCGGAAGGTGTTGTTTACAGCAGTTCCGTGACTTAATAAATTCATTGGTAAAGCATTCATGCCAGAAGTTGTCACAGGCATCATGACCATCGAAATACCAAACATCCGAATCGCATATAGGACAATGATATAAATAATAGGTGTTGCTTTTGTTAAGAAAGCAAACGGTAACGTTGCAGCTGTTAAAATAAACATCCCAGTAATCGCAAGACGACGGGCACCAATTTTATCAAAAATGCGACCAGTTACTGGCATCATAAGTCCCATGACTAACGCTCCTGGTAAAAGCATTAACCCTGAATGGAAGGCAGATTCGCCACGAATATTTTGGATATACAAAGGTAAAACCATTTCGGCACCAATCATTGCCATGTTGGTTACGCCAGATAAAATGGCTGCAACAGTAAAGACTTTTGATTTAAAAACGCGTAGTTCTAAGAAAGGTTGTTCTAAATGCAATTGTCGATATGTAAAAAGACATAAAACAATCGCACCAACAATTAAGAATCCATAGACTTGTGGGCTACCCCAACCCTTATCACCAACGCTTGAGAAACCGTAAAGTAAGCTACCAAAGCCGAGAGTAGAAAGAATGACCGATAAGACATCGATACTTGGATTAGATAATTGGATGACATTTTTCATTAAAAATGAAGCTAAAATTAGGACTAAAACAACAATTGGAATGACCATCCCAAAAAGGTCACGCCATGTATAAGAATCAATAATCCAACCAGATAATGTTGGACCTAAAGCGGGTGCTAATCCGATAACAATTCCCGTTGTGCCCATGGCAGCGCCACGTTTTTCAGGCGGGAAAATTGAAAGCATAATTGTTTGTAAAAGAGGCATAGATACGCCGACCCCTGCGGCTTGAACAAGACGTCCAGTCAATAACATGCCGAAGTCTTGAGCTACAAAACAGATGATGGTTCCGATTAAGAACGTTGACATCGCTGTTATGTATAATTTTTTTGAACTGAATTTGTTAATCAACCAAGCACTGATGGGAATCATAATGCCGTTCACAAGTAGGAATCCAGTGGTTAGCCACTGTACACTTGAAGCTGAGATATCAAATTCTTTCATTAATGTAGGTAAGGCCGTCGTTAAAAGTGTTTGGTTTAAAATCGTACAAAATGTTCCGATTAGTAAAACACCGACTAGTAACGACCGGTTATAAGGTTTTCCGTGAATATCCACAGGTTGTTGTGAAGTCACATATATCGCTCCTTTTTCTGTAAGTTTCAAATTAAATTGCATTAACTACTTTACAACTAATTAGAATCTTTGTCAACTTACTTGACAAAGGTGTAAAAAAAACTACAATTAAGGAAAGGATAAGGGAAAGGAAGTTAAACTAATGTGGTCAAAAATGATTCAGCGTTTGTTAAATGAAGAAAATTTGTTGATAGGAATTAGTGAACTAAGTGAAATTGCTGAAGTTTCGCCACGTCAACTTCGTTATTGGGAAGAAAAAGGGTATATTTCTTCCATTGCGAAAGACGCAAACGGTCCACGGAAATATCGGTTACATACAGTCGTCAAAGTGCATTGGATCAAGCGTTTTTTAGATGAAGGATATACGTTACAAAGTGCGGTGGAAAAAGCAGAAGAGCAGCATCGTAATGTAGGGATGACGAAAAAAATCTTTAGTCAAATGTTTCATGGTATCTCAGAAGTTTGTCCTAATTACGTAGCGATTGATTTAGGCGATTTCGATGAAGAACAAAAATTATATGTCGTATTTAATGAAACCACAGAAGTCAGTGAGTATCTTTTAATTCCTAAGGATGCAGATGTTTCTGATGAGTTAAAGAAAAGAAAATAAGAATGAAATAGGACTGGGAGAAAGACCTGAAGTGAAAGTGAAACGTTACTGAATGAATCTTCGAGTTCTTTTTTTCTTGCAATTTCTTTATTTTTCTATATAATTTCTTATATGGAAAAGGAGGGTTTCGATGAAAGAAACAAAACCTTACGGAACAGTCTTGTTAAAAGCGGCTAAAATCATGGACTGTCTAAGTTTACAACCCGATCAAACCTTACAGGAAATTGCAAAGAATACCGAAATGACGGCATCAACGGCAATCAAAATTTTAGAAACCTTAACATTAATTGGCTATGTTCAAAAAGACACGAACAAAACGTACCGCTTAGGAACAAAATTGATTCGCTATGCGAATCAAAGTGTGGAGCAAATCGATTTAGCTGAAATTGCGGTACCTTATTTAGAAAACCTTCAAAATACGGTCGATGAAACCATTCATTTAGGGATTTTAAATAATAATGAAATTCTGTATATCAATAAATTAGAACCGAAAAATCAAACCATTCGCATGTCCTCGAAAGTGGGAATTACTCGACCTTTGTATAATTCGGCCATGGGTAAAGCCGTTTTAGCAGAATTTACGGAAGAACAAGTGCAACAATATTTAGACACGCAGACATTAATTCCCTATACCGAAAATACGATTACCAATCCCTTGCGTTTGAAAAAAGAATTAAAACAAGTGCAACAAACGGGGGTTGCTTACGATGATGAAGAAATTGAACAAGATATTTTCTGTAGCGGAGTATCTTTAATGAAAGATGGCGAAATTGCGGGTGCTTTTAGTGTGAGCATGCCGAAATATCGTTTGACAGAGGAAAATAAAACGACGATTAATCAAGCCCTTTTAGCAACAAAAGCAGCGATTGAAGCGAAATTATAGTAGAAAAAGAAAGCCAAACAAAAGTCGATTGGGATTTTTGTTTGGCTTTCTTTTTTTATTTTTGTAAAAACGTTTGCATTTTCTTTTTTTATCTGTATAATGAAGTTGTGAATTTCTTTATAATAAATATATATTTCTAAATAAGAAATGAGGGAGTCTGTTGAAGCGAGTATCAATTTTACAAAAATTAGAAAATGCTGGCGTGATTGCTGTGGTTCGCGGAAAGACAAAAGAGGAAGCGCTAAAAGCTAGTCAAGCCATTGTAGCAGGCGGTATGCGGGGGATTGAGTTAACCTTTACTGTTCCTCAAGCAACAGAAGTGATTCAGGAATTAGTTGCGTTATACCAAGAGAATCCTGACGTAGTCATTGGTGCGGGGACAGTTTTGGATGCTACGACTGCTCGTTTAGCTATTGTAGCAGGGGCTGAATATATTGTGAGTCCAAGCTTCGATGAAGAAACCGCTAAAATTTGCAATTTATATCAAGTTCCTTACTTGCCAGGCTGTATGACCATCACAGAAATGAAAGAAGCACTGAAAAGCGGAGCAGATATTATTAAACTATTTCCGGGAAGTGTTTATGGACCGAGTGTTATTTCAGCATTTAAAGCGCCATTGCCTCAGTTAAATATTATGCCAACGGGTGGTGTCAGTTTAGAAAATATGGCCGAGTGGTTTGCTGCAGGTGTGACGGCCGTCGGTGTTGGTGGCAATCTGTTAGCGCCAGCAGCAACTGGGGATTTTGAAAAAGTTCGTGAGGTTGCCCAAGCCTATATGGAAAAATTCCAAGCAATCAAAGGGGTGTAGGCACATGGGGAAAGTCGTAACATTGGGAGAAATCATGTTGCGTTTGTCCACGCCTGTCGGAATACGCGTAGCACAAACAGAAAATTTCGCTGTACATTACGGCGGTGGTGAAGCGAATGTAGCGATTTCGTTAGCGAACTATGGCCACCAAGTGACTTTTGCTAGTAAAGTGCCCGATAATTCATTAGGAGAAGCCGCCAAAAAGCATTTAAGTCGTTATAGGGTTTCAACGGAATTTGTACGAACTGGCGGAACACGCCTAGGAACGTATTACTTGGAAACTGGTACAGGAGAACGAGCAGCCAGTGTTGTCTATGATCGCGCCTATTCAAGCTTTGCTCAAATCGAAGAAATGGAATGGGACTTACATGAGCTGTTTTCAGGAGTAGAGATCTTTCATATTTCAGGAATTACAGCGGCGTTATCAAAAAATTGGCAAAGTATGACGGTTGCGCTAGTTAAAGCAGCGAAGCAAGCAGGGTGCCAAGTAAGTTTTGACATTAATTATCGAGGGAAACTTTGGTCCCAGAAAGAAGCGAGCGTGGCATTGAAGGCCATTCTTCCATTTGTTGATATTTGTTCAGCTGGGGTATTAGATGCTCGTTATTTACTGGAGATTCCAGAACCAGAGGAAGAACTTGAAGACGCATTAATGTGGTACTACCGAAAAATGCAAGAACGTTATCCCAACATTCAAGTATTTTATTCAACCAAACGTCAAGTACACTCAGCGACAGATAATGACTTAATCGGAACGCTATGGTACAAAGGTGCGTATTATACGTCCAAATGTCATCGATTACAACCGATTGTTGACCGTGTCGGTGCCGGTGATGCGTTTGCTGGTGGGGTTTTACATGGTTTATTAGCTGCCTATGATCCACAAACCTGTATTGATTTTGCAACAGCGGCTAGTGCGTTAAAACATACTGTACATGGTGATTGTAATCAATTTAGTCAAAAAGAAGTCCTTGCTTTTTTGGCAACGGGCTCAGGAAAAATAAATAGATAGGAGATTTTAGTTATGCAAAATATGGAAACACGTTATACACATAGTCCGGCGGATATCCGTCACTATTCAACAGAACAATTGAGAGATGAATTTTTAGTAGAGAAAGTTTTTATTCCAGGTGCAATCAGCTTAACCTACACACATAATGATCGGATGATTTTTGGTGGTGTGACACCAACCACAGAAGAATTAGAAATTATTTTGGACAAGGAATTAGGAGTTGATTATTTCTTAGAACGCCGTGAACTAGGAGTTATTAATATTGGGGGACCAGGCTTTATTGAAATTGATGGCGCCAAAGAAACAATGAAAAAACAAGATGGCTATTATATTGGGAAAGAAACAAAACATGTTCGTTTTTCTTCAGAAAACCCTGATAATCCAGCGAAATTTTACATTAGTTGTGTCCCAGCACATCATAAATATCCGAACGTAAAAATTAGTATTGATGAAATTACCTCAATGGAAACGGGTGATCCATTAACATTGAACCAACGTAAAATTTACCAATACATTCATCCGAACGTTTGTGAAAGTTGCCAGTTACAAATGGGCTACACCATTTTAGAACCAGGTAGCGCTTGGAATACAATGCCTTGTCATACACATGAACGTCGGATGGAAGCGTATGTTTATTTTGATATGGAAGAAGATACGCGGATTTTCCACATGATGGGTAAACCAGACGAAACGAAACATTTAGTAATGAGTAATGAACAAGCAGCTATTTCACCAAGCTGGTCAATTCATTCTGGGGTTGGTACAAGTAATTATTCCTTTATTTGGGCCATGTGCGGAGAAAATATTACGTACACAGACATGGATATGGTTGCGATGGATCAATTAAAATAAACTAAAGAAAGAGGAGAAAACATGGAATTTAAAATGAATGATTTTCAATTAGATGGAAAAGTAGCGTTAATTACAGGTGCTGTTTATGGGATTGGCTTTGAGATTGCGAAATCCCTAGCTGAAGCAGGAGCAACAATTGTTTTTAATAACTTATCTCCTGAATCAGTTGAACAAGGTTTGGAAAATTATCGGGCTGCAGGGATTGAAGCACGTGGTTATGTGTGTGATGTCACTGATGAAGAGCAAGTTCAAGCGATGGTTGCTCAGATTAAAGAAGAAGTCGGCTCTATTGATATTTTAGTCAATAATGCGGGAATTATTAAACGAATTCCAATGGTGGATATGTCAGCAGAAGAGTTCCGTCAAGTGATTGATGTTGACTTGAATGCGCCATTTATTATGGCAAAAGCGGTTATTCCAGATATGATTGAAAAGGGTCATGGCAAAATTATCAATATCTGTTCAATGATGAGTGAACTAGGTCGTGAAACAGTTAGTGCGTACGCGGCAGCAAAAGGCGGACTAAAAATGTTAACGAAAAATATTGCTTCTGAATATGGACAATATAATATTCAATGTAATGGGATTGGACCTGGCTACATTGAAACGCCACAGACGGCGCCATTAAGAGAACCAGGGCATCCATTTAACGAATTCATCTTGGGACGAACACCTGCTAATCGTTGGGGCACACCTGCAGACTTAGCTGGCCCAGCAGTTTTCTTAGCATCTAACGCTTCTGACTTTGTTAACGGACATATCTTATATGTCGATGGTGGAATTTTAGCTTATATTGGAAAACAACCATAAATAAGTAACAAAAAGCGGACATCCCTAAAAAGGATGTCCGTTTTTTGTTATTTACTCATTGATTGAATTGGTAAAAACCGTATCTAATTTTTAAAAAAAGTCAATTTTTGACAGTAATTCGTCAAGATTAACTATATAATTTGCTAACATTCCTTGCTAAACTAAAATTATAAAAAAATGAAAGCGTTTCATTTGCGCTGGTGGGATGGAAAAGGAGTTTTGATTGCCGATGATTATTAAACAGGAACAATTCATACCAAAAGATACAGTAGAAACAACGATTGACTTATTAATTAGAAATTTAACAACGATTAAAGATAACACAGGTGAATTTCTGTTAGATTTTGATGGTTTAAAAGTTGATGACAAAAGTTGGACGATTTGGAACTGGCCGCAAGGCGTTGGGTTGTATGGTATATATAAGAATTATCGAAATACTAAAAGTGAAAAAGCTTTACAAGTAGTTAACGACTGGTTTGAAGGTCGGATGCAAGAAGGCGCGCCGCCTAAGAATGTGAATACGATGGCTCCGCTTTTAACAATGGCTTATCTATATGAAGACACGAAAGACTCTAAATATATACCTTACTTAGAGCAATGGGCGGAATGGGTGATGGAAGAAATGCCCCGAACGAATGAAGGTGGTTTGCAACATGCGACATATGGACCAGAAAATAAAAATCAATTATGGGATGATACGTTAATGATGACTGTCTTACCTTTGGCAAAAATTGGTAAGTTGTTGAATCGACTCGATTATTTGGAAGAAGCAAAGCGTCAATTTTTAATCCATATTAAATATTTACAAGATAAAAAAAGTGGTCTATGGTATCACGGTTGGACTTTTGAAGGAAATCATAATTATGCGGAAGCACTGTGGGCAAGAGGAAACTGCTGGATTACGATTGCTATTCCAGAAATTATTGAAATCTTAGAGTTACCAAAAGGAGATAGTTTACGGGAATTTTTATTAAGTACCCTCAATGCGCAAGTGGCAGCTTTAGCGAAATACCAAGATGAATCTGGTTTATGGCATACATTAATTAATGATTCAAATTCGTATTTAGAATCTTCTGCTACAGCGGGATTCGCTTATGGGATTTTAAAAGCCGTTCATAAAAAATATATTTCTTCTGAATATGAAAAAGTGGCAAATAAAGCAATTGCTGGCTTACTAAATGAGATTGATGAAACGGGAGAAGTACAACATGTGTCAGTTGGTACAGGAATGGGTGATAATTTAGATTTTTATCGCACAATTGGAATGACAGCGATGCCTTATGGTCAATCATTAACAATCCTATGTTTGACTGAATTGCTTGTTTCTTATTGCTAGAAAAGTAAGGAGAAAAGTTCATGAAAAAAAGAAAGGTTTTATTTACAACAGTTATGGTATTGGCAGGATTACAGTTGCTAAGTGGTTGCGGCAAAACAGAAGCTTCGGCAAATGATACGGTAGTCTTGCGCTATGCGTATGCTAGCAATAGCCAACCAGTTATCGATTCTATGAAGAAATTCGGTGAATTGGTAGAGGAAAAAACAGATGGTAAAGTTCAAATTGAATACTTTCCAGATGGTCAATTAGGGGGAGAAACAGAACTAATTGAATTAACACAAACAGGTGCAATTGATTTTGCAAAAGTCAGTGGATCAGCATTAGAAAGTTTTTCTAAAGATTATTCTGTATTTGCCATTCCGTATATTTTTGATAATGAAAAACATTTTTTTAAAGTAATGGATAATCAAGCGCTAATGCAACCAGTGTATGATTCTACAAAAAAATTAGGATTTGTTGGTTTAACTTATTATGACTCTGGTCAACGAAGTTTTTATATGAGCAAAGGGCCTGTTACATCTCCAGATGATTTGAAAGGTAAAAAAATTCGGGTTATGCAAAGTGAAACCGCCATCAAAATGGTAGAACTTTTAGGGGGTTCGCCAGTACCTATGGGTAGTTCGGAAGTATATACTTCTCTACAATCTAATCTAATCAACGGTGCAGAGAATAATGAGTTCGTTTTATATACAGCTGGTCATGGTGGTGTGGCTAAGTATTATTCTTATGATGAGCATACTCGAGTGCCAGATATTGTGATTATGAACGAGGGGACAAAAGAACGTTTGACAGCGAAACAAGAACAAGCGATTGAAGAAGCAGCAAAAGAATCGACCGCTTTTGAAAAAACGGTCTTTAAAGAAGCGGTTGAAGAAGAAAAGAAAAAAGCACAAGCAGAATATGGCGTTGTGTTCAATCAAGTAGACAGTGAACCATTCCAAAAACTCGTTCAACCGTTGCATGAATCATTCAAAAATAGCTCAGAATATGGCGAACTGTATCAGGCTATTCGCCAGTTGGCGGACTAATTAAGGAGGTAATTATGAAAGGTTTTAGAAAATTTTTAAATCGACTTTTAGAAATACTTGGATCAATCATTCTTGCTGCAATGGTTTTGGTCGTTTTGTACCAAGTGTTTGCCCGGACAGTGTTAAAAAATCCTAGTACCTTAACAGAAGAATTTGTTCGCTTTGCATTGGTCTGGCTGGCGATGTTAGCTTCTGCTTATGTGGTTGGAAAAAAGGGACATTTAGCAGTAACTTTGTTAAGTGAAAAATTACAAGGGAAACAAAAACGCTTTTTAGAATTTATTGTTCAATTGTTGTTCCTACTTTTTGCAGGAGTGATTATGATATTTGGCGGTTGGAATGGTGTAGTAATTACGTTAGGACAAATTTCACCATCTTTGGCAATTCCTATGGGTTATGTCTATTTAGCTGTTCCAGTAGCAGGTGTTTTGATGTTTATTTATAGTTTGATGAATTTGCTAGAGTTATTCACGCAATCAAAAGATTCTTAATGCGTTTATAGAAGAAAAAGAATAGGAGTAAAAATATGGCTTTAGAAGCAGGCATTATCTTATTTGTAGTTTTTGCAGTCTTATTGGTAGTTGGTATGCCAATTGGTATGAGCATTGCGGCATCTTCAATTGCAACATTGTTATTAGTAATTCCTTTTGAAGCAGCTGCATTTACCTCAGCTCAAAAAATGGTCTCTAGTTTAAATAGTTTCTCTCTCGTAGCAATTCCGTTTTTTATTTTTTCTGGCGTGATTATGAATAATGGGGGAATTGCCCAAAAGTTGGTAAATTTTTCTATGTTATTTGTTGGTCGTGTTCCCGGCGCGCTAGCACATACTAATGTGTTAGGGAACGCATTATTTGGTTCGATTTCTAGCTCTGCAATTGCAGCATCGACTGCTATTGGTGGCGTGCTAATTCCGCAACAAGTAAATGAGGGCTATGATCGGAAATTTGCAACGGCTGTAAATATTGCCTCTGCTCCTACAGGGATGGTTATTCCACCAAGTACAGCGTTTATTATGTATTCATTGGTGGCTGGTGGGGCCTCTATTTCTTCTTTATTTTTAGGCGGTTATTTGGTAGGTTCTTTGTGGGCGTTAGGAATTATGGTGGTAGCTTATGTTATTGCAAAACGTCATAATTATCCTACTGTGGCAAAAGCAAAAAAAGGAGAAGTCAGCAAGGTTTTGCGAGAAGCGGTTCCCAGTGTATTGTTAATTGTCATTATTATTGGCGGTATTTTGACGGGGTTATTTACAGCGATTGAAGCATCAGCAATCGCTGTCGCATACTCATTATTGATTTCAATGTTTTACTACAAAACAGTGAAAATAAACGATTTACCTAAAATGTTAAAAGAGGCTGTCTTGATGAGCGGAACCATTATGTTCTTGTTGGCAACTTCTTCAATGATGTCTTTTGCGATGGCTTTTACAGGGATACCAGAAGCAATCAGTACAGCTATTTTAGGAATCACAGACAATAAATACTTAATTCTATTATTAGTAAACGTTGTCCTATTGTTTGTGGGAATGTTTATGGATGTTGGTCCAGCTATTTTGATTTTTACACCAATCTTTTTACCAATTGTTATGAATGTTGGAGTGGATCCAGTTCATTTTGGTTTATTTGCGATTATGAACTTGTGTGTTGGCTCAATTACACCACCTGTTGGAACAGGATTATATGTTGGTGCTAGTGTTGGGGGTGTTAAAGCTGAGCAAATGCTGAAACCGCTAGTTCCATTTTATCTGATAATTCTAGCAATTTTACTTTTAATCACATATGTACCTGAACTTGTCATGTGGTTACCAAATCTAATTTCTTAATTCAATACAAATTGTCTAACAACCCCAATTGAGCGAAATATAAGTTGTTCAATCAACTAGATTTGGTAATTTACTATAAAATATTGAGTTTAGGAGGCATAGAAATAAAAAATCTCTCTATGACGTTATGTGTCATAGAGAGATTTTTTAGAAGCCACTTTTACGGTATTGACTAGGAGTTAATCCAGTTCGCTTTTTAAATAATCGACTAAAGTAGGCATAGTTTTCTAAACCAACATCTACAGCAATTTCTTTCACTGTTTGATTAGAATAGCGTAGTAAATCTTTTGAATAAGAAATTTTTTTACTAATTTGATATTTAATTGGCGGTAATCCAATGTATTTGGAGAACTCTTTGTTCAATTGATATTTATTTAAATGAAAGAGTTGAGCCAAGTCTTCTAAAGAAATTGTTTCTTTGAAATGTTGATCAATGTAAGCTTTCATTTCCAAAACCAATGATGGAATCGTTTCGTAGGTAAAGTCTTGACGATACTTTTGCAACAATAATTCGTTCAGTAATTGATGAATTAAAACGGAAGATTGGTAATCAGTTTGCGCATGTTGTAAATCTTGTAATTGTAATAGTTGCTGAATGATTAAATGAATAGGATTATCTTCAGGAAGCTGATTAGTGGAGAAAACAGGTGAACCATTTTTCATAAATTCTTGGAAAAAAGCGCCAGAATTTCCTCCTTCAAAATGAATCCAGTCCATTTCCCAAGGCTCTTCGCTGGTTGCTTGATAGTATTGATAATCCCGACAGTCAATAAAGAATAAATCACCTCTTTGTAAGCTGTATGTATGATAACGATAGCGTAATTCCCCAGTACCATTTAGCGTGAATTTAATTAAGTATGATGGTAAATGTGCCCGCTCCGTATAATAAGGGCGCGAGGTTTTAAACTGTCCAATTTCCTGTATGTAATAAAAAAGTGTGCGACTTTTGCTGCTAGGTGTCAAAATATGTCGCTTAGAATCGTCTGACCAAGAGTAGTCGGCTTTTTCCCAATAATCCATAAGAACCTCCTAATTACCAAGATAGTACAATTATATCTCAAAATTGTGAGAGGTGAAAGCGCTGTTTTTTGTTTATGATGAATACATAAAGTTAGTCTAACGTACAAAAAATAAAAATAGTGAAAGGATTGACAACTATCAACAAAGTGAAAAAAGAACAAGTTGAAAAACGAACCTATTTAGCGGTTGATATTGGTGCTTCTAGCGGTCGCATAATGAAAAGTCAACGCTTAGCGAATGGTCAGATAACAATAGAAGAAATTCATCGTTTTAAAAATGGTTTTCATCAAAAAGATGGGTATCAGCGTTGGGATATGGCTAGTTTAGTCCATGAGTTACTGCTTGGTCTGCAAAAAGTTAAACAATTAGGTATCAAGGAATGCTTTATTGGAATTGATACTTGGGGTGTTGACTATTGTCTGCTGGATCAATCTGGTCAACTTTTGGACGAACCGATTGCTTATCGAGATGGACGGACAGAAGCAGCTGTAACAAATTTTTCAAAAGGCTATTCATTAGAAAAATTGTACCAACAAACGGGGATTCAAGTTCAACCTTTTAATACCATTTTTCAGTTATTTGTAGAGGAAAAGGAACGTTTGGCTGCAGCCAGCCAATTGTTGTTAATCCCTGATTACTTAGGTTATGTCTTTACTGGAAAAGCAGTCATCGAAGCCACCAACGCCTCCACCACGCAACTGTTGAATGCTGGAACGAAACAATGGGAAAGTGAATTACTGGATTTCCTAGGAATTGATGAAACACTATTCCCAACATTAGTAGAGCCGGGCACGATTTTAGGCGACCTGCAAACAGCGGCTTTTCCAGACTATGATTTACCAAATGCAACGTTGATTACGATAGCTAGTCATGATACAGCTTCAGCAATTTTAGGCACGCCAGGCATTGGCGATGACTGGGCGTACATTAGCAGTGGTACTTGGTCTTTATTAGGTATTGAAGCTACTGTTACAACAATTTCTGCTGAAGCTTTCCAAGAAAATTACACGAATGAATGGGGCGCCCAGAACACAATTCGTTTCTTAAAAAATATTATGGGTATGTGGCTAATTCAAGAAGTGGCACGGCAACAAAACTACCAATATAGCTATGCTGAATTGGCCACCTTAGCTGAAAAAGAACCAGCATTTCAACAATTTATTGATATAAATGATCCTCGTTTTTTAAATCCAGGAAATATGATTACTGAATTACAAGCCTATTGCCGTGAAACACAACAAACAGTTCCTGAAAGCCCTGGTGAACTCGCTCGTTGTATTTATGATAATTTAGCATTGTGTTACAGCGTAGAACTAGAAAAATTAGCTCAATTAACAGGAATCGAACGGAAAATTACAACTTTACATGTTGTCGGTGGTGGTTCCAATAATCGTTTATTGAACCAGCTAACTGCTGATGTTGCTAATGTTACAGTGAAAGCGGGACCTGGAGAAGCAACTGCTTTAGGTAATCTTTTGATGCAGATGATTGCAACAGGTGAACTTAAAGATATTCCAGCAGCTCGTACTTGTATCCAAACATCTTTTCCCACGGAAATCTATCAAGCAAATCCAATTGATTCAACAATAAAAAATCGCTATCAAGCATTTATGAAAAGGAGCTCATTATGACAACCATTACACAAAAATATGAAGAAGCGAAAGAAAAATATGCCAGTATTGGCGTAGATACCGAAGCTGTATTGGAAAAAATGGCTGATGTCAAAATTTCAATGCATGTGTGGCAAGGAGATGATGTGAGAGGCTTCTTAAGTGAGGATGAACTTTCTGGTGGTATTTCAGTTACAGGGAATTATCCAGGCGTTGCTCGAAGTCCCCAGCAACTACGTCAAGATTTAGAAAAAGCGTTTTCTTTAATTCCAGGAAAACACAAATTGAATTTGCATGCTATTTATTTAGACACAGAGGAAAGGGTGGATTTAAACGAACTGGAACCAAAGCATTTTGAACCATGGGTGACTTGGGCAAAAGAAAATGGCTTAGGATTGGACTTTAATCCAACCTTTTTCTCGCATCCAATGTACCGCGATGGCTTTACTTTAGCTCATCCGAATCCGCAAGTTCGAGACTTTTGGATTGAGCATGGGAAACGTTCACGAAGAATTGCTGAATATTTTGGAAGAGAATTAGGACAAGTAGCTGTCAATAACTTTTGGGTGCCAGATGGCTTTAAAGATAACCCAGTTGATCGTTTAACGCCGAGAAAGAGGCTAATGGCTTCGCTAGATGAAATTTTTTCAGAGGAAATTGATCCAGCTTATACAGTCGATGCGGTGGAAAGCAAGCTCTTTGGGATTGGTTCAGAAGCCTATACAGTTGGGTCTCATGAATTTTATATGGGCTACGGTTTAACGCGGAATAAATTAATTTGTTTAGATGCTGGTCATTTTCATCCAACAGAAGTGATTTCTAATAAGTTATCTTCATTATCCTTATTTGGCGAAGGAATGCTATTACATGTCAGTCGTCCAGTTCGCTGGGATAGTGACCACGTTGTCATTATGGATGATGAATTGCAAGAAATTGCCAAGGAGTTAGTTCGCAATGATTTATTAGGAAAAACACACGTGGGCTTAGATTTCTTTGATGCCACAATCAATCGTGTTGCCGCTTGGGTGATTGGCACCCGCAATACACAAAAAGCGTTAATGAAAGCGATGCTTGAGCCAACAAACGTCTTAAAAGAAGCTGAATTGATAGGAGATTTTACCACACGTTTAGCCTTAACGGAAGAGTTAAAAGACTTTCCATTCGTCGATATCTGGAACTACTACTGTCAAGAAAATCACGTACCTATCGGCTTAGATTGGTTAACGGATGTTCAAGAATACGAAAAAGTGATTTTACCAACTCGTCAATTGCCAACAGGTAAAGATAGTTGTCGTTTTTCATAAAATTAACAAACGAGAGGAACTTCTAAAATGAAAAAAATGAACGTGTTACAAGCACCATTTGTGGAAGAAATGGTCAAAACGACCAAAAATTTATATCGTTTAGGTTGGGATGAACGAAATGGCGGAAATATTTCGTATTTATTAAAAGAGGAGGAGATTTTACCTTTTCTAAATCCAACACAAGTGCTCCGAAAGATTCCAATGAAATTTGATGCAACGAAATTAGCAGGAAAATATTTTATCGTGACAGGCTCAGGAAAATATTTTAAAAATGTCTGTGATGCACCAAGTGAAAACTTAGGGATTTTACGAGTTAGTGAAAATGGCCAGGAATTAGAACTATTGTGGGGCTTAGAAGATGAAGCTGTGCCAACGAGTGAATTACCTAGTCATTTTATGAGCCATATTGCTCGTTTAGCTGTTGATCCAGAAAATCGCATTGTCATGCATAATCATGCGAGTCATTTATTAGCAATGAGTTTTACCCACGAATTAGATGAAAAAGTCTTTACTAGAACATTATGGCAAATGTGTACCGAATGTTTAGTAGTATTTCCAGACGGTGTTGGTATTATTCCATGGTTGGTTCCTGGAACGAATGAAATTGGTGTAGCAACGGCTGAAAAAATGAAAGAATCTCGTTTGGTTTTATGGCCGCAACATGGTATTTATGGTACTGGCCGTGATATGGATGAAGTATTTGGTTTAATTGAAACTGCCGAAAAAGCCGCTGAAGTGTACACTTATGTTTGTGCGCAAGGAGGCGTTCGCCAAACAATTTCAGATGCAGATTTATGGCGCTTAGCAGAAGCGTTTGGTGTGACACCGAAAGTTGGCTATTTGGAAGAGAAAGTATCAAAACGGAGAAAGCTATGATAAAAAAAGCCTTTTGTATGCAAGTATATCCTGATCAACAGGCCGAATATCAACGACGTCATGAGGAGTTATGGCCAGAAATGCGTCAAATGCTGAAAGAACATGGGGCAATTAAGTATCAAATTTTTTTAAATCCTGAAACCAGTACACTTTTTGGTTATTTAGAAATAGAAGATGAAGCTCGCTGGGAACAAATAGCACTGACGCCAATCAATCAAAAATGGTGGAACTATATGGAAGATATTATGGAAACAAATCCTGATTGCTCGCCGATGACGACTGAATTAAGAAAAGTTTTTGAACTATAATTTAAAATAGAACAGTTTGTTATAGTGAATCGTATGATTGTACACAAAACAACTTACTTGAGTGGAGTTGATTTTAAGAAATTGTTCTGGAACTTACAAAGAAAGCCTTTGTGGTAACGCCTGTTCCAGAAAGTAATAAATTGTACCAACATTAGCTGTAACTGTTTATTCAAAAAATAGTTAACTTCTAAAAAAAGAGGTGAATCTTGTTGAAGAGTGTAAAAGAAATCCGGAAATCACAAGTAAATAGTATGATTTCAGATCAATATGAGATCTTTCATGTAAAAGATATGGTTAGTCCAGAAAAAACCATCTATCATTACCACGATTTTTATGAAGTCCATTGTACGTTAAAAGGGGTAGCAACGTTCTTTTTAGATGGACATCAATTTGATGTTGAAGCAGGGACCGTTTTACTCATTCATTATCATGATTTACATCGAATTATTAAGCAGAGTACTGATGATTTTGAACGGATGTATATTTTTTTAACACCCGATTTTTTACAACAACGATCTAGTAAACGGACAAACTTGTCTGCTTGTTTTCAACATTTTGGTCAGCGTCGTAGTAAAGTTATCAAAGTGGATGTAGCAAAATTAGCAAACTACTTGACCCCGTTAGATCATTCTCCTTTGCCAGAAGAATATGGTGCGGATGTTCGTTATGAACAACAACTGTTAGACTTTTTAATTTACTTAAATCAATTAGTTCTGAAAGAAGAGAATGAGAGCCAACCAAAACAAATGATTGAAAATGAACGAATTGAAGCAATGATTACCTACATTTCTCAAAATTTGGATCAACCATTAACCTTAGAACAGATGGAAAAAAATTTTTTTGTGACTAAGTATTATGTAACGCGGGAATTTAAGAAACATACAGGATTTACTTTCCATCAATTTGTGCTGAAAAAGAAACTACTTTACGCTAAACAGTTATTAAAAGAATATCGCAGTGCTAGTGATGTTTACCTGAAATGTGGATTTAAATCATATCCACACTTTTTGAAATCCTTTAAAAAAGAGTTTAATATGACACCGAAAGAATTTTTGGTGCAACATAAGAATAATCAGATCATTCATTTTGATCATTACGAAGAATCTATCAAGAAAGTGAGGCTTGAATAAAATGTTGACACTTGCAGTACGTGCCCATGATGTTGGCACCAAAATATCTCCTGTGGAATTGGCTAAAAAAATTGCTGAAACGAACATCACTTCAATTCAATTTGCCTTAGGTATTTCTTATCCAGAATATGCAAGTGCTGCTGTTCTATCTCCAGGACTAGGAAGTCAATTTAAGAATATTTTCGAAGATGAAAAGATTACGATTAGTGTCCTAAGTTGTTATATTAATCTGATTCATCCAGATTTAGAAGAGCGAGAAAAACGACTGCATCAATTTGAAACATACATTCGTTACGCTTCAATGTTTGGGGCAAAAATCGTTGCAACTGAAACAGGCAGTATATATGAAACGATTTATTACACTGAAGATAATTATACAGAAGAAGCATACGAAGAAGTTTTATTTTCTGTTAGAAGATTATGTCGAGAAGCTGAAAAGTATGGGATAATTGTTGGGATTGAACCAGGAATCAATCATCCAATTCATACAATTGAAAAAATGCAACGATTGATTGACGAGGTTGCTTCAACTAATTTAGGCATTATTTTGGATCCTACCAACTTAATTCGAGTAGATATAGATAAAACGTATTTGGAAATAGTAGAAGAAGCGTTTGAGTGTTTTGGTGAAAAAATCGTTGCTTTTCATTTGAAAGATTTCATTATAAGAAATCAGCAGATATTTCCGGTAGCCATTGGCGAAGGGCAGGTACCTCTTAAAGAAACCATTCAATTTTTGAATAAACATAAGCCCGGACTGTTCACTATTTTTGAGGAAACACCATTTGAAAAAATAGCAAGTGCCTATCAAAAAGTTTCGCAATATCATTCCATTTAAATAAAAATGTGCAACAAAAAACATCTCGATTTTTTGAGATGTTTTTGTTGCTTAATAAGACAAAATATAAAATACACTTGCCTTAAAAACTCACATAAAAGAAAGAAGCAATCGCCACAGCAAATGAAATAATAGCAAACACTAAACTACTCCATAGTCCTAACAGAATAAATGGTGAGGTTCTTTTACCGCCCTCTTTCTTTAAGTAGGCAAATGTCCGTCCAGTAACAATGAATTGCCAGATACTAATCAATAAAAAAATACCGCCAATTAAGTAACGCATGTCCTCGTCCTCCTTCTATTTAGTATACCACTTGATGAAAACGTTATCAAAACGCTGTATAAAAAAGTTGCCTTTCAAAAAAGAGAAAGGCAACTTTTTGACGGTTTAACGGACGTCACCCATTAAGTTTTGGATTGGTTTTTTCACAATGAATAAGAGAATCCCAGCAACGACAGCTACAAGTCCGACAATCCCAAAATATGCTGACTCTGTTCCAGGTGTATAGAAACGAGCAATTTGAGCGTTAATGGCTTGTGAAGCGGCATCTGCTAATAACCAAATAGCAACGGTTTGAGCTTCGAAAGCTTTCGGTGCTAATTTTGTAGTAATCGATAAGCCAACGGGAGATAAACACATTTCTCCGACAATCATAATGAAGAAACTAAAGAATAACCAAAGTGGACTCACTCGTCCTTCGGTACCATAAAGTAGACCTGGCAACATTAATAAGACGAAGGAAAGACCAGCAAAGACTAGCCCTAGTGAAAACTTCACAACTGTTGATGGTTGACGTTTACCTAGTTTTGTCCATAATGTAACAAAAATAGGGGTCAAAATAACTACGAATACAGGATTTAATGATTGGAACCAGCTAGCGGCAATTGGGAAGCCAAACAAACTTGTTTGTGTCCGTTCATTTGCAAATAGAGCAAGAATAGACGAACCTTGTTCTTCCAATGACCAGAAAACAATTGCTGCTAAGAATAATGGCAAGTAAGCCAGAACTTTTGGTTTTTCTTCAGCAGTGACATCTTTAGACGTTAACATTTTGCTGAAATAATAAACTGGTAACAGGATTCCTAACACGCTGATGGTATTAATAAAGAAATCAATTGTTAAATGTCCTGTGACATAGGCGCCACCAAAAATAAGTAAAGCAACGACAATTGCCAACATAAATGCTTTAGCAAATTTCTTTTGCTCTTCTTTAGACATTGGATTAGTTGGGGCTTGACCAATCCCAGCAAGAGATTTACGTCCTTGGAAATAATATTGTAGTAGCCCGAAGAACATCCCTACTGCGGCAACGGAAAAGCCTAAATGATAATTATATTCTTGTCCTAAAGTTCCGACAACAAGGGGAGCGATTAAGGCTCCGATATTAATCCCCATGTAAAAAATGGAGAAGCCTGCATCTCTACGTAAGTCAGTTTTTGAATAAAGATGGCCAACCATCCCTGAAACGTTTGGTTTTAACATCCCAGTCCCAAATACAATCAACATAATAGAAACGAATAAGGCGGGGACACCAAATGGGGTAGCGAGAACAATATGTCCAGCAATGATTAGCAAACCACCAATAAAAACAGTTTTCCTTGAACCTAAGACACGGTCAGAGACCCAACCGCCAATGATACTGGACATGAAAACCATTGATCCATAAATGGACATGATGGCTAAGGCAGTTGCTTTGGGGAGACCTAAACCGCCATTGGCTACGGTATCGTAAATGTAATACATTAGAATAGCACGCATGCCGTAGTAACTGAAACGTTCCCACATTTCTGTGAAGAACAGTGTTGCTAGTCCTTTCGGTTGTCCCAGAAAGGATTTGTCTAATTTCTCAAGTTGTTCTTTGTCACTCATAGATAAAACTCCAATTCTTATAATATTCAGAATATTTGATAATAAAATGACTTAAATGTAGATTCATATATTTTATTACTCATAGATTGGAAAATAGAAAGAGAAAAAACTGATTATGTTTTTAAATAACAAGCGTTCGAGCGATTGTTTGTTTTTTATTCGTGAATTATGATAAAAATGAATATTTATTCTGCTTTATTTTCAATACTTTGTTTTCATAGTTGCTTTAGCTGTTCCTTTTTTGAATAAGATTAAAATGAATAAATAACAAGCAAAATATAAGATTTTTTTGTTTAACTCTTTTTGTTTCAATAGGAAGTGCTTAGTTTTTTTTCAGAATTGAAAAATGAATACGACAAAAAATTTATCTATATAATAGAAGGAAAAATAAAAATAGTGAATGATAAAAAAATTCAAAGAAAACACCCGTTCTTTTTAGGCCTGAGTTTTTGAAAAAAACATTCTCATGTCTAGTATCTTTAACATTTTGTTACTTTTTGACTGAAACGAATGTAAAAAAACCGACATTTAAGGGCTAATCAAGGGTTAGAAAACGGTTTCTCAAAAATAAAATCCTGTTTTTTTAACTTTTTTTCGCAAAATATAAACAGGATAATATCAAGCTTCCAGCAGCTTTTTATTACAAAATGTAACAAAACCGACATTCTAGTAATAAATTGTCACGAGATATTCACCTACGGCCGGCCATTCGATGATAAAGTATGTGAAGTCGTTTCGATAAAGCGAAGCAGACGTGGTTGTTGCCGAGTGCTAAGAGCAACAATCAAATATTTTTAATTACAAAGGAGAAACATACATGAAATCAATCAAAACGATTTTACTTGGAACAACTTTGGCCGCAGGTTTAGGATTATTCTTAGGAACAGACGCAAACGCAGAAAGCTTATATACAGTTAAAGCAGGAGATACTTTATCAACAATTTCTCATCAATTTGCAGGAGACAATAGCTTAATTCAAAAAATTGCTTCTGATAACAAATTGCCAAACCTTGATTTAATTTTTGAAGGAGAACAATTAGTTATTCGTTCAGAAAAAGAAGTTGCTAATACTCCAGCACCAGCTGTAGAAGTTGCACCAGTTCAACAAGTAGTTGAACAACCTGTTGCACAACCAGTACAACAAGAAGTACAACAACCTGTTGCTCAAGAAGTAGCGCAACCAGCAGCACCTGCCGCAAGCAGTGATGCAAAAGAGTGGATTGCACAACGTGAATCTAGTGGTTCTTACGATGCAACAAACGGTCAGTATATCGGTCGTTACCAATTATCTGCCTCTTATTTAAATGGTGACTATTCACCTGCCAACCAAGAACGCGTGGCAGATCAGTACGTAGCAGGTCGCTATGGTTCATGGGATGCAGCTAAATCATTCTGGTTAGCAAATGGTTGGTACTAAAATTAAATAAACGAAGTAATCTAATTACTTATTAAAAACCATAAACAAAAAAACAGTAACCTGTAAAGATTACTGTTTTTTTTGTCGATTTGTTAAGGTACAACGCCCCACGCTCGTCAATTGGTGGTCTGCGTTATAAATTTTTGCTTCCCAAACTTGAAGGGTCTTTCCCGAGTGATCGGGCGTCGCAATCACGGTAAGGCTACCATCATGGACACTACGAAGATGATTTACTTGTAAGTCTATGCCGACAGCAAAAGTGTTTTCAGGAACGTTTTCGTTCGCACCTAAACTACAGGCAGTTTCAATTAAGACGCCGTTTAAGCCCCCGTGGACAAGGCCATAGGGTTGTTTATGCACGTCTTTTACCGCTAAAGTAAGCTGACATTTCTCAGCAGAAACGTGTTGAATCGTGATGCCTAAATACTCTAAAAGATGAATAGTAATCAGTCCTTTCTAATAAAAGAGAGAATAAAAGGTTTTTTATTTATTATACAGGAATGAAGAAAATTTGAAATAGCCATGTTTTTTCTTAAAATTCAAGCGACTTTTTCTCTAAAGTGCCGATTCTTGTGTATAATAGAAAAGATGAGATTAATGAAGGAGGTTTCCTAATGAGAAACTGGACAACAATTAAAGAATATGATGAAATTTTATTTGAGCAAGCAGGCAAAGTAGCAAAAATTACTATCAACCGCCCGCATGTTCACAACGCATTCACACCGAAAACAGTCATGGAAATGATTGATGCATTTAACATTAGTCGTGATAAAGAAGATGTCGGGGTTATTATTTTAACAGGCGCAGGTGACCAAGCATTCTGTTCTGGTGGCGATCAAAAAGTTCGAGGTAATGGTGGTTACGTTGGCGAAGACAACATTCCACGTTTAAATGTGTTAGATTTACAACGGTTAATCCGTGTCATTCCCAAACCAGTCATCGCAATGGTGAAAGGCTGGTCCATTGGCGGTGGCAATGTTTTACAATTAGTTTGTGATTTAACAATTGCGGCTGAAAATGCTAAGTTTGGGCAAACAGGACCAAATGTCGGTAGCTTTGATGGTGGATACGGCTCAGGTTACTTAGCGCGTGTTATCGGCCATAAAAAAGCGAAAGAAGTTTGGTTTATGTGTAAACAATATTCTGCCCAAGAAGCTTTAGATATGGGCTGGATTAATACCGTTGTTCCATTGGATCAAGTAGAAGATGTGACAATGGAGTGGGCAGAAGAAATGTTAACCAAAAGCCCGATTGCTTTACGGATGATTAAAGCCTCTTTAAATGCCGATACAGATGGCTTGGCTGGTGTGCAACAATTAGCTGGTGATGCGACACTTCTTTACTATACAATGGCTGAAGCACAAGAAGGCCGAGATGCATTTAAAGAAAAACGGACACCAGATTTCGATCAATTCCCTAAATTCCCATAAACCAATGACTTGGTTAAATAAACAAGTACAAAAACGTCCCGATCATCCTGCTTTTTATTTTCAGGATGAATCTTGGACGTTTTTAGAAGTGCAACAAGAAGTCAGCCATTGGGTAGCCACATATCAACAGGTGCTTGCACCAGAAGAAAAACGTGTGGCTTTATTCAGTAAGAACAGCAAAGAGTTGTATTTTTCAATTCTAGCCTTATGGGAATTGGGGAAAGAGTTATTATTTTTAAATACGCATTTGACACTTGCTGAACTGACTTTTCAGTTAAAAGATGCGCAAGTTAAAACGATTATTGGTGCGCCTGAAACGCAGGCTTTGTTAGAAGAAATTTCTTTTGTCGACGTTCAGCCAATGATTAAAAAACAGCATAGTCTTTCACATCAGGAGTTTCAACAGCCAAGTGACTTAGAGTCGGTGGCTTCTATTATGTATACATCTGGAACTACAGGACAGCCTAAAGGGGTCTTGCAACGGTTTAAAAATCATTTGGCCAGTGCTAGAGGCACCCAAGAAAATATGGGGATTACTGCTGAAGATTGTTGGTTGTGTGCAGTCCCATTATTTCACATTAGCGGATTGTCGATTGTTGTTCGACAACTCGTCTTAGGTTGTAGTATTCGCCTTTACGATAAATTTGATGAACAGCAAGTGACACAAGATTTACAAGAAGGCCGTGGAACCGTCATTTCAGTGGTTGCGACAATGTTGCAACAATTATTGTTTGTCTATCCTGAAGCTGGCTACAGCGCCAGCTTTAAAGGAATGCTATTGGGCGGCGGACCGATTGCACCGGATAAATTAGCGCAGTGTGAGGAAAAAGGGATTCCAGTTATTCAATCTTATGGGATGACGGAAACGTGTTCGCAAGTTGTTGCCTTGAAATTTGAAGATGCGGCACTGAAAATCGGCTCTGCTGGGCAACCGTTAAAAGACATGCAGATCAAAATTGTTGATGAACTAGGACAAGAACAGCCAGAAAAGCAAGTCGGGGAAATTTTACTTAAGGGACCAAACGTTGTTTCAGGTTACCTTAACCATCGTCAACCTGAAAAATGGACAGCAGATGGTTGGTTTAAAACAGGCGACATGGGCTATTTAGATGCACAAGGTTACCTGTATTTGGTTAGTCGTTTAAGTGAACTCATTATCTCTGGTGGTGAAAATATTTACCCCACTGAGGTTGAACAGGTGTTACAGGCGATAACAGGAATTAAAGCAGCGGCAGTTGTAGGAGAACCAGATACGCAATGGGGAGCCGTCCCAGTTGCATATGTGATTAGTGACCAAGAAATCACCTTAGCGCAAATTCAAGACCAGTGTTCACGAAAACTGGCAAAATATAAACGACCGAAACGCATTTATTTTTGTCATTCTTTCCCGCAAACAGCAAGTGGAAAGATTGCCAAACATCGTTTCATGACAGAAGAAAGAGAGGCGTTTTTAATCAGATGAAATTGCCTGATGAATTACGACAAGCCTATCAGAAGAATGCCCGTCAGTTCAGTTGGGTTTTTCCATTAGAAACAGAACAAACAGCCTTGGCAATTTTTGCCGCTGGTGAAAAGGCATACCAAGGAGAACGTTTTTTTTGGCAAACGCCGAAAAAAGATTTTGCTTTGGTTGGCTTCGGATATGAAACTATCTTAAAAGGCGCAGAAACAGAAACGCATCAATTGAACAACTTTTTAAAAAAAGAGGCGGCAACTCGTTTTCAAAATATGTCTATTTCTGGTACGGGGGCTCTTCTGTTTGGCGGTTTGCCTTTTGATACAGAACAAACGCCTACTGAGGCCTGGGGAGAGTTAGGGGAAGGTTGGTTTTATCTACCAAGTATTCTATTTACTTTTTCAGGTTCACGTATTTATGGAACGCTGAACTTTTCAGGTTCTAGTGAACAAGAAGTCGAGGAACGTTGGTCGACTTTGGTGGCTCAGTTTGATCGCTTGTTAGCTACCTGTGAGGAGTTGCCAGCTGTAGTGGAAACAAAGATTGACAAGGAAGAAGTTGCCGTGACTGAATGGCTACAAGCTGTCAACGAAACAGTAGCAGTCTTAAGAGAAGATGGCCCTTTAAAAAAAGTGGTTTTGGCTCGACAACTTGCTGTGAGCAGTCCTGAAAAAATTCGAAGTAACCAAGTGCTCGTTAATTTAATGGCACAACAACAAAATACGTATTTGTTTGCTTTAGAAGCCAAAGACACAAGTTTCATTGGTGCAACACCAGAACGACTTCTGTTGGGTACTAAAGAAACGTTTGCGACCGCTTGTATTGCAGGAACCATTAAAACGGGTCAAACACCAGAAGAAACGAAAGCTTTAGGAGCACAACTTTTACAAGACCGCAAAAATACCGGAGAACACCAAATTGTGGTGGAACGTTTAGCGAAAGAGTTGGCGAAGATGACGACTTCTGAAAACAGTATTCAAGCACCCATTATTTTGGAAAATCGAGATGTACAACATCTTTATGTGCCAATCTCGGGTCAACGTAAGCCGGGAATTTCGTTCTTGGAAAGTGTGATGCAGTTACACCCAACGCCAGCTTTAGGCGGTGAGCCCAAAGAGTTGGCAGTCGAATGGATTCGACAATATGAGCCAGGGAGTCGTGGGTTATATGGTGCGCCAATCGGTTGGATTTCAGGGAATGATGATAGTGGCGAGTTCGCTGTGGCCTTGCGTTCAGGTGTCTTTGCTGGTCAGCAAGGCGTTCTTTATGCAGGTTGTGGTATTGTTGCGGATTCCCAAGCAGAGCTAGAAAGAGAAGAAACGAAAATAAAATTTCAACCGATGTTACGAGGAATTGGAGGGCAGGTTTAATGAATCATCAAGAAACAATGACCGATTATTTAACGGCCTTTATTGAAGGCTTAAAAAATAGTGGGGTTGAACAAGCAGTCATTAGTCCAGGGTCCCGTTCCACACCACTGGCTTTATTACTTCATCGGGAAACCGCAATCCAAACTTTTGTCGATGTCGATGAACGTTCCGCTGCTTTTTTTGCTTTAGGATTAAGTAAAGCGAGTCAAAAACCAGTGGTCTTACTTTGTACCTCTGGAACAGCAGCTGCAAACTATTATCCAGCAATTTGCGAAGCCAATATTAGCCATGTACCCTTAGTTGTTTTAACAACGGATCGGCCGCATGAGTTACGCCAAGTTGGCGCCCCTCAAGCCATGGACCAATTACAAATGTATCAAAATCATGTGAAATTATTTGTTGAAATGGCTTTGCCAGAAGTAACAGAAGAGATGTTGAATTACGCCTATTGGCAAGGCGCTAAAGGAGCAGCATTCGCGCAACAAACGCCTGCAGCACCTGTTCATTTGAATTTTCCTTTGCGGGAACCATTATTACCTGACTTAGAGAGAAAAACAAAGAGTTCTCAACAAACGGCTTTATTCGCTGGTCAATCAATCCTTTCTACAGAACAAGTGCAACAGTTAGCGGATCAATGGTACCAGAAAAACGGCGTCTTGGTTGTCGGTGGCAGTCATACAGAGGAGGAAGCGGCGTTATTTATTCAATTAGCCGAAGCTTTGCAATGGCCGTTACTAGCGGATCCTTTAGCAAACATTGTGACACATGGGCAAAATAGTGAAGTTGTTATTGCACATAGTGATCTGTTTCTAAATGTGGCGACCTTGCCACAAGAACCAGAAGTGGTAGTGCGCTTTGGTTCGCTGCCAATTTCTAAAAACATCATGTTATGGTTGAAACGCTTAGCAACGACAGAGACTGCTTTTTATTTTGTGGACGAAAATGGGCAATGGCAAGAGCAATTGAAAAAATCACAAACAGTTATTCAGGCAAAGGAAACCACGTTTGTAGAACAACTGCTAACGGTTGTCAAACCAACAGAAGCGACTTGGTTAGCACAATGGCTCCTGCTGGAAAAAACGGTCTCTGAAGTTCTTCTAGAAACGCTGAACGCGACAGAATTAAATGAAACAACAGCCAGCTTAGCTGTTCACCAAACAATGAAAGAGAACGGTCAGTTATTTGTATCTAATAGTATGGCTATCCGCTACTTAGATCGATTTATGGATAGTCGCCCTTATCGGATGTTTGGAAATCGCGGCATCAACGGGATTGATGGGATTGTTTCAACTGCTTTAGGAATGAGTGCCGTAGCACCGACACAGCAAAACGTTCTACTGATTGGTGATTTAGCGCTATATCATGATATGAATGGTTTATTTTTGGCTAAACGTTATCAGTTGCCGTTAACAATTGTTTTATTAAATAACAATGGTGGCGGGATTTTCTCTTTTCTATCTCAACGAACTTTACGTGAGGACGATTTCGAGCCTTTATTTGGAACACCGCTTGATTTAGATTTTTCGTTAGTTGCTGAACTTTACGGTGCTTCGTACCAAGAAGTCAAAACAATCGCGGAGCTCAAGCAAATTTTACAAACAGCGGCTGAAGAACCACAATTTCAAGTGATCGAAGTCAAAGGAAATCGCCAAGAGAATGTTCATTTGTACGAATCAATTTTAGCTGAAATTGGTAGACGAGTAGAAAGACAGGGGATTTCATGGAACGGTTAATTCGGGGGATGCAGTACCATTATCAATGGTTAACACCTTTTGATGCAAAGCGAACGACTCTAGTCTGTTTACACGGTTTCACAGGAACGTTAGCCACGTTTGCAGCCGTTTTTCCCAGTCAAACACCTTATAACGTTTTAGGCATTGACTTACCTGGGCATGGCGCGACTGCTAGTTTGGTAGCACCAGAGCGTTATACCATGAAACAGGTTTGCCATGATCTTGCTGAACTAACCGAATCGCTAAATTTGCCTTGCTTTTGTTTATTAGGCTATTCAATGGGCGCTCGAACAGCTTTAGGTTTTGCATTACATTATCCACAAAAGGTACAGCATCTTTTATTGGAAAGTGGATCACCAGGTTTGGCTACCGCCGCAGAACGTCAGGCTCGTATCTGTCAAGATCATCGTTTGGCGGAACGTCTCTTAGAGGAACCGCTTGTGGATTTTATTGATTTCTGGCAAGAATTACCGTTATTTCAAACGCAAAAAGCCTTGTCTGTGGCACAGCAAATGGCCATTCGTCAGGAACGTTTGAGCCAATCGGCCTTTGGATTGGCTAGTAGTTTGTGGTATATGGGGACAGGAGCGCAAGAGAGTTACTGGGAACGTCTAGTAGAATTGCAGCCGATTCCTACCGATTTATTGGTAGGCGGCGAAGATCAAAAATTTATTGGGATTGCGAAAAAAATGCAGGCACGTCAACCGTTGTTGAGGCTGACAATTTTTCCTGAAGCAGGACATTGTATCCATTTGGAACAACCAACGATTTTCTATGAAAAGGTGACAGCGTTATTGGAAGGAGCTATCTGAATGAACATTCAATCAATTGAAACCTATCAGGTTCGTTTGCCTTTAAAAACGCCGTTTGTCACGAGCTATGGTCGCCTGGAAGAAAAAGCGTTTGATCTATTTGTAATAACAGATGAGCAAGGAAATCAAGGGTTTGGCGAATTAGTGGCTTTTGAGCAACCTGATTATGTGCAAGAAACGTTGGTAACCGAACGCTTCATCATCCAACAGCATTTAATTCCGTTACTTTTAACAGAAGCGATTGAACAGCCGCAAGAGGTTTCAACAATTTTTGAAGAAGTTAAAGGGCATTGGATGGGAAAAGCTGCGTTAGAAACTGCCATCTGGGATTTATATGCCAAACGGCAACAGAAGAGTTTAACTGAATTTTTTGGACCAACGCGGAGGAAAATTCCTGTAGGGATTAGTTTAGGGATTCAAGAAGAGTTACCTCGATTGCTTAAACAAGTTCAGTTAGCTGTAGAAAAAGGGTATCAACGAGTGAAGCTGAAAATTCGTCCCGGTTATGATGTGGAACCCGTTGCTTTGATTCGTCAGCATTTTCCTAACTTGCCTTTAATGGTCGATGCCAATTCAGCGTATACATTGGCTGATTTGTCTCAATTGCAACGTTTAGATCACTATCAATTAGCGATGATTGAACAGCCTTTTGCTGCAGATGATTTTTTAGATCACGCACAATTACAAAGAGAACTGAAGACAAGAATTTGTTTGGATGAAAATATTCGCAGCCTCAAAGACTGCCAAGTGGCTTTAGCGTTAGGCAGTTGCCGTAGTATCAATTTGAAGATTCCTCGTGTAGGTGGGATTCACGAGGCGTTGAAGATTGCCACATTTTGCCAAGAAAATGATTTATTGGTTTGGTTAGGTGGTATGTTTGAGTCTGGTGTTGGTCGCGCATTGAATTTGCAATTTGCGTCACAGCCTACCTTTTCCTTTCCAGGTGATATTTCAGCAACGGAACGCTATTTTTATGAAGATATCATCACGGAACCTTTTATTTTAGAGCAAGGGACAATGACCGTGCCTCAGGGACATGGTATTGGTGTTACACTTTCCCAGACGAATTTGCTAAAATACAGTCAGTATCAAAAAATCATGTAATGATAACAAAATTGCGCCTATGACTATGCAGAGAAGCATAATCTAGGCGCAATTTTTTATTTTTCTAATTGACTCGCTGCGGCTTCATCCAAGAGAACCGTTAAATTTGGATGGAGTTGAAGAATAGAGGCAGGATACGTTTCTGTGACAGGTCCTTGGAGCACTTGTTTGACCATCTGAGCTTTTTGTTCACCATTTACAATTAGGACAAGATGCTTAACTTTCATGATGCTGGCTGGCCCCATCGTAACAAAGGTCATGCCTGGCTGCATCATTTCAGGAACAAACCAAGGCTCTGAACCAGTGACGGTCACTTGATAGGTTTCATTTTTAAAATGAGTGGTAGTGGGCATGTTCCCACAAAAATGACCATCTGCTCCTAAGCCAATTAACATCAAATCTAAGCCGCCTGCGTCAGCAATCCGTTGTTCTTGTTGTTGAAAGTTTTCAACAGTTAATGGATGGATGTTTTGCTCGGATATTTCTGCAGGTGTCAAATACAGCGTCCGCAAATCTGTCAGAGTAATGCCTTCCTTTTGATGAGGAACTGGGATTTCATCAAAGTTATAATAATGAACATTATCAAAGTCAGATGAATTTTTCACAATCGAGGCTAATTTTTGATAAACAAGTGTTGGCGTTTTGCCAGCGGTAATTGATAAATTCACTCGTTTATCTTGGCTCATCGTGCTTAGAAGTAACATTTTTGCCCATTCGCTCATCGTGTCGAAATCTTGTTTAATTAAAATTTTCATACTTGCTCACTCCATTCTTTGAATAAGCTAAGTATAATTTGTGGGAACCATCCCATGTCAAGTTCTTCACAAAAAGGATTTAATTAACGGTAGACAAAAGAAAGAGGAGCAGCCGTCAAAACGACGGCTGCCCCTCTTTTTAAAGCTTAAGATAACCTACAACGAGTTAACTTTTTAGCTTTCTGTTCCACTTGCTCCAATGCTGGTCTAAACGTTCTTTTGACCAACACTGTTTAACAAAGAATTTTATTTTATTGTTCTTTCAACCATTTTTCTAGTTGTAAACGTTGCACTTTCATAGTAGCTGTGTGAGGGATTTCATCAAAAACCATAATGATAGGTTCGTTTAAATGTGGTAAATCGGCTACTTGTGTCCACCAAGCATCCCAATCCATTTCTTCCCCAGGGACAACCGCTAAAATTGGCTGAGGTTCATTTTCTTTGCCACGGACAATAATCACTTCTTCTAAGAAATCCAATGCATCCAATAAATGATCTTCAATAGCTAAATTACTGTCGATGTTTTCAATTAGATCTACTTGGCGATCTTTCAAGAATAAGTGGCCGCGTTCATCTAACATTCCGTAATCGCCGCTGTCCCACCATTCGCCGTAGACATTTTCTGCAAAGCGGGCATCTTCTTTGTAATACGTTAAGGCCCGTCCTTTTGATAAGAATTGGATATGGCCATCCGTCATCGCAGGTAAAACTTGTCCTTTTTCATCGGTAATTCGAGCTTGTGTTAAATCCTCTAAACCAACACCCATGTCACGAGCATCTGAATCTTTTAAGGAGTCTAAAGTATGCGCTCGTAAGATCATTGGCCCGCATTCACTTTGTCCATAAACTTGTAGGAAAATTGGTTCATTGGCAGCAGATGCTTTTAAGAAAGCCACCATTGTAGCGTTGTTAATTGCATCAAAAGTAGAATGATAATAATGGACACTAGCGAAAGCTTCAGGTTTTTCTTTGGCCAAACGAACCCATTGAACGAAGTTATTGGGGTGTGTTTCTACAGCGATTGGTTGATAGGTGCTGAACATTTCAGCGACTTTTTCGCTCGAAGCATTTGCTAAAGGCATCATAGGGAAGCCCATGGCCATTAAAGAAGACACGCCAATGTTAAAACGAGAATGAACTGGCGAAATATGAAAGCCAACTAATTTCTTTTCAGCAATTTTTGTAAAAATGGTTTTTTGCCATTTTGTACGCCAACCCATAGAGTGATTGGAATGACAGATAAGTTTAGGAATACCTGTTGTTCCAGAGGTGTGGGTCATGTAGGCAATTTCGTCTTTAGTCAGTTCGTCTTGAGGAACTTCCGTGGCATCAGCTTCTAAAAGAGAAGCAACCGAAAGTTTTTTATTGGCAGAGCTGTTACGAACAGCTTGAACTTTTTCAGCAGTCACATCATCAAATAAAATATAAGGATCTTCTAAACGATCAACGAATACTTCAATTGTTTCAAAAGGTAAATGATATGAAACCATTACAGGAACGGCTGCTAGATATGAGGCTGCAACAGCTAGTAAATACGTGTCGAATTTAGGACTTTTATAAATAATAATTTTGTCGCCTTTTTTTACACCTAAAGCGGCTAATTGATATGCCCGTTTCAAAATTTCTTGATGGCTTTCACCATAAGTTGTTTCTAAGCCAAGTGCAGGAAAAGCAGGCAAAGATTCATCAAAAATAATTGGAACAGTTGGTGTTTTTTCTGCGGCTTCTTGATAGTTTGTATAGAGGTTTAATGGTTGATAATCAAGTAAGTGTGTCAAGGGAAAGTCTCCTTTGTAAAATAGTTTGTGTACAAATGTACAAGTTCACTTTATCCTATCATAGAATGGATTCTTTTTCTACGTCAAAAATACAACGTTAAATGTTATTTTTTATTATTCACAAGCACAACGTTTGCTGTATCTGGCAAAGTTTCCTACAATAATTATGTAAGTAAAAAGTTCTCAGAAGTGTAAAACTTTACAAAGGAGAGGAATTTACATGAAAAAAATCTATGAAACAACTATCATTAATACGGGCGGACGTGCAGGAGAAGTTCACTCACCGGATAAATCATTTTCTTATGCGGTTGCTTCGCCAGGTGTCAAGAAAGAAAATACAACAAATCCAGAACAATTATTCGCAGCGGCTTACAGTGCTTGCTTTAACGGTGCGTTAGAATTAGTGATGGATCAAGAAAAAGTCGAAGGTAAAAGTACAGTAACCGCACGTGTATCCTTATTCCAAGGAGAAGATGGGTTTAGCGTTGGTGCTGAATTAGAAGTTCATATTGATGGGGTAGATCAAGCTAAAGCAGAAGAACTTGTTAAAAAAGCCCACGAAATTTGCCCATATTCTAAAGCAACAAGAAATAATATAGACGTTAAATTAACAGTGATTTAATTAAAAAAGAAGCGCTTTGTCTATACGACAAAGCGCTTCTTTTTTAGATAACAGTCCACAAATTATACATATTTAACAAAATAACTAAAAAAACAACTAAACTATAAATTTGGGCGACCCGTTGTTGAGATAATTTTTTACTGAAAAGACCGCCAACATAACCACCGAATAAAGCGGCAGGAATAATAGCCCAAAGCATTGTCAAATCAAAAACCGCAAACCCTGTGGTCAAGCCGATATTGCCAAGTTTGGCGAGTTGGGAGAAAAAAATAGTAATGATGGAATAGACAGTTGCTGATTTGATATCCATTCCAAAAAAGAGAATAAGGCAAGCTACATTAATGGGACCGCCACCGATGCCTAAAAAGGTTGATAGAATCCCTAAGCCTAATCCGACAATCAGAAAAATGCTCAATCCGTTGAGGTGTAAGTGCCAGTTGGAAAATTGATTGTAGAGAAGAACCAAAACCAAGGTCAGCAACATGATGATATATTGGATTAGTTGTACTTTTTCTTCATTTGGCGCTAGTGCAATCGCCTGATTAAGAAGTAAATCACCCAACATACCGCCGACTAAGGAACCAAACGAAATACTCGCGGCTTTTTTCCATTCAATTTGGACACCATTTTGATACTGTTTATAAGTCGAAGAAATGGACATGACAAAAACAGCGACACTTGAATAGAACGCAATACTATTTAACGAATGGAACCCAAGAAAATCCAAAACAGGCTTAATAATGACGCCTCCACCCATCCCAGAGAGCGCCCCAACTGTATTGGATAGAAAAATAGTTATGAAATAAATCAGCAAAACCCGCACATAATCACTCCTAAACCGTTTTCTTTTAGTATAGCACAAAAATTATATAAGAAATGCAATTTCATTTAAAAATATTTTTAAAAAGAACTTGAAATGATATTTCTTTAATGGTATTCTACAAATACAAAAAAGAAAACGCATTCAAGGAGGATGAGAAAGCATGACAGTATCGATTGGTATTATTTTGATTTTATGTCTTTACACAGTTGTTGGTGTACTTGACCAAATTTCTATTCAGATTGGTCCATATACACCATTGTTTGCTGCAACGTTTACTGGCCTAGTCTTAGGAGATGTTCAAACAGGTTTGATGATTGGGGCAACGCTTCAATTGATGACATTAGGCGTAGCGACTTATGGAGGAGCAACAGTCCCAGACTTTCTTTCAGGGGCCATTATGGGAACGGCTTATGCAATCATTTCAGGGAAAGGGGCAGAGTATGGTATCGGAGTTGCGGTTCCGATTGGGTTATTATTGACACAACTAGATATTTTAGGCAGAATGGCTAATACGTTTTTCCAACACAAAGCAGATCGCTATGCGGAAGAAGGCAATTATAAAGGGGTCGAGCGTTGCAATGTTTTAGGAATTTTTCCTTGGACGATTTCTCGTGTCATCCCAGTTTTTATTGGCCTAGCTTTTGGTGAACAAGTTGTAAACGCTATCAATAATTGGATTCCTATTTGGGTGATGAATGGGCTAAAAGCAGCAGGCGCTATTTTACCAGCGATGGGGATTGCTATTTTAATGCGTTACTTACCAATTAAAACATACTGGCCCTATTTTATTATTGGGTTCGTGTTACTTGCTTATGGGGCCCAATTCTTCTCAGTTTTAGGTGTCGCACTGGTTGGCTTGGCTTTAGCAGCGATTTATGTGATGAATCATAACAAAGGCGGCGCAGCTACAACAAGTGGCACGGTTATTTACGAAGATGATGAGGAGGTTGAGATTGATGACTAACAAATTAACAAAAAAGGATATTAATAAAGTTTACGTCCGTAATCTTTTTGGCTATCAGTGGGGCTGGAACTATGAAAAAATGCAAGGACTTGGTTACGCTTGGGTGATGATGCCTGCATTAAAGCGACTATACAGTGAAGATCCAGTAGCTATGAAGAAAGCCTTGAAGACACATCTTGGCTTTATGAATACAACGCCAGCCATGTCGCATTTAATTGTCGGAGCTGATATGGCTTTGGAAGAAGAAGTTGGCATTGAAGATGAAACGGCCATTACTGGTTTGAAAACAGGTCTAATGGGTCCGTTTGCTGGTGTTGGTGATACCATTTTTATCGCGATTTATCGTGCGATTGTTTTTTCGATTGCAGCTTACATGGCGCAAGGGGGCCAGGTTGTTGGGTTAATGATCCCGTTAATTGCCGGAGCAGTGGTCCTATGGGTTCGCTATAAATTCACTTGGATTGGTTACCATCAAGGGAAAAAAATTGCGACAGAATTTGCGGATAAAATGAAATTGTTTACGCAAGGTGCAGCTATTTTAGGGTTAACGGTGGTCGGCGGTTTGATTCCTTCGGTAATTACTTACAAATTAGATTTAACTTATAAAATGGGAGATGTAACATTATCTGTTCAAGAAATGTTGGATAAAATTTTACCCGCATTAATTCCTTTAGGGATTGTTCTTTTATCCTATTGGTTACTAGGGAAAAAGAAAATGAATTCAACACGGCTAATCTTTGTTTTAATTTTAATTGGCATGGTTTTAGGCAATTTACAACCAATGTTGGCTTGGGTTGGCGGTTTATTTTAAAAAAATAGTATATAATAGGAGAGATTTATTATGACAATTGTACATGCAAGAGTAGATGAGCGTTTAATTCACGGACAAGTTGCAACCGTTTGGACGAATACGGTTGGCGCACAAAGAATCATGGTAGTAAATGATGCCGCTGTCAAAGATCAATTACAAATTGGTGCCTTAAAAATGGCTAAGCCTGCAGGAGTTAAATTATCCATTTTATCAAAACGTAAAGCGATTGAAAAAATTTTAGCAGGCAATTATGATGAAGAAAAAGTCTTTTTAATTACGAAAGACATTGCAGACATGGCGGCTTTAATTGATGGCGGTGTCCCATTACAGAGCTTCAATGTCGGCAATATTTCTCAAAAAGAAGGCAGTCGTGCAATTAAAAAATCTGTTGCATTAACCGATGAAGATATTCAAACCGTTCGTCGTTTAACAGATAATGGGGTGACTATTACCGCACAGATGATCCCTTCTGAACCAAACGAAGCAATTTTAACTTTCATAAAATAGAAATGGAGATGAGAAGATGGAGCCAATCCGTTCAATCAGACAAAAATATAAGGACTTTTCCAAAGTAAATAAGAGAATCGCAGACTATATACTGAAGGATCCGACCCGTCTTCTCTCATTAACAGCAAACGAAATTGCTAGCAATAGCGAAACTTCTCCAGCATCAGTTACCCGTTTTTCTAAACAATTAGGGTTTGACAGCTGGGAAGAGTTAAAACTATCCATTGCAGCGGTACAAGCTGCCAGTAACGGTAAAAAAGATATTGATCCAATTGTAGCGGCGGATGATTCGGTGGATACTATTTGTATGAAAGTAGAATCTTTATTAAATGCTACGATTGAGGATTTATTTTATACAGTGGATAAACAAGCCTTGGAACGAGCAATCGCGCATGTTAAAAAAGCGGAAAAAATTCATTTGGTTGGAATTGGTGCCTCTTCTTTAACGACTTATAATCTTTATCACAAGTTTAACCGCGCTGGTCGCCAAGCAATTTTTAATTATGATAGTCACATGATGTTGGAGTTTTTAAATTATGCAACGGCACAAGACATTTTGATCACGGTCTCCTATAGTGGTTTGACAAAAGAAGCCTTAATTGCCTGTGAAATTGCCAAAAATAGAGGCGCAACGGTTATTTTTATTACCAGTAACGATGGAGAAAACGTGCGATCATTGAGCGATGAAGTTCTTTTAGTACCAAATAATGAGCACCTTATTCGAGTTGGGGCCATTTCATCGATTGCTTCGTCAATGGCAATTGGCGATGTTCTGTATTTAGGTTCAATTCAAGATGATTTAGACACAGAAATTGAACGCAATATGATTGAAACGAGTCAACTTGTCAGCCGTCTAAAAGAGAAGTAGGGGTGTGCAAGAAAATGAACTTAGAAGGATTAACGACAGAAGCCAGAAATGAAGCGACTAAAAAGATTGACCAAGTGTCAACATTAGAGATGGTGACTTTAATAAATCAAGAAGACCAAAAGGTAGCACAAGCAATTGAAAAGGTGCTTCCGCAGATTGCTGCAGCAATTGATGCAGCGGCAGAACGATTTAAAAAAGGGGGCCGTTTAATCTATTGTGGTGCAGGAACGTCTGGACGTTTAGGTGCTTTGGATGCGATTGAATTAACGCCCACATATAGTGTGTCGCCAGAACGCGCATTTGGTATTTTAGCTGGTGGTGAAAAAGCAATGTATCAAGCAATTGAAGGCGCTGAAGACTCGAAAGAATTAGCTATCGAAGATTTAACGCAACATCAATTGACCGCCCGAGATGTCGTAATTGCGATTGCTGCTAGTGGTCGGACACCATATGCTGTTTCCGCAATTGAATACGGAAAAAAAGTGGGCGCTCTAACCATTTCAGTTACCTGTAATAATCAAAGTCCGATGAATCAATTGGCGGAAATTGGGATTGCGCCAATTGTAGGACCGGAAGTCATTACAGGGTCAACTAGAATGAAAGCGGGTTCAGCACAGAAAATGGTGTTAAATATGTTTTCAACAGGGATTATGGTTAAAGTAGGGAATATCTATCAAAATTTGATGGTCAACGTACAACCAACGAACGAAAAATTAATGCAACGTGCCACGAATATCATTAAAGAAGCAGCAGAAATCGAGGAATCGCAAGCCAAAGAATACTTGGAGGCAGCGCAGCTAGAAGTGGCACCAGCCATTGTAATGGCGAAAGCTCACGTTGATTTTCAAAAAGCCAAACAACTATTAGCAGAACATGACGGACGGATTTCAGAAGTTTTAGCATAGAAGTGGTGAACAATGAATCAAATCGCAATTCAAGAAACAATTCAGAGACTGATTAATCAGCAAGTCGTTCCGGGTGTCGCTTGGGGGACAATCACAGAAGATAGCTTATCAGAACAGTATACGGGCTTTTTAGGTAATACTGGTCCATTTGCAAGACAAAAGATTTCATCAGCTAGCCTGTATGATTTAGCGTCCTTAACGAAAGTTATTGGGACAACAAATCGAATGTTACAATTAATCGATACAAATCAGCTTGCTTTTTCAACCACTGTGGGGGAAATCCTGCCTGATTATCAAGGACTATCTTGTTCGATTGGGGAGCTTCTACTGCATCAGAGCGGACTGCCAGCTGATGTTGTCGATAAGAAAAATGTCACAAAAAAAAGCTTGCAAGAAATCATTTTAACGCATTCGTTATCTGAACGAGGGAAAACCACTTATTCTGATTTAGGGTATTACTTATTGGGAGAAATTATTCAAGTATTGGATCGCTGCTCATTAGAAGAGAGCTTTCAAACATACGTATTTCAACCAATGAACCTACAGCATACAAGTTTTACGGTCAGCGATTTTGCCCAGGCAGTGCCCACAGAAATTACAAAACAACGCGGCGTTATTCAGGGGGTAGTCCACGATTCGAAAGCCTATCAACTGAAAGCGCCAATTGGCAGTGCAGGTTTATTTGCAACTTTACCAGATTTACTCACTTTTGTTCAGTGTTTTATGAACAATCGCTACCCGTCTGGCAAACCATTATTTTCTGAAAAAATGTTCACTGCTCTCTGGTCTATGAATCAAGGGGGACGTACATTTGGTTGGGAAGTGAAAAAGACGCAAGCTGGGGCAGACTATTTGTATCATACTGGCTTTACTGGAACGGCGATTGGTATGAAAAAAGAGACCAAAGAAGCCCTAATTTTGTTGACGAATCGGATTCATCCCACTCGTGAAGAACGTGGTTTTCTGAAAGCACGAACAAAAATTTATCAGCAGTATTTTTAGGAGGATATGATGAAACCAAAATTAATTTTAATGAGCCATGGACGGATGGCAGAAGAAACCTTAGCTTCTACTCAAATGATTGTCGGGGAATTAGCAGATGCTGCGATTGTGTCAATGACCGCAGAAGATGGCTTGAGCGGCACGCAAGCAAAACTGGCAGCAATCTTAAAAGAAGCTGGCAATGTCCCGACGCTTGTATTAGCTGATTTAAAAGGAGGAACACCTTGTAATGTGGCTATGATGGCCATGGGCACTTATCCGCAATTGCGAGTAGTCGCCGGACTTAATTTAGCAATGGCAATTGAAGCAGCCGTGTCACCTGTGGAAAATGTGGATGAATTAGCTGCATATTTAACGCAAATTGGCCAATCTGCGGTGACCACGATTGACTTACCTGAATTAACAGATGAAGAAGAATTTGAAGAATAGAAAGAGGTCGGGACGGAACCGTTTAGCTCCGAGAAATAAGAAGGAATTTCCGAAAATTGCTTTTTAATTTTTGGAGAATTTCGGCTTATTTCCGAAGGAGTTGGTTCTGTTCCCGCCGTTTATCAGGTTTTGAGCCTGGAACAAAAATCCAAAGTGATTTTTGTCCCAGGCTCTTTTTTTAAGAACCAGGGATATTCCGTGGTTCGTTTTTGGTTGTGACAAAGAAAAAGAACAGACTTAGTAAAATAACTAGGATGCCATCGTTAAACATCGGATTTACGAAGTTTAAAATAGCACTTAAGATAACTGGCACGGTAGCACAATACGTAATAATTTTTAAACAATCAATCAAACGTAAAGAATAAAAACGTAATTTTGAATAGAGAGATGCACCGATAGCGGCAATCAGTAAGTCTAAAACTAAACCGATTAGAACAGGGTAAATAGCCACTAAAAAGACAATGAGTTTTGTCCACCAGGGGATCGCTGCCTCACTTAGCGCAGTCTTGATACTCTGAGCGTTAACGCCATCTAAGGTTCCTTTACTATAGGGGAAGATAAATTGGTCAGTGCCTAGAATTGATTCAGTTGCGCCTGAATTTGGTAAGGCGACTACAAATTCATCTTGTAAAAAAGCCAAACCAAACGCATTACCAATTAAATCCTTTTGGACATCAGCGGCTGTACGCTTTCCATCTGGATCAAACGTAAAAATAATCGAGTCGGTTTGATAAATAAAGCCAGATTCTTTGGCCTTTGTTTGCAACGTGCCATTTTCAATAGAAAAGTCAGGCAACTTTTCTGCAATTTTTTGGCCATCTTGTTGCACCTCTTGTAGCACAGAAAAGACTTGTTTGGTAATAGGTAGTGCTAAAATAGCACTTAAAAAAACAGCATAGAGAATTACTTTCCAAAACGCCATTTTTTTCGCATGCCGTAATTCTGAAACTGAAAAAAAGGCCTGCTTAAATAATTGCAATGTATTCATTTATTTACTCCTCACATCATTCTTCTACAGGTCATTCTAGCGAATTTATGAGGGAAACACAAGGTAATCTCCCTCTTTTGTAAAACTTTTCTTTTGGCAAGCAAACTATTTTGTAGAAAGCGGTTCACTCTGTTATCATAATAGTTGTATGAAAGACGTATGTTACATACTAAAAAATAGGGGGATTTAAAAAATGACTTACACATTACCAGAATTACCATATGCTTATGATGCATTAGAACCTTACATTGACGTGGAAACAATGCACTTACACCATGATAAACACCACAACACTTATGTGACTAACTTAAACGCAGCGATTGAAAAACATCCAGAATTAGGCGAAAAATCTGTAGAAGACCTAATTTCAGATATGAATGCTATTCCTGAAGATATCCGTACTGCCGTTCGTAACAATGGTGGCGGTCACGCAAACCATACATTCTTCTGGGAAATTATGGCACCAAATGCTGGTGGACAACCAACTGGCGCTATTAAAGAAGCAATCGATGAAACATTTGGTAGCTTTGATGAAATGAAAGCTGCTTTCAAAACAGCTGCAACTGGCCGCTTTGGTTCAGGTTGGGCTTGGTTAGTTGTGAATAACGGTAAATTAGAAATCACTTCAACACCAAACCAAGATTCACCATTAATGGATGGCCAAACACCTGTTTTAGGTCTTGACGTTTGGGAACATGCGTACTACTTAAAATATAAAAACGTTCGTCCAGATTACATTGAAGCATTCTGGAACGTTGTTAACTGGGATAAAGTAAACGAACTTTTTGCAGCAGCAAAATAAGTTTGCCAATTGTGAAGGAAAGAGTCAAATGACGGCTGTCATTTGACTCTTTCCTTTTACAAATCCAGGGTCGAAATAGTTGTTCGTTTATGGCATACTAAAGTAAGTAGGGAAAGATAACGGATACATAAAGAAGGAGCTAAAAAAATGAATGTTATGATGCAAAAAGTACACGGGTCAGAAAATGATTTCTTTTTATTGGATGAAACACAGTTTGAGCGTTCTTTAACCGCTGAGGAAATTGAGCAATTGCGCATCCAGTTATGTTCGCGGGAAACAGGATTATTGGCGGGAGCAGATGGGTTACTTTTGGTAGGAGAAGGGACTCACGGCACGTCCAATGCTAGAATGCGAGTGATTAACAGCGATGGTAGTGAAGCAAGCATGTGCGGGAACGGCTTGCGTACGGTTGCCCGTTATTTATCTGAAAAAAACCAAGAAAAATCATTTACAGTTGAAACAATGTTTGCAGATTTGAAAGTACGTCAAGCCCCCAATTTAGCTGAAGAAGTAGCGACTTACCAAGTGGAAATTTCACCAGTAAGTTTTGAAGCAGTCACTATCCCAATGCATTTAGGGGTCCAAACATTAATTGATGAAATCGTACCAGCCTTATCTAAAACCATTCGCTTTACAGCGGTAGCAGTGCCTAATCCGCACCTTGTAGCATTTGTGGATCACGAAACCTTAAATGGTCCAGAATTTGAACGAATCGCTACCTATGTAAATAATGAAAATCCATATTTTCCAGAAGGGATAAATGTGAGTTTTGTTGAAATTCTTGGCAAAAATCAACTATTTGTTCGAACGTATGAACGTGGTGTAGGTTTTACAAGTGCTTGTGGAACAGCCATGTGTGCAAGCAGTTTACTTTATACGTTATTGAAAGATGGTGTTTTTTATGAAGAAATAACCGTCAAAAATGCTGGAGGTATGGTGAAAACAGTCGTCCACGAAACGTCAGATGGCAGTTATTGGATGGAATTAATTGGGAATGCCACGATTACGCATTTGATTGAAGGATCACTGACTGATTTACTAAATGGTGCATTTGAGAAAATAACTATTACTGAAACGAATGAACAGAAACATTATCAAGAATTTCTGCAAACACTTTCTCAAAAATAACAATTGTTCCTTGATAAAGCGCTCTTTTATTTTACAATTGTGTTAAGTTCTTGTTCCAAAAAATAAAAAATATTGCTTGAATAAGCAAACTATGAGAAAATAAAGGGCATGAATTAAGAATTATTCTTAGATAAACGAGGAAGTGTCTTATGAAACTATGGAAAAAAGTAGTACTGGGCTTCTTGAGCGTCTTGCTAGTGGTAGTAGCTGGGGTATGTGCTTACGGGATTAAGATGTATTCAGATGCCAATTCAACAATTAATGGGATCTATCAATCAGTTAACCGTAAGTCCAATAAAGGAGCCACGGCCAATATTGATGCGCAAGAACCATTCTCTGTTCTTTTAATGGGGATTGACACAGGCGATTTAGGCCGAACAGAGCAAGGTCGTTCAGATACTACAATGGTTGTAACCATCAACCCGAAAGAAAACAAGTCCACAATGATCAGTTTGGATAGAGATATTCTAACAGATATTGTTGGAAATGACACACAAGACAAATTGAACCATGCCTATGCATTTGGTGGCGCCGAAATGGCGATTAATACAGTCCAAGAATTACTGGATATTCCCATCCATCACTATGTATCCATCAATATGAAAGGGTTAAAAGACCTGATTGATGCGGTAGGCGGTATTGAAGTAGATAATACGATTGGTGAATTTACGTTGGACGGTATTACTGTTCCAGCAGGTAAAATCAAGTTAGATGGCACGACAGGTTTGGCTTATGCGCGGATGCGTCACGAAGATCCTGAAGGAGATGTGGGTCGTCAACGCCGCCAACGAGAAGTTGTTGAGAAAATTGTGCGCAAAGTCATGAGTTTTGATGGTGTTTCAAAATATCGAAAAATTCTTGATGCTGTTGAAGCCAACGTAAAAACAGACTTAACTTGGGATGACATGATGGACATCCAATCAAAATATTTATCTGCCTTTAAAACAATTGACTCAGAACAATTACAAGGATACAGTGCAACCATTGATGATATTTATTATCAAGTCCTAGATCCAAATAGCTTATACAAAACACAAACAACGCTTAGAAAACAACTTGGTTTAAAAGAACATGCTTCTGAACGTGAAAAAGATTTAGCCTTTTATAATCAGTTTAGCTATGCTGTTACAGATACTGCACTGATTGGTGAATCTGGTGATTCAAGTGCTAATAGCTCTACTAGTTCGAGTAGCACAGCGGACACCACAGCCGGACAAACAGAATACAACGGCAATACGCAACAAGCAGCAGAAGGAGCCTACGATCCGAATACGTACGTTGACCCAAATGCGTACACAGATCCAAACGCTTATGCTGATCCAAATACGTATGTGGATCCCAACGCACCGCAATATTAATCTGTTAAACAAGCTCGAAAACTTCTATTTCTGATGGGAAATAGAAGTTTTTTTCTTTTATTCTAGAAATTTTTTTCAGAAGGTGTTATAATTGGACTATACCAAAATAAACCGTAAGGAGCGTGTCAAAATGCAAATTATCCGTGTAGCAAATGCAGAAGAAGGCGGCAAAAAAGCGTTTGAATTAATTAAAGAAGGTATGAACAATGGTGCGAAAGTTTTAGGCTTAGCAACAGGTAGTACACCAGAAACATTATATAAAGAAATGACAGCAAGTGATGTCGACTTTACAGAAATGACTTCTGTAAACTTAGATGAATATGTTGGTTTAGGTGGCGAAGATGAGCAAAGTTACCGTTATTTCATGAACAAACACTTATTCGACAAAAAACCATTTAAAGAAACATTTGTACCAAATGGTAAAGCAGAAGATTTAGATGCTGCTTCCGCAGAATATGAAAAAATTATCGATGCACATCCAGTAGATATCCAAATCTTAGGTATTGGTCAAAATGGACACATTGGTTTCAACGAACCAGGCACACCTCTAGATAGCTTAACACATGTCGTTGAGTTGACTGAATCAACAATCAACGCAAACAAACGTTATTTTGACAAAGTAGAAGATGTCCCAACACGTGCTGTTTCTATGGGGATTGGCTCAATCATGAAAGGTAAAAAAATGATTTTAATGGCTTATGGCGAAGCAAAAGCAGAGGCCATTAAAGGAATGATTGACGGACCAGTAACAACAGACATGCCAGCAAGTGCATTACAAAACCATCAAGATGTTGTTGTAATCATTGATGATGCAGCTGCAAGTAAATTATAATCGTTGATGAAAAAGAACTTGAAACATAAGGATTTCCTTATGTTTCAAGTTCTTTTTTTGTTATACTGGAAGTAATAGAAGAAGAGGTGAAAAGGATGTTACAGCTAACAATTCCAGAAATTATTTTACGGTTAGTCCTAGCGATGGTGATGGGTGGTGCAATTGGTTTTGAAAGACAATATAAGAATCGCCCAGCAGGGATGCGCACTCACATTTTAGTTTGTATGGGCGCGGCTATTATTGCGTTAATTCAGTCGCAAATTGCAATCAATGCATTGAAAGATGCGTTAGCTAATCCGGCTTTGACGGGGGTCATTCGTTCAGATCAAGCAAGGTTGATTGCACAAGTTGTAAGTGGAATCGGCTTTTTAGGTGCTGGAACCATCATTGTAACGAAACAAAGTGTCACCGGATTGACGACAGCAGCGTCACTATGGACCGTTGCTGGTTTAGGGATCGCGGTGGGCATGGGCTACTATACGATTGCCTTAACAAGTTTTATCGGTGTATTATTTGCCTTAACCATTGTCAAACGAATTATTCACGTACCAACAATCAAAAAATTAGAAATTCGCTATCAACATAAACAAGAAACCAAAGAATTTATTAATCAGTATTTTGAAGAAAAACATATTGAAATTTATGATGTGAATTTCAATGTTTCTTGGGTGGATGATACAAAAATCTATACGAATATCTATACTATTGATTTGCCTAAAGGCCTAACGTATGCCGATGTTATCGAAGATCTATCTGTTTCAAATAATGTAACAAAATTACGATTGATTAATGTGTAGAAATTAAAAAATATCTCATGAAATGAATGCTTTTAGCGTTTAGTTTTATAGGGATAATGAAAATAGAGAGGGATGTAGGATGAAAAATAATCAAGAAAAAGCTAATGAGAAAATGAATATCTCTAATTCTTCTTTTGATAAAATGAATACAAAAGTAGATCCTTCGCAAAATGGTTCACCCCTTCCATTTCAAGTGGGAGATTTTGCTTCTACCAGATTTGAAAAAGGAGAAGAAAAATCTAGCCGAGAAATACTCCAATTTTATTTGGTGGGCATTATTTTATCTCTTATTGGGTATCTAGGGTTAATAAAAATTCCCGTATTTAAGAATGTTTTGGAAAATACTATCGGTTCTTTTGTTATTTTAGCCTGCATCATAATTTTTAGCTTTATTTTCTCCAAAATTATCCAGGTTGCTTTTAAAAGAAAAAAGTAATCCATTTTGCATAAGCTAATTGTTATCCTGTTTATCAGGGGCAATGAGAAAAGAAATTACTTATAAGTTAGAGTAGGGTACATAATAAAATGGTTTCATACTCTAATTTATATATATCTTTTACTTAGGGAGGTGAAAAGTATGTTTGGTTGGATTAGTTCTTGGTTCGGTGGCGGCTCATTCGGCGGTGGCGGTGCCTCTGGAAGTTGGTAAAATAAAAAGCTAGAAACGTTAATCGTTTCTAGCTTTTTGCTATTTATCTAAACCGTAAAGATAGTCATCATCTTTCATGGCTTCAACTGTTCCTAGTAAATAGCCATTTCCTACTTGAGAGAAGAAGTCATGGTTGCTAGTTCCTGTCGAAATACCATTCATTACAATCGGGTTCACATCATTGGCTGTATCCGCAAATAAGGGATCCATACCTAAGTTCATTAAAGCTTTGTTGGCGTTGTAACGTAAAAAGGTTTTTACTTCTTCGGTCCAACCTAAGTCATCATATAATTCTTCTGTATAACGTTCTTCATTTTCGTACAATTCGTAAAGTAAATTATACATCCAATCTTTTAGTTTATCTTGCTCATCTTCTGGTAATTCATTAAATCCTAATTGGAATTTATAGCCAATATACGTGCCGTGCACTGATTCATCACGGATAATCAATTTAATAATTTCAGCGACGTTCGCTAGTTTGTTGTTTCCTAAATAGTAAAGGGGAGTGTAGAACCCAGAATAGAATAAAAACGTTTCTAAAAATACACTAGCAATTTTTTTCTCTAACGGAGTACCGTTTTTATAAATTTCGTTAATCCGTTCTGCTTTATATTGCAGATGTTTGTTGGTATTTGTCCACTCAAAAATATCATCAATCTCTTTTTTTGTATTTAATGTACTGAAGATAGAAGAATAACTTTTGGCATGGACAGATTCCATGAATTGGATGTTATTTAAGACGGCTTCTTCATGAGGCGTCCGCACATCATTTCTCAGTTGATCCATGCCGCTTTCTGATTGAACAGTATCTAATAAAGTTAAACCGCCGAAAACGTAGCCGACAGTAGTTTTTTCTAAATCGGAAAGAGTCCGCCAATCATCTAAGTCATTGGATAACGGAATCCGTGTATCTAACCAAAATTGTTCGGTTAATTTTTCCCAAGTGGATTTATCAATGACGTCTTCAATGGCGTTCCAGTTAATTGCTTCATAATACGTTGCCATGGTTATTCCTCCTGTATGCTGGGACAGCAGTCTGTTTGACTAGTTGTCTCGTTTCTTCGCTTAAAACGTTCTACAGAGTCCAAATAGGAGCGTGCAGCCGTTCTTCTTTGTCCAGTATATCTGAAAATGTCCTGTTTAAAAAGAGAACATTCCTAAAAAATAAGACGCTCAAGCAGAACGCCTTATTTAAGTGCTTTTCATTAAATCACGCAAGACTCACATTGATTGCTGCCAATTTCTTCAGCATCATCTGTAAATGTACGAATATAGTAAATTGATTTAATCCCTTTGTTGAACGCATAATGACGTAAAATGTTCAAGTCACGGGTTGTTTGTTTTGGTGTTTCTTTCCATTCATACAAGCCTTCAGGGATTTCTGAACGCATAAACAAGGTTAAACTCATTCCTTGATCAACGTGTTGTTGCGCTGTTGCGTAGACATCAATCACTTTGCGCATATCCATGTCGTAAGCAGAAGTATAGTAAGGGATTGTATCATTAGCTAAATAAGGCGCTGGATAGTAAATCTTACCAATTTTCTTCTCTTGACGTTCTTCAATCATGCGAGTAATTGGATGAATGCTGGCACTAGTATCATTAATATATGAAATTGAACCATTTGGCGCTACGGCTAGACGATTTTGATGATAAAGACCATCTTTTTTCACAGCATCGCGTAACGCAGCCCAATCTTCAGCCGTTGGAATCTGAATGTCTTTGAAAATTTCTTTCACTTTATCAAATTTTGGTGTAAAGTTGCCTTCAATATATTTATCGAAGTAAGCACCAGAAGCATAATCTGATTTTTCAAAATTGTGGAAGACTTGGTTACGTTCTTTCGCAATTTGGTTACTTTCCATTAAAGTCCAGTAATTTAATAACATGAAATAAATGTCTGTAAAGTCTAATGATTCTTCAGAGCCGTATTCCATATGATTTTTAGCGAAGAAGGTGTGTAAACCCATTGCGCCTAGCCCGATTGTATGGCTTAAACGATTTCCATTTTGGATAGTTGGCACGACATCAATTTCAGAAGCATCTGTTACAAAAGTTAACGCACGCGTCATAGCGCGAACAGATTTTCCAAAGTCAGGACTTTCCATTAAATTAACAATGTTAGTTGAACCTAAGTTACAACTAATATCTGTTCCTAAAACTTCATATTCTTGTTTCCCATTAATAACAGAAGGCGTTTGAACTTGAAGAATTTCAGAACATAAGTTACTCATGATAATCTTGCCATCAATCGGATTGTTTTTGTTAGCTGTATCAATATTGATGATATAAGGATAGCCAGATTCTTGTTGTAATTTAGAAATTTCATTTTCTAAGTCACGGGCTTTAATTTTACGTTTACGTATGTTTGGATTGGCCACTAGGTTATCATATTCTTTGGTGATATCTACATAGGAATAAGGCACACCATATTCACGTTCCACACTATAAGGACTAAATAAATACATATCTTCGTTGTTACGTGTTAATTCGTAAAATTTATCTGGAACAATAACACCAAGAGACAACGTTTTTACACGGATTTTTTCATCAGCGTTTTCTTTTTTAGCAGATAAGAACATTTCAATATCTGGATGGAAGACGTTTAGATAAACCACACCAGCACCTTGACGTTGACCTAATTGGTTAGAGTAGCTAAAGCTATCTTCAAATAATTTCATAACAGGGACAACACCACTTGCTGCGCCATCATAACCTTTGATTGGTGCGCCCGCTTCACGTAAGTTGGAAAGAGTAATTCCTACGCCGCCGCCGATTCGTGATAATTGAAGGGCAGAATTAATTGAACGCCCAATGCTGTTCATATCATCTGTTACTTGAACTAAGAAACAAGAAACCAATTCGCCTCGACGTTTACGTCCAGCGTTTAAGAAAGAAGGTGTGGCTGGTTGATACCGTTGATGGATCATTTCATCCGCCAATGTTAAAGCCAACTCTTCATCGCCATCCGCAAAATACAAGGCATTAAAGGCAACCCGATCTTCATATGTTTCTAAATACTCTGTTCCGGCGTTGTTCTTTAAAGCGTATTGAGAATAAAATTTATAAGCCGCCATGAAAGACTTGAATTGGAAATGTTGTTCATCTAAGAAAGCATATAATTTTTCAATAAAGTCCATTGAATATTTTTTGATGAATTCAGTTTCAATAAAATCTTCTTTCATTAAAAAGTTGATTTTTTCTTCAGCAGAGCTGAATTTACGCGTATTCGGTTCTACATTTTCTTTAAAGAAGGCTGCGAGTGCTTCTTTATCTTTATTTAAAGGGATTTGACCATCAACAGGACGGTTAATCTCGTTATTCAGTTTGAAATAGCTGACATCTTTAATTTCTTTTAGACTCAATTTCTTCCACTACTTTCTTAAAGGTCTCCACGTCTTCGTCTGTTCCGCTAAACTCAAAGGAGTATAGAAGCGGAACGTGGTAATCGCGGGCAATATCTTTGGCGGTATAGACAAATAATTCAGCAAAATTACGGTTGCCCCCACCAGCTACACCAACTAACAGTTCTTGATTACTTTTATAATCAAGAAAGTCATTCACTACCTCTGTAATTTCTGCATCATAGGTAGGAATGACAAGAATAAAAGGCTCATTTATTTCAAAAAAAGGATTCGCTGGCTCAAGTTCATAAGCAGGCAAATCCAATTTTTTAATAAAGCGCCTTGTTTGACCGGTGACTGAAAAATAAACAAGTTTCATCTTAGCTAGCCAATTGTTTTAATTGGTCTGGACGGAAGCCAACAACGGTTGTTGCTTCAGATGTGATTACCGGTACGCTTTGGAACCCTTGTTCTTTTAACCAGTCGATAGCATCTGGTTGTGCGTCGATATTGATTTCTTCAAAAGCGATGTTATTTTCACTTAGGAAACGTTTCGCCATTTTACATTGGATACAGTTATTTTTTGAAAAGATTTTTACGTTCATTGAAAGTTCCTCCTCTTTTTTTCTACATAGACTAGTATAAATCTATGTAGAAAAAAGTCAACACTTTAACACTATATATTGTGGTGCATTTTTCTCATAATACTAGTTTTTGTGTTTTTGAAAGAAAAATGAAAACACGTGAATCCTCGTTTTTGGGAGAAAAAACACATTGGTCAGTGTTTGACAAACAAAAAAATTAAAATTTTGAAAGAGAACATTTAGTGAAAAAACACTAAATATTGTGTTGACATTTGAGTTAGGCACAAGAAGAAAAAACAAGCGGATTTGTTATTGAATGAGTGGAATTTTACAGTAGCTAGTAACATAAAAAACAAGTGCTGACTTTTTTTCAAAAATGGTAACCTGAAAAAAGTGTCTCTATATAGAAGGAAAATAGAAGAAAACAGGAGATACATCCAGAAATTCATTGACTTTCCGTGTAAGCAAGCGTATTCTTTTAATTGAGAACGATTCTCATTTTCGTTTGAAACTTTTTCACATGGAGGAAAGTAAATGATTACGTTAGCGCAGGCAGAAGTTGGGAAAGTCTATACAGTCGAAAGCGTCCAAGCAGATGTTCAGACAAAGAAACATCTGAACAATTTAGGTGTCGTTGCAGGCCAAGCAGTTGTCCTTGTCAATTATCAGAATCAAAATGGTATTGTTTTATTACATAATAGTCGAATTGCGCTGACAGATACGATTTTACAAGCGATTCATGTGGAGGAGCGCTCGGCGAATGAGAAAGTTTGGGTCTCCTTGGATACCTTGAAAGTTGGAGAACGCGCTACAATAGTAGGGATCCACGGACAAGGAGCGGTGAAACGTCGGTTGATGGACATGGGCTTAACAAAAGGAACAGTAATTTTTATTCGCAAAGTGGCTCCTTTAGCTGATCCAATTGAAATCAATGTACGTGGTTACGAACTAACGTTACGAAAAAGTGAGGCGGAACTGATCTTGGTTGAGAAGGAGGAAAGCGAATGACTCAGCAAATTGCACTAGCCGGCAACCCTAATAGCGGTAAAACGACAACGTTCAATATGTTAACAGGAGCCAACCAATATGTTGGAAACTGGCCAGGGGTGACTGTGGAACGCAAAGAGGGGGTGGCAAAGAAAGATAAGACACTCATTATTCAAGATTTGCCAGGGATTTACTCTCTTTCTCCTTATACGCCTGAAGAAATTGTGGCGCGAGATTACCTTTTGGAGGACCAACCTTCAGTGATTTTGAATATTCTCGATGTGACCAATTTGGAACGGAATCTTTATTTAACAACACAATTAATTGAAACCGGATTACCGGTTGTTTGTGCGTTAAACATGATGGATTTGTTGGAAAAAAACGGCCAAACATTGAATAGTGAAAAGTTAAGTTATGGCTTAGGCGTGCCTGTCGTTGAGATTAGTGCTTTGAAGAATCGTGGGTTGGATCACGCTTTAAAACAAAGTAAGCAGCGAGCGAATGCCATAGAGACAGAGGTTATTTATCCTTCTTATGATAATCGCTTAGAAGCAGCACTTGCTGAAATTGTTGATATTTTAGGGAATACTGTTCCTGAAACGCAACAGCGTTGGTATAGTTTAAAACTTTTTGAACGAGATGTTCGAACCAAAGAGCAATTATTATTGAGTTCTTTTCAAGAAAAAGAAATTGAAGAAGTCATTCAAATTACTGAAAAAATCTTTCAAGATGAAAGTGAAGCGATTATCATCAATGAACGCTATGCCTTTATTGCTCGATTAATTGCTTTGTGTGCGACGAAAAAAACAGAAATGACATTTACTCACAGTGATAAGATTGACCGAGTGGTAACCAATCGGTGGTTGGCGTTGCCAATCTTTGCGTTTGTGATGTGGTTGGTCTATTACTTGTCTATTCAAACGGTTGGTACAATGGGGACAGACTGGTTAAACGATGTCTTTTTCGGGGAATGGGTTCCTCAATTTGTGGGAAATTGGTTGGCGCAATGGCAAGTAGCGCCATGGATGCAAAGTTTAATTTTAGATGGGATCATTGCAGGTGTTGGGGCGGTGTTAGGCTTTTTACCGCAACTGGCCGTCCTGTTTTTATGTTTAGGTTTTTTAGAAGATTGTGGCTATATGGCACGGATTGCCTTTGTCATGGATCGCTTGTTTCGGAAATTCGGCCTATCTGGTAAGTCATTTATTCCGATGTTAATTGCGACAGGTTGTGGGGTCCCAGGCGTGATGGCTAGTCGAACGATTGAAAACGAACGCGATCGGCGAATGACTATTATGGTCACGACTTTTATGCCGTGTTCGGCGAAGTTGCCAATTATCGCTCTGATTGCAGGTGCATTTTTTCCTAACCAAAGTTGGGTCTCGCCCTCTGCTTATTTCTTAGGGGTTGCTTCCATTGTGTTATCAGGGATTGCTTTAAAAAAGACCAAGCATTTTTCGGGAGATCCAGCACCATTTATTATGGAACTTCCCGCCTATCATTTGCCACAGCTTAGAAGTGTGGTTCGACATGCCTATGAACGATGTCGCTCATTTGTAAAAAAAGCAGGAACGATTATTTTTGTTTCCAGTATTCTCATTTGGTTCATGTCACATTATTCTGTGACGTTTCAACCCGTTCCAGAAAGTCAAAGTATTCTAGCATTTCTAGGTAAAGGGTTGGCGGTGCTATTTATCCCATTAGGCTGGGGTAATTGGCAAGGGGCAGTTGCCACAATTACAGGACTGATAGCGAAAGAAAATATTATTGGCACCTTAGGCATTTTATTTGGCAATGTGAAAGATGTTTCTGAAAACGGGGTAGAAGTCTGGGGCGCATTGCAACACACCTTTACGCCAGTCGCGGCCTATTCGTTCTTAACTTTTAACTTATTATGTGCACCTTGTTTTGCTGCAATTGGCGCAATTCGTCGTGAAATGGGAGACCTTAAATGGACATTAGGAGCCATTGGTTATCAATGCGGTTTGGCTTATATGGTTAGTTTTGTGATTTATCAATTGGGCCATGTGTTAGTCGAAAAAGGTACACTAACTCTGGGGACTTTTTTAGCGATGGGCGTTGTTTTAGCTGGATTTTATTTCCTTATAAGAAAACCAAAGCCAGGCAAAGAAAGTATCCAAGCAATCACTTCTTTAGAAAGAGGGTAATAACGGATGGCAACAATTATTTTATCCATTTTAATTTTTGGAACAGCAGGAATCATCACCTATCGACGAATCAAAAAAGGGGAAAGTTGTGAAGATTGTCAAACAGCTTGTCCTGTAAAAAAAGAACAATCTTCACAAGAATAACAACTGAAAAAAATTCCCTCTTGTATAAATAATAGCGGAGTGCTACAATATTGAGGTAGCTGAAAAGCCATTTTATACAACGGGGGCATAGCTCAGTTGGTTAGAGCATCTGACTCTTAATCAGAGGGTCTAGGGTTCGAATCCCTATGCCCCCATTGGGTGCCAAACCCACGAGAACGGTATTCTGTCGGCGTCTTAGGACGTTTCGAAGACGGAGTACGCGTTCTCTTTTTTTGCTCTTTGTCAAATAATGTTGGTAAAGAGAAATTGTAGAATCCTGTCGATTCCAGAGGAGAAAATCCTCTGGAATTTTTTGTATATATTGAAAACCACCTGCTATGCAGGTGGTTCAGGTACGATTGTTGTATTTTTTGTATGAGACAGCGAGACTTCCTGCATGCTGAATGGTTGATATTAAATAATAGGCTGAGAGAAACAACAGTTTTTGCTGCATATCTACCTATTTGATAGGTCGTTTTTCTGTTGAGATTACGATAACTATTACAAATATGTTGTTCGCGCTCGCTAAGAAAAGCGATAGGGAATAATAAGCTTTTTGGAAACTGGGTGGGACTCCAACTTTAGTGAAAGAATGTGTGAGTTAAGCAACGCTTTGTTTTCTCCTTGCTATTTTATGAACAGGTGTATCTCTAGACAAAATAATTTAAAAAAGTTGTAGGCATTTCATATTACCTGTTATTTTATAACATTTAAAGTGTAAACATTACTAAAAATTTATCTATGGAGTCATAACAATTTTCCGCTTTTACTTATTTAATTTACATTCCTGTTCCTTTAAACTATATACATGGTATTTCATTATTTGTAAATTTAAAATGATTTTATGAAGCGAGTAGTAATATATAAGGAGGAAAAGCATGCAGAATCAGCTGTATTTAATAAATAGTGATCAAGAGCAATTTAAAAAGGAAAATAGTTCGGATGTAGCTGTAGAAAAAGTTCCAGGTAGAGGGACTGTTGCGTTGACATTTATGTCTGCTAGAATATGTAATTTCGATTGTACATATTGCTTTGCTTAAGAAAGAAAAAATTGAAGAAGTAAAAGAATTTTTACATGAAAATAGTACGATTAGCTACGAAAAAATGAGAACCATATTAAGTAAGCATAATTTGTGTACATACCCAAATACAAATAGTCAAAGTAATATCGTGTTTGAGTTGAATAGTCGGAAACTATTTAAAATTCCTTTATTTGCTATTCAAAAAAGAATTGAGAGAGTGGCTAAAGGCATATATTATTTAAATTTATTGTTGATAGCTGTAATGTTAATTGGATTTCCAATTATTATTAAATTTCCAGTTCAACTAATGGATTCTTACATAAGCCAGATAAATTTTTCAACTTTAAATGTGACTACTGTATACTGATATTTTTCTCATTATGCTTATTTATCATTACAAATAATTGGTGGTTTGGTTATATAGCTCTTCTTAATATAGGGTATCTTTTTAGTAGTTTATTACCGCTATCAACGAGTGATGGATACCATATTTTTACAATCATATATGGTAGTGAAGGGACAAGATGGCAGTTATTGTTGCTTCTTGCAGGAGTACTAAAAAAAGAGACCTCAATTTTAAAAAAATTTCAAAACAAAAAAATGATTGGATTGTTTCTTTATTTTATTCTTTCATATGTTATTGGTATTGCAGGGATTTTTTCTATTATACGTATAACATTGAATTATCTAAACGTATTTGGATTTAGTTCAACAGTACTAAGCATTTTCGTCTATGTAATGGCATTTATAAGTCTAATACAAGTACTTCTTTCTTTTAAGAAAGCATTAAAATCTTTTTGAAGACATTATGAAGGACGTGAGAAATATGTGGATATATATTCGAGAAAATTTTAAAAAAAATAGTAGTAAGTTTCTTTTCATCATATTGATATTTTTTGTAACAATGCTGCTATTGACATTTTCTTTAGGAGTTATTTATACAATAAACTACAGAATTGAAAATGAGTTAGCAGACTATTTATTAAAAAAAGACTTTAAAAATATGAAATTATTTTTACAATTAGGGACGGGAGTTCTTGTAGGTTTTTCTTTATTTATTATTTATAATACATACTCGATTGTTATTCAAGGGAGAAAGAAAGAATTCCAACTGCTATATAAGTTAGGTATGAAATACAAAAAAATTCAGCAGATTTTAAGTATTGAAAGCTTTCTGCTAAGTTCTGTTACAGCCGTTATGGGACTTTTCATAGGCATAGTGTTTTCAAGAGTATTTTTGTCTAATTATCAAGACATGAAGGTCGAACATATTCCAATTTATATTTATCTACTAGTTATTGTTTCTGCAATTTTATTTTTTATATGGTGCGGTTCAAAAAATCTAAAAAGTATGAATATCGAAGTAGAAAGTAAACAGAAAGAAGGCAGCACGTTTAAGTCTCAACCTACTATTAAAGAAAAATTTTTATTTAGAATCAAGTTAGCTTTAGGTATTATCCTTTTGATTGTTTCAATTGTTAGTGGATACACAACTATGAAAATAATTTTACTATTTACAGGTTTAATCTTGATTTTTGATCCGTTAATAGCAGGGACCTTGGCGTCTCTTCGTTTTTTGTCGCTCCGTTTTAACCGACTTTCTTTGTTCGTTGCTGTGGAAGAAAACTGCTGGAATATTAAAAGAATCAGCTCATTAATATCTACATTGGCCTTTTCAGTTATGCTTCTAGTAGGAATGTTGACCTTTTTTCATTCTGTCAAGGAAGCTGTTGTACAAAAGGTAGATGAGACCTATAGATTTGAACATATACTTGTGATGAATGAATTATCTGAGGTTAAAGAAGAAAAAGTTAAGGCTTATTTGCAGAACTTATATCCACATGCAGCTTTTGAGATTGCTTTAAGTATGGAAATTGAAAAAGAAAATAATGAAAACACTTTGATTTTGACAGGCGTTTCTTCTAACTTCAAAAATATTCAAGTGCTAGAAATTGAAAAAGAGTTTAATATTAAAGATTTTGATTTAAATAATGATAGTTTGAATGTATTATTTCCGTCACAATTAGCTGAAAAATCAAAGATTAAACGTAATCAAGTCATAGATTATTCCTTTGATAAAGACAAATCTATAAAAATTAGTCCGAAAGATTTTTATCAGCCGTTGGATCTACAACAAGTGTTTACATCCAAATCTGCTTTAACAGAGTATTTATTTGGAAAGGGTGTTAAAGGAATTTACAACACAATCTATTTGAATCGGCTGAGTGATGAGGAAATAAAAGAATTCACAAAGTATTTATCTGTTAAAAATTATGACTTAATGAACATTGGTGATCTGAAAGAGAAATACAAAAATCAAGCAATTAAACAAACTGAAATGATTGAAGCATTTATTTATGCGCTGATCTTTTTCAGTGGAGCAATCATATTAAATATGTTTATTCTTTCAATTAGTTCTAGACAAAGAATATACAAAGGATTATTAATTATAGGGATGAAAAGAAAAGCTTTGCTAGTCAGCATGTTAATAGAAATGTCTATTATCTATATTTTAGGTGTTGTTTTAGGTTGGCTTTTCGGAATTATTTTTGCTGAAGGTGGGATTAAGATGATGGAAGAAGTCATTGTATTCAAACCTGCCATTAATATTCCTTACTTGCAAGTATGTTCAGTATTAGTTGTTATCTATTTGATACTTGTCTTGGGGATTATTTTAATTTCTAGAGTTATTTTAAAAGAAAAAAATAGTAAGTAAGAATCTGAATAGGGAGGTGAAAATATGATTGAACTAAAGTCTATCGAAAAGGAATACGGAATAAATGGGCACTCTCAGCAAGTTCTAAATGGTATAACAATTACTCTAGATAAAGGTAATATTTATGCTTTAGTGGGACCGTCTGGCTCAGGTAAATCTACTTTGCTGAACATTATTGGTGGGTTAATTCATCCTACTAAAGGGGAAGTGAAAATAGGGGATAAGAACATCACAGAATTTAATAGTAATCAATTAGCTGAATTACGTACTAATGATATTGGATTCATTTTCCAAGATTTTAATTTGATTCCCTTTTTAAATGTAAAAGAAAACATTCTTTTCTCGCTTCGTTTAAAAGGTGAAAAGATTGAAAATCATTCAGATAATTATGAACAGCTAGTCAATTGGTTAGGAATTAAGAAGATTGAAGAAAAATATATAAATGAAATTTCTGGTGGTGAGCAACAACGTACGGCAATTGCCCGTTGTTTACTAATGGAACCTAAAATTATTTTGGCTGATGAACCTACTGGAAATTTAGATAAAAAAAATACAGATGCATTCTTGAAACTGATTCGAACGCTTCCATTTATGGAAAACAAGGTTTTCATTATTGTAACACATGATGAATCTGTAGAGCGATTCTGTGATCAAGTTTTTAAATTGGAAGAAGGACAAATCATAACTTAGGATATTTTAATTTTTTATGAGATATCAAAAAAAGAAGGAAGTAGGAATAAAAAATGTTTTTACATGATTTTGATTTCGAAGATTTGGACAGTATTGAAGAAGTTATTACACCAAATAAAGGTTTAGTAACTTGTTGCTAGAAATTTGAATTTTTGCGAGGGCTTAGGAGTGTTCTTCTTGGCCCTTTTAATATTGTCTTTTTAAATAAAAAAAATGAAGTTATAGAAAAATAATAGACGAATAGTCTTGTCAAAGTTTTATCTATTCTTTAGACATAAAACTAAAAAAGATTATTTGTCAACTAATTAGTATTAAATTAATTAGTAATGAGCGGCAGTGTGTGTTAATATGTATAGTATAAATAAGACTTAGATTGAATTGCTCAGATGAATTAGAAATAGAATAATAGTAGAACTTAATGTACTATGTATTCCTGTTTTATGATTTAGCTCGCAGAATGTTAGTGAAATTCTGGTCATTTTTTCAGGTGCACTACTTTTATCACTTAGATATTAGGATGATGATTTTTGAATAAGTTCGGTCTGATCTCTACTTCAAGTAAGAATAATTATCTTAGTTGAAGTAGAGAATGTTATTATAATTTGATGTAAGCGTTTTTTGGTGTAGAAGATTGGTCAATATGCTAAGTACTTAAAAAATATGTTATATCCGATTATTTTCTTGTAGTTTTTCTTATAATACATATTGCGTTTAGGATCAAATCTCTCCATGGACTTGGTTAGACTTAACTAATTAATGGTGGAGATAACGAGTAACTTGTTTGACTATAGGTGTGTTTCCGTATTCAGAGTTACTTAATTGATTTAGTCGTTAATAAAAACCAGCATATTTCGCTAACTTGGTTTTATCGGAAAAACGGTTAAAGAATCAATTTCAGGGAGTAAATCAGCAATATAAAAAGGATTGCTTCATGGAATGCTGGTTAAATATTGATATTCAGGGAATATAACGACTAAATCATCAATGGTTTTGTACAAATACCTAATTAGTTTATCTAGACTTTGTATTTTTTTGCTAAAAAACACTTAAGCCAAGGTCTACGAGTCCTGATAAACCTATCCTAAACGATAAGAACTACAAATGGGTCAAAATATCTCTCGCAATTTCTTCGGGATTTCGCCAATTTAATTATTTTCAAATGATACTTCTTTTGGCACAGGGAATGTTGGATTGTCTATCATAAAGCGAACATCTAATTTCTCGGAACTAACATCTAAACCGACAAAAAGTTTGCTGTGAAAGGATCTTATCATTATTTACTCGGAATGTGCATAGGTACTGTAAGATACCTCGAAATTTCGTTGCTTAACGACAGCTTTGCTCGAATTCATTGAGTTTCTCTCATTAGGCTAGCCGCCTAATCTCTACTAGAGGTGGACTCAGCTAATTTGTTGGAGGCTATACCAATGATCTAGGCAAACTTTATATTACAGACTAGCTGCAAGGAGAGCTAACATCTTCTCGTAAGTTTTTTCTAAGACTTATTATTCAGGAATCTTACACAGTATCTAAGTAAAAACCGTTATTTTTATTAAAAAAATTGGGGGATAGCCCATAAGATAGAATGAAGGGATAAGCATTCTATCAAAATATATATTACGAGGAGAAAGTACTTGGTGGATAAGCGAAAGAAAGTTGGAATTGGTTTGAAATGGTTGGTTACCATATCATATATTGTTATTTACTCAGCATTTATGGAAAAAGAAATGAGCTTCCTAAGTTTATTGTGCAGTATATATATCATTTTTTTAGGAAGTTTTGTCTATATAAAGCTCCCCGAAAAACTATATTCATTAGCGTTTTTTTCATTAAATTTCTATTTGGGTTGGACAGTGTTATTGGTTTACTCGGATATATGGGTTCTAAAGCTAGTAGGACTATTTCTTTTATGTTGCCATCCATTAACCCTTTATCAGTTTTTGTATTCCTTTATACATATAGATGATAAGAAAAAACTTAATAAAAATCGTATTCTTCTATGTTGTGTTTCACTATACAGCTATTTGGCTCTTTTACTTGATTTTTATGTAGGACCTACTTTGATCTTGTTAATGATTTCGTCAATTACTGTCAATTCTTTAACAATTATTAAAGAAAAAAAATTTTTTTTTAGTGCACTAAAATATAAAGTTTTGATTACTTCATTACTACTCTCTTTTGTACTACTTATCTTATTTTATTTTATATGCCTGCTTTTCCCAGAGTTATCTTTTTATGATTGGGATAAAACTACCATACTAGTTACTATTTTACCAACTGGTGTAGTTTATATTCTCGTTAAAGAAAGAGAAATTATATTATCTGAAAAATTTCTGTTAGCGTTTTGTGTCTTAGTATATAGTGCAGTTTTCTTCTTAATTCTAGAAGTAATTGGTATTGTTCTCTGGAAAAGTTTCATTTTGACTATTCTTTTCGCCCTAGTATGTTATTTGACTCATCTATCAATAAATGCAATACGTTCAAATAAAGTAAAACAATTAAAAAATAATTTTAGGAATTTAAATAACGAAAAGTTAGAAGTACTAGATCAAGTTACATACTCGCAATTTCTCAATAATGTATCTGAATTATTGCTCGATAAATTAGAAGAATTAACTGCGAGCCAAAGACTAGCTGTATTTGTTGAATCAAAAGAAGAGTGTTATTTACTATGTCAAAAAGGCGAAACAGTTTTTAATTCACTAAAAAAAGAGATTCATTCACTAAAAAAACAAAAACAAAAAATTAAGTTTCGAAAAAAAGAATATACCTGTATACCCATAATAATCTCTGGATATACAGTTTGGATTTTCTTTGAAAACAATGACAATGATATTGATTTGAAATCTATACATAAAACTGTAGAACAACATGGAACCTTGATAATTACCGTAAGATTACTTCACTTACATAGCAAAAGTTATGTGAAAGATCCAATAGAGGTCTGTCAATTGTTAAGAATCAAGCTGTTTAATAGTATGGAGATTGAGAAGAAAAATTACGCTAATTATCTTCACGATAACATACTCCAGTCTGTTATTGGACTCCATACTTTAATATCAAATTTGTCAGGAGATGTCATGATTACGGATTTAATTAATGAGGAGTTTTCAAAATTAGTTAGTTCTATACGTTCTGAAATCTTTAACACGTATCCATCAACGCTTTATCATCTTACTTTTAAAGAAAACTTACAAATATTAATTGATGATTTTAACAAAAAATACCCGAAGACAGAGTTTACATTGGATTATAGTATTGAGGAAATAATACCACAGCATGTTATCGCTCCACTATATCGGATCGTGAAAGAGTTAAATGAAAATATTGGAAAACATGCAGATGCTGAAATAGGAAAAGTAACAGTTGAAATAGACAACGCTGAGATTCAGTTGATAGTAGAAGACGACGGAGTAGGGGTTGGCAATATTTTAGAGTTTGAAAAATCGTTAATTCAGACGAATGATCACATCGGCCTACTTTCGATAAAAAATGACATTAATTGGTTGAATGGTTCATTTAAGATGTTGTCTTTACCAGGTCCAAATAGCGGTACGAAAGTTTGGGTCACTATTCCTTGTATGAAGGGAGAGCAATATGAAAATATTACTAGTTGATGACCATAAATTGATTGGGAAAAGTCTCGAGATGACTTTAAAAAACTATGCAGATGTTAAAGAGTTTAGATATATTTCAGATCCAATCACGGTTTTTGAAATGATTGAAACATATCGACCATCGATAATTTTGATGGATATTCACATGGGTATGTTCAATGGCTTGGAATTGGGAGAAGAAGTGTTGAGAAAAACAAAAACAAAATTAGTTTTTTTATCTGGGTTTGATTTAGCAGAGTATAGAGATAAAGCAATTGGTATCGGAGCTAATGGCTTTTTAGACAAACATATAGCGGTTGACTCTTTGATTGAGAATTTGAAAAAAATAAGCTATGAAGACAAAAAAATATTTCCTCAAACAAGTAGACATGATTTAAAGCATAACCTAATTACTCCTCGAGAAAAAGAAGTATTAAGAATTTTATCGCAAGGAGTAAAACAATCAGCAATAGCTTCCAAAATGAATATTACTGACCGAACTCTTCGTAACTATGTTTATTCCATCAATGAAAAGTTAGAAACAAATTCTGCAATTGCTTCAGTTGTTAAAGCAATTGAACTGGGTATTATAAATGTACGCCTTCAATAATAAATTTTGTTGGAATAAACAGAATTTAGTGTGTTGTATTCTTATAACAAATTTATTATTGTAATTTCAGATTATCTGTTAGAAGTAGATATTCAGAGAATTACAACTTTAAATTGTACTAATGTAGTAACTTCTTTTTTTATTTTTAAAAACAAAGTCATTTTTAGCAATTATAGCTTCCTAGTTAGCGAAACTGAAAGATTCTTCTTTTTTTGGACATTAAAAGAAGCCTATGGCAAGTTCCTCGGAGTAAGGCTAGATTTTAGCTATATGAAAAATTAATCAATGGAACTTCATTGAAGCTAAAAAATGGGCAAAGCTACCAAAATCAGTTAGTAACTTTATTGCTGATACCTGAAAAACTAATAAAAAACTAGTATATTTTGTTTCTGGCAGTTCAGGTAATAAAAAAAGTTAAAAAAATTTCAGGCTAAAAAAGCGAATTTACCAAAAAGCGCACTTTTTGGTTCCTATGAAACGAAAAAGTACGTACTATACAGCATGTACGGCACGGTATATGATGATATCAGAAAACGTTAAAGGAGCGAATCAAATGATTACATCACTAGCAGATACAGTAACATTAAACAACGGCACTAAAATTCCAGGAATGGGTCTCGGGGTATTTCAAATACCAGACGAAGAGACAGCAAAAGTGGTCGAAGAAGGGATTATCAATGGTTATCGTTTAATCGATACAGCGCAAATCTATGGCAATGAATCTGGCACAGGAGCGGGAATTAAAGCAGGCTTAGCGGCAACTGGTTTGAACCGTGAGGACTTATTTGTTACCTCGAAAGTTTGGAACGCGCATATTTCCTATGATGAAACAATTCAAGCTTTCAATGATAGTTTGGAACGTTTAGGTTTAGATTATTTAGATTTGTATTTAATTCATTGGCCAGGAAATAATTCTTACAAAGAATCATGGCAAGCTTTAGAAACTTTATATGCTGAAGGAAAAGTGAAAGCAATTGGTGTCAGCAACTTCCAAGTTCATCATTTAGAAGATTTACTTTCTTATGCAAAAGTTGTTCCGGTAATTAACCAAGTGGAACTACATCCAAAATTGGATCAAAAAGAAGTGCGTGATTTCTGTGAAAAACATGATATCAAAGTCCAAGCTTGGTCACCATTGATGCAAGGCCAATTATTATCGAATGAAACCATTTTGGCGATTGCTGAGAACCATAATAAATCAGCAGCCCAAGTGATTTTACGTTGGGATATTCAACAAGATATCTTATTAGCCGTGAAATCTGTCCACAAAGAACGGATGATTAGCAATGCAGCGGTCTTTGATTTTGAACTAAGTGCAGAAGAAATGGCACAAATTAACCAATTGAATGAATCGTTACGTGTGGGACCAGATCCAGACACGTTTGATTTCTAAAAATTAACTAGGAGGAGATACAATGAGTGAAGCAGTTAAAGGTTTTTCAGTAGTCAACCACGTGGGGATTACAGTCAGTAATTTGGATGAATCAGTAAAGTTTTATGAAGCATTAACAGGAACAAAAATCGCAAATCGTGATGAAATTGGTGGAAAACGGATGGCCCAAACACAAGGGTTAGATGATACATTAATCAAGTATGCCAATGTGCATCTAGAAAACATCAATATTGATTTATTAGAATATGTTAAACCAAAATCAGAAAAAGCTTCTTATTCCAACGAACAAATTAGTGCAATGCATATGTGTTTCGAAGTGGAAGATATTGATGCAGCTGTTGCACGTTTAAGAGCGATTGGCGTAGAACCTGATGGAGAGCCGATTACATTCCAAGAAGAAGATGGCTTGAAGAGCGGTTTTGGTACAGGTGTCGCTTACTTTACCGATCCAGATGGTACAAATTTAGAATTGATTGCTCCTAAAGGTCCATTTACACGAAATTAAGTTAAAAGACTTTCAAACAAACATCAAAAAGACCCCCTCATTCTAGTATCACTAACTAGAATGGGGGCTCTTTTTATTTTTTGAGACAGAAGTCGCTAAAGAAAAGATATTCCAAATCCGTAATTGATGGTATACTAAAACGTAACAAATAAAGGAGGAAGACAATTGATTCTTAGCGTCTTAACAGTTATTTATTTTATTAATGCAATTATTGCGGGAATTACCATTTTGTTAAAACCTCGAGATGTAGCAGCAATTTGGGCATGGCTACTCGTACTGATTGCTCTACCCGTTTTTGGTTTTTTCTTATATTTATTCTTTGGTCGCGGTTTAACCGACAAAAAGAAATTTTATTTGCAACAAAGTGATTTGCGGGAATTAGAGAATTTTCAGAATTTCCAAGAAGAAAGTTTTGAACTTTATAGTCAAAAGATGCCGACGGAGGAGCAACAACAGTTTACAGACTTTTTTTCCTCGTTAAATAGGATGCCTCTGACTAAGAAAAATGATGTTGAAATTTTTACGGATGGTACGGAAAAATTCAATGCGTTGATGGCAGACATAAAAAAAGCTCAGCACTCCATTCATATTGAATATTATGCCTTTGTAACGGATCATATCGGTACCAAAATTTTGAACTTATTAGAAGAAAAGGCGGCTGAAGGGGTTGAAGTGCGGTTGCTTTACGATGCCTTTGGCTCAAAGGGTACCAAGGTTCATCATTTGAATGAATTGAAAAAAAACGGCGGTTTTGTCCAAACGTTTATTACTTCTCAAAAAGCACTTTTGAAGTTTCGTTTGAATTATCATGATCACCGGAAAATTGTTGTTATTGACGGAAAAGTAGGCTACATTGGCGGCTTTAATGTTGCCGATCAATATGCCGGAACGACTAAAAAGTTTGGCTATTGGCGGGATACACATTTACGGATTCAAGGGCCAGCAGCCTCATTACTGCAAATGCGTTTTTTAATGGATTGGAACGTCTCTTCCCCCGAGAAAAATCGTGTGGCGTATCAATTGGATTATTTCTTTAAACTTGAAGCATTGGTGCCAGAGGCAAATACATCCATTCAGATGATTGCCAGTGGTCCTAACAGTGACCGTGAACAAATTAAATTGGCCTTTATTAAATTGATTACTTCTGCCAAGAAAAGAGTCTGGATTCAAACGCCGTATTTAGTTCCTGATGACAGTGTCTTGGCTGCTTTAAAGGTTGCTGCGGCTTCAGGAGTAGATGTTAAAATTATGATTCCAGATAAGCCCGACCATCCGTTTATTTATCGAGCAACACAGTATTACGGCCGCTTATTGATGAAAGAAAATATTGAAATTTTAATTTATAACGGTGGTTTCTTACATGCGAAAACAATGATTATGGATGATGAAGTCTGCACAGTTGGTTCAGCCAATCAAGATATCCGAAGTTACAAATTAAACTTTGAAGCAAATGCTGTGTTATATGATAAAAAAATCATTGATCAATTAGAAGCAATTTTCTTAGAAGATCGAAAAAAATGTACAACAATGACTCCAGAAGTTGTTCGCGACATGTCAAAATGGTTGATTTTTAAACAACAAATTTCACGATTATTTTCACCAATTCTTTAAAACTGTTTTTCACAAAATGACGAACTTCTGATCCGAAGTTCGTCATTTTTCTTCGGGAATTTTATAAAAGTATAGAAAATCACAAAAAAAGTCAAAAAAAATTTAAAGAATATTTTTTAAATTTTTTCGTTATTTTTTTATCTGTAGTTGTTGTTAAAACAAATAAATATTATTGTGGATTCGTTATTTTATTTTTGTGAAAAAGGGGCGTCTTTTGTAAAAGTAAAAAAAATTAAGCAAAGAGTGTTGACAAAAAAAACGAAAAGGAATATGCTACATGTACAAGTTAAATACAAAGCAATGACAGAAAAGCAGTAGAGAAATAACCACTGTTACAGAAAGCTAGTGGCGCTGGAAACTAGTACACGTTATTTATCGAATTACATTCTTGAGCTTCTGCCTACAGGGCACGGGTAACAGCGTTATTTGTTAAGAGGTATATAGTATTTTAAATAAACTAAACTATGTATAAATTTGGGTGGTACCACGAGAAATTCGTCCCTAAGTCGTTTCGACGGCTTAGGGATTTTTTGTATTCTTTTTTTGAATACGTGGCAGACCAAAGAAAATTTCGTGAACCCGTGTATACATAGAAATAAACACGGGATATCGTGTAAAAACAAGTGTGTTAATCGTTTATTTCGTTAAATGAACGATTTCCTATAAAGAGATAATTATAAATATGGAGGGTGATAACATGAATATCATTGACGAGCTAGCATGGCGTGATGCAATCAATCAACAAACAAACGAAGAAGGACTAAGAGAACTTACAGAAAATACGAGCATTTCGCTATATTGCGGTGTCGATCCAACTGGAGATAGCATGCATATTGGACATTTAATTCCTTTTATGATGATGAAACGATTCCAATTAGCAGGTCATCACCCATACATTTTAATTGGTGGCGGAACTGGAACAATTGGTGACCCAAGTGGACGAACAACTGAACGTGTTTTACAAACGATGGAAGCTGTGCAACATAATGTGGACAGTCTTTCAAACCAAATGAAAAAATTATTTGGTAAAGATGCTGAGGTAACAATGGTGAACAACTACGATTGGTTATCAGAACTATCTTTATTAGATTTTTTAAGAGATTACGGGAAAAACTTTAATGTCAACACGATGTTGGCAAAAGACATTGTCGCTAGTCGTTTAGAAAGTGGCATTTCCTTTACAGAATTCACATACCAAATTCTTCAATCAATTGACTTTTACACATTGCATAAAAAACATAATATTCAATTGCAAATTGGTGGCGCTGATCAATGGGGCAATATCACTGCAGGATTAGATTTGATTCGTAAAAAAGAAGGACCAGAAGCCAAAGTATTCGGGTTAACCATTCCTTTAATGCTAAAAGCAGATGGTACAAAATTTGGGAAAACAGCGGGTGGCGCTATCTGGTTAGATCCTAAGAAAACCTCACCATTTGAATTCTACCAATTCTGGTTAAACCAAGATGATCGTGATGTCATCAAATACTTGAAATTCTTTACTTTCTTAGATAAAGAAGAAATCGATGCGTTAGCTGAAAAAGTTGAAAAAGAACCAGGTAAACGTGAAGCACAAAGACGCTTAGCTGAAGAAGTGACACGATTTGTTCACGATGATGCAGCATTAGAAGAAGCGCAAAAAATTTCAGAAGCTCTTTTCTCAGGCAATATTAAAGACTTAACGATTGAGGAAATCGAGCAAGGGTTAGAACATGTGCCAACTGTTGAAATTACCAAAGATGCTAAAAACATTGTAGATTGGTTAGTTGACACAGAAATCGAACCATCAAAACGTCAAGCTCGCGAAGATGTGAGCGGAGGAGCTATAAGTATTAACGGTGACCGAGTTACCGATTTAGATTTTGCAGTCGATCCAACACAACATTTCGATGGAAAATTCGTTGTTGTACGGAAAGGGAAGAAAAATTACTTTTTAGCAAAAGTAATGGATTAGAAATTGATAATAATTTCACGAAGAGAAGACGTGTGATTATTTGATCAAAGTTAAAATTCTATTTCTCCTTACAGGTAGTGGTGAAACCGTTAATACACCTAATAAGAGTGGGATTGTACACACAATCCCACTCTTATTTTTTTATATAATGGTTCTGACAAGACACCTTGTGAAAAAATTATAAAATTAAAGAGCTATGATAACCATTGTTATTTTTCTTCTTTACACTTTAGCCGTTTGGGTGTAAGTTGTGAATGCAAAATCTAATTCATTAAAATTTGTAAGGAGGAATTTTCGTATGAAAAACGAAAAATTAGCAAAAGGCGAAATGAACCTTAATGCACTATTCATTGGGGACAAAGCCGAAAACGGACAATTATATAAAGACTTGTTGATCGACTTAGTAGATGAACATTTAGGATGGCGTCAAAACTACATGCCACAAGACATGCCAGTTATCTCTTCTCAAGAACGCACATCTGAAAGCTACGAAAAAACTGTCAACCATATGAAAGATGTATTGAATGAAATCTCTTCTCGCATGCGTACACATTCAGTTCCATGGCATACAGCAGGTAGATATTGGGGACATATGAACTCAGAAACATTAATGCCTTCTCTATTAGCTTACAACTTTGCAATGCTATGGAACGGGAACAACGTTGCCTATGAATCTTCTCCAGCAACTTCTCAAATGGAAGAAGAAGTAGGACATGAATTTGCTCACTTAATGAGCTACAAAAATGGTTGGGGACACATCGTTGCTGATGGTTCTTTAGCTAACTTAGAAGGCTTATGGTATGCCCGTAACATTAAATCATTACCATTTGCTATGAAAGAAGTAAAACCAGAATTAGTTGCTGGCAAATCAGATTGGGAACTATTGAACATGCCAACAAAAGAAATTATGGACTTATTAGAATCAGCTGAAGATGAAATTGATGAAATCAAAGCTCATTCAGCTCGTTCAGGTAAACATTTACAAGCAATCGGTAAATGGTTAGTCCCACAAACTAAACACTATTCTTGGTTAAAAGCTGCTGATATTATCGGTATCGGTTTAGATCAAGTTATCCCAGTACCAGTTGACCATAACTACCGTATGGATATCAACGAATTAGAAAAAATCGTTCGTGGCTTAGCAGAAGAACAAATTCCAGTGCTAGGTGTTGTCGGTGTAGTTGGTTCTACTGAAGAAGGTGCCGTTGACTCAATCGATAAAATTATTGCTTTACGCGATGAATTAATGAAAGACGGTATTTACTATTATGTACACGTTGATGCTGCTTATGGTGGTTATGGACGTGCCATCTTCTTAGACGAAGACAACAACTTCATCCCTTACGAAGATTTACAAGATGTTCACGAAGAATACGGTGTCTTCAAAGAGAAAAAAGAACACATTTCAAGAGAAGTGTATGATGCATATAAAGCAATCGAATTAGCAGAATCAGTAACAATTGACCCTCATAAAATGGGTTATATCCCTTATTCAGCTGGTGGTATCGTTATCCAAGATATCCGTATGCGCGACGTTATTTCTTACTTCGCAACTTACGTATTTGAAAAAGGTGCCGATATTCCTGCGTTACTAGGTGCTTATATCCTTGAAGGTTCAAAAGCTGGTGCAACAGCTGCTTCTGTATGGGCTGCACATCACGTTTTACCTTTAAACGTTGCAGGTTATGGTAAATTAATTGGTGCTTCAATTGAAGGATCACATCATTTCTATAACTTCTTGAATGATTTAACATTCAAAGTTGGCGACAAAGAAATCGAAGTCCACACATTAACTCATCCAGACTTCAACATGGTTGACTATGTGTTTAAAGAAAAAGGCAACGATGATTTAGTAGCAATGAACAAATTAAACCATGATGTATATGACTATGCATCATACGTTAAAGGAAATATTTACAACAACGAATTCATTACTTCACATACTGACTTTGCTATTCCAGATTATGGCAACAGCCCATTAAAATTTGTAAACAGCTTAGGATTTAGTGACGAAGAATGGAACCGTGCAGGTAAAGTAACTGTGTTACGTGCTGCTGTAATGACTCCATACATGAACGATAAAGAAGAATTTGATGTTTACGCTCCTAAGATTCAAGCTGCTTTACAAGAAAAATTAGAACAAATTTACGACGTAAAATAATTGAATCTTAAACGGAAAAAAGAAATGGTAACCGAACGAGGGAACGTTGGTCTGGTTGATTTATTCAATAGATAAATCAACCAGACGGCTAACCTCTTAACCAATTCTTTGTCTGGGTAAGAGGCAGTCGAATGACTGTTTTACTCAGCGTATAACAGTCATTCATGCTCCTTATCCAAAATCTTATAAGGAGTGTACAAAATTGGATAAACAACAAGTTAAAAAAATTGAATTAGGTACTTTTATCGGTTTAACAATGGCATTGTGTGCAACTGTACGTAGTATCCCAACACTTGCTGCTGTTGGTTGGACATTAATTTCTTACACAATTTTCGCGGTCTTATTCTTTGCTGGTCCAATCGCATTGATATCTGGTGAATTATCTACGATGCTTCCTCAAGAAGGTGGCCCTCAACTTTGGGTTAAAACTGCCTTAGGTAGCAAATGGGGTTTTGTTGTCGCTTGGTTACTATGGGTGCAAATGTTCCCAGGAATGGTAATGGTTGCTTCTACATTAGGCCCTTTGCTAGGTAATACATTTGGTAATGTTCACTTAGGTGAAAATCATTGGTTCGTATTAGGTTGTATCTTAGTGATTTACTGGATTATTACAATCTTGAACTTGAAATTTGACATGGCGAAAGTTGGCGGAAATATTGGTGTTTGGCTAGGTGTTTACATCCCAGTATTAGTTATGTTTGTTTTAGGTCTTCTTTCAATGATTAAAGTAGGCTTAACACCTGGCGGCTATTTAGGTGCCTTCTCTTGGTCAAAAGTTTTACCAAACTTAGAAAATATGGACACATTTAAATATCTAGCAGGGATTGCGTTTATCTTTGTTGGGATTGAAATGTCTTCTGTTTATATTCCTCGTTTGAAAGATGCAACAAAAAATTATACAAAAGGCGTTTTCATTTCATTAATTGGTTTAGTTTTATTAAACGTTATTAATGCAATGTTTGTTGCTAATATTGTTCCAAATGGCAAAATGGAATTGTCTAACATTACACAACCAATTTTGCTTTATTGTGACGTTTTAGGTTTACCAACAATTATTGGTAATATCTTTAGTTTCATGGTCTTCTTAGGCGTGTTATTACAATTATCTGCTTGGGTTACTGGACCATCAAAAACAATTATTCAAGTTGCTCGTGATGGCTTATTGCCACCAAAATTTGGTTTCCATCGCGAAAATAAATATGGCGTTTCTCGTAACGTTGTGTTAACACAATCTGTGGTTATCTCATTATTCGCTTTACTTTATGGGGTAATGGATGATGTCAACGCTGTATTCTTAACTTTAACAAATGCAACAACAATTATTTATAGTATTGTGTATGTATTGATTGCGATTTCCCTAATTAAATTACGTAAATCTCAACCAGATACACTACGTCCTTACCGAATTGGTAAAAAAGGTAATGGCTTAGCTTATTTAGTGGCAGCAATGTTAATTTTTAGTGTTATCATTGTTATTTTCGCCACATTAGGTACAACAACCGTGACTGATGCAGTCTTAGTTGCATTAATCACTATTGTCATGTTTGTGATTCCGTTAATCATTAATCGCTTTAAAAAAGCAAGTTGGGCAACGGAAGTAAAAGAAGATTTAGGTGAATAAAAAGGCTAGCAATTATTTTGCTGAGTGCCTCTTCACCTGATGACTATAGTAAATTGTCGTTTGGAAACTGAAGCAAGTTCGATTATTGCTTCAGTTTTCGCTTTCCATAAAAGGAGGTTTTCATATGAAATCAACGAAACCCACTGTTTCGTTCGCTGAAAGTTTAGGCATTTTGATTGCCTTGTTAGCGATTCTCGGGTACTTAATTATTGGTCAAAAATTAACCCCTCACATACCGATTCTTTTTGTATTCATGTTGTTGTTGCTTTATGGCAAATGGAAAGGATTTTCTTGGGATGAGATCCACGAGGGCATTGTGGAAGGGATTAAACCAGGGATCATTCCGATTATTATTTTCTTGCTGATAGGTGTCTTAGTTGCTACTTGGATTTTATCTGGGACGATTCCAACAATTATGGTCTATGGTTTTAAAATTATCTCAGTGAAGTTCTTCTTACCAACCGTTTTTGTGGTCTGTGCACTAGTTGGTGTGACGGTAGGGAGCTCCTTTACGACTGTTTCAACTATGGGGATTGCCTTTCTAGGTATTGGACATATTCTTGGATTCGACAATGCGATGACAGCTGGTGCAGTTGTTTCAGGTGCCTTTTTGGGGAACAACATTTCACCGTTATCTGATACAACAAACTTAGCTGCTGGAATTGGTGGCGTGAACCTTTTTGAACATATACTAAACATGATGTACACTGTTATTCCGGCGTTTATTATTTCGATTGTCGGCTATATCTTCTTGGGGCATCAATCTGGTTCGGCGGATTTACAATCGGTTGATGCAATGGTCCAAACGTTACATCAAGGATTCTGGATTTCACCGATAACATTGTTGCCAGTAGCGGTTTTATTCTTATTCGCTTGGAAAAAGGTACCGGCTATTCCAACGTTACTAGTCGGCTCTACAGTGGCGGTCATCTTAGCTTTTATAAATGATCATCACCTAAGTTTAGCGAAAGTTTCTACCATCTTAATGAGTGGTTATGTGGCAGATACAGGGGATCAAAGTATTGATACACTTTTATCTCGTGGTGGGATTGAAAGCATGTTAGGTTCTGCTGCGTTGATTATTTTGGCATTAGGTTTAGGCGGTTTGTTGATTAAGTTTAACATCGTGGCTACTTTAATTGATAAAATTAAAGGTTATGTGAATAATCCAGCCAAATTAATCGCTTTAACTGCCTTAAGTTCTGTGGGAATTAACTTACTAGTTGGCGAACAATATTTGTCAATTATTTTACCAGGGGAAACATTTAAATCCTCATTTACTCGTTTAGGTATTGATAAAAAATATTTAACTCGTACTTTGGCAGATGCTGGGGCGGCAGTCAACTCGTTAATTCCTTGGGGAGTTAGTGGTACCTTCATTATGGGAACGTTAAAAGTTGGTGCACTAGAATACTTACCATATGCCTTTTTCCCATTGCTTTGTCCCATTATCACCGTCATTTTGGGGATATTCTTAAAAAAACAACAAGGGGAAAACAAAAAAGCACCAGGGACTAACGTTGAATTGTGAGTTTTTTCAGATAATTAAACAATTGGTTACGATTGAACCTCAGTGTATCTACTGATTGGTTCAATCGTTTTTTCGTCACAGATTTTTTACAATTCTTCATATAATCTTTGAAGCTCCTTAAAGGCAATTTAATTATTCTAAGTTATGATACAAAGGATCAATCAAATAGGTGGATGAACGTGGTGTTAAACTCATAGAGACTAACAGTAGTTTATTCTTGCTCAATGTTGAGGTGTAGGTTCGAATCCTACCGTCCACTTTCTGTTATTTAAACCAACTAGAACGAAACACAAACAAGTGACGGATACACATGATTAAGGTACAATAAGGGTAGGGAAAACAAGGAGGAATTCTTATGAAAAAGATAGGGCTTATTTCTAGTGCTTTTCTTTTAACCCTTGCTTTAGCAGCATGTGGCGGCGGAAAAAGTACAGAAAATACGGATAGTCGTTCCAGTGCTGCGGAAAGTACCACAGTCGAGAGTACAAAAGCATCTGCTACAAAAGAATCAAGTAGCAAAGCAGCAACAAAATCTAGTGATGCGAAACCGTCAGGAACAACAACAGCTGATTCGAAAGCAACAGCTTCTTCTACGAAGGAAGCGGCAAATAATGGCTCAGCAGAGAAGCAATCACCAGCGAAAAATGCGAATCCAGATGACCAAGCCAACCAAGTGCTTAACCAGCTAGCAAACATGTTTCCTGGTCAAGGCTTACCGCAGGCAATTTTAACGAGTCAAACGAATAACTTTTTAACTGCAGCGACAACATCACAAGCAGATCAAAACAATTTCCGTGTTTTATATTATGCAGAAAAAGAAGCGATTCCAGTGAATGATGCACGTGTTAATCAGTTAACGCCAATTAGTTCTTTTGAGAAAAAAACATATGGCTCTGATGCCGAAGCAAAAAATGCAGTGAACCAAATCATTGACAATGGCGGTCAACCAGTAGATTTAGGTTACAATATCACTGGTTATAAACAAGGGGCGGCAGGTTCTAGTTACTTATCTTGGCAAGAAGGCAATTGGAGTTTAGTCGTACGGGCCTCAAATATCAATGGTGAATCGCCTGATGATTTAGCGAAAAATGTTGTCAATATTTTGGAACAAGAAACATTACCAGCACCGAATACCGTTGGTCAAATCACACTGAACGTGGCAGGAACCACTGACTATAATCGCAACTCAGTAGTTTGGCAAGCCGGTACAGTCGTTTACTCTGTTCATCATTTTGACCCAATTCAAGCAGTGAAGATGGCAACATCAATGTAATTAATAAAAAGAAAGCGTGCGACAATGCCCATTGTCGCACGCTTTCTTTTATTATTTTTGTTCTGTATAACCTTGTGACTCCACCAATTCTTGGCTTTTCTTCATGCTGATTCCCTTAGAAGAATCGCCATCAATCTGGATACCATCCACTTTTTTGGCTTTATCATAATCAAGTTTTTCATAATTAATCGTCAATTTTTCGATGGCTTGTTTGTCCTCATAGGTCAGTTTGTAATCAAGCCCTTTGATGTCCTCATATTGTTTAGAAACGGGTTCCAACGCTGTTTTTGCCTCTTCTTTTGTAATCCCCAACTTGTCATAAGAAACAATGTTTTTAGCCGTTTGCGTTAAGACTTTATCTCCTTGGTACGTATAGGTTAAGGTGGAATCAATCCCATCTTGTGGCGAACCTACAAAGGTTTTTGTCTCTATTTTTGAACCGCAACTTGCAAGAAAAAATACCCCAATAAAAATTAAAAATACGCGTAAAAACTTTTTCATTTCTAGATAACCTCCTTTAGCTGTTTATTCTTGACTGTAACATAACACGGCAAATAATTACTGTTAAGTAGAAAGCTTGTGAGAAGTCCAGCAAATAAAACTAAATAAAAAACTTGCCTCTTCATTTTTATGAGAAGAGGCAAGTTTTTTATTTAGTAATATCACTTAAATCTGGTTGTGAGTGAGCCAACCGACTGGCAGCCGCAGCCGCAATTGCGCCCACGATATCATCCAAGAATGTGTGGACATGTTCGCCATCATGCGCATTTAACTCTTTTAAAATGCCTGGTTTTACCTTGTCGATATACCCATAGTTCGTAAAACCGATAGATCCATAAACATTTACAATGGAGAGCGCCATAATTTCATCAATGCCATAAAGCCCTTCATCTTCCGTTAAAATTTCTTGTAACGGTGAAAGTAGCTTGTTTTCTTCCGCCAGAATATCCAGTTGGACACCTGTAATAATCGCGTTGTGTACTTCACGCTTTGTTAACACGGCATCAACACTTTCTAAACAAGTATCTAATGTTAAATTATCAATATAATCTTTTTGTAAAAATAACACAAGTTCAGCTAAATCATTCATTGTTACGCCACGTTCTTGCAATAAACGACGTGCGCTATTTTCTAACGTATCTCCTTGGATTACCATTTTTTGTCCTCCTAATTTCTGCTTTAGTTGAAGTTCTTCTTTCATGGTACCAAAAAGAACGATAAAGGGGAATTAGAATCTATTTTGGTAGAGAATAATTTAGTTGAAGTGTTATTTTTAGTTAAAAATTACTAAGCGTTCGGTTGTAACGATGCCATCACTTGTTTTAATTGTGTCACTGATTTTTGGAAGAGTTCTTTTTCAGCAGCATTCAGATTCAATTCAATAATGTCAGTCACACCTTGATTGCCAACGACTGCAGGAATCCCTGTAAATACATCTTGTTGCCCATATTGCCCATCTAAGTAAGCTGAGACAGGTAAAATAGCTTGTTCATTATTTAAAATGGCTTTAACAATGCGTGCAGTACTCATACCAATCCCATAATAGGTCGCTTGTTTGCGATCGATAATTTCATAAGCTGTATTTTTCACTTTATCAGAAATGATTGGTAAATCGTCACTAGTTAAGCGCTCTGTCGTATCCACAATTTCTAAAATAGGTTTTGTTCCAATCATGGTATGAGACCAGACAGCCACTTCAGAATCCCCGTGTTCGCCAATAATATAGCCGTGAACATTGCGTGGATCAATCGCTAAACGTTGAGACAGTTCTTTGCGGAAACGAGTTGTGTCCAAAGTTGTACCAGTTCCAATTACTCTTGAAACAGGTAAACCAGAAGCTTGCCAAGCCACATAAGTCAGTACATCGACAGGATTTGAGGCAATCACTAAAATTCCATCAAAACCAGATTTCATGATATTGTTAACAATTGTTTTCATAATTTCTGCATTGATTGAAACCAAATCTAGACGACTTTGCCCAGGTTTTTGATTAGCGCCAGCTGTAATCACGACGATATCGGCATCTTGGCAGTCTTGATAGTCGCCAGCCCAGACGTTTACATTTTCTTGACCCCAAGACACACCATCTAATAAGTCAATTGCTTCGCCTTCAGATTTGGCTTTGTCAATATCAACTAAGATTAATTCATTCGCAATCCCTTGGTTGATCATGGAATAGGCAATACTTGTGCCAACAAAACCAGTACCAATAATTGCGACTTTTTTGTTAAATACTTTCATCGTTCATCTCTTCTTTCTGTAATATTTCTTTCTTAGTGAATTATATCACGAACTTTTTAGGTGTGGTTATACCAATCTGTAATAGTCTTTATTAACAATTTAAATAAGGGAAGCGTGTTTTTTTTGTTATGATAAGAGTAGGAAAATAGAGAAGATAAGGAGGCAAAATGACAACGACAACAGTGTATTATGCAAGCAATAATGAAAAACAGCCGAACCGTTTTCAACTAGTTATCGGTAGCTGTAGCTATGAACTTCCCAAAATAGAAATCTACGAAATTCTGGAATGTATCGCTTTAGCATATGGCTATCAAAAAGAACCATTCATTGAAGAACAAATAGAATGTTTTGTTAAAGGCAACCGTTGTATACATGTTTCCCAACAAGCGACGACGTTGACTTTTGTTGTGAATGATCTGCGTTTAGTAATGGAAAAACAATGCCGAAATCACGAAGAAGTCTTTCAAGAAGTCAATCATATTTTATTGAATATTTTTGAGGAGACCCCTTGTGTTTTTCTCGAAAAGTAGGGAAGAAGGATTAAGATGAAACAGGTGAAAATAACAACTACCTCAGACTTGATTAATGGCGGCTGCAATGCCTGTCCGAATGTGAAGTGTACGAATTATCTTGTTCATGTAGAAGATGAAACAATTGCGTTAGAAACGCTAACTGTTGCAGATTTAGTAACCTTATTAGCACTCAAAGAAGGGTTTCGTCAAAAATTAGTTATGGAAATGTTCGAAGAATATACGGTGTTTGAAAGGGAAACTCATCAAGTTGTATTCAAGGAAGAGGAAACGAGAATTCTTTTTCAATCAAAAAAACAGACCATTCAAAGCACTCTTTTGTGTAAAGAGCCACAACAAGTGTTCCAAGAAACCCAGCAAATTTTACACCAACTATTTGAGTTAGAACCTTTTGAATTTGAATTGGTAGAGGAAACTGATAAATAAAAAACAGGAAAACGATTTAGCGAAAGCTAAGTCGTTCTCCTGTTTTTTAGGCTTGTCGTTCACGAATTTTTTCAACGATTCGGTTATAAACTTCAGAGAAGGAAGTGTTGGCATGGTGATCGGTCTGGACAATGAAAATTTTTCGAGAAGCAAAGGACTGATCAATTGGTTGCCAAGGGATCTCATCGGAAATAGATAATCGAGAAACAATTGATTGCCCAATGTTATTTTTTAGTAATTGTAACAGGACTTCGTTGTTGTTTAATTCGATAATTGGTAAGTTGATGCTGTGTTCGTTGAGATAAAGCTCATTGAAAAAACGTAAGCCAGAGTTCTTTTCTCTTAAGAGCCAAAATTTTGAAGCGGCATCTCCTGCTAGAACTAGTTGGTCTTCATAAACAATTTCTTTGTGTAGATTTTTGGTTTCAATGGGTTTTTCAATTAGTCCAATGTGGGCATGATTATTTTGAACCATATCCACGACTTCGTTTGAATTCATCAGTTGAATTGAAAAGTTGATGAGTGGAAAAGCGGTAACCAAACTCTCCATAATATCTGGCAATAAATAAATAGCAACTGTATTTGAAGAGGCTATAATGCAGTCTTCTTTAAAATTCTCTTTTTCTGCAGCTTGCGCAAAAGAAGTAGTTAAGCTTTCAATAATCGAGAGCATTTTTGGATATAAAAAATCAGCTTCTTTGGTAGGAATAACCGATTGTTTTCCATTACGATAGAACAGCTTGATCGAAAAGTGTTGCTCTAATTTCTTGATTTGCAAAGAAACAGTTGGCTGAGAAATATACAATTGTTTGGCCGCCGCACTAAAATTTTTGGTTTCATACACAGCAATAAATGTTTTGATCCATTCGAACATAAAATCGCCTCTTTCTATTTACTATCTTAATAGTTGGTATTGCAAATATTTATTTTACAAATATAAATATTTCATTTAGTATAATAACATACTTTTGATTAATATCAATAATAATAAATAAAGACGGAGTGTGACTACATAATGGTAGAAAGTGCGAAAAAATTCTTGCGGAAAGTCCCGATTCCCATTTGCGGACTAATTTTAGGGATGGTTTCTTTGGGGAATTTACTTTATTCCTTGGGATATGCAACAATTGGGACCATTTATTGTGTACTTGGCAGTCTCTTAATGATTTTAGTTATTTTAAAAATTATTTTTACAATGAAACATGCATTAAGCACCTTAGATGATCCAATTATTGCTTCGGTATCACCAACATTTACAATGGCTTTAATGGTTATCTGTGTTTTCTTAGATCGGATATTTACCAATGCTGCTTGGATTAACGTGTTGTGGATTGGCGCAGTGATTTTACATTTTATTTTAATGATTTATTTTGTAGCGGTGCATATTTTTCCAACAAAAATCGAACTGGAACATATTTATCCAAGCTGGTTTATTACGTTTGTCGGCATTGGCGTTATTCCTAATACTTCTCAATTGTTTATCAATGAGTTGGGAAAAATTGTTTTTTGGGTAGCGTTGTTCTTTTATTTACTCTTGTTACCAATTTTAATCAAGAGAATTACGAAGTCGAAAGAAATGCCTGAATCGACCATTCCTTTATTGACGATTATGACAGCGCCAGGTTCGTTATGTTTAGCTGGCTATATTTCAATGGGTGGTCATTTGTATATGCCATTAGTTGTTTTCTTGCTAATTTTATCTCAATGTATTTATGGGATTGTAGTAGTGAATCTATATAAAATTATGCAAGTGACATTCTATCCAAGTTATGCTGCCTTTACATTCCCATTAGTGATTTCTGCGACAGCATTAGTCAAAGTTAAACCTTTATTTGCAGAAAAGGTAGGCCTAACGAGTCTGTTAAATATTTTGTCTACTTTTGAACTTTTATTAGCTGTGGCTATTGTAAGTTATGTGTTCATTCGATATTGCATTTTTTTATTCCAAAGAGAAAATAACACGAAAAAAGTGGAATTAAATTAAAAAAGAGAGGAAGCAAAGAGGTGAAGAAACTATTAATTACTGGAGGAGCTGGCTTTATTGGTTCTAATTTGGCTAATTTTTATAGTCAACAGTATCAAGTTTTTGTGATTGATGATTTGTCCATGGGGCGAGTGTCAAATTTGCAACAAACTGAGCAGTTGGTTTTTATTAAAGGAAGTGTGACGGATCAGCAATTATTGGACGAAGTACTTTCAAAGCATTCGTTTGAGTATATCTTTCATCTTGCGGCCGTGGCAAGCGTGGCAAGTTCTGTGGCACAGCCTCTAGAGACCCACGAGGTCAATTTTTTAAGTGTATTGAAAATACTGGAATCAATAAAAAAATATCAAAAAAAGCTCAAACGTTTTGTTTTTGCTTCGTCGGCAGCCGTTTACGGTGCAGAGCCAACGTTGCCTAAAAGAGAAACTTCGGTGATTTGCCCTTTGAGTCCCTATGCTATTGATAAGTTTGCTGCTGAACGTTATGTTCTCAATGAATACCATTTACACGGGGTACCCACGAGCGCAGTTCGCTTCTTTAACGTCTATGGTCCCAATCAAAATCCTGCTTCACCCTATTCTGGTGTCCTGTCCATTTTGATGGATCGTTATATCCAGTTAGAACAAGAGCAAGCGAGCCAATTTCAAATATTTGGAGATGGTCAGCAAACACGTGACTTTATCTACATTGATGATGTCCTAACTGCATTAAATTTAGTAGCAACCAAAAGTGAAGCGTTGGGACATGTTTATAATGTGGGTACCGAAGTTGCCATTTCTCTTAATCAATTAATTGAAGAAATGAACCAATTAGTGGGACTTTCTTTGCCAGTTTCTTATCAAAAGGAACGAGATGGCGATATAAAATATTCTCTTTCAGATAGTTCTGCTTTGAAAGGCTTAGGTTTTTCACCCGTTTATTCAATTCAAGAAGGACTTCAAAAATATCTTAAGTTTACCCATAATACCCAAAATAGATAAAAAAAGACGAGACTTATTTGTTAAGTCTCGCCTTTTTTTGTGCAAATGTTTCGCCCCAATGGCAAAGTGAAGAGAGGGCATCGTAAAGAGCATATCCCTCCGGAGTGAGCGTATATTCCACACGCGGGGGCAGTTCGTTAAAGGATTCTCGATGGACTAGGCCATCTTTTTCCATTTCTCTCAAGCGATCTGTCAGGACGCGCTGAGTGATTCCGTCGAGCGCACGCATCAATTCACCGTTGCGCTTGGTTCCTTGGAATAATTCATCCATTAATGATAATTTCCATTTGCCGTTAATGGTGGAAAGGGCTAAGTTGATACTGGTTTGTTTATCAGTTGTCATAGTTTCTCCTTGTGACACGTAATGGTTACTTTTATCTTCCTAGGTGAATAAAAAGTGCGTACTTTTTTTCTCCATCATAGTGAGTAATAATAACTATGTCAAGTAAGGCAAGAGGAAGGAAGAAGAAATATGATGTATCAAGATGTTGTTCGCAGCCGCCGCTCAGTTCGGGATTTTATGCCAGATGTTGAGATTCCTAAAGAGGAATTAATGGCTATAATTGAGGAAGCGATGTTCGCGCCAAATAGTACCAATTTAAATTCATGGCGTTTTTTAATTGTCACAGAAAAAGAACAAAAAGAGGCCCTTTACGAAGTTTCGATGCAACAACCAGCAGTTAAAGGGGCAGCGGCGGTGATTATTTTATTAGGCGATTTGACTGCTTATACAGTGGCCAATGCAGATGAAATCAGTGCTAAAGCTGTCGCACAAGGAACGATGACGGAAGAAATTCGTCAAGGAATTAATGAAAATGTTTCTTGGTACTATGATGTTAGCGAAGAACAAAAAAGAGAGTGGCTAATGTTAGACCAAGGCTTAGTTGCAATGCAGCTGATGCTTTCTGCAAAAGATCGAGGCTATGATACTGTGGCGATGTCTGGTTTTGAAACAGAAGCGGTTCGCAAGTTATTTAATATTGAGGATCATTTAGTGAACGGACTGATTATTCCGATTGGCAAAGCTCAAACACCCGGCTTTGAAACAGTCCGACGAGATGTTTCAGAAGTAGTAACTTGGTTAGATTAAAAAGCTAAACAGTTCTGCAATTGCTGTTTATTAGATTTTGAGCGTGGAACAAACATCCAAAGTGATTGTTGTCCCACGTTCGTTTTTTTGTTGATCATCCGCTTTTGAGAATGGCCAGAGAAGACGTTTAGTGAACCAATTTTGAAAGAAAGTGATACACTAGAAGAAAAAGAAGTGGGGCGACCTTATGCGTTATGTCATAATGCAGTCACGAGATATTCGTGAAAATTTAGCAACGGAAGATTATCTATTAAACACTCTCTCTTTTGAAGAGCCCTTAGTGTTGTTCTATATTCAGGAACCCTGTGTTATTTTAGGCCGAAATCAAAATGCTTATGAAGAAATTGACTTAGCTTATGCTAGAGAGAAAGGAATCGTTATTACTCGCCGTTTATCGGGCGGTGGTGCTGTTTATGATGATCTCGGGAATGTCAGCTTTAGTTTTGTTGTTCAGGAAGGACATCAAGCTTTTGGGGATTTTAAAGCGTTCACTAAACCAATTATTGAAGCATTACATAAAATGGGCGCAACGGGGGCCGAGATTAGCGGTCGCAATGATTTATTAATTGATGGGAAAAAATTTTCTGGCAATGCCATGTATACAAAAAAGGGGAAGATGTATACTCATGGTACCTTGATGTATGATGTTGATTTGGCAGAAGTTCAACGTGTCTTAACTGTTTCTAAGAAAAAAATTGAATCAAAAGGGACAAAATCTGTTCGGGGACGCGTAACCAATTTACGGCCGTACTTAGACGAAAAATATCAAAAATTAACCATTGAGGAATTTCGCAATCGTTTACTGATGGAGCTCTTTGATGTCGAATCTCTAACTGAAATTGCGGAGAAAGAATATGTCCTAACCAAAGCAGATCAGCAGGAAATTAGGAAATTGGTCGCTGAAGTGTATGGCAATGAAGCTTGGATTTTTGGTGAAGCGCCTAAATTTACGATCAAAAAAGAAGAAAAGTTTAAAGGCGGCATTGTGGATGCACGTTTGACTGTTGAAAAAGGTAAAATAATTGAGTTAACGATTTATGGTGATTACTTTGCCAAAAAAGAAACAGCGGAAATCGTTGCGGCTTTATTAGGTGTGGACTATCAGTATTCATCAATTTGGCAAGCATTAGCAGCGTTTAACTTTGAAGACTACTTTGTAAATATCACCAAAGAAGAATTTGTTCATTTATTGGTGGATTAATAAACGTGCTGGGACAAAAGTTAAAGAATCTTTTGTCCCAGCACGTTTATTTAATGATGGTTGGCTCTTGCTAGAAAAATTTCCCATGAACGTCCCAATTGCCAGTATCTTTGGCTTTTTTCAATGTTTGCATTCGACGGAAGCCAACAGGATGATCGGATAAGAAGTTACTCAATTTAAGCCAGATGGTATCATCATGTAAATCAATACTGTGAAAGTATTCTTCTAAATCCACACGACTGCCCATGTATTTTCCTGAAAATAAATAAATCATGCTTAAAGCACCTTCTTCTGCGTAGTATAAACCTGCGCGATCAGCGGTATATTCTTGCGTTCTTGTAAAACTTTTATCTAACGCAACTGGTTTCAAAATAATGGATAACATTAGCCGCCATAAATTAGTGTGTCCACATTTATGGTGTCCTAGCTCGTGTGCCAAAATAAAGCGAATCAGCGAAAAATCGCCTGTATTGTACGCGATGTCCAACAAATCACTGTGAATGACAACATAGCGTCTGTGTAAAGAGCATTTTGCCGCAAAAGCGTTTAAGACACCATTCCCGTTGATTAAATAAAGACGTGGCATCCTTAATTTTTTAGTGCCAAAGCCCATTTCTTTTGCCAAATCAATATACAAGGAATAAATTTCTGGTAACTGATTTTCTGTAATTTCCACTCCGTTAGAAGCAGTGTCCATGTACATATAACGAATGGTAAAAAAAGCAATGACTGGCGCAATTGGTGCAATTAAGACAATTAATAACCAGTCAGGAATCGGCAAATCACTCAATATCAATAAGGCAACTAACCCCAATGCGAAAAACAATAAAACAAAACCAATGATAATCATTGGTACTTCAAAACGATAACGTAACTTAGCAACAGAAATTTCTTTCTTTTTTTCCTGCGGTTGACACATAAACATTCCTCCCCAAACATTTCCCAAACACTTTTTCAAATAAAATGACTTATCTGTTACTTCTAATATACCATTGGTTAATCGATAATGACAATGGTGGGAACTTGAATAAAGGTAATTATATCAAGTGATTAATGAAATGGACTCGTTGTACGCGGGGAATTGGTCTATCTTGATTAAATAAAATTTTAATAATCTAACTGTTTTAGACGTAATAAAGTAGTTTCTGGAGTTAATTTTTTTATAACATACAAACGCAAAATCGCATGTTCAATTTTTTGTTCTTCTGGCGATAGCGCCGAATTTATATAGGATAACTTCTCGATTAAATAGGTTAAAAATGAGCCAGCACCTTGGCTGCCCACTAAAAAGCCCATTTCTTCCGTTTCGGTTAATTGTTGTTTTTTTAAGTGGTAAATTTCTTGTGCAAGTGCCCCCGAGATAATGATTTCATCCGTTTGCTTGTTCAAATTCGTTAGTAAGTCGCTTTTTGTTGCTACTGTAACAGTTTCCATTGCACTCATCCTTTGCTTTTATATGATACATCTAGTATAACATGGTCTCACTTTTTTTTATTTTTCCTCTTGCTCTGGTACGCGTTTCATAAGGTAAGCTAGGTGTATCAAAATATTGGAGGGCATGAAAATGAATGTTATAGTGGAGATAAGCGATAGACTTGGTATGGATTACTATTTTGTCTCGGTGACTACGACGGCCAAAAGTCTGCAGTTAAATAGTCCCAAAAAATACTATAAGATTTGGCATCAAGAAATTCCGTACCATCAGATAACGGAGTGGCACTTGACACAGCAGGAGGATATTCAGGAAATTTCTTTTGCTTGGCAGGAGACCTTTTATCGTTTTGTTGATTACGGGACAGGGATTGTGCCTTATTTAACTCAATTTTGTAAAGTAATGAGGTGAAAGTATGACAACAATTCGAGAAATTGCGCGCCTTTCAGGATCTTCAGTTACGACTGTTTCGCGTGTGATTAATCATCATCCGTATGTTTCTGAGGAAAAACGACTGAAAATCCAAGCAATTATCGATGAGTTGGGCTATAAGCCCAATATATTAGCGAGAAATCTTAGCTTTGGGAAAAGTAACACATTAGGTGTCATGGTTCCTTATACGAATCAACCTTATTTTGATGCTATTTTAAGTGGGATTATCCACCAAGCATTTCAGCAAGGGATGATGGTCAGTTTATTACCAACGGATTATGATAAAGAAGTTGAAAAAAGTTACTTGGAAAAAATGGGCACGGGTGCGTTTGATGGCATGATTGTTTTGTCAAAGGCAAATCCTTTAAGTGTGTTTGCTCCGTATAAAGAGCAAGTTGTTTTTTGTGAAAAAATAGAAGACCCTAGTTATGCTAGTATCTATATCGATCGTTTAACCGTTTATCGGCGGGTCTTCCAAGCGTTGAAACAACAAGGATGTAGTGAAGTGGCAATTACGATTAACCGTGCACCAGAAAAAAGTACAAGCGCACGCTATTTAGTTGACGCATATCAGGAAATTTATGGAGTGATTCCTGAAAATCGGTTATTTAAGGACTGTTTAACCTATGAAGATGGGTGTGAAGTAGGACGTCACTGTGGGCAAGATCCAACGCTCCAAGCGGTTGTGACCAACGGTGATGAAATTGCCGCAGGGATTCAAGCCGTTATTGAAAGACCACTCTTTTTAGTGGGGCAGGAACAAACCTTATTAAGTGAAATTTTAAATTTTTCAACAATCTGTCATCCATTAATGGAATTAGGGGAAAAAGCCACACACTTATTTCAAGAAAAACGGCCAAAAACGATTCAATTGACTTCTACATTTATTAATCGACAACCAGATTTTTCTTTTTCTTAGAAAAAAGCTGGTTGTTTTTTCTTTGGTAGAATAAGGTTTTTCGCTAAAAAATAAAAAAACTTACAAAAAGTAAGACAAAAAGCTTTACTTACTTTTTGTAAGGTAGTATAGTAAGCATGTAAACAAAATTAAATGAATTTACTGAGGAAATTCGAAAGGATGAACATATTATGTCAAAATTTACTGAAATGATGAAAAACCGTCGTTCAATCTATGCTTTAGGAGAAAACTTACCAATTTCAAAAGAAGAAGTAACTGCTTTAGTAAAAGAAGTTGTTAGAGAAAGTCCAACAGCTTTTAACTCTCAAACACAACGCGTTGTGTTCTTATTCGGCGATGCTCACAAAAAATTATGGGCAATGACTGAAGATGCCTTAAAACCATTAACTCCAGCAGAAGCATTTCCAAACACACAAGCTAAATTACAAGGTTTTGCAGCTGGTGCGGGCACAATTTTATTCTTTGAAGATACAGATATCGTGAAAAACTTACAAGATAGCTTCCCATTATATGCGGATAACTTCCCTGTTTGGTCTGAACAAGCAACTGGTTTAACACAAGCAAACGTTTGGACTGCCTTAGCGCAAGAAAATATCGGCGCAAACTTACAACACTACAACCCAGTCATTGACGAAGCGGTTGCTGCAGAATGGTCAATTCCTGCAAACTGGAATTTACGTGCACAAATGGTTATTGGTTCCATTGAAGCGCCAGCTGGCGAAAAAGAATATATGGAAGATAGTGCTCGTTTTAAAGAATTCAACTAAATCATTGCTTTAGTAAAACGAAGAGGAAAGGAGTGAAAGCAAATGGTTCAAGCATTACCAAGTAATATTGGGATTCAACAAGTCACTTTGAAAGTGGCTGATTTAGATAAAATGGTAAACTTTTATACGAAAACAATTGGCTTAAAACTTTTAAAACAAGGAGAGGGACGTGCTTGGCTAGCGCCACAAGGCACCAACGATGCAATTCTTGTCTTAAAAGAACTAACAGCTGGGGAAGAAAATCAGGGTACCACTGGCTTGTACCATATTGCTTTCCTGCTACCAACCCGCAAAGATTTAGGCAATATGTTGCTGTGGCTTTTGCAGGAAAATGTGCAAATTGGCGCAGCAGATCATGGCTATAGTGAAGCCCTTTACTTAAGTGATCCAGAAAATAATGGCATCGAAATTTATTGGGATAAACCAGAAGAAGTCTGGGATATTCGTCCAAATGGTGAAATTATCGGTGTGACAGAAGAATTAGACGGTGATAGTTTAGCTGCAGAAGCTGACGGTCACTGGCTAGGAATTTCCGAAGGTTCTAAAATTGGGCACATTCATTTGAAAGTGGCCGATTTAGATGCCACTGAAACGTTCTATAAAAACTTAGGGTTTGGCTTAAAGTCTAACTTTGGTCAACAAGCGAAGTTTTTTGCAGCGGGTCAGTACCATCATCATATTGGGACAAATACATGGAGCGGAAAACAGCTGCCAACGATTCAAGAAAATCAATTTGGCTTAGAAAATTATACCTTCCGTTTACCAACTGCGGCAGATTTAGAGATCGTCCAAGCCAATGCGGAAGAAGCAAAGTTACATTTTATTGCCAAAGATCATTTACTTGCGTTAGAAGATCCTAGCGGCATGATTATTCAATTTACCTATTAAAACCACTCTTAAACTAGCCCTTCGTTAGAAAATGAAGGACTAGTTTTTTTGTCTTGTTTGCATTATTTTGCATTTGTTTGCAAAATAATGCAAAAGATGCTATCTTTACTTAGAAGAGGTGAGGAAGCATGTTGATTGAAGAACGTTTAGCCAAGATTCAAAAAATAGTGAATGAACAAAAAAGTATTTCCATGGAAGCGTTAGCGGAGCAAGTCTCCGTTTCAAAAGATACTATTCGACGAGATTTAATTCGTTTAGAAAAGGAAGGACATTTAAAGAGAACGCATGGTGGCGCTATCTCAGTGCAGTCTGAAGCAACTATTTATGATTATGCTCAACGAATAATGAAGCATCCAGAGAAAAAACAAGCCATTGCCCAAAAAGTTTGGGCAAATATTCCCAAACAAGCGTCCATTTTTTTTGATTCATCAACCACGGTGGAAGCAGCTATTCGAGCGATGGAAAATAGTCCGGTTCACGCGATCACGAACTCTCTCAGTCATGCGCTACTTCTAGCGCAAATGGATCAAACAAAAATTACAGTATTACCTGGGCAACTGCATAAACAACAACTCTTTTTGTTTGGGGCAGAAACAGTCGCTAAGGTTGGGGAATTTGCCCCCGACTATACATTATTGGGTGTGTTTGCGTTATCTGAACAAGGATTATTTATTCACACAGAAGAAGAAGGTCAAGTCAAACGGCGAATGATTCAACAAGGCAAACAAGTCATTGCCTTAGCAGACCAAACGAAATTAAACAAAACGGGTTTATTTAAAATTTGCGAATTAACAGAAATTGATTGTTTAGTGACAGATACACGACCTGATGAAAAATTCTGTGAACAGTTAGCGCAAGCAGGCGTAACGTTGATTGTCGCAGATGAATAATGGAGGATAATAATGAAGCGAAAAATTAATTATACACATATTGCTGAACCTACTGTTTTTGAGAATGTTTTTCCAACGTATTTGACGAATGAAACGATGATGGCGCGCAAGCAGAAAGTATTACAACGAATGGAAACAGAAAAATTCGATCAATTGGTCTTCTATGCAGACAAAGAGCATGGCAGTAATTTTGAATACTTAACTGGCTTTATTCCGAGGTTTGAAGAAGGACTCCTTGTGTTAAATAAGGATGGTGCGGCGACACTTATTTTAGGCAATGAAAATTTAAAACTGTGCCAACATGCCCGCATCTCAGCTGATTTAATTCATTATCCAGCTTTTTCACTACCTAATCAACCAATGGCTGGGGAACAAAAGTTGTCGCAGATTTTTGAAACGCTTCTCGATGAAACTGCTCAAAAAATAGGTATCGTTGGGTGGAAAATGTTTACAACACAACAGCAAGAACCTGCTACTATGTTTGATGTGCCACATTTTATTGTCGAAGCACTGAAAAAAGCGCTGCCGAAAGAAGCTCGTTTACTAAATGGGACCCACTTATTGATTGGAGCAAAGGGGGCCCGCACAACAAATAATGCCAACGAATTGGCGCACTATGAATATGGGGCGAATTTGGCTTCTCGCGGTATGTTAAAGGCCTTAAATGCAATTGAAATAGGACAGCGTGAAACGGACATTGGGGCTTTGTTAAATGATGAAGGTCAAACGCCGACGGTAGTAACCATTGCGGCAACTGGTCAACGTTTTGAATATGCAAACATGTATCCGACTGCCAAAGAAATTCAGTTAGGTGATGCCTTATCATTAACTACAGGCTACAAAGGCGGCTTGTCTAGCCGAACAGGTTTTGTTATTGAAAACGAGCAGCAATTGCCAGAAGCGCAACGTGATTATTTAGAGCGCGTAGCAAAACCCTATTTTAAAGCTGTCGTTCACTGGCTTGAAACCATTCGAATCGGACTGTTAGGACGAGAAATGTACCAAGCAATTGAAGAACAGTTACCAAAAGAAATCTATCACTGGCATTTGAATCCTGGACATTTAGTTTCGGATGATGAATGGATGTCGTCGCCTATTTATCCAGATTCAGCCATTCGCTTGGAAAGTGGCATGCTCTTTCAAGTGGATATTATTCCTTCTGTACCTGGTTATACAGGGGTGAGTGCAGAAGAGTGTGTGGCTTTGGCTGATGAAACATTGCAAAAAGAGATTCAGCAAACTTATCCAGACATGTGGCAACGGATTACGACACGCAAAGCCTATTTAAAGGAGACATTAAAGATTGATTTACCATCGGAGGTTTTACCAATGTCTAATTTAGTTGGTTACTTACGGCCTTTTTATCTAGCTAAAGACAAAGCTTTGTGTGTAGAAAAACCAGCGCTTAAATGAATAGGCTCCTTTTTTTGAGTTTCTTTTGGGCCTTATTTATAATCAATATAGCGAAGGAAGAACACCGGAAGAGAGGCGTGATGGTAAATGCACTATCCTGAACATCTGAAAAAAGCAGTTTTAGCTAAAGCGAAAGACTTACCATTAGAAGGTTTTGTGGAAGGCCAAGGACCGCAACAGCCAAAAGTGATGCTGATTGGGGAAGCCCCTGGAAAAGAAGAAATTAAAGAAAACGTACCATTTATAGGGCGTTCAGGTCAATTGTTGATGGAACAATTACAACAAGTTGGCTTAAGTCGTGAAACGGTGTATATCACCAGTGCGGTTAGGAGTCGGCCTTTTTCTGTAAAAACGAAGCAGATTGCAAAAACGGGAGAAAGAGTAACCAAATTTCCTAATCGAACGCCAACCAAAGAAGAAATCAAAATTTTTGCGCCTTTGCTTGATTGGGAAATCGCTGTTTGCCAACCTGAACTAATTTTGACACTGGGGAATATTGGGTTGCAACGACTTTTAGGACCAAAGCCAACAATCACTGCAGTGCACGGAACGGTCATTCAGTCGCCCATTCAAACATTTGATGAGCAATCCCAAAACTATCATTGGACGCAGAAAACCTATCAAATCATTCCACTCTTCCATCCAGCGGCTGTCTTTTATAATTATCGTTTAAAAGAAGTCGTGAAAGAAGATTGGCAAGTAGTTCAAAAACAACTGCAACTGCTTAAGAAAGTTTAAAATGAGAAAAATAAAAGGATGGTTGTTTTTTCGAAGAGAGAATGCTACCCTAGAAGTATCAATAAATAGACAGATTATTTAATCGCTGGGTTGAATAATTGAAGGATTCTGATTTTTGCGTAAGCCTTGAAGCAAAAAGAATGAGTCCTTTTTTTGTTAGAAGGAGATTTGGGTATGGAGCAAACACAGCAAAACCATTTTACTGCGTTGTTTTATAAAAATGTTCTGTTAGGAATTTTAAGTATGGCGGCGCAATCAATTTTTATTTTGGCGGACACATTTTTCATTGCAAATGGGATCGGCACCGAGGCGTTGGCGGGGCTTAACATTGTCTTACCACTTGTTAATATTATTAATGGATTAGGTTGGATGTTTGGGGTTGGCGGCGCTACGTTGTTTTCGACCACGGTTGCGCAAAAAGAAATCAAAAAAGCTAATCAGTATTTTAGTTTAACGATTGGGTTAGTTTTCGTTATAGGGAGTCTCTTTACTTTAGCGAGCTTGATTTTTTCCGATCAAATTATTCGGGGACTTCAGGGGACCGGTGTCTTGTTTGGTTTGGCAAAGGAATATTATATGATTTACCTTAGCTGTTCATTATTATTTATTTTAAACAATTGCCTGATTACTTTTTTAAGAAATGACCATAATCCTCGTTTGGCAACGATTGCTTTTGTCAGTGGGGGAATTGTTAATATTATTTTGGACTATGTCTTTATTTATCAATTTGGGTGGGGCATGGCAGGTGCGGCAATTGCAACGGTGATGTCACCGTTAACAAGCTTAATCCTGATTACGTTGCATAAGTGGTCGCCGCAACGAGTTTTACGTTTTGAAAAGTTTAAAGTGAAATTTCAGGATGTTCGAGAAATTATGTCGATTGGTTTTTCTTCCTTTTTAAATGAATTTTCTTCGGCCTTTGTCATGTTTTTATTTAATATTGTTTTGTTAAACTTAGTTGGTCATGTGGCGATTTCAGCTTATGCGATTGTTGCCAACCTCAATATTATTGTGATTGCCATTTTTACAGGGATTGGGCAAGGGGCGCAACCATTACTCAGCCGATACTATGGTTTAGGGGAAACGAAGGTGTTGCGTAAATTTGTTAAACTTAGCTTTATTACGTACTTGGTTGCCGGCTTCCTGTTTTTTTTAATCAGTCAAGTGTTTACGGGACAAATTATTGAGGTCTTTAATAGCGAAGGGAACGACCAGTTGGCGCAAATTGCTAGGACAGCCATCCGCTTATATGCGATTTCCTTCTTGTTTACAGGATTGAATTTTATGGGGATTTATTACTTTGCGGCAGTTCGTAAACCGAAAATGGCGCTAATGATTTCCTCTTTGCGTGGGTTCTTTTTAATTGTGCCAGTTTTATTTATTTTGGTGAAATTATTAGGATTAACCGGTGTTTGGTTAGCCATGCCAGTAGTTGAATTTGTTACGTTTGGACTAATGCTTGTGGGCTACCTGCGTATCGAAACTATTTGAAAAAAAGAGAAGCAGTAACCTGATGTTGGTTACTGCTTCTTTTTTGCTTAGTTTACATAGTTTTCAGTTAAAGTCATGAATTGTTCCACATCTTTTAGGACTTGATCAATGCCGGCTTGCCAGAAATCAGGTTTTGTTAAGTCAACATTTAAATGTTTTTTCGCTAATTCTTCGCTTGTCATCGAAGCAGTGTCTCTTAATAACGCAATGTATTGGTCTTCAAAAGAGCTGCCTTGTTGATTGGCATACGCATAGATACCCATGCTGAATAGATAGCCAAAAGTATATGGGAAATTATAGAAAGGCACATCATCAATAAAGAAGTGCAATTTGCTCGCCCAGAAATGAGGATGATAACTGCCAAGACTATCTTTGTAGCTTTCTTTTTGCGCCGCTAACATTAATTCAGTAATATCTTCTTCCGCTACTAAACCTTTTTGGCGCGCTTGATAAAAATTATTTTCAAAGATAAAACGCGCATGAATGTTCATAAACATGGCAATGGCATTTTGCATTTTTGTGTCTAAAAGGTTAATCTTTTCAACGTCTGATTTGGCCTCTTTTAAGGTGGCGTCAGCAACAATCAATTCTGCAAAGGTACTAGCCGTTTCTGCTACGTTCATGGCATACTCTCGATTCAATGAAGGTAAATCCCACATCACGCTACTATGGAAAGCGTGACCTAATTCATGGGCTAAAGTAGCTACTTCGTTGATTGAATTGCCAAAGGTCATGAAAATCCGCGACTCTTGTGTTTCAGGTAATTCTGTACAATAACCCCCAGGACGTTTGCCTGGACGATCTTCAGCTTCAATCCAACTTTTTTCAAAAGCCATTTGGGCAAAATCGGCCATTTTCGGACTGAATTTACGGAAATTTTCTAAAATAAAGGCAGCGGCTTGATCAAAGGAATACGTTTTTTCTTCTAAATCACCTAAAATAATTGGCGCATCTTGGTCTTGCCAATCCATTTTTTCTTTGCCGAATAATTGCGCTTTGCGCGTTAGAAAGTCGACGAATGGTTGTTTATTTTTTTGGATGGTTTCCCACATAACCGTTAATGTTTCTTGACTCATTCGATTATAGTTTAAGGGATTTTCTAAATAATCTGTAGTGCCATGCAATTTGTAATCAGATAAACGGAACCCATCTAAGTGATTTAGGGTGTCTGCTAAAATTGAAGCTTTGCCACTCCAAGCTTTCTCCCAGGCTGTAAACAAACGTTGACGAACCTCTTTGTCAGGATCTCCCATCATGCGGTTAAAGGCTTGGCCTGCAGATAGTTCTGTCACAGAGCCATCTTTTTCTTCAAAAGGAATCACGATGGAAGCAACAATCGTATCGTAATGTGTACTCCAAGCATTTAACCCATCTAGAGAAAGCGTATTGATGATATTTTCTTCTTGTTCGGAAAGCAGTTTTTTTCCATCACGGCGTAATTCATTTAAGCGAAAAGCCATTGTTTTGAACGGTTCTTCGGCTAACAGGGCTTGCCAATGTTCTGCTGAAATCTCGGTGATTTTTTTAGTAAAAATGGTTTCAGCTAATTGAATCGCTGGCAACAGATTGTATAAATCGCCTGATAAAATTTTGGCCTTGGTATCATTAGTATTAGCAGAAATTAAAGCAGTTAAAAAACTATTACATTGTGAAAAGCCATTTGAGATTTTCCCTTGTAACGTTAAGATTTCAGCAAATTGTTCTTTGCCTTGGGCACTTTCTGGTGTCCATTCTGTGATTAATTGATGGTACTCTTTTGTCTGTTCGGTTAATTGAGTCATTCGTTGGCTAAGTTCTTTGGACTCGCTCCCATTGGGGAAAATACTGTCTAAATCCCATGTAATAGAATAGGTCATATCCAATCCTTCTTTCATTTTTTTCTTTTCAGTATATCATAAGACCTAAGAGAAGTTGTTTCTTTTTCCCTCGAAACCGACTATAATAAAAAAGAATTTTCCGTGGCAGGCACGGGGCAACTACGGGGCAACTTGAAACCAAGAAAAGAGGATTATATGAAAAATTATTTGAAAGATAGTAATTTATATTTAGTCATTGCGTTTGTTATTATGGCCATTTTATTTTTCAGTTCATCACAGACGTATGAACAGCAATCACAAGTTGGTCTTTTAGATAAACTTCTGAGCAGTCATCCTTTTGAAGAACAATTAAAAAACATTTCTTTTCAATATGCTGGCAGTGAAGTGAGCATTCAAGCTAGTGGTTATAGTAAATTTGTTGAATTTTTTATTCGTAAGGGAGCCCATTTTGGTACGTATTTTCTATTAGGTGGTAGTTGGTTTATTGGATTAGTGCCAAGAATCAAAGGTCTGTTTTTAACAGCTGTTGTTTCCTGGCTAGCTGCTACTGGCTATGCAGGTTTAGATGAATTTCATCAAATGATCACAGGCGGAAGGACCCCTCTTTTTCAAGATGTTATGTTGGATGCCATGGGTGCTTTGACAGCCATCGTTATTTGTTTGGTGGTTCATGGTTTGAAGAAAAATAAAAAAAGAAGACGCTAATTTAGAAGAGCTTCGTTTATTCGTCAGAAAGATGGATAAGCGAGGGTCTTTTTTTGGTAGCGCTTGTTCCTAACTGAAAAGAAGAGTAGAATAAAGGAGAATAGTAACGAAAAGTCAGGAGGAATCAAGGATGTCAGGACACAGCAAATGGAGCAACATTCAAGGGCGTAAAAATGCGCAAGATGCCAAACGTGGGAAAATTTTCCAAAAAGTTTCAAGGGAAATCTATATGGCGGCAAAAGCAGGTGGCCCTGACCCCGCAATGAATCCTGCTTTACGTTTAGCAGTCGATAAAGCTAAGTCAGCCAATATGCCCAATGATAATATTGCTCGCGCCATAAAAAAAGCCAGTAGTGCTGGTGAAGGGGAACATTATGACGAGGTAACTTATGAAGGATACGGGCCAGGTGGCGTGGCAGTTTTAGTTCATGCACTAACAGATAACCGCAACCGAACGGCCACCAATGTTCGCGTCGCGTTTACTCGAAATGGTGGCTCTTTAGGTGAAACGGGTTCGGTGAATTATATGTTTGATCGTAAAGGCTATATTGTCATTAAGCGAGAAGATCATGCAATTGAGGAAGACGACATGCTAGAAGTCGTTTTGGAAGCAGGCGGCGAGGATTTAGAAACATCACCAGAAGTATTTGAAATTTACACAGCACCAGAAGATTTTACAGCGGTTCGCGATGCTTTAGAACAAGCAGGTTATTCATTAGCACAAGCTGAATTAACAATGGTTCCACAAACCTTACTAACCTTGAACGATGAACAAAAAGCGCAATTAGAGCGCTTGGTTGACAAGTTAGAAGACGATGATGATGTGTCAGAAGTATTTACCTCTGCAGAAAATCTATAAAATAAAGGGATGCTTGGCGTCCTTTTATTCATAAAATGAAAGCGGATACAGAATGGAGGGCATTTTGAAAAAGAGAATTTGTTTACAAGCAATCAGGGAAGAAGCGGAAGCCTATTATCGTAACGGTGATTTTTATTGCTCGGAAGCGATTGTGGCGACCATTCGGCAACACTTCGATGCGGAGATTCCCATTGAAGCTGTGGCCATGGCTTCTGGGTTTCCTGTAGGTGTTGGAGGAGCGAAGTGTATTTGTGGTGCTCTTTCAGGCGGGGTTATGTGTCTGGGCTACTTTTTTGGTCGGACAGAAGCCAAAGGAGAACAAGTAAATAAAACGATGACTTTAGCCAACGAATTGCATCAAAGTTTTCGACAAAATCATCGAGTGGTTTGCTGCAGTATTTTGACAAGTAAAATGACGATGGGTTCACCTGAGCATATGGAACAATGCATTGGCTTTACTGGAGAAATCGCTGAAACAACCGCAAAAATTATTGCACGAGAACTTGCTTACGAATTAGTCTAGTAAAAAATGAGAGAGGAGCAACCAGATTCAGGTGAATGAATCTGGTTGCTCCTCTCTCATTTAATGCATAATCAATTAACCAAGTACTTTTTCATAAGCTTCCACTTGAGATAAGACACGTTGGAGCTGTAATTCATTTTCAATATAGTTGATTGAATTACCTAAATCTTCTTGGCGGTTTGTTTCTAAACGATCGACTTCTTTTTTTGCTTCGTTCAATAAGTGTAGAACTTCTTCCTTAGATAACATGTACTCACCTCCTTGCGCAGTTCATCTACTATTAGTGTACTCCTTTTTTTCAAAAAAGGGCAATAATAGGATATTAAAAAACAAAAATAGCGGTTAGAACCGCTATTTTTGTTTACTCATGGCGTTGTTGTGCTAAAATCGCTTCGATTCGTTCTCTTTGATCTGCCAAAAAGTGAGGCAAATAAAGGGGGATTTCATCAAAGTTTGGACTTTGATTTTCATAGGCTTCGGCATCTAGCAGGCCTTTTTGTGTGGCTACTTCAAATAATAAGTGGTTCGGTTCTCTAAAATACAATGATTTGAAAAATTCGCGGTCTTTAATTCCTGAGTTTGTAAAATTCTTTTCATCCAACAGGCTATCAACTTGCGTTAATTCTTGCGTATCTTCCACCCCAAAGGCGACGTGATGAACGCCACCAATTCCTTCAATGGCAAGCGGATTGGTTCGGTCATCAATGATATGAACCTCTTGATAAAACTGTGGATGATGATTTTCCAGAACGGTTACTTCATGCGCAGTTTCAAAAAAAGGTACTGTTTCTTTTTCATGCCAATGTAAATAATCCACTAAAGGTTGTTTGGTAGCTGCGGCATATTGGACGCGTAATTGAATTGCATCAATGCCTAAAATTGCATGTTCTACTGGAATTTCAGCATGCTCAGCTGGAAAATAATTTTCCGCATTTTCAAATTCACGTAACGGAACAAGCGCCATTTGCGTATTATCGGGCGCTTCAAAACGCAAAATTGGGTGTTGGTTAAATGTTTCCACACCATAGTGGCAGATACCCGCTTGCTCAAGACGTTCTGCCCAAAAATCCAAAGAGGCGCGCGTTGGTACTTTTAAAATAGTTCGTTCAATTGTATTTGTCCCAAAGGATTGATCTTGGCCATCATTCAATTCAAAAAAAGTTAATTCGGTACCTGTTCGTTGCTCATTATCTGAGAAAAACAAGTGATACATGGTGTGGTCATCTTGGTTGATCGTTTTCATTAGTAATTTTAATCCCAGTGTATTATGATAGAAGTCAAATGTAGGCTTTATCAATCGATTTAAAATAGAGATGTGATGAATTTGTGCATACATAGTAAAATTCCTTTCTTGGAGGTTTATTAAATGAAACAATTTTTTCAAAAAGGGTCGAAACCTAATCAATTAGTTGTCGCTTTTCATGGTACTGGTGGCAATGAATATCAATTATTAACCACCATCGCAACCCTTTATCCAGAAGCGAGTGTTCTAAGTTACTTAGGGACAGAAGGTGTAGGCGAACAGCGACGCTTTTTTGCGCCATTAGTCAATGGAGCATTACCTCGTGCTAACTTTGATGAGCGAGTGACGGCGTTTCTAGAAGAAGTTTGGCAACCGCAAAAGTTATACGATGAAGTTATTTTTATAGGGTACTCTAACGGTGCCAATTTTATTTTAGGCCTATTAGAAAAGAACCCGACTATTGCTAACACTGTTATTTTACTGCATCCAAGCAATTTAGGCTATCAATATGTATCTGGTGAGTTTGCGACAAAAGTGATTGTCACAACAGGGGCTCAGGATGAGTTGAGTATTCCGGGACAAGTTCTTTCTTTAGCTAATCAATTAAAGAAACATTTTCCAGTCGACTTTTTGCTCGTTGATGGCGGTCATGGGTTATCGGAAGAAGAAGTAACGAAAATAAAAGAAGTTCTTTAAAAACAAGCTGCAACCTTTGTTGATAAGTGGTTGCAGCTTGTTTTTTCATGTGTGTTTAAATGATTTAGTTCTTTTTATTAATGAAAGCTTCCGCAAGGGCAAAGTCTCCTGCGTAAGGTTCATCTACGCCGTTTACTTTTTGATAAAGGTCGGCGCCTTTACCAGCTAAGACAATCGCATCATCAGCCGTTGTGCTTAAAGATAATGCGTGAGCAATTGCTTCGCCACGATCTAAAACGGTGTAAACAGGCATTTCTTTGGTAATATGGGTTTGAATTTCTTGGCAAATTTTTGCTGGATCTTCACTGGCTGGGTCATCGGTTGTTAGGACTGCAACATCAGCCAATTCAGAAAGAACCCTACCAAAGTCTTTGCGGCGAGAAATCGCTTTGTCTCCCGTGCTACCGACAAGAACAATTAAGCAGCCGTCAGGATGTTCTTCACGGACAAAGGTTAAAAGATTCTTCAAACTGTCATAGTTATGAGCGTAATCAACATAGACGGTTGCACCATTGGTATTCGTTAAAGATTCCATCCGGCCAGGGACGGTGGTTGCTGCGATCCCTTGTTGACACTCTTCTTTTGAAGCTCCCACAAGGACACTAGCAATCGCCGCACTTAACGCATTACCTTTGTTAAAATCACCACCTAAACGAAGGTGATAAGAGCCGGCCAATCCTAACGCATCTGCAGGACTTTCAACGATAAAACGTAAGGAATCCTCTGAAGAAACAGCGAATGAATAGTCAACTTCTGAAGCTGGCTGACTGCCATAGACAATGGCAGGGACTTTTTGCTGTTGTGCGGTTTCTTTAAGTAATGGAAAATAATCAGCTTCGTGATTCAACACAATGACTTTAGAATGTGTAATCAATTGACGTTTGCAATAAAAGTAATCGTCAAAGGTTGGATGTTCAATTGGACTGATATGGTCGGGTGTAATGTTTAAAAAAATGCCGACATCAAAAAATAACTTGTAGACACGATTAGTTTTGTAGGCTTGGGAAGAAACTTCCATAATAAAATGAGTCATCCCGTTAGCAACAGCGGTTGCCATCATTCGATACAAGTCCAAAGATTCGGGTGTAGTCAATGCAGATTTAAAGAATGTTTTGCCATCTAATGTCGAATTCATGGTAGAAAGCAAGGCTGTTTTTTGTTGTGTAGCAACATCTAAAATATATTTGGTGAAATAAGCCGCTGTTGTTTTACCCTTGGTTCCAGTAAAGCCAATCAGTTTTAATTTATTTTGTGGATAATCATAAAAAGCCATGCTTAACACAGCCATTGCTTTTTTAATGTCAGTCACGATAATTCCTAGTTGCGCCGGAACCTCATAAGGCACCTCAGAAACATAGATTTCTAGGCCGTCTTTTACAGCATTTTCTAAATAGATTTCTTTAAAGTTTAATCCTTTACAAAAAAAGAGTGTTTCTGCTGTTACGTCTCTCGAATCGTAAGAAAGAGCCGTTACTTCTCGTTGACCTAACGTGTCGGAAAGAGTCAAGTGCCAGCCTTCTGGTGAAATAAATTCTTTTAATAAATCTTCTTTTTCTAAGCAATCGCGAATTGCGAATAATGAAATCGTCACTTTTTTTGCCTCCAAACGTTTCAACGAAATTTCAAAACTGATGTCATTATAGCATTATTTTTCTTTTAAAAAAACCATCTCGTTAGCGTGAGAAAATCCATGAGAAATGTTAAAATAGGATAATTCTTCGAGAAAGTCGTTGCATATCCCAAGATGAACAATTAAAATAAAGAAAGCATACTCAAAGAATATTGGAGGACAAAATGATCAATCAACCAAATTCAGTTGATCAACCAATCCTGACGAACCAAGAAAAAATGGTCAAAGGCTCAGCTTGGATGACAGCTAGTAATATTATCTCCCGCATGTTAGGGGCGATTTACATCATCCCCTGGTACGCTTGGATGGGCGAGCACGGAAACGAAGCGAACAGTTTGTTTTCAATGGGGTATACGATTTATGCCTTATTCCTAATGATCTCTACCGCCGGAATTCCAGGTGCGATTGCCAAGCAGACCTCGCATTATAATTCATTGAACGAATATAAAATTAGTCGACAGCTCTTTTATCGTGCCTTACAACTAATGGGTGGCTTAGGTGTGGTTTTTGCTATTGTGATGTATTTGGCATCTCCGGCATTAGCAGCTTTGTCTGGCGGAGGACCTGAATTAGTTCCAACAATGCGTTCATTAAGTTTAGCCGTTTTAGTTTTCCCAAGCATGAGTGTCATTCGCGGTTATTTCCAAGGAAATCAAGAAATGATGCCCTTTGCTTTATCACAAATTGTTGAACAAGTAGCACGAGTTTTTTACATGTTATTAACTGCTTTTATTATCATGAAAGTCTTTGAAGGTAATTACGTTACAGCGGTGACCCAAGCCACTTTTGCGGCATTTATTGGGATGCTCGCAAGTTTTGCGGTTTTAGGTTATTACATGTACAAACAAAAACCATTATTTGATTATTTAGAAGAACACAGCGCCAATGAACATGAAATTGCTCCAAAAGAGTTATTGATTGAAACTTTTAAAGAGGCGATTCCTTTTATCGTAGTTGGCTCAGGGGTAACTGTCTTTAAACTTGTCGATCAGTTTACTTTCTCAAACTTTATGCGTTTGTTTACGGATTATTCAGATACCCAATTACGAGAGCTTTTCGGTATTTTTAATGCCAATCCGGACAAATTAACCATGATTGTCGTGGCTTTAGCAACTTCGATTTCGGCTACTGGATTACCGTTGATTACAGAAGCGGTCACCTTAAAAAATCACCGTGAGTTAGCGCGTTTGATTAGTAATAATTTACAACTTTTTGTGTTTGTAATGTTGCCAGCAACGTTTGGTATGATTGTTTTAGCGCAACCACTATACACTGTTTTTTACATGCCAGATGCTTTAGGCACTTCTTTATTAGTGCAAGCTTGTTATGCTAGTTTATTCTTGGGCTTGTATATGTTAGTGTCAAATATGTTAATGGGGATGTATGAAAATCGTGACGCAATGCGTTATTTAGGAATTGGTTTAGCAGTGAAATTAATCGTGCAATTCCCCGCAATCCGTTTATTTGAAGTTTACGGTCCGTTATTAGCAACGATGATTGGCTTTACGGTTTCTTGCGTATTGATTCTAAGAAGAATTCGTCAAGTGACACGTTTTAATTACAAATTAACCTTACGGCGAACATTGTTAATGTTCTGTATTACAGTCATCATGATGATTATCGCTTTGATTTTCCGTCAGTTCTTGTATCTATTTTTAGATCCAACTAGACGTTTCCAAGCCTTCATTATCGTTGTAATTGTGGCTGCTGCAGGAGGCGCTTTTTATGGCTATTCGGTCTTGAAGATTCGCTTAGCTGATCGTTTATTAGGGAAAAATGCCGCAAAATTACGTGCAAAATTCAATATTAAATAATAGCTGATTGAACTCCTTTCAGCAGATTCTCTTAAGAGACAAGGCTTGAGACATCGATCGATTCGATTTATGTCCCAAGCTATTTTTTTAAAGGAAAGAGGAATGACGATGCGTTTAGATAAATTTTTAGCCGATGTTGGTATCGGTAGTCGTAAAGAAATCAAACAATTGTTAAAGAAAAAAGTCGTTACGGTGAATGGTGACGTCGTAAAAGAAGCCAAAACACAAGTAAATGAAGAAACAGATCAAATTGCCTTGATGGGAGAAATTCTTACGTATCAGAAATTCTTTTATTACATGTTGCATAAACCACAAGGTGTCATTTCTGCGACGGAAGATCAGCGAGATGAAACGGTAATTGACTTGTTAACTGATCAGGATTACCGTGCCGACTTGTTCCCAGTTGGTCGCTTGGATAAAGATACCGAAGGCTTGCTTCTGTTAACAAATGATGGCCAGTTAGCGCATCAATTATTATCACCCAAAAAGCATGTGGATAAAGAATATTTAGCTGAAGTTGAGGGACTTGTGACAGCGGAAGATTGTCAACTGTTTGCGCAAGGATTTGCCTTGAAAGATGGAGAAATGGTTAAACCAAGTCGTTTAGTCATTGAGACGATCAATGAGGAAGAAGGGACTTCCGTAGTCCGTTTAGTGATTCAAGAGGGGAAATTTCATCAAGTCAAACGGATGTTAGCCACTGTAGGCAAACCTGTGACGTATTTAAAACGATTACGAATGGGCGAACTATGGTTGGATGAAACGTTAGAACTAGGGGAATATCGGCCCTTAACAGAAGCCGAATTGCAACAACTACAACCTAAAAAATCATACCTCAATTAAAATAAACAAAAACACAGCCCTTTCTGCGGAAAAGATAAAAAATTTCTCGAAAAATAGTGTCGGGTTTCTTTCTTTTTCTGCATAAAATGGTATGATTGACTATGTAGAACTTTATGAATAGGAGTGACAACAAATGACAATTGATTGGACAAAAGAAGTCGAAGCACGTAAAGACGACTTATTAGAAGATTTACAAAACTTATTACGGATCAACAGTGAACGTGATGATGCGCAAGCAACACCTGAAGCGCCCTTTGGACCTGGGCCAGTTGCTGGCTTAAAACACATGTTAGCGTATGGTGAACGTGATGGCTTTACGGTGAAAAATGTCGACAATTACGCTGGACACATTGAATATGGTGAAGGCGACGAAACGTTAGGGATTTTTGGTCATATGGACGTTGTTCCTGCTGGTGATGGTTGGGAAACAGATCCTTATGAACCAGTCATTAAAGATGGCAAAATTTATGCACGTGGTGCAAGCGATGATAAAGGTCCAAGTATGGCTGCTTATTACGCAATGAAAATTATCAAAGAATTAGGCTTACCCGTGTCTAAAAAAATTCGCTTCGTAGTAGGAAGTGACGAAGAAAGCGGCTGGGGCGACATGGATTACTATTTCCAACATGAAGAAGCACCAGACTTTGGTTTCTCACCAGATGCTGAGTTCCCAATTATTAATGGGGAAAAAGGAAATGTGACTATTCGTTTAACTTTCCGAGGCGGTAACGGCGCTGATTATAAATTAGAAAGCTTCAAATCTGGCTTACGTGAAAACATGGTTCCGGGAACAGCAGATGCTGTTGTAACGGCTGCTTCAGCAGACGAAGCGGCTTCACTAGCTGCTAGCTTTGAAACATTCATCAAACAAGAAGCAAAAATTTCAGGTAACGCAGAACTTTCAGATAAAACAGTGACTTTCCATGTAGTTGGTAAAGGTGCTCACGGGGCTAGCCCACAATCTGGAATTAACGCAGCGACTTTCTTGGCAACTTTCTTAAATGATTACAGCTTTGCAGAAGGCGCATATAGCTTTATTAATACCATTGCTGAATTTATCCATGAAGATTTTTATGGCGAAAAATTAGGTGTGGCTTTTGAAGACGAAAAAATGGGTAAATTGACAATGAACGCTGGGATTGTTAACTTTGATCCAGAAAATCCTGAAAATAGCTTAGTAACATTAAACTTCCGCTATCCAAAAGGAACTTCAGCAGAAGAATTACAAGCAAAAGTTCAAGCAACAGTCGGTGAAACGGTCACTGCAACACAAGGAGATCGCAACCAAGAACCGCATTATGTGCCAGTTGATGATCCATTGGTGGCAACGTTACTACAAGTTTACGAAGACCATACAGGCGAAAAAGGCCAAGAACAAATCATTGGTGGCGGTACTTATGGCCGCTTATTAAAACGTGGCGTTGCCTATGGCGCAATGTTCCCTGGCTACACAGACACAATGCACCAAGCCAACGAATTTATGGAATTAGATGACTTATTCCGAGCAGCTGCTATTTATGCAGATGCGATTTATCGTTTAGCGAAGTAAAGTAAAAAAGCTGTTTTCGATTTTCGAAAACAGCTTTTTTTGCAATTTTTGCCTTTTAAAAACCCAAAATCAGAACCGTCAATTTACTGAAAATTTCTTGCAAATCAAGGGATCCCACGATACGATAAATAGGAGAAAACGCAATGAGTGAAACACTTATTGTTAACTATTTAATCAAAGGACGTGTGAAGATGAACGTAGAAGAACTAGTTCAAAAAGCAAAAGATTTAATTGGAGAAGGCAACGTGGAACATGCGCAACAATTCATTGAAGAACATAAAGATGAATTAGGCGAACACTATCATAAAATTACAGCGATGTTAGCTGATACAACGACCGATGGTTTGTTTGATAAAATTAAAGGATTGTTTCAATAGTTGGAAAAAATCTGAGATAAAAGTGGAGGCTGAGACAAAATTGTTTAGCTCCAAGAACCAAGAAGGTACGATGATTTCATCTGTTCATGCTTCACAGTGAAACATTGCAACTCTCGCCGTTTAACAGTTTTTGAGCGTGGAGCAAAAATCCAAAGTGATTTTTGTCCCACGCTCTTCTTTTTTTATTTAACTTTTAACCATTGTTTTGGCAACACATATGCAATTGGATTAAAAAGATAATCCGCTCCCCGTTTCACCACAGGCATATTCGTAATAGCTAAAATGAAGAGGGCTAAGAAGAAAAGTGCCAGGATTCGGAAAGTAAACCATTCTTTAAAGAGTGTGTCTAATTGCAAACCACTTTCCAACAGAATAATTAAGGGCATATGCAAGAGATAAGGGTAGAGGGTATCTTTTCCGAGGGCGCTTAAAGGTAACTTTCGTTTAGGCAATAATGCAAACCAAGAAAGAGACACCAATGCTGCAGCAACGTAAAAGAACAGCTGAATGAAACTACTGTATTCAAAGGCCGGACTAATTTCAGCGTAGGAAGCCCAACCAGTTAAGAAGCCCCAAAATTTCGTTGCCAATGACCATTGACTATTTACAAATAAAAAGGAGCTTAAAATTACGCCTATCGCTGCCCATTTGACTTTGCGATGATCTAAAAAGGTTTGTAGCTTTTGAATATCCATTAAGTAGCCACAATAAAAGAAAGGAAAGAAGCCCAGAGTCCGTCCTAAAGACAAGAAACCTTCCACAGGCAAATAGCCTGAGGCGCAGCCGATAACAATGATGATGGGCAACATGATTTTCGGCTGAACGCGCTGAAGAAAGATGGTAATTAAGTAGAAACTTGCTAAGGAAAGTAAGTACCAAGGAACGCCCGTTTCGTTCAGTAAATCAAAATTCATTTTATTTGCAAAGGCGAAATTAGCAAGCGTAATCAACAACTTCGCTAAGAGATAAAGCCAAACAAAGGAAAGTAAACGGAGATATTTTCGTTGTTTAATGGCATGTTTACTAAAGAGTCCAGAGACAAAAATAAAGGCTGGCATATGGAATGAATAGATCCAAAAGTTGATCGTTTCCATGAGTCGTGAAGGAGAAGCTTCACGATCTAAAATATGCCCAAAAATCACTAAGAAAATTAAAAAAAGTTTCACGTTGTCCCATTTATAAATTCGCTTGTCGTTTTCCATAACGATCACTCCTTTTAGTAGAAAACAGTTCACTTTTGTTTAAGGCAGAAGAGGACAATTTTTCCATTCATTGAGTAGATAATTGTAGATACGAACCGGCAGCCGTTAAATGAGCCCCCACATACTTGCGCTTAAAACAAAAAATTAGGCAGGATGTTAGTCTTAAATTATACTGAAAGAGTGACGATCCTCCAAAGATTTTGTTTATTAAGAAGTGAAAGATGCGGTGAAAATAAATGATAAAATTTCAAAATGTTTCAAAAGTATATCAAGAAAATGCCGTTTTGTCCGATGTGAATTTAACAATTCAACAAGGCGAATTTTTTGTATTAGTAGGGCCGAGTGGTAGTGGAAAAACGACGACTTTGAAAATGATTAATCGGCTCATTGAGCCAACGACAGGTGAAGTGGCTCTCAATGAACAAGCGGTAACCAACTACCCTTTACGTGAATTACGACTAAAAATTGGCTATGTTCTTCAGCAAATTGCCTTATTTCCTAACTTAACCGTGGCGGAAAATATTGAGTTGATTCCTGAAATGAAAAAATGGCCCAAAGAGCAACGCAGAGAGCGAACCATTGAACTATTGAAAAAAGTTCAGCTGAATCCTGAGGAATATCTGCATCGTAAGCCAGCAGCGCTTTCAGGAGGCGAACAACAACGTATCGGGATTTTACGCGCCATTGCAGCCGAACCAGAAGTGATTTTAATGGATGAACCTTTTAGCGCGCTAGATCCGATTTCAAGACATCATCTTCAACGTTTGGTGAAAGAACTTCATCAGGAGTTAGCGAGTACCATTGTTTTTGTGACCCATGATATGAATGAAGCTTTACTGTTAGGAGAGCGCATCTGTATTATGGACGCTGGCAAAATTATTCAAGTTGATACGCCAGAAGCCATTCAAAAACATCCGAAAAATAATTTTGTCGGTCAATTTTTCAAACAATCTTCGCCAGAACTAGCGAACTATTGTGGCGCTGACTTGACTGCATTTTTAGAAGCCGCAGATGAGACGATTGAGTCAGTGCCGACTGTTTTCATGGAAACTAATTTAAAAGAGATTGTCCAACTCATTAATGCGCAAGAGAAAGCAAATTTAGTAGAAAAACAACAAGTTTTAGGGTGTATCACCTCAAAAACGATTACTCGTTTTATGGAACAGCTGTTGGAAAGCGAGGGACAGTAGATGCAAGCACTGATTGAAACTTTTTTCGCTCGAAAAGAAGAATATCTGCAAGCGTTAATCGAGCATATGCAATTGTCCTTTATTTCGTTATTATTCGCTGCGTTGATTGCAATTCCTTTAGCCATTTATTTAACGAGTCATCGTAAGTTAGCGGAAAGTCTGTTACAAGTGACTGGGATTTTCCAAACAATCCCTTCTTTAGCTTTGCTAGGCTTACTGATTCCGTTAATTGGTATTGGTCGACCACCGGCAATTGTTGCGCTAGTGATTTATGCCTTATTCCCAATTTTACAAAACACCTATACTGGTTTGACGGAAATTGATCCTTCGTTAGAAGAAGCCGCAGAAGCATTTGGGATGAGTAAAAAAGAAAAACTGTTCAAGTTTGAGTTACAAATGGCATTACCATTTATTATTTCTGGGATTCGAACGGCTACCGTTTTAATTATTGGTACGGCCACGTTGGCAGCGTTAATTGGAGCAGGTGGTTTAGGGACCTTCATTTTATTAGGAATTGATCGAAATAATTTATCGTTGATTTTTATTGGAGCCATTTCATCGGCTGCACTAGCAGTCTTATTTAATTATGGAATTCATTGGTTGGAAAAAGCGAATGGGCGGCGACTAATCATTGGCGGTACTATTTTAGGCCTTTTGTTAGGTGGTTCATTTTTCTGGAATCAACAAACTTCTTCAAAGGAAAAACAGCTAACAATTGCTGGCAAATTAGGAGCGGAACCAGATATTATTATTAATATGTATAAAGCCTTAATTGAAGAAAATAGCGATATTCAGGTGACGTTAAAGCCAAACTTTGGCAAGACTACTTTTTTATATAATGCCTTGAAATCAGATGAAATCGATCTTTATCCGGAATTTACAGGAACAGTGATCGAGACCTTTTTAAAAAATCCTCCTCAGCTAGACAATCAACCTCAAGTAGTCTATGAAGCGGCACGCGCTGGCTTGAAAAAACAAGAAAACCTTACTTTGTTGAAACCGATGCGCTATGAAAATACGTATGCCGTCGCAGTTAAGCGCTCATTTGCAAAAGCGCATCAATTAAAAACGATTAGTGATTTACAGAAAATTAGCAATCAGTTGAAAGCAGGTTTTACGTTAGAATTTATTGATCGGCAAGATGGTTATAAGGGATTACAAGAAAAATATCATTTAAATCTGAATGTCCAATCGATGGAACCGGCGTTACGCTATCAAGCGATTAATAATGGTGAGGTAAATGTGATTGATGCCTATTCAACGGATAGTGAATTGAGACAATACGATTTAGTAACGTTAGAAGATGATCAAGCGTTATTTCCGCCTTATCAAGGAGCACCACTTATTAAAACAGCAACGTTGGAAAAACATCCAGAATTAGCAGAAATATTGAATAAATTGGCAGGAAAAATTAGCGAAGAAGAAATGAGTGAAATGAATTATCAAGTCAATGTGGAAGGGCAAGATCCTAGCATAGTGGCGAAAGACTATTTAAAAGAAAAGAATCTTCTTAAATAAGTATTTTTTACTGAAAAAGACTGGTATATAAACATTTATCCAGTCTTTTTCAGATAAATAAAGAGTTTAATGTGAAAAGTACCTGTATTTTTACTCATTTTTGGATATAATAAAAGAAATGAATGGAGAGGAGTGGTCTATATGAAAAAAGCAGAACGCCAACGTTTGATTAAACAATTAATTATGCAACAAGAAATTGAAACACAAGATGAATTAATCACTCGTTTGGAAGAACTTGGCGTCCGAGCCACTCAAGCGACTGTTTCAAGAGATATCCGTGAAATGAGTATTGTTAAAACACATGGTGCAGATGGTCGTGTCAAATATGCAATTTTTTCTCAAGCACAAGGCACAAGCAGTGAAGAGAAATTAAGAGAATCAGTAAAAGATTCAGTTGTTCGAATGGAGCGAGTACAATTTATTGTCATCTTGCATACAGAGATGGGAAATGCCGATGTGGTGAGTAACTTTTTAGATGAAGTAGCTTATCCAGAAGTGGCGGGCACAGTGGCTGGTGCGGATACGATTATTGTGATTACACGTTCAGAAGAGGATGCGGAACACTTTATCGAACGCATCGAAAATATGATTTTTTAAAATTGAAAGCATCAATAGAAGGGAGTTTTTTTCTTGGTAGAATTGAAAGCGCTACAAAATGGTTCGGATATTCGGGGAATTGCTTTGGATACGGAAGAGCAAACTGCAACATTAACCGCAACAGCAGTAGCCGAAATTGCGGTGGGCGTGGTTCGTTGGTTACAGGATAAAAAACAGCTGCCACGAAAGGCACAACAGCGCCTGACAATTGCAATCGGACATGATAGTCGTCTAACGGCGGAGCCGATTAAGCAAGCATTAGTAGATACGTTTCTTTCATTAGGTATTCAGGTGATTGACGTTGGTTTAGCTACGACGCCTGCTATGTTTATGGCTACTCAATTTCCAACGCTTCAATGTGATGCAGCGATTATGATTACAGCTAGCCATTTGCCTTACTATTTTAATGGCTTGAAGTTCTTCACAGCAGAAGGTGGAGCAGAGAAAGAAGATATTCGGTATATTTTATCTCATACTGATCCGCTGACAGCCAATGAAAATGGCACACTGATGAAGCAAGAGTTACTGCCAATTTATGCGGAGCATTTGGTGGCAAAAATCCGCCAAGGAATTCATTCGCCCGAAGAGAAACCTTTACAGGGCTTTCGAATTATCGTTGATGCGGGTAATGGGGCTGGGGGCTTCTTTGCGGAGCAGGTTCTTCAAGTTTTGGGCGCTGATACGACGGGATCACAGTTTTTAGAACCAGATGGGCATTTTCCTAATCATGTACCTAATCCAGATAATTCTGAAGCAATGAAAAGTATTCAAACGGCTGTTTTAGCTAATCAAGCAGATTTGGGCATTATTTTTGATACAGATGTAGATCGTTCGGCCGTGGTGGACCAATCAGGTGAGGTACTAAACCGAAATAATTTAATTGCTGTTTTAGCGGCAATTGTTTTAAAAGAAGCGCCTGGTAGTTATATTGTGACAAATTCGCCAACCTCAAGTCATTTAAAAACATTTATTGAAGAAAAAGGCGGCCAACAGATTCGTTATATTTCTGGTTACCGAAATGTCATTAATAAAATGATTGAATTGAATCATGGGGGCTTTCAGACACCGTTAGCCATTGAAACCAGTGGTCATGCAGCGTTTCAAGAAAACTACAATCTGGATGATGGTGCATATGTCGTGGCGAAAATTTTAATGTTGTTACCAGAATTGAAACGAAATAATCAAACGTTAGGTGATCTAATTGCTACATTGAAGCAACCAGCAGAAACCAACGAATTTCGCTTCAAAATTACTGCGGAGAATGTTACTTGTTATGGGCAACAAGTCTTGCGAGACTTTGAATTGTTTGTAGAAAATCAAGCAGACTTTGCTGTGGACCGTGAAAACCAAGAAGGTGTTCGAGGAAACGTGTCTGGTCAATATGGCAGTGGGTGGTTTTTACTACGCTTAAGTCTGCATGAACCGTTGCTTGTTCTTCAGGTAGAGAATGACCAAAGCGATAAAAATGCGTGTGTCATCGAAAAAATTGCCACTTTTTTACAAAAATACGAGGAAATAGATAGTCAGCAAATAGAAAAATAATCTAGGAAATTAAAGGTGTTCTTATGGAAAATGTTTTAAAAGGAAAACACGTTGGCTTTTCTCATTTTAGAGAAGAATATATCGAACATATTGCAAAGCAGCAATGGGATAATGAATTGCTTCGGCATTTGAGCTGGGATGCTTTACATCCGTGGGGGCTTGAAGAATGGAAAGATTTCACAATTAATAAAGGAGAAGATGATCGATTTCTATTTGCTATTTTAGAAAATACGACAGAGGAATTTATTGGTTGGGTTTCGTTGTCTGATGTACAGTTGAAAAATAGAGGGGCCAATTTAGGGATTGCTATTTTACAAAAAGAGCAACGTGGTCAAGGATATGGCTTTGAGGCGGTGTCTTTAATTTGTAAATTTGCTTTTTATGAATTGGGCTTGCACAAAATCAGATTAGCTGTCAATAGTAACAATCAAAACGCGATTCATGTTTATGAAAAAGTAGGCTTCAAAAAAGAAGGAATTGATAGAGAAGCGTTATTTCAAGATGGCCAATGGCTGGATATCTACAATTACGGAATTTTACAAAAAGAGTGGCTACAAATGATTAAGGCTGAGAGTTAGCTCAGGAACTGTTTAACACCAAGACACTGAGCAAACGCAGATATGCCGTTCTCAGCAGTGAATGTGCGGTAAAATAAAAAAGCAGAAGAAATCGGCGGTTACCGTCCAATTTCTTCTGTTTTTTTACCATAGGCCAGGCGCTGCAGTCACAACGATTTGTTTTTTTGTAAACGGATGGAGTAAATGAAGTTGTGAAGCATGGAGCATTAAACGAGCTGCCTGCGATTTTGGGTTGTATAACGGATCACCAATAATTGGATGCCCTTCGCTAGCTAAATGGACCCGAATTTGGTGCGTCCGACCTGTTTCTAAAACACAGGTAACTGCGGTTTGATTGTTAGAAAGAGTTTGGACCACTTGGACATGTGTAATCGCTGAATCCCCTTTTTGAGGATCAATCCGTCGTTTCCGGCGATCATGTCGATCACGACCGATCGGCTGATTGATTGTCTGCTCTTTTTGGTTAAAGTGACCAGCTACAATCGCTTGATATTGGCGGTAAATTTGTTTTGTTTCTAATAAACGCCCTAAAATAGGTAAGACAAAAGGATTTTTAGCAAAGACAATCGCACCACTGGTTTCTTTATCTAATCGATGAACGACATAAGGGACCTGATTTTTTTCGGCTAAATAGGCAGCAACATGATTTAACAAGGTGTCTGTTTCCTGTGGCTGATTTGGATGGGTTTTAATGCCATAAGGTTTATTTACAATCATTAAATGTTCATCTTCATATAGAACTTTCACATGCGTTGCTTCCCCCAAATGAATAGTGGGACGTACATAATCGGTTTCTTCAAACGTTAAGGTGACACAATCGCCAGCTTGGACTGGAAAATGAAAAGCAGCTGTTTCTCCGTTGATTTTGACATTTTTTCGCGTGCGTAAAAAATGGCGCACTTTTCGAGGGACTAGCCACTCATTTTCTAATAGTTCTTTTACAGTCATTGTTGAAAAATTTTCAGGTAATCTCATTGAATATTCCACCAAATCCCACCTTTCACTGATTCGCTATTTAGTGTAACAAAGCTACTAAAAAGGTCAAGTCAGAACGGAAAAAAAGCTGAAATTTGTTAGAAAGGCAGTTCCTTGAGAGATTCTTAAACAAATTTACATAAAAAACGAAGAAAAGCATGATAGAATAGAGGCTAAATAAAGACTCGTTTCTAAGCGTAAGCAATTATTTACCTCTAGTGAAGGCCACATTTCCTTTGCTACAGCGAAAAGACCATTGAAATTGTTTTTCAAGAATTTTTCATGCTTTAGACCTAGGTCGTACCCACAAGAATATGGTAGACTTAGCCAAGAAACGTAAACAGAGGGAGTACTATGGACAATCTTAAACAATTTTTTAGTAAAGTCGGTGTCGGATTACGTCATTTTTGGACGTGGATAAAGCCTTATTTAATACAATTCCATCAAGCCAGAAAGCGGATTTGGAAAAAGTATCAAATCAATAAAATTTTCTTGTTAATTGGTTTGGTAGTCGCTTTAGGTGCCAGTATTTATTTATTTTACTTAGCCAAGTCCGCAAACGTTGAGACCCTAAAATCGGGGCTAAGTGAATCAACACGCGTTTATGATGAATCAGGAAAAGAAGTCGGAAAATTATTCGGACAAAAAGGGACTTTTGTGGAACTGGATAATATTTCTCCTTATATTCAAGATGCGGTTATTTCAACTGAAGATCGCGGGTTTTATCAACATAAAGGGTATTCCATCAAAGGGATTGCCCGTGCGGTTGTTGGAAAATTGACCTTCGGGAAAATCGGTGGCGGTGGTGGCGGAAGTACAATTACGCAGCAATTAGCCAAAAATGCTTACTTAACGCAAGAACAAACGTTAGATAGGAAAGCCAGAGAATTATTCTTAGCGATTGAAATCGAAAAGAAATATTCGAAAAAAGATATCTTGGCAATGTATTTAAATAATTCTTATTTTGGTAATGGTGTCTGGGGCGTGCAAGATGCAGCTCGTAAATATTTTGGCGTGGATGCGTCTCAAGTTACAGTGGGGGAAGCCGCAACGCTAGCGGGCATGTTAAAAGGGCCAGGAATTTATAACCCAATTGATTACATTGACAATGCCACAGCGCGACGGAATACCGTTTTACAACTAATGGTCGACAATAAAAAACTATCTCAAGAAGAAGCCAATCAAGAAGCGAGTGTTAACTTAGCGAGTCTATTAAATGACACCTATGTTGGCGACGAAAATAGTTACAAATATCCATATTATTTTGATGCGGTAATTGATGAAGCAGTCAATCGTTATAAATTTAAAGAAGAAGATATTTTAAATAAGGGCTACAAGATTTACACTTCTTTAAATCAGGAGTATCAAGATGCGATGGACGCAACTTATAAAAATGATGCACTATTTCCACCCAATGCAGAAGATGGTGCCATGGTTCAAAGTGGCTCTGTAGCCATTGATCCGAAAACCGGCGGCGTGCAAGCACTGGTGGGCGGTCGAGGAGAACACGTTTATCGAGGCTTTAACTTTGCAACGCAAACAAAACGTTCACCAGGCTCGTCCTTAAAACCAATTTCTGTCTATACACCAGCTTTAGAGGCTGGCTATAAACCAGACTCTGTTTTAGAAGATAAACCACAAGATTATTATCCAGCGCAAAACTATAGCCGCACGTACAGTGGAGAAGTTCCTATGTACCAAGCCTTAGGAGAAAGCTTAAATTTACCAGCGGTATGGTTATTACATCAAATTGGTTTAGATAAAGGCTATGAAAAAACAGAGAAATTTGGCATTCCATTATCAGAAAAAGATCGATATTATGGTTTAGCACTTGGGGGATTACAAACGGGTGTTTCGCCACTAACCATGGCGGGAGCTTATAGTGCCTTTGCCAATGAAGGCTATAAAACTGAAACGCATTTAATTACAAAAATCGTCGACTCAACTGGCGCAATTGTAGTTGATAATACGAAAGTCAAGAAAGAGCAAGTCATTACCAAAGATGTTGCAGATGGGATTACAAGTATGCTACTAGGGGTCTTTAGTTCTGGGAGCGGGGTCAACGCACAACCAGCAGGCTACGTAATGGCTGGTAAAACAGGTACGACAGAAACCAACTTCGATAGTAGTAAAACGAACGATCAGTGGGTGATTGGCTATACACCAGAAGTTGTCATTGCTACTTGGTTAGGCTTCCAAGAAACCAGTAAAACCCATTATCTGGAAGGTAGTAGCGCCACATATGCCTCTCAGGTGTTCAACAGTCAAGCCAGTGGCATCTTGCCACAAGTCAAACAAGCACAATTTCCTGTCGCGGATGCTTATGCCACAGGTGGGAAAGTTGTTGATAGCAACGATAGTTTAACCGGTGGTGCCAATTCTAATTGGCGGGATAACTTAAAAGACTTTGGAAACTCTGTTCAAGATGGCGCTAGCAATTTCGGAGATACATTGAATGAAGTTGGGGGACAAATTAAAGACGGCGCGAAAAAAGTCAAAGACAAGATTGAAGGAATTTTCGGAGGCTTATTAGGAAATTAGTTGGGAAAACCTAAGAGAAATGGTACAATAAAGATGAAACTATTGAGAAAAGAGGGATTCCATTGAGTAACATTTATGATACAGCCAATCAGATTGAACGTGAACTACGTGAGTTAGACGAATTTAAAGCATTACAAGCAGCGTATGAAGAAGTAAAAGCAGACGAAGCAGCTTACACATTGTTTAAAGAATTCCAAGGATTCCAACAAGGACTTCAAGAAAAACAAATGCGCGGTGAAGAATTCACGGATGAAGATGCTGAAAAAGCACAAAGCATTGCAACGAAAGTGCAAGAAACAGCAGTTATCAACGAATTAATGCAAAAAGAACAAGCGTTTAGCTTAGTTGTCAATGATTTAAACCGAATTATCATGACTCCTGTGCGTGATATGTATAACGATTAATTTATGTAATTGAACTCTGACAAGTTGTCTATAAGACAATTTGTCAGAGTTTTTCTTTTACTGAAAATAAAAAAACGAACAAATTTTCGTATGTTTTTACTGACCAAGCTGGCAGAAAATGATATGATAAAGGAAGGAGAAAAGGAGGGGAAACGATGAAACTATTGCATACAGCTGATTTACACATGGATCGGTCTTTTGAAGGGTTAACTGGGATCCCGACAGCCTTAGCGAAGCGCTTAAGAGAAGCTAATCAACAATTGTTAATGAACATCGTAACAGTTGCCATTCGAGAAGCGGTGGACTTGGTTATTTTTGCAGGAGATACGTTTCATCAAAGTCAGACCTCTATTTCAATGCAAGCCCAATTGATGGCCGCATTAGAACAGTTGAAACAAGCAGAAATCCCTGTGATTCTAACATTTGGGAATCATGATTACTATAAAAAAGACCGCTATTGGTTTTCTTTTCCAGACAATGTCTTTTTATTTGAAAAAGAAATGGTTGAGACACTGTATTTTGAAACGAAAGCGGGCGAACAAGTGGCTGTTTCAGGGTTTAGTTATGAGCATCCCTGGATTGATGAAAATAAAGCACTAGAATTTCCTATCAAACAAGCAGAATCTGACATTCATATTGGGATTTATCATGGAGACACCAGTCGGAAAGCGCAACAAAATTATGCTCCGTTTACATGGAAGGATTTAAAAGCCACTGGTTATAATTATTGGGCATTGGGCCATATTCATCAGCCGCAAATTGTTAGTGAACAACCGCTAATTGTTTATCCTGGAACACCTCAAGGTCATACGAAAAAAGAACAGTCTTTACAAGGGGTTGCAGTGGTCACACTTTCCCAAAATCAAGAGACTGTTCAATTTGAAAAAGTCGCAGAAATAGATTGGACGAATGAAGAAGTATCTCTTGCGCAATGCCGTGACACCCAAAGCGTTTTGTCTTATCTTGAAACCAGTTTGCTGACGAAGTGGCATGCGCATCAGCAACAGCAATTGATGGCGTTGACACTGAAAGAAACGCAACATTTGGATGTGACTGTGGTGCAAGCCATTGTCAATGGTGAACTATTAAGCTACTTACAGCAGCAGCTTTTACAAAAAACGCAAGGTGATTTTTTTGTTTATCGCCTACTATTGCAAGCAGAGGAACCAACGAAAGAACCGATTTATTTAGCCGCTAGTCCCAACTTATTAACGGCATTAGAAAAAACATACTTAGATCCAGTTATTTTTGAAGATACCACCAAGGAATTGTTACGTTATCCAGAATTTGCTGGAATTTTTTCAATGGATGAGCAGTGGCGATTAGAGAGCTTGCGCCTAGCACATGAGCAAATTAATGAAGACTTTACTATTCAGGAGGACCCACTATGAAATTACTTGCAGTAGAGATTGTGGGCTTTGGAAAATGGCAACAACAGAAAATTACATTTGAATCTGGTAATCAATTGCTGTACGGCGCAAATGAAGTTGGCAAGTCCACATTGTATCAATTCATTCAAGCAATGCTGTTTGGTTTTCCCACAAAGGGCAAAAGAAAACGCGATTACGCACCTAAAAATGGTGGTTCGTATGGTGGTCGTTTGTGGTTGGCACATCCTGTGTTTGGAGAAGTTCAAGTCGAGCGTTTTAAAGAAAAAAATAAAGGGCAAGCAATCATTTATTATCAACAACAAATGGGGGATGAAAAAACCTTACAGCAAATGTTACATCCGCTAACGAAAAAGTTATTTCAAGAGGTTTTTACTTTCCAACAAGAACAATTAATTACGAGTGACAAGTTGACAGAAGAGGAACTGCAAACATCCTTGTTAGCCATTGGTGTTTCTGGTAGTCAACAACTTTTGACTTACCGAAATGCGTACTTTAAAGAAGCACAAAAAATCTTTAAAGGTAAAGGACAGCAGCCATTACTCAATCAGAAGTTGGCGGCTTATCAAGAACTAAAAGAGCAAATTCAAGAGAAAGAAGCGCAGCAACAAACTTTTCAACAATTAGAAGAAACGATTCGCGAAACAGAACAACAGCGAGTGACACTGCAACAGCAATTAAAAGAAACGCAACAGGACTTGTTACAGGTTGCGGAACAGCAACGTCACTTTCCCTTGTACGAAGAATGGCAGTCGCTACCTGAAGAAACAGAGAACGTTGTTTTAGTAAAAGAAGACCAAGTTCAATTAGAAGAAACCTTTCAAGAATATATGTACCTAGATAAAGAACGACAACGTTTGACCAAAGAGTTATCTCTTCAGTCAGAAGCGCTCGATGTTCCAGAAGGCTATGCTTTTTACCTAGAACAAGAAGCATTGATTCAACAATTGTTGAATCAACGCTATGATATGCAACAATTGATGACGGAATCGGAATGGATGACCCAAACCTTTGAGCAAAATCGTCAAGAAATGGTCCTTTTAGAGAACGAATGGTCATGGTCGCCTGAACGACCACCACAGCTTTTCTATGACAACGAAACCGTTCAAAAGTGGCGCCAACAACAAGTTGCGTATACGCAAGCTCTTCAAAAAGGCCAAGAACAGAAAGCATTCTTGGCTTCTCAAATTGAAAATCTGGAAGACCAGTTAACGGATTTTGAAAAAGCGCATGCCGCATTTTTTGGTGAAGCGACGCGTGCCCAAAAAGCGCAGAAAACAAGTCAACCACTTTGGTTATTGCTAGGAAGTATCCTTGCATTACTCGGTTTCTTTTTGCCAAGCCCTTTAAAATGGGGCCTAGTTCTCGTGGGAGTTAGTCTTATCGCAAAAGAAGTGATTGGCTACGCCACTAGAAAAGAAGCTTCCTCTGATGAAGTGAAAGAAGAATGGCAGACGAAACTTTCGCAACTAGATTATTTAAATGAACAGTTCCAACAAGCGCTGAATCAAGAACGTGAGGCACAACTGCAAGTGGAACAACTTGAACAAGCAGTAGCGGAGCAAGCCCAACTCCATCAATTAGGAAAAATGAATCAAATTGATACTTTAATGAATCAGCGGGAATTGATTACGCGCTATTTATTGCTTGTTCAAACAAATGAAGAACTCATGAGTCAATTGAAGGAAAATCAACAAAAACGCCAAGTATTTGAAGAACAAATCTTCCCATTGATGACGCATTTACCCTTGCAAGGAAAGAGCCTTTCCGAAAAGTTACACTTTTTAGAAGGATTTGCTGAAGAAATGGAGAAAGTTCGCTTTGCTCAAGAGTATCAAGCAGATGGCTATCTCAAACAGCAGTTACGAGAGTTGAAAACTAAACAGCAAGAAGCGTTAACACGAATTCAGCCTTTACTAATTCGTTATCGGATTCTATCAATCGCTGATGTTCCAAGTAGGATTCAACAGCTGACCACTCAGCAAGCCCAAGTTGGTCGTGGACAAGAATTAGCGACGCAATTAGGTAATCTGTTTCCAGAAGCGGTAACAGAAGCAGCGTTAAAAGACCGTTCTTTACAACTGGCGCAGCAACAAGCACTGGAAGAAAGCCAGTTAGATAAAATACAAGAACAGTATCAAGCGCTGATTTATAAAAAACAACAATTAATGACGGATGGTACCTTAGATGAGTTGTATCAACGCCAAGCAATTTTAAAAGCGGAAATCAAAGAATTAGCTCAACGTTGGTCTGGGTATCAACTGGCGGGGCAACTGTTAATGGACCTATTAACAGAGCTTTCGGAACAACAATTGCCCAGCTTATTACAGTATGCATCAAGCTACTTTGCACTTTTAACAAGCCAGCGTTATCAATCAATCAAAGTAGCCGAAGGTCAACTAGTTGCGGTGACGAAAGAACAAGAAATGTTTTATTTACATGAATTATCAACTGGCACTAAAGATCAATTGATGATGGCTGTTCGTTTTGCCTTTTTAGCAGTCCAAGGCGAGCAACTGATTTGTCCAATTATCATTGATGATGGCTGGTTACACTATGATCATCAAAGAAAAGCCCAATTAGCTGAATTATTTACTAAGTTTGGTCAAAAACAGCAAGTCATTTGTTTTTCTTCTGACCAAGAAATGGTAAGCTATTATCAAGACTTACAACAAAGAGTAATTGCGTTAGAAGGAGGAAGCGTCAAGTGAAAAAATTACGTGAATTAACAGTAGAAGAACTTTTTGAATCATTTGTTCTAATTAAAAATGCCGATGTACGTGTAGCTAAAAATGGGAAAAAGTTTATTGCCTTTACCTTTCAAGACACATCTGGCACGATTGACGGAAAATATTGGGACGCCTCTGAGGATGAAATTACACGATTTACTGCGGGAAACGTTGTTTTACTGAATGGGAAACGAGAAGTTTATCAAAATAAACCCCAAGTAAAAATTTTACACATGCGTTTAGCGACAGCAGAGGAACCAAGCCAGCCAAGTTTATATATGGAACGAGCGCCTTTGAAAAAAGAAGAGATGGTTGAGGAAATCAATCAAGTGATTTTTGAAATTACCAATGCTCATTGGAATCGTATTGTGCGCTATCTCATGACGAAATACCAACAAGAATTTTATGAATTTCCTGCAGCTAAACGGAACCATCATGCTTTTGCGAATGGCTTAGCTTACCACACTGTCTCAATGTTGCGCCTAGGCAAAGCAATTGCTAAGGAATATCCTGAAATTAACACGTCACTATTATACGCGGGGATTATTTTACATGACTTAGGAAAAGTTTTAGAATTATCTGGTGCTATTACGACAGAATATACGGTGGCAGGGAACTTAATTGGTCATTTAGTTTTGGTGGATGAGGAAATTACCAAGGCGTGTTTGGCTTTGAAAATTGATGATCGAGAAGAAGACGTTGTCGTTCTTCGGCACATGGTCTTAGCCCACCATGGATTGTTGGAATATGGCTCACCTGTGCGACCAAGAATTATGGAAGCGGAAATCTTACATCAAATTGATACCATGGATGCGTCCATTCAAATGATGCTAGGGGCAATTCGTCAAACACAGCCTGGGGAGTATACGGAACGAATCTTTGGTTTAGATAACCGCAGTTTCTATGTTCCAAAAGATAAATAAAAAAAGGGAGTGGTCAATCGACCACTCTCTTTTTTATGCTTATTTAGAAGAAGATTCTGTTGTTTTGCTTGAAGAATCTGTTGCTTTTTCAGAGTCGCTTGTTTTGGTATCGCTTGTTTTAGAATCACTTGATTTTGATTCTTTTTTCTCTGAAGAAGCGCTTGAAGATTCAGTTTGCATGTAGCCTGCTAAAGCATTCTTGAAGGCATCATCTTTAATTTTCACATTGGCCGCTTTTAATTCGTCACTAATAACTTTTGCTTGGAATGTTTGATCGGCTAATTTTGTATCTTCAGCAATTTTCTTGATCTCTTTTTCATAAGGTTTCATGTCATTGCCTTTTGCTTTGTTTTTCGTCATTTTCACTACATAGTAAGTTGTTTGGTACGTTTGTGCGTTTGTTGCAGCAATTGGTTCTGATACTTCGCCGTCTTTTAGTTTGAAGGCAGCTTCTTTAACTTCGGCAGGAACAGTTGTTGATTGTGAATCAAATTTAATTTTACCGCCGTCTTTTTTCGTTGCAGCATCTGTTGATTTGTCTTTGGCAATTTTTGCAAAATCGCCGCCGTCAGTGATTTCTTTCTTGACAGCTTTTGCATCATCTTCTGAAGCAACTTGGATAATTTGTGCTTCTACTTCTGGATGGAAGCTTGCCCAAGCTGTTTTTAAGTCTTCATCTGTAATTTTCAAGTGATCTTTCAAACCTACTTGCATTGCTTCGGCTTGTTTTAATTGTTTCTTGAATGATTTTTCAGTTAAACCAGCTTGTGTTAGTGCATCAGAGAATTTTCCGCCTTGCGCTTCCACTTGTTTTTTAGCGTCATCAAATTTCTTTTGAATGGCTTTGTCAGTTACTTTGTCGCCATATTTTTCTTCAAAGACTTTATAAATAACCATTTGGCTAAACGCTTGTTGGCTCGTACTTTGTTCTTTAATTTGGTTATAAAAATCATCAACAGTAATTGTTGAACCTTTCATTGTTGCGATATCTTTTGAACCGCTTGAACACGCTGCTAAACTAAAAACGGCCATTGCGCCCGCTGCAGCTAAGATTAGTTTTTTCTTCATTCTCTTATGCACTCCTGTTTTTTTTAGTTTTATTTCTGTTATAACTATACCATACCTTATTTTGAAAAAGAAAGAGTCTCAGGCATAGTTTCAAACAAAATTCGTATTTACGTCACACTTTTTATTTTTTTAATAACAAAAGAAATAATTAACATCAAAGACTTTACTTTTGCTTGTTGGTTTGTGTGTCAGGTAATTCAGCCGTAATTTTGGCAATTTGTTCTTTAATTTGAGCAATCCGAGGTTCCGCTTGGAATTTGAAATCAGTGATTTCTTGTTGCAGGTCTTTTGAAAATTCAGTTGCCAGTGGAACGTTTTCTTCGACAACTGCCAAGTTTCGTTGTACCTGGTCCCAGTCATTCGTGACTTGATTTTTCAGTGAACGATAATCTTCTAGCTCATTGATTAAATGTTGGCGTGTTTCTTTCCCGCTTCTTGGAGCAGCCAACAAACCGCCAATGGTACCGGCAGCTGCGCCAAAAAAGAGGCCTTTAATAAATTTTTTCATTTAGTTCACCTGCTTTGCAATGGTCTCAGCAATTTCTTGCATCGCTTCGGCGGAATAGTCCTTTTGATGATTGCCAAAATGAATAGAGAAATCATCTTCTTTTGAATAACGGGGAATCAAATGAACGTGGGAATGGAAAACGGATTGATAAGCCACTTCCTTATTGTTATTTAAAATGTTTAATCCTTCCATTTCTGGAAAAGCTTTTTCTAATGCTCGTGCTACTTTAGGAATACGAGCAAAGACGTCGCTTGCTAAAACGTCATTATATTCAAAAATATCAGCAACGTGTTGTTTTGGAATCATTAAGGTATGCCCTTTGGTCACTTGTGTAATGTCTAAAAACGCGTAGACTTTCTCGTCTTCATAGACTTTATAACTTGGGATTTCGCCGTTGATAATTTTACAAAAAATACAATCATTCATGAAAAATTCCTCTTTTCTCTAGGTTCTTTCCTTTACTTTACCACAAGTTGATTTCTCTGTGGATGAAAAAGTACGTGAGTTCGCTAAAAAGTTCGTTTCATTTCGTGTATAATAAGAGAAAGAAAAAAATCCATTTAATTAAGGGAGTAATTTTTGAATTCTTGGTTCGCTTAGGGTTTAATAATGGTAGAGAGAAAAGGTTGGAGGCAAAAGAAATGAGCTTAACAATTGAACATTTAACAGGAGGTTACGGCCATATTCCTGTCTTAAAAGATATTAATTTTGATGTCAAGTCTGGTGAAATGGTTGGTTTAATCGGCTTGAATGGTGCGGGGAAAAGTACCACCATCAAAAATATTATTGGGTTACTTACGCCGCAAAAAGGCAAAATTATGATTGACGGGGAAACATTGCAACAAGCCCCTGAAGAATATCGTAAAAAAATCGGGTATATTCCGGAAACACCTTCTTTATATGAAGAATTAACATTGAAAGAGCATATCGAAGTAACGGCCTTGGCTTATGATATTCCATTAGAAGAAGCGTTCAAACGAGCAGAACCATTACTAAAAACGTTCCGTTTAGACAATAAATTGGAATGGTTTCCTGCTAATTTTTCAAAAGGCATGAAACAAAAAGTCATGGTACTTTGTGCATTCTTAATTGAACCGAGTTTATATATTATTGATGAACCGTTTCTAGGCTTAGATCCTTTAGCAATTCATGCTTTATTAGAATTAATGGATACGATGCGTAAGCAAGGGGCAGCGATTTTAATGTCCACGCATATTTTAGCAACAGCTGAAAAATATTGTGATCGTTTTGTGGTGCTACACGAAGGGAAATTACGGGCAAACGGTACAATGGCTGAATTACGTGCAGAATTTAATTTACCAGAGTCTTCTTTAGATGATATTTATCTTGCCTTGACGAAGGAAGAAAAGGTGGGGTAACATGGGCGAATTTTTTAGTCAACGTTTGTCACGGCATTTCAAAAAAATGTCCAAGTACTTGCGCTATATTTTAAATGATCATTTTGTTTTAGTCTGTATGTTTTTATTAGGCGGATTAGGTCTGTACTATTCCCAGTTGTTAAAAGAATTACCTCGTGATTTTGTTTGGGGCAGACCGTTAATTCTGTTGGGTTGGCTGCTACTCATTCAAGTTGGTAAGTTGGCTACTTTGACAGAAGAGCCCGACAAGGTTTTTTTATTACCAAAAGAAAAACAATTCGCTGCTTATCTGAAACGAGCGCTGCGCTACTCTTTACTTTTACCGATTGTGGTCAGCTTTCTAGGAAGTGGCCTATTGATGCCGTTGATTGTAGTCACAACGGGTTGGTCGTTTCAAACCTTCTTTTTATTTTTGGTTATGCTAGTTTGTATGATTTATACACATCTTAGTTTACAAAGCTATGGGCTCTATCATCTTTCGTCAACCACTTACCGTAGTTGGTGGTTCGTTTGGTTGATCAGTAGTCTCTTGATTATGACGGGAGCCATTTACTGGACGCCTTGGGTTGGTGTGGTTGGTGGCATCATTCTGGCCGTTGGTTTATCGAGTATTTGGCAAAATAAGATGAAACAGAGTTTCTTGGATTGGGAAAAAATGATCCAAAAAGAACAAAACAGAATGCATAGAATTTATAAATTCATTCAGCTGTTTACAGATATTCCTGAAGTGAGTAGTACAGTAAAACGTCGTAAATACTTAGATCCTCTCCTCGGAGTAGTCAAAAAAACATCTGAGAACACGTATGCTTACTTATTCATTCGGAGCTTTTTACGAGGTAGCGAATATAGCGGCTTATTGTTTCGTTTGATTTTGGTTGGTGGCGTGCTACTCTTCTTTTTACAAGAATTCTGGATTGCGTTGGTAGTTGCTTTATTGTTTGTCTATTTAATCGGGTTCCAGTTGATTCCCATGTACACGCAATTTGATTATATGGTGATGACACAGCTATATCCAATTTCAATAGAAAAAAAACAAGCAGCGATTCGCCGGTTAATTAGCGGCGCATTATCTGTTGCGGCCATTATTTTTGGTGGGATTGTCTGCCTTCGTTTAGGCAGCTTGCAAAATAGCTTGCTCATTCTGGGTGCCTTAATTGTAGAAGTTGTGATTTTCACTAAAATGTATGTTCCAATGCGCTTGAATAAGTTATAAAGATGAGAAAACCCAGCAAAATTTACAAAAGAACCACATAGAAGCTTGACGAAGCAAGGTTTGGCGACTAAAATGGTAATTGCTGTAAAAATTGCAATAAAATTGTGTTGAGATAGGAGATAATTTCCATGGAATTTCAGTTGGATAAAGACTGGCGTCTGCAGCCGATAAAGGGCGCAACTGGTCAAACATACATGGGAATAAAAGAAACAGAGAAAGTGTTCATTAAACGAAACACTTCTCCACTTCTTGCAGCATTGTCTAAAGAAGGGTTAGCCCCGAAGATGATTTGGACAAAGCGGACAGCGAATGGCGACGTACTAACAGCCCAAGAATGGCTGGAAGGACGTTTATTACATGCGGACGAAATTGGCAAACGCAATGACGTGATTGACGTGTTATACCAATTGCATCATTCCAATTTGCTGAAAGACATGTTGAAAAAAATTGGTGGCGAAGTTTGTACCCCGCTAACAATGTTGAAAGAGTATAAGCGTCAACTACCTAAAGAATTAAAACGAAACAGTTATTTAAAAGAAGTAATCACTTATTTATATAATCATTTACCAGAATATCCAGAAACTAGTTATGTAGCTGTCCACGGCGATGTGAATCATCGGAATTGGTTAGTCTCGAATAATTATCTCTATTTAGTAGATTGGGATTCTGTGATGGTCGCGGATCCAGCGGTAGATTTAGGAATGATTTTGAGTCATTATGTCCCTCGTTCCGGTTGGAATCAATGGTTACTATCTTATGGTTTAATCCCGAATGAAAGTACGGTTCAACGAATTTATTGGTATGGTTTATTTAGCTTTTTACAAGAGATTGTTCGTCATCACCAAGAGGGCGAAAGAAGAGCAATGACTGCAGAAATTTTACAATTAAAACGAATGTTTAGTAGTTAAACTAATTCATTTAACATCCACACAGGCTGGCGAATTTCACCAGTCTGTTTTTAAAAGAAAGGAATTTTAAATATGCGTGTAAGAAATAGACCCGGAGCAGCAGAATATATGGCAAAATATCCACAATATGTGGTAGAAGGTCCTGAAAAATGGCAAGGGAAATGGCAAGAACGTTTTGGCAATAATCATCCCATCCACATTGAAATTGGTTCAGGTAAAGGTCGTTTTATTTATGAAATGGCTAAAGCACATCCTGAAATTAATTATATTGGTATCGATATGCAATTAAGTATTTTATCGATTGCATTAGATAAGCTAGTGGCCGAGCCGTTACCTAATCTACAGTTATTGCGAGTAGACGGCGAAGCATTAACAGAATATTTTGCTGAAAATGAAGTAGATTTAATCTATTTAAATTTTTCAGATCCTTGGCCAAAGAAAAAACATGAAAAACGTCGTTTAACGTATAAAAACTTTTTAGCGACAGATGAAATTATCTTAAAACCAAATGGAGAAATTCATTTTAAAACGGATAATCAAGGGCTCTTCGAATACTCATTAAGTAGCTTTTCTAAATATGGCATGATTATTGAACGTGTATGGCTAGATTTGCATAATAGCGAGTTTGAAGGCAACATTATGACAGAATACGAAGAAAAATTTTCTAGTCGTGGTCAACGAATTTATCGAGTAGAAGCACGTTTTGTTGCAAAATAAAAACAAGCATTCCTTTATTTTAAGTGAAGGAATGCTTGTTTTTTATTATTTAAGAAAGCCTAAGTTGTCGTTCTTAAAGTATAGGCGTCCAATAAAATTCTTGCCAGAATGGATAATGGTAACCGTGAACGCACTTCATAATCGGGGAAAAAGGAGCCTTCTGATTTGAAGCCTACGAACGGAATTTCAATGTATTTCATTAAACTAGAGTGTTTGCTTGCAGTTAAAAGGATAGTCCCAATTTCTGAGTCGTAACAGTTTTTACCAGCGACAACTAATTCTTGGGTTTCTCCGTTTAAAGAAACAAAAAGAGCCACATCTTTTTTTGATAACTTTTTACTAATATTTTTAATAATTTCTGGGTCCGTATGCAGTTCACAGTATTTGCCAGCCAATTGAAACTTAACCATCATTTCCTGAGCAATTAATTCTGAAAAACCTCTAGCAAAGATAATAATCCGTCGAGAAGCTTTGATTTTTTGGATCGCATCTTCGATATTACCAATTTCAATCATGTTAATCGTGCGAGTTACTTCTTCTTCATTCTTTAAAATGGCCGTCCGAATTCCTCGGTCTACTTTTTCTAATGCTGAAAAATTTATATTTTGGTTTTCTTTATCTTTCAAGTGATGCTTGAAGGATGTGAAACCTTCATAGCCTTTCTTTTTCATGGTTCTTACAATCGTCGCAGTTGATACGTTGGCTCGTTCGCTTAATTTTACAATGGAATAATCAGGGATTTCTAAAATATGTGTTTCGATAAAATGCCAGAGATATTGCTCTGACTCACTCAATTTTTGTTCCATAATGACCAGCCCTTCTTTCTTTCACTAAAAAAACATTTATAAGCCTATTTTTAATGAAAAAAAATAAAAAAGCTAGAGAAATTATGAAATTGTAAATGTTTTCTATATTTTTGCGAAAGAATGAAAACCTTTACATGGTATTTTGAGACATAATAAAGAGGAGAAAGGAGGAACTACAGTGACTATTTATACATGTACATTAAATTTAGCCATTGATTTATTTATCGAAACAGAAGAGCTAGTTCCTTTTGTCGTGAATCGCACGAAGGAAGATGATATTCAAGCAAACGGGAAAGGAGTCAATGTTTCCCTAATTTTAAAGATGTTAGGGATTGATAATACCGCTTTGGGAGTCAAAGCTGGTTTCACTGGGAACTATGTCGAGGATTATTTAAAAGAAAAAGAGATAACCACTGATTTTATCGAAGTCGCTGGCACAACGAGAATTAATGTGTTTACAAAAGTTATCCAAGATCAAAAGGAATACAAATTAGTCAATAAGGGACCCAAATTATCTGAAGAACATGTACAACGTTTTTTGAAAAAAATTTCAGAGTTACGTAAAGGGGATTATTTGTGCGTATCAGGAAGTTTACCACAAGGGGTTTCACCAAGTATTTTGATTGAAATTAGCCGAATTTGTTTTGAAAAGCAGGTGTTCTTAATTTTAGACAGTAGTTATGAAGAAATTTTAGATTGTTTGTCTTATCAACCATTTTTATTGAAACCAAATGAAGAAGAACTTCAAGAATGGTTTCATACAGAAGTGCAGACTAAGGACGATTACATTTTTTACGGACAAGAATTACTGAAGCGGGGAGCCAAAAATATTTTACTTTCTTTAGGTAGTGAAGGGGCTTTATTTATGAACAATGAAAAGGTTCTTTCAGGTAATTCACCAACTGGAATGGTTGTGAATACAGCTTGTTCAGGGGATGCAATGTTAGGTACCTTTTTAGCTGGCTGGCATCAAGGACTTTCATTGGAAAAAAATTTAAAAAGAAGTATTGCAGCAGGTAGTTCAACAGCATTTCGCAAAGGATTGACAGATTTTTCAGATGTTCAGGAGTTAGAGCAACAAATAAAGATTCAAGAGGAGGAATAAACAGATGGCTACGTATCAATTAATAGCTGCTACAGGTTGTCCGACGGGAATAGCGCACACGTATATGGCACAGGAGGCATTGGAACAAGCGGCGAAACGTAAAGGTATTACGATTAAGGTTGAAACACATGGTCAGATTGGTGTAGAAAACGAGTTAACACCTGCAGAAATCCAAGGAGCGGAGGCAGTCATTATTGCCGCCGACAAAGACGTTCAAGCAGAACGTTTTGCTGGGAAACGAATTATTGATGTCCCTGTCAGTGTGGGGATTAAAGAAGCAGATCGCTTAATTGAAGAAGCACTCGCAGGCAAAGGATCGATTACGGCCGAAAACCAAGCAGTGGACGAACTTGAACAGGAGACACAAATTTCTTCAGGAAATGTTGGACATAGTATTTATAAAAACTTAATGAATGGCGTCTCTCACATGTTGCCGTTTGTAGTAGCAGGCGGCGTTTTAATTGCTCTTTCTTTTGCTATTTGGGGCATTTATTCATTTGATCCAGAAAGTAGTCAGTATAATGCTACCGCTGCTATGTTAAAAAGTATTGGTGATGCCTCAATGGGCATGATGGTGCCAATCTTATCTGCGTATATCGCAGAGGGGATTGCCAAACGACCTGGTTTGGTTGTGGGCTTTGTCGGTGGTTTGATTGCTAACACTGGTGGTACTGGCTTTTTAGGAGGGATATTATCTGGTTTCCTTGCTGGGTATTTCATTCTTTTATTACAGAGAGTATTTAAAGGTTTGCCTAAATCATTAGATGGTTTAAAAGCAATTTTCCTTTATCCAGTCATTGGCGTTGCAGTGATTGGTATCACTATGTCTTTATTAGCAGATCCGATGAAAGCTGTTAACGAAGGAATGATGAGCTTTTTAGCTAGTTTCCAAAACTCCAGTCCGTTGGTTTTAGGAATTATTGTGGGTTGTATGTGTGCCTTTGATATGGGAGGTCCAGTTAATAAAGCGGCCTATGTTACTGGGACGGCACTCTTAGCTCAAGGAAATACTTCTTTTATGGCAGGAGTTTCTGCTGCCTGCATAGCGCCACCTTTAATTACAGGCTTTGCTACATTATTCTTTGGAAAATACTTTGACACAAATGAACGCAATGCGGGGTTAGTGAACTTTATTTTAGGCTCCACACATATTACAGAAGGCGCTATTCCGTTTGCGGCAAAAGACCCCTTGAAGGTTTTACCAATTATGATGCTCGGATCTTCAATTGCGGCAGTCCTAACGTATATGTTTGGGGTACAAGTGCCAGCACCTCATGGAGGATTTCTTGTTTTACCGGTTGTTACTCACGCTGTTCAATGGGTTTTGGCAATTTTAGCTGGTTCATTGGTAGGTGGCTTATTGCTAGGTTTTGTACAAAAAAGTAGAATCGCCAAACAAGAGCAATCGTTATCAAAAAAATGAAATAACAGGAATTAGGAGTGGATGGAATGGCTTTTATTAAAGAAAATCATATTTTTTTAAATCAACAGTTACAAACGCAAGAGGATGTTTTTCACTTTTTAGCAAAAAAATCAACAGAATTGGAAGTTGCTCAGGACGCACAGGAAGTTTTCGATAAACTGAACGAGCGAGAACAAGAAGGAACAACGGGGATGATGAATGGATTTGCGATACCTCATGCAAAAGCAGCAACGATTCAACAAGCGGCCATTATCATCGTTACCTTGGACCAAGGTGTTGAGTGGCAGAGCCTTGACAACCAATTAACGGAGTTTGTGATTGCGCTGTTTATTCCAGATGCCGAAGCTGGCACGACACATTTGAAATTACTCTCTTCCGTTGCGCGCCTCCTATTAAGAGAAGAAGTTACTTCTGGACTGAAACAAGCAAGTTCGCCAGCTGAAATTGCTACGTTACTAAATAATCAATTAGGAGAGGGAACAGAATGAAAAAAATTAGTGAACAAAAACGTAAACATTTAGAAAATCTGGTAGATGATCAAGGGATTATTGGAGCACTAGCCATTGATCAACGTGGGGCCTTAAAACGCATGATGGGAAAATACAAAGAGGTGACTGCTCAAGAAATCAGTGACTTTAAAGTATTAGTATCTCGTTGCTTAACACCAGAGACTTCAGCAATTTTGCTGGATCCAGAATATGGCCTAGCTGCTGCTGAAAATCGAGCACAGACTTCAGGTTTGTTACTTGCGTATGAAAAAACGGGCTACGATGCTTCGACACCAGGACGGTTACCCGATAGTCTTGATGTTTGGTCGGTTAAGCGTTTAAAAGAAGCGGGCGCAGACGCGTGTAAATTTTTACTTTACTACGATGTTGACGAAAGTGAAGCAATCAATGAACGAAAGAAAGCTTATATAGAACGGATTGGTTCAGAATGTTTAGCCGAAGAAATTCCATTCTTTTTAGAAATTGTCTCTTATGATGCAAACAATTCGGATAGTGCTTCAAAAGAATACGCTAAAGTAAAACCGCACAAAGTAATTGAAGCGATGAAAGAATTTTCAAAGGATCGCTATAATGTTGATGTTTTAAAAGTAGAAGTCCCTGTGAACATGAATTTTGTAGAAGGTTTTGGCACTGAAAGTCTTTATAGCCAAGATGAAGCGCAGGCCTTTTTCAAAATGCAAAGTGAAGCAACACAACTTCCATTTATTTTCTTGAGTGCAGGGGTTAGTGCTACGATGTTTCAGGAAACATTGAAATTTGCAAAAAAAGCAGGTTCCTCGTTTAATGGAGTCTTATGTGGTCGCGCAACTTGGGCAGACGGCGTGCTTCCATTTGTTCAACAAGGTTCTGAAGCAGCCGTTGCGTGGCTTGAAACAACTGGTAAAACAAATGTTGAAGAATTGAATCAGGTTTTAAGAGAGAGCGCAGTATCAGTCTTTGAAAAAATACAGTAATTAAGCTGAAAATATATACTGAATTTAAACTATTTGGTCATCTGAATTAAATTTTTTCAGAAATCGTCTTCTTTAAGTGAACTCAATGTACGCAAACTCAAAAGATATGATATAATTATTTCGATATCGATGTATGAACACCCAAAAAGTAACATTGCTTTACTTTATTTGGGGAAAGTTGGGGTATTATGGGAATTCCTAAAGAAGGCGAGTTTGTAACCATTCAGAGTTATAAACATGACGGACATTTACATCGAACGTGGCGTGATACGATGGTACTAAAAACGAGCGAGTATTCTTTAATTGGTGTGAACGATCACACGTTAGTAACGGAATCCGACGGACGTCGGTGGGTGACTCGTGAACCAGCCATTGTTTATTTTCACAAGAAATATTGGTTCAATATAATAGCAATGATTAGAGAAAAGGGGGTTTCGTATTACTGCAATCTGGCTTCGCCATATGTTTTAGATGACGAAGCGTTGAAGTATATTGATTATGATTTAGATATCAAGGTTTTTCCAGATGGTGAAAAACGTTTACTAGACGTTGATGAATATGAATTTCATAGCAAACTAATGGATTATCCAGAAGATATTGACTTCATTTTAAAAGAAAATGTCAAGACTTTAGTGGATTGGATTAATAACGAAAAAGGCCCCTTCTCGCCCGAATATGTAGATATCTGGTATCAACGTTATCAACAGCTATCAAAAAAATAGCCGATGTAAACAGCCCACAAAAGGAGCTTGGAGCATTAGCCAAAATGGCTAATGCTCCAAGCTCTAAATTTTCCGATTTAATTGGTGTTATAGTTCTTTATTCATTTCGTAGTGTTCAATGCCAGCATCCATAAAAGGTGCTCCTGTTTTTTGATAACCTAAACGTTCATAGAAGCCTACAGCGGTGACTTGTGCTCCTAGAGTAATCTTGTGGTAGCCTTGTTCTTTGGCAAAATTTTCCGCCGCTTCCATAATCACTCGTCCATAGTCGGCGCCACGGTAAGCTTTTTCAACGGCCATTCGTTGTAATTTCATAACGCCATTTTCTAGCGGAAGCAAGCGACAAGTTGCGACAGCTACATGGTTCGTGTACAAAACAAAGTGAATACAATGTGCTTCATATTCATCGATTTCCATCTCTTCTGGTACCCCTTGTTCCGCTACAAATACGCGTTGACGAAGCCGGACAGCATCTAAATAAAGATCACTCATGGTATCTTTTGTTTGAGCTACATGCATAGAAAAACCCCCAAGTTCAGAATCTGTTTCTATTTTATTATACCACGAAAAAGTTCTAGCAATGAAGTATTCTCAATGACTGAGGGGGGAAGGTGTGATAAAATAAAACAGCAACAATTGAATAAAAATAAAGGAGGAGCCGCTGTGATTAATCGATTTAAAGAATCGAAATTATTTTTCTGGTCAGTTGAATTACTTGTCGTGGCCATGCTATTATTTATTGCTTCGAAAATTAATTTCTTATTTGCACCGATTGGGACATTCTTTTCAACGTTGTTTGCCCCAGTCTTAGTAGCAGGCTTTTTGTATTATTTACTAAATCCTGTGGTCAATCTACTAATGAAGACGAAAATGAAACGAATTTATGCCGTCTTACTGGTATTTTTATTACTAATCATCGCATTAGTTCTGATCTTATTAACAATTATCCCTAAGTTAGCAGATCAGCTAGCTAGTTTAGCATCAAGTATGCCGGATTTCTTTAAACAAGTGGAGACCTGGATTTATGAGATTGCGGAGTTACCTATTTTTAAACAAATTGATTTAACAAGCTATATTGAAAAAATGGATATTTCTTATGCAAATATTATCCAACAATTTTTAAGTAGTTTATCAAGTAGCTTAGGTTCAATCGTATCAACGGTGGCGTCAACCACCATTGTTTTGGTCACTGCGCCATTTATTTTATTTTATATGTTAAAAGATGGAGACAAGCTAGTACCAGCGATTCAACGTTTTTTACCTGAAAAAAGAAAAGATGATATCGTGGATCTTTTAGGACAATTGAACCAAACCTTATCCAGTTATATTAGTGGACAAGCGATTGAATGTTTATTTGTCGGTACATTTACGATTATTGGGTATTCATTGCTTGGTGTTCGTTATGCCTTTTTATTTGGTGTCATTGCCGGCTTTACGAATTTGATTCCCTATCTAGGACCTTATCTAGGATTAGCGCCTGCTGTCTTAGTGACCATCTTTAATGAACCCGTCAAAGCAGCCTTATGTTGTTTAGTGGTGCTAGTGGTTCAACAATTGGACGGAAATATTATTTATCCAAACGTTATCGGAAAATCTCTAAAAATCCATCCATTAACGATTATTTTAATTTTATTGGTAGCAGGAAATTTAGCAGGTTTGCTAGGTATTTTCCTCGGTGTCCCATTTTACGCAATCTGCCGGACCATTATCTACTATGTTATTGATATGGTCAAAGCGGGTCGTAGTGAAAAAGTTACCAATGCCGTTCTTTTAGGGAATGAAACAAATACGAAAGAAAATAACGGTTAATGATTGAATCCGCTAATCTTTCGTGCTATGATTTTATGGATTAGGATAGAAAATAACCTGTCATAATACTGATTGTGTCTGTTTCTAAGCCTAACCATAAAAAGAGGAAGAACGTTAAAAGAGTACGAAAGTACAGCCTCGGAATTATCAACAATTAAGGAGAGAGAGAACATTATGAATAATGCTGACCCTGAGAGTCAGTCGCTAATTGCGCAACTTCTATTATTAGTCGTGTTGACGTTTATCAATGCCTTTTTGGCAGCGGCGGAAATTGCAGTCGTATCTGTTAACAAGAATCGTGTGGAACAAAAAGCGGAAGACGGCGACGCAAAAGCTCAAAAATTGCTTAAGGTATTGCAAGACCCCAATAACTTTTTATCCACAATCCAAGTAGGGATTACTTTGGTTAATATCCTATCTGGTGCTTCATTAGCAGAGACTTTATCTAGTCGTTTGGCCCCTGTATTAGGTGGCGGCGCCGCAGCTAAGAGTCTTGCCGGTATCATTATCTTAGCATTGTTAACGTACGTTTCTATTGTATTTGGTGAATTATACCCTAAACGAATTGCTATGAATAAATCAGAAGAAGTCGCTCAATTGACTTCTGGTGCAGTCCGCTTTTTAGGAGTTATCGCGCGTCCCTTCGTTTGGTTGCTATCGGCTTCGACCGATTTATTATCCAAAATCACACCAATGACTTTCGATGATGCCGATTCGAAGATGACACGAGATGAAATGCGCTACATGCTTGAAACAGAAGGTGTTTTGGAAAACGAAGAACTAGAAATGCTACAAGGTGTCTTTTCATTAGATACAAAAGTGGCACGAGAAGTAATGGTTCCTCGGACAGACGCATTCATGGTTGACATCCAAGATGATGTCCAAGAAAACATCAATTTAATTTTAGGAGAAAATTATTCTCGGATTCCTGTTTATAGTGAAGACAAAGATAAAATTGTTGGTATTTTACATACCAAAACGTTACTAAAAGCTGCACGTAATTTAGGCTTTGAAAACATTGAATTAGGCGCGATCATCCAAGAACCATTATTTGTCCCAGAAACCATTTTTATTGATGATTTACTTTATGAGTTAAAACGAACACAAAACCAAATGGCGATTTTACTAGATGAATATGGCGGTGTTGTCGGTTTAGCAACACTAGAAGATTTACTAGAAGAAATCGTTGGTGAAATTGACGATGAAACAGATGAAGTAGAAAATTTATATACACAAGTGGCTGACAATGAATATTTGGTTCAAGGACGCATGTTAATTGACGAATTTAATGAAGTATTTGAAACAGATTTACACATGAGCGATGTTGATACAATGGCAGGTTACTTAATTACAGCATTAGGAACCATTCCTGATGAAGGGGAAAAACCTTCTTTTGAAGTGGGCAATATTAAGTTAACTGCTGAAGAAATGGAAGGCACACGTTTGCTAGTCTTACGCGTTCATTTCTACGATGAAGAAACTGTCGATGAAGAACCAGAAGAAAATCGTCGTTTTTTCCGTAAAGAAATGGAAGATGACGAACCAAGACGTTAAAAATAACCTGTGACATCAGTCGTTTTGACTAATGTCGCAGGTTTTCCTTTTAAAAAACAGCCAACAGCAGCTCTTTATTCTCAAGGCTTGACATGATATACTAGCAAAGGTTAATCAAAAATTATGCTGAAGAAAATAAATAAATAAACATCACAAGTGATAAGGAGATTTTTATGACGATCAATCAAAAAGAAGCAGTCGATAGTCGCCGTACGTTTGCGATTATTTCCCATCCGGATGCTGGGAAAACAACGATTACTGAACAATTATTATTATTTGGGGGCGCCATCCGCCAAGCTGGAACCGTCAAAGGGAAAAAAACAGGGAACTTTGCCAAATCTGACTGGATGGAAATTGAAAAACAACGGGGAATTTCGGTAACGAGTTCTGTGATGCAATTTGACTATCAAGACAAACGGATTAATATCTTGGACACCCCAGGGCATGAGGATTTCTCAGAGGATACGTATCGGACCTTAATGGCCGTGGATAGTGCTGTGATGGTTATTGACAGTGCCAAAGGGATTGAAGCACAAACGAAAAAACTTTTCCAAGTTGTTAAAAAACGTGGTATTCCAATTTTTACCTTTATTAACAAATTGGATCGTGACGGACGGGAACCATTGGAACTTTTAGAAGAATTGGAAGAACTATTGGATATTGAATCTTATCCAATGAACTGGCCAATTGGTATGGGAAAAGGCCTAGAAGGTCTATACGATATTTATAATGAACGTGTGGAATTATATCGTCCAGAAAATAATGGCGGGGAGCGTTTTATTCCTTTAAAAGATGGCGATATCCCAAGCGATTTACCATTGCACAATAACAGCGTTTATCAACAAGTGTTGGAAGATGTTGAGTTATTGGTAGAAGCAGGTGATGAATTTAGCGAGGAAAAAATCGCTCGTGGTGATCAAACGCCAGTCTTCTTCGGTTCTGCTTTGACAAACTTTGGGGTTCAAACATTTTTAGAAACCTTCTTACAATTTGCGCCTGCGCCACATGCGCATAAAACAGAAGAGGGTGGCGAAGTAAGTCCTTATGAAAAAGAATTTTCAGGCTTTGTCTTTAAAATTCAAGCGAATATGAACCCAGCCCATCGTGATCGAATTGCCTTTGTTCGAATTTGTTCAGGTGTTTTTGAAAGAGGCATGGACGTGACTTTAGGTAGAACAGGCAAAAAAGTCAAATTAAGTAACGTGACACAATTTATGGCGGATGCCCGCGAAAACGTCACAGAAGCTGTTGCAGGCGATATTATCGGTGTGTATGACACAGGAAATTACCAAATTGGCGATACTTTGTATGAAGGGAAAATGAATGTTCAATATGAAGAGTTGCCGTCATTTACCCCTGAATTATTCATGAAAGTGACTGCCAAAAACGTAATGAAACAAAAATCTTTCCATAAAGGAATTTACCAACTGGTTCAAGAAGGAGCCATTCAATTATACAAAACATATTTAACGGAAGAATATATCATTGGCGCCGTAGGTCAATTGCAGTTTGAAGTTTTCCAATACCGAATGTCCAATGAATACAATGCTGAAGTAGTAATGACGCCAATGGGTTCTAAAATTGCCCGCTGGATTAATCCAGAAGATTTAGATGAACGCATGAGCTCTAGCCGAAACATTTTGGCACGGGACCGTTTCGACCAACCATTGTTCTTATTTGAAAACCAATTTGCGGAACGCTGGTTTGCGGATAAATATCCAGATGTTGAACTGAAAAGTTTGATGTAAAATTAATTTGTAATCAATCAGTAGCTGAATCTTTAGAAGATTGAAGCTCGGCGCAATCATTCTCAAGATGATTGCGCTGAGCTTTTTCTTCTTATAAGGCATTAAAGCAGGCGTGATTATTTTTTTGAGATAGAATACTTATTATAACGAACCTATCAAGGAGTGGACAAGAACATGAATTTTTATGGCATCGAGTATTTAAAAAGCCAATCTAATTTAAATGATTACTTAAAGTATTTTTTTATTTTTGCTTTGTTAATCGGGCTAGTCATTGTGTTTAGTTTTTATGTGCGACATCAAATTCAAACGAAATATCGTGAATTAAGTATTATTATTTTTTTATCTTTATTGTTTGTTTTAGGGGTTCAATATTCCAATTATCAACTGAACCAAAATCAGCATTCACAATCTTCACAAATGGTACATTTTGTCGAACAAGTGGCACAGGAAAAAAAGGTTTCTCCAGAAAAAGTTTATGTCAATGGTACACAATTGGCTGACGGAACCATTGTTAAAATTGACGAAGTCTTTTACAAAATGAGCTTAAGTACGGATCAGCAGTCTTATACGTTACAAGAAACCTATTTATTAACACCAACGATTGAAATCATAAAGTAAAGTGAGGGAAAATTAATGCAGTTTTATAGTCCAATTATTATTAAATTTGCTTTAGGTATTATTTGTTTAATTGTCCAAATTAATTTGATGGGAAAAGGCAATTTGGCGCCCACATCGGCCATGGACCAAGTGCAAAACTATGTATTGGGGGGCATTATTGGTGGTGTTATTTATAATGATTCAATTACGGTGCTCCAATTTGTATTAGTGTTAATTTTGTGGACATTATTAGTCTTAATTTTAAAATTTGCAAAAGAACACAATCGCTATGTGAAGCAAATTGTGGATGGTAAACCCATTACTTTAATCAAGGATGGACAGGTTGTGGTGAAGGAATGTTTGAAAAATGGTATTTCTGCAAATGATCTAATGTTTAAATTACGAGCAAATGGTATTTATGAAGTCCAGCTTGTTAAACGGGCGGTTTTAGAACAAAATGGTCAATTAACAATCGTCGAATATGGCGATGAAAGTATTCGTTACCCGATTATTGTGGACGGTCAAGCCAATATGGATGTCCTAGAGTTAATCAAAAAGGATGAGCACTGGCTATTAACGCAAATCCAAGAACAAGGCTTCCAAAGATTACAGGAAATTTATCTAGGTGAGTATTTATCTGGGCAGTTAAGTTTATCGCCATATGAAGAAAAAACGATTGCTTAGCTATACTTTTTATCCTACTTATATTAGAATTGAATGGTAATTCAATGAGTTTTAAAAGGAGGAAAAATGAAAACTAAAAAGATAGTTGTCGGGTTATTTTGTTCAATGATTGTTTTAATGGGGTGCCAACCAGATCAACGAACTGAAAAAATGAAAGAAAGTACTGAAGCAGAAGCAGGCCAAGTAACGAGTGGTGTCTCGGAAGCCACTAATGCCACTTCTGTAAAGCAGGAGGAGCAGGCAAACACGAATAATCAACCAAAAGAGAGTGCTGCCAAAGTGAGTTATGAGCGTAATGGACATACCTTTGAAGTTGATGCTGTTTCTGGCGCTACAGTAGAATCTAATAATGGACAATCAGGAATTAGTCCAGAAGAAAAAGCCCAGAAGATGTATTGGTCAGGTCGTCCAGAAATCGGGGAAGTTCAAGGGGATTATTATCATCATGAAGTCGTGTTTGATGGCGGCTATACGGCTTTAATTGATGTCGTTGTTAAGGATCAACAAATTCAGTTAGTGGAATTTGAAGAACGTGGACCTAAAAACTATTATTCTGAAGAATGGGCAGGAGTGACAAAACGTTTATCCGGCTATGCAAATTTTCAAGCGAACAACGCCCGAACCGATCAATCGTTAGTGACCGTTGTTAATACGATGACTTTTTTAGAAAATCAAATGGTTGCTGAAAATCGTCTAGATGGCGCATTCCAGACAGCCAAAGGTCAATCCAATAGCGCTAATAATGGTTATCTTCCTGCTGCTAGGGCTTTAGCCAAGGAAATCAAAGAACCTTCAAAAGAACATTATACAAGTCTAACAGAAGATTTTGGGGAGGGGCTTTCTGGACGTTTAACTGTTATTACGTTAAAAGATTCAGGGAAAATAACCGATCTTCGTTATGATGAATATTTTGCAGATACAGAAGAAGAGATTAAAGACGCAAAACTGAAGGCTTATTCTCGTCAATCAAAATATTTTTCTAAAGATTATGCTCAAAAATCGGGAGAAAATTTCAAAAAAGAAGTGGATGACTTAAGAAAAAAAGCAATCGAGGAAAACAAATTAGTCAGTCCGACAAATGAGGAAGCCTGGTCGGAAAATTATCAAAGGCTTGTAAAAAAAATAACGTCACAATAAATTAAAAAACTGCCGAAGTGGGGAAACTTCGGCAGTTTTTTTAGTTTTCCATGAGGGAAACTTTTAATGGAACAGACACTTCGGTCACATGGTTTAACTCAATGATAGAAATTTCATCTGGGTCATAAGCCTCTTTAGGTAATCGTTTTAACAGTTTTGCTAAAATTTCTTTTACTTCTGTCGGACGAATGCGACGATTTTTATTCATAATCAGAACTTCCACATGGTGAGCTGCTTCTGAATAGACAGCGGTCGTGTTTCCTGCTGAGTAGACTTTTACAAAGTAAGCATCCGTGTTTTCCAATTGTTTATTTACTAATTGTTTGTAGCTATTGGTCACATTCACTAATTTCATTTTATCACCTCATTATAGTTGTGTGCTGCAAAAGAGCGTTTCCAATTATGTACAGGAGTTCCAGATTGAATTTTTTCTATGAGGAACAAGTATACGAATATCTTTCTTCTATTATAGTTTTTTTTGATGAAAATAAAAAGTGAAAAGCATAAAAAAATCCGCACGCATTGTTATTAATGCGTGTGGATTTTTGATTATTCTGCTTGGTCAGATGTTGAAGTTTCTGTTTTAGTCACTTCTTGTGCGCCAGTTACGATAATTTTACCTTCGTTATCTAACGTTGCGACTAATTGATGATTTTCAGGATGATCTAGATAGTATTCAGCAATACCGTCTTCAATTTGTTCTTGAATTGTTCGACGTAAAGGACGAGCGCCCATTGCAGGATCATAACCTAAATCAACGAGTTTCTCTTTGACTTCTGTTGGAACCTCAATGTGTAATTTTTGTTTAGCTAATAAGCCATTTACTTCTTCTAACATCAAGCTGACAATGTTCATCAGGTTTTCTTTGCTTAATGCTTTGAATTCGATAATACCATCGAAACGGTTAAGGAATTCGGGGGTGAAGAAGTTGTTCAATTGACCTAAAACAGATTTAGTCACACCTTCACGGGCAGCGCCAAAGCCAACGTTGGCTTCCACAGCTCCTGTTCCAGCATTACTTGTCATGATAATGATGGTGTCTTTAAAGCTGACTGTACGACCTTGTGCATCTGTTAAACGACCATCGTCGAGAATTTGTAAAAACATGTGTAAAACATCAGGATGCGCTTTTTCAATTTCATCCAATAAAATTAAACTATAAGGATTACGACGGACTTTTTCTGTGAGTTGTCCAGCTTCGTCATACCCAACATAGCCTGGAGGAGAACCAATCAGTTTAGAGACACTGTGTTTTTCCATGTACTCACTCATATCAAAACGAACCATCGAATCTTCTGAACCGAATAGCTCAAAGGCTAATTGTTTTGCTAATTCTGTTTTACCAACGCCTGTTGGCCCTACAAATAAGAAGGAACCAATTGGGCGGTTTTGTTTGCCTAGGCCTACACGATTGCGACGAATCGCTTTAGCTACTTTATCGACGGCATCATCTTGTCCGACAACATGAGCTTTTAAGTCAACAGCTAAATTTTTCAATTGGGTTTGTTCTTTTTCTTTTAAGTCACCGACAGGAATGCCAGTTTTTTGTTCCACAATGGATTCAATATCTTTTTCAGTGATGACGGGTGTTTCTTCATCGCTGATTTGTTTTTCTTTCATTGCTTGTAATTTATTGATTTGATCACGATAGTAAGCCGCTTTTTCAAAATCTTCTTCTGCGGAAGCTTGTTGTTTTTGTTGTTCCGCTTCTGCTAATTTTTTATCAATTGTTTTTGGATCGACGAGTTGGATAGTTAGATTCATTTTTGAACCAGATTCATCTAACAAGTCAATCGCTTTATCTGGTAAAAAGCGATCTTGAATGTAACGGTTGGATAAGTTTGCTGCTGCGTTAATCGCTTCATCTGTATATTTAACATGATGATAATCTTCATAACGTTTTTGCAAACCATGTAAAATCGTTATGGTTTCGGCAACGGTTGGCTCATCTACTTGGACTGGTTGCATCCGACGTTCTAAGGCAGCGTCTTTTTCAATAATACGGTACTCATTTAAAGTTGTGGCACCGACTAATTGTAATTCACCACGTGCTAAGGCTGGTTTTAAAATATTGCCAGCATCCATATTGCCATCACCAGCAGCACCAGCACCCACAATTTCATGGACTTCATCAATAAATAAAATGACATTTTCAGCTTCAGTGATTTCTTCAATCAATTTTTGCATCCGTTCTTCAAATTGTCCGCGAATACCAGTTCCTTGAACAAGTGAAACCACATCTAAACGAATGACTTCTTTGTCCAATAATTTTTGTGGCACATCGCCATCGACAATTTTTTGGGCTAAACCTTCGACAACGGCTGTTTTACCAACACCTGGTTCACCGATTAAAACGGGGTTGTTTTTTGTACGGCGATTTAAGATTTCAATGACACGCTTAATTTCTTGGTCACGTCCTACCACAGGATCGATATCTCCTTGGCGTGCCGCTTCGGTGATGTTAATCCCATACTCGCCTAGCAAACCTTGACCAGCGCCAGCGCCTCCGCGAGGGGGTTGACCGCCATTACCACCATCACCAAATTGAGTGGGTGGTGTTTGTTGTTCATAAGGATTCCCTTGTTGCATTTGGCGAGAAAGAGAACGATATAAATCGTCTAAACTCCCAAAGCCAAAAGGGTCTTGTCCCATATTTTGAGGGGAATTATTTGCTTGATTTTTTAATTTTTGATAGCAGCTTTGGCAATAGTCTAGTTGTTTTCTTTGACCATTCACATTTGCATATAAATGAATTGTTGCTTCATTTTGTTGACAATTTTGACAAATCATTGAATGAAACACATCCTTTCAAAATAACTGAGGCCAGAAAAATAGTTGTTTGCTCTATTATTTCTAGTAAACAGACCATTTTTCCTCAAACCAGCCAAGTACTAGATAGCAGGAATAAATTCTGTCTATAAAACCACTTGACCATTTTTGACCTTTGAGGTTATTATAGCATTTTTTGTAAGAGAATCAAGTAAAAGACCTTGTTTAAAAAAAGGCAAAGATTCGATTTTTTTACAGACAATTGCGCCATTTTCAAGTAAACTATAAGAGTTGATATTTAAGAGAAAGAGTGGTGAAATCAATGGCTGAAAATCCTTTTGTAGAAAAAATTGCTTCATTAAAAGCTGGAGAAATCTCTGAATTAATCGTGGAGCAAAATGAATTTTTCCAATTTCGTGATGCTTGGATTTCTTTGCCTGACCGCGCGGAAATTGTTGGAGAAGCGGGGTTAAATGGACGAATCATTTATCGTTACCAAAAAGAGGAAGAATAGTCAGTGCAAAACATCACGAAATTTAAGCAAAAAGTGTTGTGTAAGATAGAAAAAAATGGTAATCTTAGAAACTGAAAGGGTCTTTTTTCGAGTAGACGTTTGATTTTAGCGTATCAAGAAAGGAAAACCCTAACATAAAAATTTTTTATTTACGAAGGAGACCGATTTATATGGAAAAGAAAGAATTTCACATTGTAGCAGAAACAGGAATTCACGCACGTCCAGCTACTTTATTAGTACAAACTGCAAGCAAATTTAACTCAGATATTAACTTAGAATACAAAGGTAAATCTGTTAACTTAAAATCAATCATGGGCGTTATGTCTTTAGGCGTTGGTCAAGGTTCTGACGTAACAATCACTGTTGATGGTGCTGACGAAGCTGAAGGAATGGCAGCAATCGTTGAAACATTACAAAAAGAAGGATTGGCTGAATAATGTCTGAGATGCTAAAAGGGATTGCCGCAAGTGATGGCGTTGCTGTTGCTAAAGCTTACCTGCTAGTTCAACCTGACTTGTCTTTCAACAAAACTTCCGTAGAAGATACTGATGCAGAAGCAACTCGCTTAGACGATGCTTTAGCAAAATCTACTGAAGAGTTGCAAGCAATTCGCGACAAAGCAGCTCAAAGCCTTGGTGAAGCAGAAGCGCAAGTTTTCGATGCTCATTTAATGGTTTTATCTGACCCAGAAATGGTTGGTCAAATCAAACAAAATATCCAAGACAACAAAGTCAATGCAGAAGCTGCCTTGAAAGAAGTTACGGATATGTATATTGGTATGTTTGAAGCAATGGACGACAATGCTTACATGCAAGAGCGTGCAGCAGATATTCGTGACGTTGCCAAACGTATCTTAGCACATTTATTAGGTGTGACTCTTCCGAATCCTTCAATGATTAACGAAGAAGTAATCGTGGTTGCCCATGACTTAACACCTAGTGATACTGCACAATTAGACCGTACGTATGTTAAAGCCTTTGTTACAGACATCGGCGGACGTACTTCTCACTCAGCAATCATGGCTCGTTCGTTAGAAATCCCTGCAATCGTTGGTACAAAAGAAATTACTGACAAAGTAAAAGCAGGCGATATTTTAGCAGTGAACGGAATCATTGGGGATGTTATTATTGACCCAACAGATGCTGAAAAATCTGAATTTGAAGCAGAAGCAAAAGCTTATGCAGATCAAAAAGCAGAATGGGATAAACTAAAAAATGCAGAAACAGTGACAGCTGACGGCAAACATGTTGAGTTAGCTGCAAACATTGGTACACCAAAAGATTTAGAAGGCGTACACAAAAACGGCGGCGAAGCTGTTGGTTTATATCGTACAGAATTCTTATACATGGATTCATCTGACTTTCCAACTGAAGAGGACCAATACCAAGCGTATAAAGCAGTTCTTGAAGGAATGGAAGGAAAACCAGTTGTGGTTCGTACAATGGATATTGGTGGGGACAAAGAGCTTCCTTACCTAACATTACCACACGAAATGAACCCATTCTTAGGTTACCGTGCATTACGTATTAGCTTATCAGAACTAGGTGACGGCATGTTCCGTACACAAATGCGTGCATTATTACGTGCGTCTGTTCATGGTAACTTACGTATCATGTTCCCAATGGTTGCTACTTTGAAAGAATTTAGAGCAGCGAAAGCAATCTTTGAAGACGAAAAACAAAAATTAGTCAACGAAGGTGTTGAAGTTTCAAAAGATATCCAAGTAGGTATTATGATTGAAATTCCAGCAGCTGCCGTATTAGCTGATAAATTTGCCAAAGAAGTAGACTTCTTTAGTGTTGGAACCAACGACTTAATCCAATACACAATGGCGGCAGACCGTATGAACGAACGCGTTTCTTACTTATACCAACCATACAACCCATCAATCTTACGTTTAATTAAAAATGTAATTGATGCAGCACACGCTGAAGGTAAATGGGCTGGTATGTGCGGTGAAATGGCGGGCGATCAAACAGCTGTTCCATTACTATTGGGTATGGGCTTAGATGAGTTCTCAATGAGTGCTACATCTATCCTTAAAACACGTAGCTTGATGAAACGTCTAGACACAACTAAAATGGCTGAACTTGCTGACCGCGCATTAAAAGAATGCGACACGATGGAAGAAGTCGTTGCATTAGTTGAAGAATATACAAAATAATTAAGTGATTATGAAAGCACATCGACAATTGTCGATGTGCTTTTTTATTGTTGCGCTTCACGTATTTTTTTCTTGAAATAATAAATCGTGCTTCCCAAAATGAATAGAAAAACTAGCGTGATGCTACTCACCAGTTTCCAAGGGAAATTGGTGTGTTTTTCAGGTGGGAGGTTGACGGCGGTAGCATTGTATTTTTTAGCTTCTTTTTCTTGGATGACTAAGTGTTTTTCCCACGAATAGTCTTGATAGCCATCGTTTACTTTGATTTTTACAGTATAATTTCCAGGAACAAAAGGTTGTTCCTTTAAGTCAATCCGATAATTAAAATTTGTATTAGGGGCCATTGTTAACGACTCTTGGTGATTTTCGTAGCGAGGTTTAGCTTCTTTTTCATAATATAAAGAGGCATCGACTTGTAATTTTTTAATCATAGCCGCTTGTTTGTTTTGGAGATTCATTAATACGCGGTTACGACCGTTAGCTTGATCGGTTTTTACTTCATTTAAAGATAATTCTGGCTGAACAGGTTCATCTGTTTCACTAAGTAAGACGCCGACTACATAAGAAAAACGATTATTGATGGCCACGCCGTTTTCTGAGTGAGCAGGTTGTTCATCTGACTTTTGTTCAAAGTAGAGTCCTCCTAAAACGTACCCATTAAATGGTTTTTCCGGTAAAGTAAGCTGACATTCAACAGTCTTGGTTGAGTGTTTAGGTAGGTGGATTTCTTTTGGTAATTGCGCAATCTCATTAAAAGTAAAAGGTGCAGATGGATCTTTTTTTGTTTCAGCATGAGAATAATCTGCCAAGCCATTATCATTAGTAATCGCTGCATTGGCTGAAGCTAGCACGGTAATGTCGTTGGCTGTTTGATTCGTTAGTTCGATTTGTAGCTTTTGTGTTTGGTTTGGAGCGACACGTAAATCAAAATAACTTGTCTCTTTGGTTCGTTGATTGTCGGGTAAAATAGCTTTTACAGAAAAAGTCATTTCGCTTGCTTCTACAGAATAAGAGCCAATAAAAAATAAAAAAATGATGACGCTAATAGCATGGAGCCATTTAAAAAGCTGCTGATTCATAGTGTGCACTCCTTTTTGACAATTTTTTATAACAAGGTATTGCATGAAGTTGTTTCATGCAATACCTTGTTTGTTTTCTTTTAAAGTGGTGTATCATCCAAAATCCAAGTAAGCGTTGTTTTATATTGTTTAGCTGCAACTTTTTTCGTTGTCGCAGGAACAGTTAATTGAATGCCTTGAGCAGCGGTCGCTCCGCTACCAAAAGCTAATGTCCAAGTGCCCATTCCTGTTGAAAGAGCGGCAGTCGCCACAGGAGAAGTGGCGGCACCAGTTGGATCCAAGGTTACTGGGACCGTTAATGGCGCCAAAGAAAGTAACTGTGTTGAATTGGGTGTTGCTGCTAAAAAGGTCAAGGATGCATTATCCAAAACAGCGGGTGTTGAATCACTTGTAGCAAATTGCGCACTCTGTTTAACTGATAATTTCCAGCCAAGATTTAGACCACGTTTGTCAGTTACTTGAACATAGTTTGGCACGCTAATTAAATCGCCAGTACTATTTTGCACTTGGTCTAGTTGTGCCGAATAGATTGCTGTACCGGCTTGAATTTGTTTTGATCCAAAATGGATATTTGAAACATAGTCAATACTAAGGGGTCCGGCTGTACCAGGTTGATGAGGATCAGCAGGATTAGGTGTCACAGGCTGAGAAGGGTTCGTCGGGTTGACAGGTGGCGTGACAGTATTATCAAGAGCAAACGTAATATCAGCGTTGGATTGAATAGAAGCGACTTGAGCTGCTTCAACTTTTGGACTATTTAAAAGCATAAGAGGCGTAGCAACGAACAAAATGCTTGTAATGCGCACGATCTTTTTCATTTTTTATTCCTTCTTTCTTGTTTATTTTTAACTTTTAAAAAAGCTAAATCCTAATTAGAGGGGTGTATCAGAAAGAATCCATTGTAATTCGGCAGTGTAAGATTCTTTGACCGTTAAATTAAGGTCAGGAGCAACGCTTAAAAAAAGTCCATTTTGTTGGTTCCAAGGAATTTCTACATTGTTATCATCCGTTGCGGTGTATTGATAAACTTCGGTTGCTAAAGAGGAGATAGGGAAATCACTGCCATTTTTTCGATAAATGAAAGCTTGCTGGATCGTTTTATTTGTAGAAGTTGAATGCATGGGCTGACTCTCTCTTACCAACAAATGCCATGGTGTTTTTGCAACACGACCATCGGCAATGAGGAAAGGAGCGCTGATGGTCGATGGTGAGTATATGGTTCGTTTGCTGGGGAAAGGTAAATTTTTAAAGGAAACTGTAGTTGGCATCTGCACAAAACGGAGGGTACCGTTTTTGATAGGTAAAGACTGTTCTTTAGTGATTGGCGTAATTGGCGTTCCGCCACCATCATTGCCAGTAACCGTGCTAGAAAATAAAAGAAATTGGTTTATCCATTCTTCTGTAACCGTTGCTGTATATTGTAAGGTAAATTGTGTATTGGCTTCCGTAAAATTATCTGCTGGCAGCGAATTATGATAACTCCAATACGGCAAACCAGTGGAACTATCAGTTAAAAGTTGAAGCCCAGCTATTGGCGTACTTAAACCTGCTGCTGATTGTTTTGTTAATGTAGCAGCTGAAAGTTGGGACAGTCCTTTAGGCACCGTTGCTCGTAATTGCTGATTCATCCACGTTGCTGGTTGATTGGTTAAACGTGTGGTTAACGTAAAACGAATGATTTGACCACTTACGACAGAGTTTGCAGCTTCCCAGAGCCCTTGTGCATTTTTCCGCTCAATGATTTGCGTGACCGTTAGTTGAGGCACAGGATAAGCAACTGTTTGAGAAACAGTAGAACTGGTTAACAAAGGCAGGCCAGTGCGATTGCTGACCCCTTGGACCCACAAGCTGACCGTTTCTCCTCCTTGGAAAGTGGGTAAATTAGCAAATTGAAAATGGCCATTGGAATCTAAGGACGTTGTGTAAATAGAACCACCATTTATTTGTACTTTAACTTGATAGGTTCCGTTAGATGCTTGAGAAGCTTTACCTGAAAGTTGAGTTGAGCCGGCATTAGCGACTACGTTTGTGACTGGTTGGATTGACCAATTGACACTTTGGTCAGCTGAGTGGCTGCTTTGAATATAGTCGGTTGACGTTTTTGAACGAGCAAAGACAATTGTAGAGAGCGTGTCGCCATATTCTAATGGTGAAGCTAAAGAGGTCGAGAAATTTCCAGCTGCATCAACAGAAATTCCCTTCACCACTATGGGGGTAGTGGTTCCATCATGGTGGTTCAAGGTTAATTGAACAGAGTAGCTATAGTTTGGGTCTTGCACTTGTTGAATAGTCCCTGTTACAGTAGTGTCCAGATGATTTGGTTGAGTTAGTTTGGCTGGTGTGACTTGAGGAACGGGATAATTCCCTAAACTAAGTTGAGCTTTGCTAATTACGCCTGTTTTTGTATTGTTTCCAATAATAATATTAATTGCACCTAATCCAGTGCCGACATCTGTAAAGGTTCCTCGAATCGGATAGTCTTTGCCGTTAAGAGCAGGAGGGATTGAAATTCCTCGTTTATAAAGTGCGCCGACATCAAACGAAATGGCGGCAGACCATTTGGTTCCGGGAAGTAACACCAAGGTGCTACTTGGAAAAGTCAGATAAACAGAATGATAAGTGCTACTATAAGAGAGGCTGACGCCGTTAGTTGAACTGTGAATATCTTGAGTGGCTGTTCCTGGATAACTGACGGTCCCTGTTAAAAGAGTCAGAAAATCTTGTTGCTTTAGAGTGTCGTTATCTAACTGACTTGAAATTTCTGTAGGAAGTTGAATAGCAATAATCGGTCGATCATTAATTGCTAAGCCGATAAGTGTCACACTGTATTCATACGAAAGTGTGATAATATCTTGGTTATACGTTCCCGTGCTTAAGGTACTTTTTAAGGTGCTATTACCAACAGAAACACTAGCTGGCGTAGGTGCCATAGGTTCATCGTTTTCAGAGGAAGCATGGGTTTGCTCGGTTTCTTGTTCCACGATATCGGTTGCTTGAGTTGTTTGTTGTTCTGTTGAAACTGAGGTAAATGTTTCACTAAAAGTAGAGGCGTGAGTTGTAGGGTTCAGTGTTTCAGAATGAGCTATCAAAGGTTGAGTCAGCGATAAAAAAAGCCATGATATGATGCAAGAAAAGATTCCCCAGACGAACTTATTCAAAACCATCCTCTCCTTTTTTGATATTATATGTATAATGACGAAAATATATAATGCGTAAATATTGAGTACATACATTCTATAATGAGCCATTCATAAAGTAAAGCGATTACATCCGATGGTGAACAAGATATTTTAATCACAATCTTTTAGTGTTTTAAGAAGGAAATTTCTCGAAATTCTATGCTTTTTTAATCCGAAAAAATTAAAAAACTGATAGTTTGCTAAAAATCGAGTCTTTCTTTCACTTCTTAGCACTTAAAATATTTACATTTTCCTAGGGATAGTGTACTATTTAAAGGTATGCATAAATAAAGTTTGATGTATAAAATTAAATGTTATTCGGAGGGAAACAAATGTCTGCGAAATGGGAAAAAAAAGGCACTAATGATGGTGTATTAACTTTTTCAATCGAACAAGCAGTAATCGAAAAAGGATTAACGCAAGCGTTCAATAAAGTGAAAAAAAACTTAAACGTACCTGGTTTCCGTAAAGGAAAAGTATCACGTACTGTTTTTAACCGTATGTATGGAGAAGAAGCGTTATACGAAGATGCGTTAAACGCTGTTTTACCAGAAGCATATGAAGCGGCTGTATTAGAAGCAGGAATTGAACCAGTAGCACAACCAAAAATTGATGTTGAAAGCATGAATAAAGGGGAAGACTGGGTTATCACTGCTGAAGTAACTGTAAAACCTGAAGTAAAATTAGGCGAATACAAAAACTTAACAGTGTCTAAACAAGACCGTGAAGTAACAGATGAAGACGTGGAAGCACGTTTGAAACGCGAACAAGAATCTCAAGCTGAATTAGTAATCAAAGAAGATGCCGCTGCTGAAAATGGCGACACTGTAGTTATCGACTTTGAAGGCTTCTTAGGCGACGAAGCATTTGAAGGCGGCAAAGGCGAAAATTACTCATTAGAACTAGGTTCTAATTCATTTATTCCAGGCTTTGAAGACCAATTAGTTGGCAAAAAAGCTGGCGAAGAAGTAGAAGTAAACGTTACTTTCCCTGAAGATTACCAAGCAGAAGATTTAGCTGGTAAAGAAGCAGTCTTCAAAGTAACTGTTCATGAAGTAAAAGCAAAAGAATTACCAGAATTGGATGATGAATTTGCAAAAGACGTTGACGATTCAGTAGAATCATTAGACGAATTAAAAGAAAAATTCCGTAAAGAATTGACAGAAGCAAAAGAAGCAGCAGCTGAAGAAGCAAAAGACGAAGAAGCGATTCGTTTAGCTGTTGAAAATGCTGAAATCGTTGAATTACCACACGTAATGGTTCATGACGAAGTTCACCGTTCAATGGATGAATTCTTAAACAACATGCAACGCCAAGGAATTTCTCCTGAAATGTACTACCAATTAACTGGTTCTACAGAAGAAGATTTACACAAACAATTTGAAGGCGAAGCAGAAACACGCACAAAAACAAACTTAGTGATTGAAGCAGTTGCCAAAGCTGAAAACATCGAAGTAACACAAGAAGACATCGATGCTGAAGTGAAAGATTTAGCAGAACAATACAACATGCCTGAAGCGCAAGTACGTAAAGTATTAAACAACGACATGTTAGAACATGATATTCGTATGAAACGTGCTGTTGAAACAATTACTGAAACAGCTGTTGAAAAATAAACATTTTTAATAAGCTCTTCATTCGATAGAGTTTTCTAAAACTGTAGATGGAAGGTGTCTTTCATCTACAGTTTTTTTCATATAAAATAACTTTTGAAAGGGTGTGTCAAAATGGATAAAAATTATTCGAAAATTAAATATGGATTAGTGGTATTTGGCATCTTATGCTTGACGTACAATCTCTGGGAATTTTTTACGGCCAAGTATTCAGCAAAACAAGGTGTGACGTTTGTTATCGAATGTTTACTTGGAATTGGGCTGATCTTTTTACCAGATCTTGTCAATAAATTTTTAAAAATTATTATGCCACCGACCATCGTTTATTTTTACTGGTTTTTCTTATTTATTTCAGTATTCCTAGGAACCTCGTTGCATATGATTTCAATCATTTCGTTCTGGGATAAAATTCTACACTTTGTTAGTCCGATGCTGTTAACTGCTGTTGGTTATGGTATTGCTGGTTTCCTATTGAAGAAAACGAAGTACGCCGATGTTTCCCCGTGGTTATTTTTATTATTTGGGTTTGCATTTGCAGGGCTTTGTGGCGTCTTCTGGGAATTCTGGGAATTTATCTGCGATTCATTAGGAAACATGAACTTACAACGCTATAATATGTCCAACGGCCAACCATTTATTGGGCGTGCTGCTTTAATGGATACGATGGGGGATTTATTTACCAATACCCTTGGGGCCTTTGTGATGGGCGTGTACACGTATATCAGAAGCAAAGGAAACCCTGAGTATTTAGAAAATTATGCGATAAAGAGAAAATAATAATAAAAAAGCGATTCAACCATGGTTGAATCGCTTTTTTGCTGTTTTTTTTTAAGCAGGTACTTCGACAGGTTTTTTCAAAAGTCCGTAGACAATTCCTGAAATAATCGCACCAATTAAGATGAACAATAGATATAGTAATGGATTACTTAATAGGAAGACAACGAAGATTCCTCCATGTGGTGCCAATAATTTGATACCAAACGCACCAACCAACGCACCAGTAAAGGCAGAACCTACCACGAAACTTGGAATCACACGTAATGGGTCAGCTGCTGCAAAAGGAATTGCCCCTTCAGTGACAAAAGAAAGGCCCATTACAATATTGGTTAAGCCAGCGTCTTGTTGATCTTTTGTAAATTTATTTTTAAATAAACGAGTTGCTACGAAAATTGCTAATGGAGGAACCATTCCGCCAGCCATTACAGAAGCCATGACCACGCTGCCACCTTCTGCAACAGTACTTGCTAGCGTAGCTGTACCGAAAACATAAGCAGCTTTGTTAACTGGTCCACCTAAGTCGATGGCCATCATACCAGCTAATAAGGCACCAAGTAAAGCTGCATTTGTGCCATCTAAGCCAAGTAGGAAATGATTTAACGCATCATTAATTGCTTTCATCGGGATGTTAATGACTAACATTAATAAGCCCGTAATAATCAAACCAAAAACTGGATAGAATAAAATGGTTTTAATTCCATCTAATGATTTTGGCAAGCCTTTGAAGACTTTACGTAAAAGAACCACTACATAACCAGCTAAGAAACCACCGATTAGGGCCCCAAGGAATCCAGCTCCGCCAGCATTTGCTAATGCACCAGCCGCGAAACCAGCAACTAAGCCTGGACGATCCCCAATACTAGAAGCAATAAAACCAGCTAAGACAGGTAACATAAAGCCAAATGCTGCGCCACCAATTTGGTTAAACCAGCTAGCTACGTCATTGTAATTACCTAAGTTGGCTAATTGATCTTGAGGAACTCCGATAAATTGATCAATCATAAAGGAAAGAGCAATGGCAATTCCGCCACCAATAACGAAAGGTAACATATGAGAAACACCATTCATTAAATCTTTATAGATACGAGAACCGATTGAACCTTCCGCTGAATCCTCTTGGTCGCTTGCAGCCGAGTCACTGCCATGGAAAGTAGGAGCTTCACCACTAATGGCTAAGTTAATTAGTTCTTCGGTTTTACGAATTCCATCACTGACGGGACGATTGACTAATTTTTTACCATCAAAACGATTCATTTCTACTTTTTTATCGGCTGCGACAATCACGCCATCAGCACGAGCAATATCTTCAGCAGTTAAACGATTTTTAATTCCTTCTGAACCGTTTGTTTCTACTTTAATGTCTACGCCCATTTCTTTTGCTTTTTTCTTCAGCGCATCTTCGGCCATGTAAGTATGGGCAATTCCTGTAGGACAAGCAGTCACAGCAATAATATATTTACGATTGCTTTCTGGTGCTGGCGTTGTTTGTTCTTGTTCTGCTTTTTCTTCCGCTTCTTTTTGATCTTCTGCTGCTTGGAAAAGAGCTTGTACTGCTTCTGGAGTTTCCGCTTCTTTCAATTTGCCAACAAAGTCTGGATCGATAAGTAATCGAGAAAGGGCCGCAAGCGCTTGGAGATGTGTATCATTAGCGCCTTCTGGAGCAGCAATCATGAAGAATAGATAAGTAGGTTGTCCATCTAGTGCTTCATAATCAACACCTTTTTTACTTTTAGCGAAAAGAACTGTCGGTTCTTTTACGGCACTATTTTTTGCGTGAGGCATAGCGATGCCGTCGCCTAAACCAGTCGATGTTTGTGCTTCGCGTTTTAAAATTCCTTCTTTGTAAGTGTCAATGTCAGAGATGCGGCCACCATCGTATAATTTTTGGACCATTTCATCAATCGCGCCTTTTTTATCAGTAGCTTGTAAATCCATAATCATGACATCTTTTATTAATAAATCATTAATGTTCACTCTATTTTCCTCCCTTAGTGGATTTATTCTGAAATTTTTTCAATTGTTACTTCGTGAATAAGTTCTTGGATAAAATCTTCTGAGGCTAAATCATCAGAAAATGCGGTCGCGCTACCGCAAGCGACACCCCATTTGAAAGCCTCTAAAGGATCTTGTGTTTTTGAAAAGTTGCCAATAAAACCAGCAATCATTGAGTCGCCAGCGCCGACAGAATTTTTCAGTGGACGTTTTAAAACGTTGGAACGATAAACACCTTCTGTTGTGAAAAGTAATGCACCATCACCAGCCATTGAGATAATTACGTGTTGCGCTCCTTCTTCTAGTAACCGATGTCCATAAGGTAAAATGTCTTCAACACTTGTAAAGGTTGTATGATATAATTCTGCCAACTCATGATTATTTGGCTTGACCAATAAAGGCTTTTGTGACAAAGCGTTCATTAAATCTTCACCTGTCGTATCAATAACAAATTCTGCGCCTTTTTCCTTCACAATTTGGATTAATTCTTCGTAAAATCCTTTGCGTAGAGAAGCAGGTGTACTTCCTGAAAGAACAACAATATCACCAGCCTGAACACGACTAACTGCTTGTTTTAGTTCTTGAATTTCTTCGTTTGTTAGAGCAGGTCCTAAGCCGTTAATTTCTGTTTCAGTATCTGATTTCAATTTAATGTTGATTCGTGTATCAGCAGACACGGGAGTGAAATTCGTTTGGATTTCTTCTTTTTTCAACCAATCGGCAATGAATGAGCCTGTAAAGCCACCTAAAAAACCTAAGGCAGTGGATTCTGTCTCCATACGTTTTAAAATACGTGAAACGTTGATTCCTTTGCCACCAGGTAATTTAAAATCATTCGTCATCCGATTTAAATCACCAATTTGTAGATGATCGACATGAACGATAAAGTCGATAGAAGGGTTTAAAGTCACTGTGTAAATCATTTGTTTGCCTCCATTAAAATAGTTTTTTGCTGGAATCCTTGAAGCGATTCAGCAGGGCAGTAGTCAGTTAGTAAAGTAACTGACTCTAATTCTTCCACTTTGGTAAACGTTACTTCATTAAATTTTGTATGATCCAGTAAAACATAGGCTGTTTCTGCTTGATGAATAGCCAAGGCTTTTAGCGCTGCTTCTTCGGGATCAGGCGTCGTTAAACCAAACTCTAAATGTGCGCCGTTAGTTCCTAAAAAAGCTTTGTTAAAACGAAAATGTTGTAGCTGTTCCATACTAGTGGCACCAATGATTGCTTTAGTGGAGAGCTTCAAAGTACCACCAAGCATAATAGTGGGAATTTCCATGTCGCTAAGTTTTGCAGCATGATGTACGGAATTCGTCACTACATGGATTTGTTTCCCAACTAAAAAAGGGATCATTTCTAACGTGGTTGAACCAGCATCTAAATAGATCATATCGCCATCTTGTACACAACTAGCGGCTAAAGAAGCAATCTTTTGCTTTTCGTGCGTGTTTTTGATTGATTTTTCCGTCATGTTTTGTTCAAAGCCTAAATTAAGAATACGCTTAGCGCCGCCGTGAATGCGTTCTAACAAATTGGCGTCTTCTAATTCTTGTAAATCGCGGCGGATTGTGGATTCTGAAGCATTGAATAAGCTAGCAAGTTCTTGTGATTTGACGACTGATTTTTGATCTAACAATTGTAAAATTTTTTGATGTCGTTCTTCCGTAAGCATTTTCATCCCTCATTTCATGGATATAATAGCACAAATGAAAACGCTAATCAATCTAAAACGGTCAAAAACATTCAAAAAAATTAAAAAACAGTCATAAGAAAAAAAGAAAGCTGCTGAACCTGAGTTCAGCAGCTTTCTTTAATTCACTAAATCATTCGGTAAAGTTTTTTGATAAATCTCTTTTTTGACTTGGTAAGCGAGTTTTTCATCGGTCAAAATAATGAGCACATCGCCAACATGCATAACAGTATCACCATGTGTTAAAATTTCCGATTCACCACGGCGAATGGAAGTGAGCAACATTTGTTTAGGCCAGACAAAATCACGTACCATCGTATCATCTAAGGAACTTTCTGCAGTGATAGGTAATTCAATAATCGTTTTGTGGCCACGAATATTACTTACTTTAGAAGGAACCAAACGTTCTAATAAGCTTTCATAAATTGGCTTGCCGCCAAGACTATCGATGGTAATATAACTAACTAAAGCGACAACCCCTAAAGACATTAAATGAGAAAAATTGCCGACCATTTCTGTTACTAAAATAATCGCTGTTAACGGTGCTTTGCCGATCGCAGTAAAATAACCAGCCATGGCAAAAATTAAAAAGTTTTTCACAAAAATTGGATCCATCCCTACGTATTGGACAAGTAGACTGCCATACAATGTTCCGATAATGGCACCTAAAGTTAGAATAGGCAAGAAAATACCACCAGGGAGATTCGAACCGTAAGAAACCATTGAAAAAACAAAACGTAAAACCAATAAGCCGACTAAAGCCCAAATCGTGGCCGGTTGATTGCCTAAAGCTAAAACAATTTGATTCCCACCGCCAAGTAAATGTGGAAAGAAATAACCAATCGGTAAAATCAAAATAAAAGGAATAAAACCATAATAATTAGAAGAAAGGCCTTTGATTTTTCCATATACTTTTGGTAAGGACAACAATGTTTTTTGATATATCCAACCTAATAATCCTAGCAAAACGCCCAGCAGGACTAATGTCCAATAGTACTCTAAAGGCAAAGATTTAACCGGACCAATATAAAGAACTGGCTGCAATCCGAAGAAATGCAAAGAAACAAAGTTAGCGGAAATGGCCGCAGAAAAAGAGGTTAACCAAACTAAAGGTGAAAAGGAATGGTGAACCTCTTCTAGAACAAATAAAAGTCCTGCGATTGGTGCGTTAAAAGCGGCGGCTAAACCAGCACTGGCACCACTACTGATTAAAATTTTTTCTTCAGACTTGGTGCTTTGCCGCCATTGACTATAGCCTTGTCCAACCACTGCACCTAGTTGAATTGAAGGACCTTCACGTCCCAAAAATAGCCCAGGACTAATCGCTAAGATCCCACCGATAAATTTTTTCCAAAGCACTGGAAACCAGTGAATTTCTAATTGACCTTGAAGTTGTCCTTCCACTTGGGGAATGCCACTTCCTTTAATTGCTGGTTCGCTTTTGATCAGTCGTCCTAATAAATAAGCAAGCACGAGAGAAAATAAGAACCAAGGAATCATCCAAAAGGGTTTTTCGTGAAACGTTTGATACAGATGAACGACTTGTTCGCCAATTTTTTCAATGCCTAAGCGAAATAAGCTGACAACAAAGCCGACCAGAATTCCGACGACGATGCCTTTAAGGATAAAGCCGATTCGGGTACCATCTAATTGTTTAATTTCATGTACATCATTATTCATTTCATTTTTAGCCTCCATCACTACTTACTAATGTACTGCGGTTTGACTTGATTTACAAGAAAATTTCATATAAAAAGAAAAAGATTTTTTGTTCTTTTCTAAAGAACTTCAAAGGGATTTTTGGTATACTGTATAAGATTGAAAAAAGAGAGAGGACGTTTAATATGACACAAAAACATGCCTTGGTTCAGGGAATGAATCCTCGACAAGAAGAAGCCGTTTTGCATACAGAAGGACCACTGTTAGTCATGGCTGGTGCTGGTAGTGGAAAAACGCGGGTTTTAACACACCGAATTGCCTATCTAATTGAGGAAAAAGAAGTAAATCCATGGAATATTTTGGCGATTACGTTTACCAATAAAGCTGCTAAAGAAATGAAAGAGCGTGTAAATAAATTACTGGAAACGGGTGGCGAAGATGTATGGGTCTCCACTTTTCACTCCATGTGTGTAAGAATTTTACGTCGTGATGTGGATCAGATTGGTTACAACCGTAATTTTACAATTATTGACCCATCGGAACAAAAAACATTAATGAAACGCATCTTAAACGACTTAAATATTGATTCAAAAAAATATGATCCTCGCTCAATTTTAGGTACGATTAGCAATGCCAAAAATGAATTACAAACGCCTGAAAAAGTTGCTGAAATGCAAGGTTCCTTATATGAAGAAATTGTCGCAAAATGCTATGAAGCCTATCAAAAAGAATTACGCAAAAACCAATGTATGGATTTTGATGATTTGATTATGAATACGATTCGTTTATTCAATGAACAACCAGATACGTTGGCTTTCTACCAAAATAAATTTCACTATATTCATGTGGATGAATACCAAGATACCAATCATGCACAATATACCTTAGTTAATTTATTGGCTGCACGTTTCAAAAATCTGTGTGTCGTAGGTGATGCCGACCAAAGTATCTATGGTTGGCGCGGGGCGGATATGCAAAATATCTTGGATTTTGAAAAAGATTATCCAGATGCCAGTGTAATTTTGCTAGAACAAAATTATCGATCCACCAAAAACATTTTGGCGGCTGCGAATGATGTCATCAAAAATAACCGTAACCGCCGCGAGAAAGAACTGTGGACAGAAAATATAGACGGTGAAAAAATTGTCTATTATCGTGGGGACACAGAACGAGATGAAACACAATTTATTGTGAGCCAAATCCAAAAAGAAATGCGGGAAAATGACCGAATTTATGGTGATTTTGCGGTATTATATCGGACCAATGCTCAATCCCGTGTAGTGGAAGAAATGCTCTTGAAATCTAATATTCCGTATACCATGGTGGGCGGACATAAATTCTACGACCGTAAAGAAATTAAAGATATTTTGGCTTATTTAAGTTTGATTGCCAATCCAGATGATTCGATTAGTTTTGAACGAATTGTCAATGAACCAAAACGAGGAATCGGTAAAAGTTCAATTGAAAAATTACGGCTATTTGCGGATACGCATGGTTGGGCTTTGCTGGAAGCTGCCCAAAATGTTGATTTGGCAAATATTTCAGGAAAAGCGGGTAAAGAGCTTGGCAATTTTGGCATGATGATTCAAGACTTAACGAAAACAGTGCCCTATTTAACGATTACAGAATTGGTGAAAGAAACTTTACAACGTAGTGGTTATCGGGAAGCTTTGATGGCGCAAAATAATTTAGAGTCTCAAGCTCGCTTAGAAAACTTGGACGAATTTTTATCTGTGACACAAGAATTTGATAAACGTTTTGAAGCGCAAAATAACGACGATCCAAATGGCGAAGAAACAAAATTGGCGGATTTCTTAACAGATTTAGCCTTGGTTTCTGATTTAGATAATTTAGAAGAGAGCTCTTCACAAGTAACCTTAATGACGTTGCATGCGGCCAAAGGGCTGGAATTTCCAGTGGTCTTTTTAATGGGCTTAGAAGAAGGGGTTTTCCCATTATCACGTGCCATGCTAGAAGAAAGTGAACTGGAAGAAGAACGGCGCTTGGCTTATGTTGGTATCACACGAGCGGAAGAAGCCCTGTTCTTAACGAATGCTTATTCGAGAACATTATATGGTCGCACGCAATATAATCGACCAAGTCGCTTTTTAGAAGAAATTGAGGCGGAGCGTTTAATGAAACAAGGGGCGGCGGCCAATTTACAGAAAGCTCCAGCGCGCACCTTTGATCCTAAAGTATTTAAGCCCAGCGCAAGTAAACCAGCTTATACACAGCCAGCTACAAAATCAGTTAGCAACAAAGTGGCAAGTGGTGGCGAAAAAGTTTCTTGGCAAGCAGGTGATAAGGTCCAACATAAAGCATGGGGCGTTGGTACAGTCGTTCGTGTAGGCGGTTCGGCCAAAGACTTAGAGTTGGACATTGCTTTCCCAGAAAAAGGCATAAAACGGTTGTTAGCGGCATTTGCACCAATTGAAAAAATTTAACATGCAAAATAGGTCAGCTATTTAATGAGAAATCATCATTAGTTAAATTCTTTTTATTTTCTATCTTAGTGTAAATGTGTTAAAAAGACGATAAGAGCATTACACTTATGAGGAGGAGTTCTACGATGGAACAACAACCATTAACATTAACGGCGGCGACAACTCGTGCGCAAGAATTAAGAAAACAACTCAATCAATATTCCCATGAATATTATGTCAAAGATCAACCATCCGTAGAAGATTATGTTTACGATCGTTTGTATAAAGAGTTAGTCGATATTGAAACGGAGTTTCCTGATTTAATCACGCCAGATTCGCCGACACAACGTGTAGGTGGCAAAGTTTTATCTGGTTTTGAAAAAGCTCCGCATGACATTCCAATGTATAGTTTAAATGATGGGTTTAGCAAGGAAGACATTTTTGCTTTTGATGAACGTGTTCGTAAGGCGATTGGTAAACCCGTTGCTTACTGTTGTGAGTTAAAAATTGATGGGTTAGCAATTTCATTACGTTATGAAAACGGGGTGTTTGTACGCGGAGCAACACGAGGCGATGGAACGGTTGGTGAAAACATTACAGAGAACTTACGAACGGTTCGCTCTGTACCGATGCGTTTAACGGAGCCCATTTCAGTGGAAGTTCGTGGCGAGTGCTACATGCCTAAACAATCCTTTGTCGCATTGAATGAAGAACGTGAAGAAAATGGCCAAGATATTTTTGCCAATCCTCGGAATGCAGCGGCGGGAAGCTTGCGCCAATTAGATACAAAAATTGTGGCAAAACGGAACTTAAATACGTTTTTATACACTGTTGCTGACTTTGGACCAATGAAAGCGAAGACGCAGTTTGAGGCATTAGAAGAGCTTTCTGCAATTGGTTTTAGAACCAATCCTGAACGTCAATTATGTCAGTCAATCGATGAAGTTTGGGCCTACATTGAAGAATACCATGAAAAGCGGAGCACTTTGCCATACGAAATCGATGGAATTGTGATTAAAGTGAACGAATTTGCGTTGCAAGATGAATTAGGTTTCACTGTCAAAGCACCTCGCTGGGCGATTGCCTACAAATTTCCACCAGAAGAAGCAGAAACAGTAGTGGAAGATATTGAATGGACAATTGGGCGCACGGGGGTGGTCACTCCTACTGCGGTCATGGCTCCTGTACGAGTCGCGGGAACCACGGTTAGTCGGGCAAGTTTGCATAATGCAGATTTTATTCAAATGAAAGATATCCGTTTAAATGATCATGTTATTATTTACAAAGCCGGCGATATTATCCCAGAAGTAGCGCAAGTCCTAGTTGAAAAACGTGCAGCCGATAGTCAGCCTTATGAAATGCCGACACATTGTCCGATTTGTCATAGTGAGTTAGTGCATTTAGATGAGGAAGTGGCGTTACGTTGTATTAATCCAAAATGCCCTGCGCAAATTAAAGAAGGGCTGAATCACTTTGTCTCACGAAACGCAATGAACATTGATGGCTTGGGGCCACGAGTGTTAGCACAAATGTATGACAAAGGATTAGTGAAAGACGTAGCGGATCTGTATTTCTTAACAGAAGAACAATTAATGACTTTGGATAAAATCAAAGAAAAATCAGCAAACAACATTTATACTGCCATTCAAGGGAGTAAAGAAAACTCTGTCGAACGTTTGATTTTTGGCTTAGGGATTCGCCATGTGGGTGCGAAAGCGGCGAAAATTTTAGCGGAGCATTTTGGTGATTTATCAACCTTAAGTCGAGCAACTGCGGAAGAAATTGTGGCTTTGGATTCAATTGGTGAAACAATCGCCGACAGCGTTGTGACGTATTTTGAAAATGAGGAAGTTCATGAATTAATGGCTGAACTGGAAAAAGCCCAAGTGAACTTGACATATAAAGGTCTCCGGACAGAGCAATTAGCAGAAGTGGAGTCACCTTTCAAAGACAAAACAGTTGTTTTAACAGGAAAATTAATGCAGTACACTCGCGAAGAAGCCAAAGAAAAAATTGAAAATCTTGGTGGAAAAGTTACAGGGAGTGTTTCGAAAAAAACTGATATTGTGGTTGCTGGCGAAGATGCTGGCAGTAAATTAACCAAAGCTGAAAGCTTAGGCGTGACCGTTTGGAATGAACAAGAAATGGTCGATGCGTTAGATGCAAGTCGTTTTTAAGAAGACAAATTAACGTTGTCAGATTTTATGTAGTAATTTGATGGTATACTTATTTTAGTCATAAAAGTTATATGAACGAGGACTTTCTGAGTTGAGAAAGGAGGTTGATGCTTATGCGCAATTCTTCTTACTTTAACGAAAGGAGCAATATTTTTGTCCGTTGAAGCAGCGCTAGGACTGATGATTGGTTTTGCAACACTTGTTGTGACCATTATCTTCGGTATCTTAGCGCTTGTCTTAGACAACAAAAATAACCGTTCATAAGCTTTGAGGAGCTGAACGGTTAAGCGTTTGAAATAAAACCAATAACTCAGTAAGCCACCAGTTCTTATAACTGGTAGTGGCTATTAGAGAGGTATGTTCCTGCATATCTCTCTTTTCATTTTCATAATAACATATTTCCGTCATTTTTGCGAGCGACAAATTATCAATGAAATTCAAGGTTTCATCTAAAATATCCGACCATTTTATGGTAGAATGGGAACAGAGTGAACAGCTGTGCTAAGCTGTTTAAAGAAATACAATCCAATTGATTAATCTGAAAATGAAAATTTCAGTAAATGATAGAAAGAAGGGTATCTATGGCAATTACAGAAGAACAAGTCAAACATGTCGCTAAATTATCAAAATTATCTTTCTCCGAAGAAGAATTAGCGGACTTTACCAATCAACTAGATAAAATTATTGATATGGTGGAATTACTAGAAGAAGTAGATACAACAGGGGTTCCTTTTACTTCAAATGTGAATGAATCAATCAATGTTATGCGTGAAGACGTAGCGACACCAGGAATGGACCGTAAAGAATTAATGCGGAATGTTCCGGAATCAGAGAATGGTTACATTAAAGTGCCTGCAATTATGGATAACGGGGAGGCAGGAGCCTAATGGAAAAATTATACGACAAATCGTTAACAGAGTTACATGATTTATTGGTTTCAAAAGAAATCACTGCAGTTGATTTAACCGAAGAAACATTAAATCGTATTCAAGATACAGAAGAACAACTAGGTTCTTTTATTACAGTTAGTGAAGAAAAAGCAATGGCATTAGCCAAAGCGATTGACTTAAAAGGCATCACTGAAAGTAATCCATTAGCTGGGATTCCTATTGGGATTAAAGACAACATTGTCACAAAAGATATTTTAACAACAGCTGGCTCAAAAATGTTACACAATTTTGACCCAATTTATGATGCGACCGTGATGGATAAAGTCTATCAAGCAGATATGATTCCAGTCGGAAAATTGAACATGGATGAATTTGCCATGGGCGGAAGTACGGAAACGTCTTACTTTAAGAAAACAAAAAATGCTTGGGATCAAACGAAAGTCCCTGGCGGTTCTTCTGGTGGTTCAGCTTCTGCTGTCGCAGCCGGACAAGTCCCAGTTTCTTTAGGGAGTGATACAGGTGGTAGTATCCGCCAACCAGCCGCATTCAACGGTATTGTGGGCCTAAAACCAACTTATGGACGTGTGTCTCGTTTTGGTTTGATTGCTTTTGCTTCAAGTTTAGACCAAATTGGTCCATTGACACGAAATGTTAAAGACAATGCCTTAGCTTTAAATGCAATTAGTGGTTATGACGAAAAAGACGGCACTTCTGCAGGCGTTTCTGTTCCTGATTTCACAGAAGGCTTGACAGGCGAGATTAAAGGGATGAAAATTGCCTTACCAAAAGAATACTTAGGTGAAGGGGTACACCCAGATGTTCGCGAAGCGGTATTAAAAGCTGCAGAAACGTTCAAAGCTTTAGGCGCAACAGTGGAAGAAGTTAGCTTACCACATTCTAAATATGGGATTGCCGCTTACTATATTATTGCCTCTTCAGAAGCAAGTTCAAACTTACAACGCTTTGATGGCATTCGTTATGGTTACCGTTCCGAAAATGTCCAAAATCTAGAAGACGTCTATGTTAATTCGCGTTCCGAAGGCTTTGGTACTGAAGTCAAACGTCGGATTATGTTAGGAACCTTCTCTTTAAGTGCCGGTTATTATGATGCACACTTTAAAAAGGCTGGCCAAGTTCGTACGCTTATCAAACAAGATTTTGATAACGTCTTTGCGGATTATGACTTAATTATTGGTCCTTCAACGCCAACTGTTGCTTTTGGTTTGGGTGAAAATATCAATGATCCAATCACAATGTATATGTATGATATTTTAACTGTTCCTGTTAACTTAGCTGGGTTACCAGGCATGTCAATTCCAGCAGGCTTCTCAGAAGGCTTGCCAGTTGGTTTACAAATTATTGGAAAACATTTTGACGAACATACAATGTATAAAGCAGCCTATGCTTTTGAACAAGCGACAGATTTCCATACGAAAAAACCAGTCATTTTAGGGGGGAACGATTAATGAACTTTGAAACTGTCATTGGATTAGAAGTCCACGTAGAATTGAAAACCAACTCTAAAATTTTCTCCTCTGCGCCAGCGCATTTCGGAGCAGAACCAAACAGCAACACAAATGTGGTTGACTGGAGTTACCCAGGTGTTTTGCCTGTCATGAATAAAGGTGCCTTAGAGTTTGGCATGAAAGCAGCGCTTGCCTTGAACTGTGAAATTTCAAAAGAAACACATTTTGACCGTAAAAACTATTTTTACCCAGATAACCCGAAAGCATACCAAATTTCTCAATTTGATCAACCAATCGGACATGATGGTTGGATTGAAATTGAAGTCGAAGGCAAAAAGAAAAAAATTCGCATTGAACGTGTGCATTTAGAAGAAGATGCTGGGAAAAACATTCATGGCACAGATGGGTACTCTTATGTGGACTTGAACCGTCAAGGTACGCCTTTAATTGAAATCGTTTCTGAAGCAGACATGCGCTCACCAGAAGAAGCGTATGCTTATTTAGAAGCGTTGCGTTCAATTATCCAATTTACAGAAGTTTCTGATGTGAAAATGGAAGAAGGTTCTATGCGTTGTGATGCCAATATTTCTTTACGTCCGTATGGTCAAGAAGAATTTGGTACTAAAGCGGAATTAAAGAACTTGAACTCTATGAACTTTGTAAAAAAAGGTTTAGCTTATGAAGAAAAACGCCAGGCCAAAGTCCTATTATCTGGTGGCGAAATTCAACAAGAAACACGCCGCTTTGATGAAGCAACTAGTACAACGTTGCTTATGCGTGTTAAAGAAGGCTCAAGTGACTACCGTTACTTCCCAGAGCCAGATGTTCCTCGTTTTTCAATTGATGATGAATGGATTGAAAAAGTTCGCGCTAGTTTGCCAGAAATGCCAGCCTCACGTCGTGCCCGTTATATCAGTGAATTAGGTTTACCTGAATACGACGCAATGGTCTTGACTTTAACGAAAGAAATGTCAGATTTCTTTGAAGCAACCTTAGCAAACGGTGCAGATGCGAAACAAGCATCAAACTGGTTAATGGGCGAAGTTTCTGCTTACTTAAACAGTGAAAAAGTTGAATTAGCCGATACTAAACTAACACCAGAAAATCTAGCGGGTATGATTACTTTGATTAACGATGGCACAATCAGCTCGAAAATTGCGAAGAAAGTGTTCAAAGAGTTAATTGAAAACGGTGGAGATGCTAAAGAAGTTGTCGAAGCAAAAGGCCTTGTTCAATTATCTGATCCAGCGCAATTATTACCAATGATTAACGAAGTTTTAGACAACAACCAACAATCAATTGATGACTTTAAAAACGGAAAAGACCGTGCAGTTGGTTTCCTTGTTGGACAAATTATGAAAGCAACTCGTGGACAAGCAAACCCAGGTGTGGTTAACAAGTTATTGCAAGAAGAGCTTTCAAAACGATAAGAAAGTAGCAGGCAAACCATGAAAAAAGCTAGAGTGATTTATAATCCAACGTCAGGAAAAGAGTTAATCAAAAAGAACTTAGCCGATATTTTATCTATTTTAGAAGAATGTGGTTATGAAGCCAGTGCATTTGCGACCACACCAGAAGAAAATTCAGCACGCAATGAAGCACATCGTGCTGCGCGTGCAGGATTTGATTTACTAGTAGCAGCAGGTGGAGATGGGACCATTAATGAAGTCGTGAATGGGATTGCTCCGTTGAAGCGGCGCCCTAAAATGGCCATTATTCCTGCTGGAACGACGAATGACTATGCACGGGCCTTGAAGATTCCTCGTGATAATATCGTTAAGGCAGCAGAAGTGATTAAAAAAAATCAAACTGTCAAAATGGATATTGGCCAAGCCGGTAAAAATTACTTTATCAATATTGCGGCGGGTGGTCATTTAACGGAACTGACTTATGAGGTTCCGTCAGAGTTGAAAAGTATTTTTGGTTATTTAGCGTACTTAGCCAAAGGAGCCGAAATGTTGCCGCGAGTGAAGCCGATTAAAATGCGCATGACGTATGATGAAGGTGTCTACGAAGGCAACGCATCAATGTTTTTCCTAGGGCTGACTAACTCGGTGGGTGGCTTCGAGCAAATCGTACCAGACGCTAAATTAGATGATGGTAAGTTTTCATTAATCATTGTAAAAACAGCCAATATTTTTGAGATTCTTCATTTAGTTGCGTTAATGTTAAATGGTGGAAAGCATGTTGAAGATCATCGACTAATCTATACAAAGACCAGCTATTTACATGCAGAAACGTTAGAAAAGAACAATAAAATGATGATTAATTTAGATGGTGAATATGGAGGCGATGCTCCAATGACCTTTAAAAATATGCATCAACACATTGAAATTTTTGCAAATGGTGATGCACTGCCGTCCAATGCAATTATGGGTTCTGTCTTAACTGGTAGCGATGAGATTGTCGTAGAATCAGAAGACGAAGAGGAAGAAGCATATAACGAAGCCAGCAAAGAATTTGTCAAAGAAGTTGAACGACTAACAGACGAAGATATTGATGGCGATGGAAAGATTGCCGAAAAAGAAAAGCACTAGGTAGTCCGTGAATAGCTAATGAAAGATTTAGTTGATAAGATCTTTCATTGGCTATTTTTTGACTAAGGGAAAGGATCTCATTCTTTTATTTACCTAAAAAGCTCAAACGAAATTGCTAAATCGCCATGAAAATTCGTTGTTGCTTTTCTTAGGTATTTTCATTAGAATGAGTGAAGTGTATAAAAAGAAGGAGCGACTTATGAAAAATTATCCAGTAAAGAAAAATGACGTCATTGAAGTAGAAATCATTGACTTGACGCATGAAGGTTTAGGCGTGGCAAAAGTGGACCATTATCCATTGTTTATTGAAAATGCCTTACCAGGTGAAAAACTTGAAATCAAAGTCTTAAAAACAGGCAAAAGTTTTGGTTATGGGAAAGTATTGACTGTCCTAAAAAGCAGTGAACAGCGTGTTCCCGTGAAAGATGAAAACTTTACAAAAGTAGGGATTAGTCCGTTGCAACATTTAGCGTACGGCGCCCAACTATCATTTAAAACGCAACAAGTCGAAAATGTTATGCAACGTGTTGCTAAATTACCAGAAGTCCCTGTTTTACCAACAATTGGGATGAACGATCCGTGGCATTACCGGAACAAAGCACAAATTCCCGTGCGTAAAATTGACAACCAACTACAAACAGGTTTTTTCCGGAAAAATAGCCATGATTTAATTCCGATGGAACATTTCTATATTCAAGACCCAGAAATTGATACAGCAATTGTTAAAATCCGTGACATTATGCGTAAATATAGCGTAAAACCTTATAACGAATCTGATAATACAGGGAACTTACGCCATATTGTCGTTCGTCGTGGCTACCATACTGGGGAGATGATGGTTGTTCTAATTACGAGAACACCGAAATTATTCCCAATTAGTAAAATTGTGCCAGATATTTTGGAAGCTATTCCGGAAGTAGTCAGCATTGTACAAAATGTAAATCCAAAACGAACCAATGTCATTTTTGGCGACGAAACCATCTTATTACATGGGTCTGAAAAAATTACAGATACTATTTTTGATTTGAAATTTGAAATTTCCGCGCGTTCATTTTATCAAGTAAATCCACAACAAACAGAAGTGATGTATCAAAAAGTCAAAGAGTATGCGGCTTTAACAGGCAATGAAATTGTGGTGGATGCCTATTGTGGGATTGGGACGATTGGCTTAACTTTAGCCCAAGATGCAAAGCAAGTTTACGGTATTGAAGTAATTGAAGAAGCGGTCAAAGATGCAGAAAATAATGCTAAATTAAACAACATTGAGAATGCCACTTTCACGGCTGGTTTAGCGGAAGAATTATTGCCAAAATTAGTTGAAAATGGCTTGCAACCAGATGTTGTGGTGGTGGATCCACCACGGAAAGGGTTAGACGGTCAATTAGTAAACACATTAATTGAAACGCAACCTGAACGAATTGTTTATGTCAGCTGTAATCCAGCCACACTCGCTCGCGACATTGCATTATTAACAGAAGGTGGCTATGAAGCAAAAGAAATTCAACCAGTGGATAATTTCCCACAAACGACCCACATTGAATCTGTCACGTTATTAACAAAGGCGGTGGATTAAATGAATGAAAAAGAAAAAATGTTAGAATTAATTAAAAAGAAACAAGGTGGTGGCCGTTCTAAAAAAATGGAAACTCCCAAAAATGATCGTAAAAACATGCGCAAAGGGCCTAAAATTTTTAATAAATAAGCGGTTATCAGTAAAAAGTTGTCTCCCATTAATGAAATGGGGGGCAACTTTTTTGTTAAAGCATTCCTAGCCAAACAAATAAGTTGTTATTTTGCTAGTAAATCTGTTATTTTAGACAAAAGACAAGGAGGGCTATTTAGTGGAATATGTAACAACATTAGAAGAATTAGAAGAAAAAATTACAGACAATCGTCTACAAGCCGTCTTTTTGACAGCAAAAAATTGTAGTGTTTGTACAGTTGATAAACCGATTGTCGAAAAAATTGCAACAAAATATGAATTTCCTACATACATTGCAGAAGCTGATAAAAGTCCAGAAATAATTGGACAATTAAATGCTTTTTCTGCACCGACCATTATCTTATACTATGAAGGAAAAGAAATTCATCGCCAAGCTAAAATTATTAACTTTCAAGAAATTGAAAAGCGAGTTCGACAAGTACAAGAAAATAGTTAATCAAAAAGGAAGCCACCGATCACGGAGACTTCCTTTTTAATTATCCCGCTAAATGTTCAGTTTGTTGTTGAGAAAAAAGTTGATAACTGACAAAAACTTCTGCTCTTTTGTTTACTTCTAATTTAACGAAAATATTGTGGATATGTGTTTTTACTGTCCCGATTGATAGGAATAGTTCGTTGGCTATATCTTGATTTGTTTTGCACTCTAAAAGTAACGAAAGCACTTCTCGTTCTCGCTGCGTTAATTGATAGGCATCACAAAAAGGCGCCAAAAGTACGGATTCATCTGATTGATTTTCTTCCAATTTAGCAGCGTCTTTTTCAAGAACCGACAGAGGAAAATCACGATTACAGAAGTAGATAATGGCGATGGAGAGAATGATTGTATAAATATCTTCAGAAACGTTTCGGTTGTTAATTTTAAAGACAATATCAGAATATTGGTCAATGTTAAAAATAACGAAGGTATCTTCCAAAAGAATCGCCACACCGAAACCAATGCTTAGCCAACCAATAAAACGAAGATATTTTTTCGCAAGGGCTGATAAAGGATCTATTCGTAATTGATAGAGCGCATAGCATCCAAGGTAAATTAAAAATAGCTGATTGGGTAAATAGTACAACCAAACTTTTAAGGCGGAATTTTGTGAAAATGGAATAGCTAGCATCCATAAACCAATTAAAAATAACCAGACAAATTGATAATTTTTAAAAGGACGACCACTAATAGTATTGATAATAGCCAGATAGGCAAAATTACAACAAATAAAAATGATGGTCTTTAAAAAAGGTGCGGTCATAAAAGTCTGATTATATTCGGTTGCAAACGAATTAATGAACTCAGTCATATAAACAATCACATTGTCACAAATAAAAATAACCATTAAAAAGAGAAGCAATAAAAAAATAGGTTGTTTATTTTTCAAGTAAAGATTTAAGGTAAAGGTTGAAGTAAACGAATATAAAATAATCAACAAGATGTTATAAATAAAAACAAATGTCACGATTGGAAACCCCTTTCATCTTTTATTTTAAGTGAATGATTTTTCAAAATAATTATACCATTTTCAAATCTATGATTGGTCAGAAATTAGAGAGAAATCCGCCTAAACTTTTATAAACCCCTGGTGTACCAACGGTTTATAACCATAAATAAACTTTTTTTAATGAAAAATCACGCCGAAAAAGAAAGCGTTTTCTAACTTTTGGTGGATAGTAAACTCTTCGCTAAACTTGGTAAAGTCGATGTGTAAACAAAAACAACTTTTAGGAGGAACACATCATGAAAAGAGATTACGTTACAACAGAAACATATACGAAAGAGGAAATGCACTATTTAGTCGATTTATCATTAAAAATTAAAGAAGCGATTAAAAATGGGTATTATCCGCAACTGTTAAAAAACAAATCTTTAGGAATGATTTTCCAACAATCTTCAACTCGAACACGAGTATCTTTTGAAACTGCAATGGAACAATTAGGTGGACATGGCGAATATTTAGCACCTGGTCAAATTCAATTAGGGGGACATGAAACGATTGAAGATACCAGCCGCGTATTGTCACGTTTAGTAGATATTTTGATGGCTCGTGTGGAACGTCACCATAGTATTGTTGATTTAGCTAATTGTGCTACCATCCCAGTCATTAACGGTATGTCTGATTACAATCATCCAACCCAAGAATTAGGTGATTTGTGTACCATGGTTGAGCATTTACCAGAAGGCAAAAAATTAGAAGATTGTAAAGTTGTCTTTGTCGGAGATGCAACACAAGTTTGTTTTTCTTTAGGATTAATCACAACAAAAATGGGCATGAATTTTGTTCACTTCGGTCCAGAAGGCTTCCAATTAAATGAAGAGCATCAAGCGAAATTAGCAAAAAATTGTGAAGTTTCAGGCGGTAGCTTTTTGGTCACAGATGATGCAAGTTCTGTTGAAGGCGCTGATTTCTTGTACACGGATGTTTGGTATGGCTTGTACGAAGCGGAATTATCTGAAGAAGAACGTATGAAGGTTTTCTATCCAAAATATCAAGTGAATCAAGAAATGATGGATCGGGCAGGTGCCAATTGTAAATTCATGCACTGTTTACCAGCAACACGTGGGGAAGAAGTAACTGATGAAGTAATTGACGGTAAAAATTCTATTTGTTTCGATGAAGCAGAAAATCGTTTAACATCTATTCGTGGCTTATTAGTATATCTTATGAATGATTATGAAGCAAAAAATCCTTATGATTTAATCAAGCAAGCAGAAGCGAAAAAAGAACTAGAAGTTTTCTTAGACACTCAAAGCATTTAACGGCCAACTGTCCACTGATTGAAAAATTGAATCAGTGGACAGTTTATAAAGAGAGGAAGAGTCTTCATGGAGGGGAAAAAGAAATTTAGTTTAACGAGTGCCATTTTATCAGTCATCTGTGTGGTTTTCGTTGCCGAAGCAGCGGCGCCTGTTGCTGCAATTGGTAATTCTCAGTTTTTTTGGTGGATTTTCTTATTAATTGCATTCCTATTGCCATATGGGTTAATTTCATCAGAATTAGGAACAACTTATATTGGTGAAGGGGGCATCTATGATTGGGTGACCAAAGCATATGGTCATCGTTGGGGTGCCAGAGTTTCTTGGTATTATTGGATTAATTATCCATTGTGGCTAGCTTCATTAGCCGTTATGACGCCAGAACTATTAACGACAATTACAGGTATTAAGTTTTCAACACCGATGATGATTATTGTTGAATTAATTTTTACTTGGATTGTGGTTTGGATTAGTTTTTATCCAGTCAGCGACAGTATCTGGATTCTAAATGGAGCTGCCGTAATCAAGATGGTTTTAGCAGTCTTAATTGGTGGGCTAGGGTTGTATGTAGCCTTGACGAAAGGTGTTGCCAACGAATTTACCTTGAAATCAATGCTACCAACGTTTGACTTAAGGAGTTTATCTTTTATTTCTGTAATCATTTTTAATTTGTTAGGGTTTGAAGTCATCTGTACGTTTGCAGATGATATGGAAAATCCTAAGAAGCAAATTCCACAAGCTATTGTAGCAGCGGGGTTAGTCATTGCGGCCATTTATATTTTTTCAGCCTTTGGAATTGGGGTAGCGATTCCCACCGATCAAATTAGTACCGGCAGTGGTATGATGGATAGCTTTAAACTGTTGACAGGTTCGACAGAAGGTTGGTTCATTATGTTGATGGCTTTCCTATTCCTTCTTACGCTGTTCGGCAACATGATTTCTTGGTCATTAGGAGTCAATAATACAGCTTGTTATGCTGCTGAAAATGGTGACATGCCTAAATTTTTTGAAAAACGTAGTAAGAAAAATGACATGCCAATTGGGGCTGCTTTGATGAATGGCATTGTGGCATCGGTGGTCATTGTAGTAGCACCAATTTTACCTAATCAAGATTTATTCTGGGCCTTTTTCTCCTTGAATGTCGTCCTATTCTTGTTATCGTATATCCCAGTTTTCCCAGCTTTTTATAAGCTTAGAAAAATTGATCCCGATACACCACGTCCGTTTAAAGTTAACGGAAAACCAGGATTTTTAAAAGTTTTAGTGGTTTTGCCAATGATTATGATTATTATTTCACTGATTTTCACAGCAGTACCTTTAGATTTTAGTCCCGCAGCATTAAATGAAAAATTACCAATTACAATTGGGGCAATCATTTTTATTCTGTTTGGTGAAGTAATTATTTACGTGAAAAAAATTAAGAAGGGAACGAAAGAAAATGGCTAAACGAATTGTAGGAAGTACCCCTAAACAAGATGGCTTTAGAATGCCAGGAGAATTTGAACCACAAGAGAAAGTTTGGATGATTTGGCCAGAAAGACCGGATAATTGGCGCGATGGTGGTAAACCTGTCCAAGAAGCTTTTACTAATGTGGCCAAAGCAATTAGTCAATTTACACCGATGAATGTGGTGGTTTCTCAACAACAATTTCAAAATTGCCGTCGCCAATTGCCACCAGAAATTACGGTTTACGAAATGTCAAACAATGATGCCTGGGTCCGTGATTGTGGACCATCATTTGTCATTAACGACCATGGAGAAATCCGTGGTGTGGATTGGACATTCAATGCTTGGGGGGGATTAGTAGATGGTTTATATTTCCCTTGGGACCAAGACGATTTGGTTGCACAAAAAATTTGTGAAATTGAGCATGTAGATTCTTATCGTACAGATGATTTTGTTTTAGAAGGCGGTTCATTCCACGTAGATGGACAAGGAACAGTCTTGACTACAGAAATGTGCTTATTAAGTGAAGGTCGAAATCCACAACTTTCAAAAGAAGCAATCGAACAAAAATTATGCGACTATTTAAATGTTGAAAAAGTTCTTTGGCTAGGTGATGGAATTGACCCAGAAGAAACCAATGGTCACGTGGATGATGTAGCTTGTTTTATTGCACCTGGTGAAGTGGCTTGTATTTACACCGAAGATCAAAATAGTCCATTTTATGAAGCGGCACAAGATGCGTATCAACGTTTGCTTAAAATGACTGATGCTAAAGGACGCCAATTAAAAGTCCACAAATTATGCTGTCCTGTCAAAAATGTAACCATTAAAGGCTCCTTCAAAATTGATTTCGTGGAAGGAACCATGCCACGAGAAGACGGCGATATTTGTATCGCATCCTATATGAACTTTTTAATTACAAATGATGGCGTGATTGTGCCACAGTATGGTGATGAAAATGATCGTTTGGCTTTAGAGCAAGTTCAAACGATGTTCCCAGATAAAAAAATTGTCGGCGTTAATACGGTAGAAGTTGTTTATGGGGGCGGCAATATACACTGTATCACACAACAAGAACCAAAGCGCTAGGAGGGAAACAGATGTCAAAAATAGTGATTGCATTAGGTGGAAATGCGTTAGGAAATTCTTCGAAAGAACAATTGGCAAAAGCACAAACCGCTGCAAAATCCATTGTTGATTTAATTGAACAAGGCCATCAAGTGGTGATTGCTCATGGCAACGGGCCACAAGTTGGCAAAATTCGCTTAGCTTTTGAGGAAACGAGTCAATCTCCAGAAGATGTCGTGCCGTTTCCTGAATGCACAGCAATGAGCCAAGGCTATATTGGCTATCATTTACAACAAGCAATTGATGAAGAACTAGTAGCCAGAAATTTAGGGGAACAACCAGTTGTTACGTTAATTACACAAGTCGTGGTGGATCCAAAAGACCCAGCGTTTACAAAACCAACAAAACCAATTGGTGGTTATTATGACGAAGAAACAGCCAAACAGTTGATGGCGGAAACTGGGAACGTCTATCAAGAAGATGCGGGTCGAGGCTGGCGACGGGTAGTTCCTTCGCCAAAACCAGTTGATATTTACGAAAAAGTTAGCTTGCGAACACTTGTTGATGCAGGACAGATCGTAATTGCTTGTGGTGGTGGCGGGGTTCCTATTGCCTATGATGGTCCAGTCTATCATGGTGTAGATGCAGTCATTGATAAAGACTTTGCGGCAGCTAAAATGGCTGAACTCATTGAAGCAGATGTTTTTGTGGTATTAACTGCAGTAGAACATGTTTTTGTTAACTTTGGTCAAGCAAATCAACAAGCTTTGACCGATGTTACGGTTACGGCAATGCAACAATATATAGAAGAAGATCAATTTGCGCCAGGTAGTATGTTACCTAAGGTGGAAGCGGCCATCAGTTTTGCAGAAAGTAAACCAAACCGCCAGGCGATTATCGGACTTTTAGAATTAGCTTCGGAAGCAATCAAAGGAGAAAGTGGTACACGAATTACACAATAAATTCTCAGTATTTAACTTTCACAAAAGACTAAAACAAACGCATTTAGCGGACTATCTTAATCGTTAGAGAGTAGGACATCGGTCGTTTTGACGGATGTCCTACTCTCTATTTTGTCTTTTTAACGAACAAAACTGTTAGTTGTCATGCAAAAATAAACATAGTAAGATAATCTTTAAATGGTATAGGAGGATAAAAATGTCTAAATTTTTAAAAGTAATCGGAATAATTGCTGTTTTGTTAGTCATAATAGGCGCTGCAGCGTATTGGTTTATACTCAAAAAGTTCACTCCTGAGGCAGAAACCCCAGCAATGTACAATCAAGAGAGAATCGTTAAAACGATTGAAGACCAATTAAAAGAAACGGATGTACAAAAAGCTCGGACCAAAGCACCGTTGATTATTGAAAAAAATATCACTGAATTACAGCAAGCGATTGCCGACGGAGCATTGACCTATGAAGAACTTACGGCGTTTTATTTGGACCGTATTTTACAGTTCGATCAAATAGATAATGGCATGAACAGCATCTCTGAAATCAATCCGCAAGCAATTAAGGAAGCAAAGGCATTTGACCAGCAAGCCTCTCAAACACCGAAGAAGCCTTTGTATGGTATTCCTGTGACTTTGAAAGAAAATATAAATACGACCAACATGATTTCGAGTGCAGGAGCGTATGCCTTACGCACGTTCAAGCCTAAGGAAGATGCGGAAGTAGTTAAGAAGTTAACAGAGGCGCAAGCTTTGATTTTAGGAAAAGTAAACTTATCTGAACTAGCGAATTATATGTCAATGAAAGCACCAAGTGGCTATAGTTCCAAACAAGGACAAACACTTAATCCTTATGGGCCGCTCAAAATAACACCTTCAGGTTCAAGTTCTGGGAGTGGGGCTAGTGTGACGATGAATATCGGCGCCTTCTCTTTAGGCACTGAGACGATGGGATCGATTGTTTCCCCCGCTTCTCATCAATCAGTGGTTGGTTTTAAACCGTCCCACAGTTCAGTAAGTGGCGAAGGTGTTTTACCATTGGCACCATCATTAGATACAGTTGGCCCGATTGCCCGAAGTGTCGTTGATGCTGCGCAAGGCTATAATGCGTTTAAGAAAGACACGGTTCCGAGCATTGATTCAACGAAATTTACTAAAAATAACTTACAAGGTCAACGCATTGGGTTGCTAGAAATGCCAAGTGCTGAAGAAGAATTTACGGCTGCTAAAAAGGCCCTCCAAAAAGCAGGAGCAGAAGTGATTCCGGTAACGCCAGACATGGAAGGGATTGATGGCGGGAAAGTTATTTCCAATGAATTTAAGTTTGCATTGGAAAAATTTGCGAAACGTTATGACTTACCATTTAAAACACTGGAGGAACTAATTGCGTATAATCAACAAGATAAAAAGGTTCGTGCCAAGTATGGGCAAGATTTATTAGAAGCAGATGTTAAAAAGAAACAACCAGATAAAGAAGTCATTCAAGCAACCATTAAAAAAGCACAGCAAACGTTTGATGCGTTGCTAAAAAAACAACAATTAGACGGATATGCCTTTATTGATTCTGAAGGTACGGGTTTAAGTGCTGTGGCAGGATATCCTGAATTGACTGTTCCTTTGGCGAAAAACAGTGAAGGACAACCTTATGGGCTGACTTTTACACAAACTGCCAATAAAGAGCAAACGTTATTTGAGCAAGCTTACAGCTTTGAACAAAGTACCAAAGGACGGATAGTGCTTTCAGACAACGAGCTATTGGCAAACAGTAAAAAAATAAGTAGTGATGAGCAGTAAAGGGAAACTAGGAATGGCGAAACATCCGTATCAAACCTAATAAAGATAATCGACCTACAAATGAAAGGAATTGTTTGTAGGTCGATTATTTAGGTTAGTCGTTTTTTTTTTGCTTTTTTAGGCGAATGTTTTCATGTAATAAGTTAATAAGTGGCCAGATTCGAGAAATAAGGCCATCAATTTTTAAGCATTTCAATAAAAAGAGTGAACGATGGCTGTGTTTGAAGCATGAATATGTGTGGTTGCTTCCGCTTTCGCAACATTAATTTGGAGCGCTACCGTCGTAAAGGGTTCTGCCGCAGGAATCATTAGATGGAAACAAATCCATGAATACATAGAAGATTAAAGCAAGATGAAGAAAATATTGTGGCAATAAAGGATATCAGAAAGCTTGCGAAATAACTATATGTAGTATTTTATTATTTTACTAATCAATATATAGTATTAAAATCTTCTTTTTATTCCGAAATCTGATTGACTTGTTTTTTAAAACGGAGTACTCTTATTGAGACGTCAACAGATAAAAGTTTGGTTTTAGGAAGGTCGGAAATTTGTTGTGAATAAGAATTTTTTGGTGAATGATTTTAAAGGTTGGGAAACGAGAAGTTACTTGTTTTTAGCTTTGATGGTGGGGGTACAGTTGATTGCATTTGCTATCAATCCATCGAATTGGATTACGTTAGTAGGTGGTTTAGCCGGCATCATTTGTGTGAATTTAATTGCCCAAGGAAAAGTCAGCAATTACATTTTTGGGTTAATCAGTGCAGTGATTATTGGCTATTTTGGGTTAGTGACACGGGTATATGCGGAAGTTCTTTTACAAAGCTTCTATATTATTATGGACATTACAGGGCTTTATGCTTGGCTTCGGGCTAGCGAGGATGGCTCGGGTCAAGTGACCGAAGTAAAAGTTTTAAAAGGTATTCAGTGGTTGTATGCCTTTTTCACGTGGCTGCTCATTGGCGTAGCTGCATATATTTTGTTAGGTTTTGTAAATGATGCGCAACAAACATTAGATGCAATCACGTTCAGTGTTTCAGCGACAGGGATGTTATTGATGATTAAACGTTATCAATCGCAATTCGTGTTTTGGCTACTAGGAAATATTTTTTCAATTTTGTTATGGTTCCGAGCAGGGACGCACGCTGGTGGTGATTATGCGATATTTGTTATGTATTGTATGTATACTTTTAACTCAATTTTTGGTATGTTTAATTGGTTGAAGATAAAAAATAAAATGGAAAAAAATAGGTAGGGAGTTCGATGGCAGTGATTGTTTTAGCAGGTACGATTGGCGCTGGTAAATCTAGTTTAACAGCTTTAATTGCAAACCGTTTAGGTTCAGAAGCCTTTTACGAATCAGTTGATGATAATGAGGTATTACCTTTATTTTATGCGGAACCGGAAAAGTACGCATTTTTATTACAAATTTATTTTTTAAATAAACGTTTTGATAGTATTAAACAAGCATTAACGCATGAAAATAATGTATTGGATCGCTCGATTTATGAAGATTCATTACTTTTTCATTTAAATGCAGATTTAGGTCGTGCCAACGAAACAGAGGTCAAAGTGTACGATGACTTATTACAAAATATGCTCCAAGAATTGCCTTATGCTGCGCATAAAAAAAGACCTGATTTGTTAGTTCACATTCGTATTTCATTTCCCAAAATGTTGGAACGCATCAAAAAACGTGGCCGTCCTTATGAACAAATTGAGACAGATCCAACGTTGTATGATTACTATCAAATGTTGAACGAGCGTTATGATCAATGGTACGAAGACTATGACGAAAGTCCTAAAATTCAAATTGATGGCGATAAATATGATTTTGTCGAAGATCCTGAAGCGTGTCAATATGTCTTGGCGTTAATTGAGAAGAAAATTGAAGAATTAGAAAGATAAATAAAAAGAAGCAAGTCCGGACTTGCTTCTTTTTGACTTAAAATGTGGATAGATAGGCTAAAGTTGCTACTAAATAAAGGAGTGTAGTGCTAAATTATAGAATCGGATTTTAACCTTCCCCTAAGTTAAAATCGGATAATCTATCCATCGACAGTTTAAGTTTGTATAAAATAGCGGTAGCTATTATCAACGAAGTCATTCATCGGTTGACCTGACTTCTCTAGAAGTATACCATCGAAAATAACCGACAGTTGTTCAAAATTTGGACTTAGTAAGTGTAAATTTTGATTGAAAGTTTCTGTAAATCAATCATTTATTCAAAAAATAATGCTCGAAAGAAGGAAGATAAATGGGCCAAATTTGGTTTGAACGCATTCTACGTTGGCGCAAAAAAGCGCAACGATTTTTACAAGGACGTTATGCCCGGTTCGATGAATTGAATCGAACGCTGTTGCTAACAAGTGTCGTGCTGGCGCTCATCAATATTTTTACTGGCTATCTTTGGGTTCGATTATTGATTTTAATCACAGTCGCCTACGTGTATTATCGCTTTTTTTCAAAACATATTCACCCGCGATTGAATGAAAATCAACGGTTTATTCTTCGAAAACAACGCCTAATGCAAAAGGTTCATGCTTTTCGCAAGCGACACCTGACTCAGAAAGGATATCGTTATTTTAAATGTCCAAAATGTCAGCAGTCATTACGTGCGCCGAAAGGACGAGGAACAATCAAAGTCACTTGTTCAAACTGCCGAAATCAATTTATCAAAAAAGTCTGACCTTCTGTGTTTTTTGGTCTAGGCAACTTTCGGACTTGTGGTATACTTGAGAAAAGAAACCATTGGATATTCTAAAAGGGGAATATCTTGTTAAAAAAGGAGAGAAAAAACAATGGAAATTAAACGCCAACAAGAAATTGTTGAAGCGTATCACTATGATATGCGAGTACCTGATTCAGAAGTAGAGACAGATTTACGTGTCAGTTTTTCACCAATTGAAGTAGAAGAAGAAAATTATCCAGAAAATAGCTCAGCACTTGTTGCTCGCTTAGAATTTCGAATTGTCTTTGACGAATTTGTTTTATCAGGGGCGATTAGTCAAATTAATCACATTATTGATCGTAAAATTGAAAAACAAGAAGATATTTCGCAAGAAGAAGTCGATGAACTTGTGCGTCCTTTATTTAGCATCGTCGAACGTTTATCTTATGAAGTAACTGAAATTGCTCTGGATCGTCCAGGTGTTCAATTGAATTTTCAACAATCAGAAGAAGCTTAAACTTTAAAAACAGCGTTTATAACGGATTCCGTTACAAACGCTGTTTTTATTCTTGTGAAGATTTAGCAACCAAAGCTTTTTTAAACTGTTCATAATTTTTTGTAGCGATATCCACATAAGCAATCGGCTGACCAACTTTGGTGATTTTTTCGGGAAGATAGGGAGCGAGCATTTCATTGTACAAAATGAACGCAGCTTCTGGTACTTCCTCTGAAAGAACATCATAACTGATAAAGTCAATTTCATAGGTTGGTTGAAAAAAGGCTTTGATGTTTTGCTGCTCTTTATTTGAAAAGAGCCAAGGACCTCCATTTGCAGGGCTTCCCACGAATAACGTCGCTCCATCACGGTTGACAGAAAGGATCCAACAAATTTTTTGCATACGCTTACACCTCCTAGAACTAAGTATACCACGTCAGCTTAAAAGAAAGAGGACAAAAAACAAATTATTTTTACAGTGACTAGTAAAACAACGCTTGGTGATAGTTTTAAACTATCGCAACGGTTATTTTCTATCAAAAAGTAAGCAAATTATCCCACTATTTGCTATAAAATAAGGTACAATAGAACTATCACTGGAAACAGTTTGCTGTTTTCAGGGTATTTACTGGAGAGTGAGTACCGGGAACCTTTACTTCCTTTGATGTACTTGTCATTAAAAACATAGGGAGGAACTAAAATGACAACATTCATCACTGTATTAGTGATCCTTGCATTTATTGCTGTGTTATTCGGTTTCTACCAAATGCAAAAGAAACATTTAAAATTCTCAACACGTGTCTTTTCAGCATTGGGCGTGGGGATTGTTTTAGGTGCAATTATTCAATTTGCTTTTGGTACAGACAGTAAAATTACTACGCAATCAATGGAATGGATCGGGATTGTAGGTAATGGTTATGTAGCGTTTCTACAAATGCTCGTAATTCCGTTAGTATTTGTATCTATTGTAGGTGCATTTACAAAAATGAAAGAATCCAATAAATTAGGAAAAATTAGCTTTAATGTGTTAGCTACCTTACTAGGAACAACAGCAGTAGCTGCCTTGGTGGGGATTGGAACAACCTTAGCGTTTGGTCTTCAAGGGGCAAAATTCACGCAAGGTGCTGCAGAAACGTCAAGAATTGCCGAGTTAGCGACGCGTCAAGATGCGATTCAAGATTTGACAATTCCCCAACAAATCGTTTCATTTATTCCTAAAAATGTCTTTGCTGACTTTGCGGGAACACGACCAATGAGTACCATTGGGGTGGTAATCTTTGCTGCGTTTGTTGGTGTCGCTTATTTAGGCGTTCGTCGTAAAGCGCCAAAAGAAGCTGAATTTTTTGCAAATTTAATTGATAGTTTATATAAAATTACCATGCGAATTGTTACCTTAGTTTTACGCTTGACCCCTTATGGCGTGTTAGCGTTAATGATTAATGTTGTAGCAACAAGTGATTTTGTTGCGATTATTAACTTAGGTAAATTTGTGTTGGCATCGTATGTGGCCTTAATCATTGTTTTTGCCATTCACATGTTGATTTTAATTACTTTAAAAGTCAACCCAGTTACGTATCTAAAAAAAGTTTTTCCAGTCTTGAGCTTTGCTTTTACTTCTCGTTCAAGTGCAGGAGCTTTACCATTAAATATTGAAACACAAACCAAAGCACTAGGTGTTGATGATGCCACAGCAAACTTTGCTGGTAGTTTCGGTTTATCTATTGGACAAAATGGTTGTGCCGGCGTTTATCCAGCTATGTTAGCAACCATCGTTGCACCAACTGTTGGAATTGATGTCTTTAGTTTACAATTTATTTTAATGTTAGTAGCAGTTGTCACAATCAGTTCATTTGGCGTAGCCGGTGTCGGCGGCGGAGCAACTTTTGCTTCTCTAATCGTTTTAGGCGCAATGAACTTGCCAGTTGCAATTGTTGGTTTGGTAATTTCGGTTGAACCACTTATTGACATGGCGCGGACAGCTGTTAACGTTAACGATAGTATGGTTGCAGGTGTGTTAACAAGTGCTCGTATTCATGAGTTAGATCGTGATGTCTTAAATGATCGCGACGTTGTCTTAGATGCAAATATCTAAATCAATAAAACGAAAAGTGTTTGAGCAATGTCTTGCTCAAACACTTTTTTTGGATTTTAAGCGAAAGTGCAGTAATTATTTAAAAGAACGTATATAATAAGTTGTTAACTAAATTCAAAAGGACGTGAAGGAATGTTTTCAAACCAAGTAAAGATTATGTTATATGTGAATAATGTTGAGGAATCTAGTCAATTTTGGCAAACGTTTGGCTTTGTTGAAAAGGAAAGAGAGGAAGTTGACGGCACATTGGTGGTAGAAATTGCGCCAAGTGAATCAGCAGAGACGATTATTGTTTTATATGATTTGGCCTTTATTCAAAAACATTCACCAGAAGTGGCGGGGAATACCCCTTCTCTAATGTTTGCTAGCGATGATATCATTGGTCTCTATAAAAAAATGCAAGAGGCTGGCGTTACTGTCGGTGAAATGGTTCAATTGCCAACAGGCTTAGTTTTTAATTTTGCAGATAATGATGATAATTACTTTGCTGTGATGGGGCAAGAAAGTAAATAAAAAACAGCTTGGCACTGGAATCTAGATTGATTCTGGTGCCAAGCTGTTTTTTATAAAAGTTGAAAGTTTTATAAATTTTACTAAAATCTGTAATTTTCATGAAAATATAGCGTATGATAATGCTGTTAATAGAATAGGCGGAGGTAAGCGGTATGCGTAAACGACATGCAAAGAAAAGACATGGAGGAGTGAATTGGCTTTTTATAGTATGTTTGTTGGTGGTGATTGGTGGTAGTGGTTATTTAATAAAAACGTTCTTTTTCACTAGAGATTCACAAGTTAGTCAAGAATCGAAAGTGGTCTTGGAAGAAGATCGCCGAAGTGATAATTATGCGAATTTAACGAAAGAAATAGTTGCACCAGATAGTGGCGAACTTGATCAAAAAATTCAAGAAACAAATTATATTGGTTCGGCTTTGATCATTAAAGATGATCAGGTTTTGGTAAATAAAGGATATGGCTTTGCCAATTTTGAAAAGCAACAAGCCAACACGCCAAACACAAGGTTTCAGATTGGTTCAATTCAAAAATCTTTTACCACAACCTTGATCTTAAAAGCGATTGAAGAAGGTAAACTTACATTAGATACAAAACTCGCTACGTTTTATCCGCAAGTACAAGGTGCTGAGGACATTACGATTAGCGATATGTTGAATATGACAAGCGGTTTAAAGTTATCAGCAATGCCTAATAATATCGTTACCGATGAAGAAATTATTCAATTTGTTAAACAAAATACCATTCAAGTCAATAAAGGAAAATACAATTATTCCCCAGTAAATTTTGTCCTTTTAGCAGGAATGTTAGAGAAAATGTATCAACGTACCTATCAAGAATTATTTAATAATTTTTATCACAAAACGGCTGGTTTAAAGAATTTTGGCTTCTATGAAACCTTATTGGAACAGCCCAATAATTCAACAAGTTATAAATGGACAGAAGATAATTCATATAACCAAGTGCTCTCAATTCCTGCAGCTAGTTTTGCCCATGAATTTGGGACTGGTAATGTGGATATGACGACAGGTAATTTGTATTGGTACTTACATCAATTAACGAGTGGACATTTAGTTTCCACCGCACTTTTGCAAAAATTATGGACGTCTTCTCAGCAAAGCTCTTATCATGGCGGCATCTATGTTCATGATAATTATTTACGTTTACACGGCGTTGAAGCGGGTCAACAAGCCCTAGCTTTATTTTCAAAAGATATGAAAACTGGGATCATATTGCTAACTAATTGTGTGAATCCAGCGAAATACAAAGAATTAATTGGTTCGTTGTTCCATGATGTAACCAATTTAACTGTTAAATTTTAAAGCAGAAGCAACAACGATCACTCCCAAAGCCTTTTTAGGTTTCTTCTGAGAGACTTTATATTAAAATAAAGGGAAGAACGATCAAAGGGAGTGACGAAGATGAAACAATCAAAAAATAAACAAGTTGTTATTGGTGAACCAACGAAAAAAAACATTTATCTTCAAGATATAGAACAGGAAACGCAAGCTTTTATTCTCCAAAACAATCCACAATTGACAGCTGAATCGATGATTACATTGGCGGAGTTACTTAATTATCGTTTGGATTACATGAAACAATTGGTCGCAAATGATTCTGAAAAAATCCAACAACTGAATGAATTAGTGGTTCAACATATCAAAGAAGATAAGCTGATTTCCAATAATATGAATGAAAAGATGGAAAAGAAATTAACCTTTGGCCAACGAGCAGCGGATACCATTGCTAAATTTGGCGGTAGCTGGGTGTTTATTGGCTTCTTTTGCTTCGTGTTGATTGCTTGGATTGTGATTAACTCTACCACTTTATTGGGACAGCCATTTGACAAATATCCTTATATTTTGTTGAATCTTGCCTTATCTTGTTTAGCAGCTATCCAAGCACCGATTATTATGATGAGTCAAAACAGACAAGAAGCCCGTGACAGAGAACAAGCGAATAATGATTATAAAATTAACTTAAAAGCAGAAGTAGAAATTAATTTATTACATGAGAAAATGGATTATATTATCAATAATCAACTAGAAAATTTGGTAAAAATCCAAAATATTCAAATTGAACTTTTAGGTGAATTGCAAGAACAACTCGCCGCGACTTCTGAAAAGGAGTAGTATATAGAAGTAGCTCGTTGTTGCGTAATAATTATTACGCAACAACAAGCTAATTTTTTATTGTGTGTAAATACACAAGCAAAATAATCGCTTTCCCTTTTTCATTCACCGTATAATGGGATAGAATGACTTTATACAAAAGGGGAAAACAAGATGAAATACCAAGTATTACTTTATTACAAATATACAACAATTGAAGATCCAGAAGTTTTTGCGAAAGAGCATCTAGCTTTTTGCAAATCATTAAATTTAAAAGGCCGTATTTTAGTAGCGACAGAAGGGATTAACGGAACGTTATCTGGGACTGTCGAAGAAACAGAAAAGTACATGGAAGCAATGCAAGCAGATGAGCGCTTTAAGGATACATTCTTTAAAATTGATCCAGCAGAAGAAATGGCGTTCCGCAAAATGTTTGTTCGCCCACGTTCTGAATTAGTGGCGTTGAACTTAGAAGAAGACGTTGATCCATTGGAAACGACGGGGAAATATTTGGAACCTGCAGAATTTAAAGAAGCCTTATTAGACGAAGACACTGTTGTAATCGATGCTCGTAACGATTATGAATATGATTTAGGTCATTTCCGTGGTGCCGTGCGCCCAGATATCCGTAGCTTCCGTGAGTTACCACAATGGATTCGCGAGAACAAAGAACAATTTATGGATAAAAAAATTGTTACCTATTGTACTGGCGGGATTCGCTGTGAAAAATTTTCTGGCTGGTTATTAAAAGAAGGATTTGAAGATGTTGCTCAATTGCATGGTGGTATCGCCAATTATGGGAAAAATCCAGAAACACGTGGCGAACTTTGGGACGGCAAAATGTATGTCTTTGATGACCGAATCAGTGTCGAAATTAATCACGTTGATAAAAAAGTTATTGGGAAAGACTGGTTTGATGGAACACCTTGCGAACGCTACATTAACTGTGCAAACCCAGAATGTAATCGTCAAATCTTAACTTCAGAAGAAAATGAACATAAACATTTAGGTGGCTGCTCATTAGAATGTAGCCAGCATCCTGCCAACCGTTATGTAAAAAAACATAATTTAACAGAAGCAGAAGTTGCTGAACGTTTGGCTTTGTTAGAAGCGGTTGAAGTATAAAAATAATAAAAAAATAAACAAAAAAACTTCGAAAATTATTTTTCGAAGTTTTTTTGTTTATTTTTTTGTCTTTAAAAGTGTTGATTTTAAAGCTTTCTTAGCTTAAACCATTTTATTTTTTAAAAGCGTCTGAAAAAAATAAAAAAATCTAATAAATATTTCTTTTATATAATGTTTATTGGCTGGGCCAGTCAATGTTGAAAATGGGGAAGGAGGAATTCAGATGAAAATCATAAAAAGGTTTAGTTTGGTATGTTTAGGGCTATTGATCATTGGGTTGCAAACAAAAAGCGTTATGGCTGAAGAAAATAATTATGAATCAAATGGTCAAGCGAGCTTCTATGGTACCTACGTTTATGAGAATGAAAAAGAGTCAAATGACGTAGCGGATACCCAACAATCAGAAGAACAGGGAAGAAACAATTTAGCTGCTTCTGGACAAGCAGTTTTACCTAAAACAGGCGAGTCTGAAAATCCGCTGTATTCCTTGATAGGAGTTAGTTTGTTGGGAGTAGTCATTTATTTAATTAATAAAATGAAACGAGAGAAGGAGTTTATTTAATGAAAAAAACTGTTTTACTTACATCGGCAACCATACTTTTAGGCGTAGGGTTTCAAGCAATAAACGCATCAGCAGCAGAAACTTTTCCGAAAGAATACAATACGGAAGGCACAATTACTTTTGAAGCAGGCGATAACGAAATCACACCGCCTGTTGATCCAGAAAATCCCGATCCTACTGATCCAGTAGACCCAATTGATCCTCCAGGGCCAGGAACGGGTGGTGCATTATCAATTGATTATGGGTCAAAATTTAAATTTGGCACACAAAAGATTTCTACGGCAGATCAAACGTATTATGCTGCGCCAGATGAAATGAAAGATGGTTCAAAAAAACCAACCTATGTACAAGTAACTGATAAAAGAGGAACGTTAGCAGGATGGAAACTAACGCTTTCCCAACCTGAACAATTTAAAACAGCTACTGGAGAGGAACTAGTCGGCGCTCAATTAACGTTTACAAAGGCAGAAGCTGCTTCAATGGTGGATGAAAAATATAAACCTACTGAAGTCAGTAGTACTATTTCCTTAACACCTGGTGTAAATAATAATCTAGCGATGAACGCTAAAAAAGAAACAGGTGTTGGGACTTGGGTTTATCGCTTTGGTTCAAATGAAGCAACAAATAAAGAAGCTGTCCAACTATTCGTTCCCGGAAAATCTGTAAAGCTTGCACAACAATATTCAACGAAGTTAGTTTGGGCATTAGAAGATACTCCCGCTAATAATTAAATAAAGGAGAAAAGCAATGAAAAAACAATTCACAGGAATCGTTCTATGCAGTACATTTGCAGTTGCTGGTTGGTCCTTACAAGCGAAGGCAGAGGAGCCAAAAGAGTATCGTTCGAATGGTTTAGTAGAATTTATTCCGAACGTAGATCCGACAGAGCCGGTTGATCCAGAAAATCCCGATCCAGAAAAGCCAGTCAAACCAATTGATCCGACAGACCCAGAAGGTCCTAATCCAGGTACCCAAGGACCGCTGTCTATTGATTATGCTTCAAGTTTTGACTTTGGGAAAAATCGTATTTCGAATAAAGACCAAGTATATTTTGCAAGAGCACAGCAATATCAAGAAAATCAAAAAGAAACACCAAATTTTGTGCAAATTTCTGATAATAGAGGAACCAATAGCGGTTGGTCTTTAACGGTTACGCAAAAGGAGCAATTTAAAGCAACAAAGGCGACTTTAAATAGTCAGTTGACAGGTGCGCAAATTTCTTTAGCTAACCCGACCGTTAATAGTAATGCGCAAAATGTTGTGAAACCAGAGGCAACAAATAAGATTGCCCTTGTTCCAGGAACCGCATCGCTAGTGGCAGCTGCGAAGCAAGGAACCGGTGCAGGAACCTGGGCTACTTATTGGGGTAAAGTAGAAGTGGTTGCAGAACGCGATGAAACCAATACGGTACACAATGTTAATGTTACAAAAGATGTTGCGCTATCAGTACCAGGGTCAACCCCTAAAGATGCCGTGAAATATCAAACAAAATTATTGTGGACGTTGACGGATGTACCAGGAATTTAAAAAGTAGAGGTGAAGAGAGATGCGAAACAAACAAAGCCTAGTCTTTTTGGCAAGTAGTTTATTCTTACTAATCCTTGCGCCTATTACTAGCGAAGCGATTAGTAATCCTTCGACAAATATCAACGAAGTCAATCGGGAAATAGTGGAGGAATCGGCCAATGATCAGGCAACTAGCGCTCCTTCTCACTCGGAAACATTAGAGCAAGAACCTTCCCTAGAAACGACAACAACAACCGATAATCATCCAGCAGAAACAGACCAATCAACGGCTACTTTAGAACCTAGCGAACAACAAAAGGATGACGATAACAGTGCAACGGAATCGGCGATAGTTGAACCACAGCCGCGCATGTTGGCTGCGCCATACGCTACTTCATTGCCCGATGATCCTAATATCATTCCAATCGACAAGGTATTTCAAGAGCCAATTGGAAATGCAACAAGTATTTTAGAAGGTGGGAAGTTATTACAACTAAACCCAGCTGTTAAATCACAAAAAGGAGCTATTTGGTCAAAAAAACCAATCAGTTTATTGTCGGATTTTACCTTTAAAAGTTATTTGTATTTAGGAAACGAGTATGCAAATGCTGGTGATGGTATGACCTTTACCTTAACGAATGATCCTAGAATGTCCACAACGCCTCAAGAAGTCATTGGTTCACCTGGGATGGGAATCGGTGCATACTCCACGAAAGCTGGTCAACCTTATGTTAGAAATGCCTTATCGATTGAGTTTGATACCTATAAAAATACTGGTAGTTCCAACCGAATGGACCGAGAAATTTCACAAGATAAGGGAAATGGACATTTAGCTTTTGTCACTCCGAAAGCTAATAACAACAACTATACAGGGGAGCATTCAGGTGTCACTGTTGCGCCAACCTATCTATCTAATGGAACCTGGCGCATGTTGACTGTTCATTGGAATGCCGCAGCCAAAGCATTAACATATGATTTAGAAGGTGTGGGCACGAATACGTATGTAGTTTCAGATTTAAATGCACAATTTGGCGCAACAACAGTTTATTGGGGCTTTACATCCTCTACAGGTGGCAAATACCAAGAGAATGCTTTAGCAATGACACAAATTCCTACCAACGTTACGTCACAAGCAGCCCTTAGCGTGAATGGTCAGGAGTTTAGTTCAGCTGTTGAAGCAGTGAAAAATGATCAGGTGATACTACGGAATACGTTGAATATTGACAATGACTTTATCGAAGATCGTCAACCGCAAGTAAGCATTGACTTACCTGATGAATTAGCATATGAAGAAAATTCATTAACGATTGATGGTAAAAAGGTAGCAGCCAAAGATCTGACACAAACAGGGAATCACTTAACAATTGCTTTAAATGACTACCTAGTTTTAAAGAAGGACATGATGATTGAATTAAAAACAACCCTTCAAGATAATACGCCCGAAAAAGTTTTAACTATGAACTTTGACTATTATGAAGAAGGAACCTTACTGCAAAAGTCAAATAATGTAACGATTACTATTCCTAAACCAACAGAAAAAACAGTAACCGTTTTTTATAAAGACGCGGAAGGTAAAGATATTGCTCCACCTAAAAGTGTAACAGGGAAAATTGGTGCACCCTATCAAGAAAAACCCCTAGATATTTCTGGCTATGTTTTTACAAAAGACTCGGGCAATGCGGAAGGAACAATGACAGAGGAAACAAAAGATATTTATTTTTACTATCGTTTAGGGGAACTATATTTTAAAGAGGCACCAAAACAGATTACTTTTGGTACGGAAAAGATACGTAATCAACCACTAATTAAACTTGGGCATCCCACCGAAGGACTCAAAGTCGTGGATGAACGTAACGCAAATAATTGGCGCCTGCAACTAAAGCAAACGCAACCGTTAACAAATGATTCAATTGTAATGCCAGATGTTTTTTCTTTCGTTTCAACTGCTGGAAGCTCTCAGATTACAAATGAGGCAATTACGCTTTTAGAAAGTAATCAGAAAGGTGAAACAGATTTAACAGCATTACTTGATGAATCAAAACAACAAGGAATTCAAATCAATGTTCCTGTAGCTTATCAAAGAGTTGGAACATTTAAAGCTCGTTTATCTTGGGCGTTAGAAGATGTGCCAGGAAATTAAAGAAAAGAATGGAGAAAAGAAAATGAAAAAAGTAACAACAGTATGTTTATCCACATTTATTTTAGGGAGCTTAGGCATGACTTCTCAAGCCTTTGCAGAAGATGGCGGTAGTTATACATCTAATGGTATCGTAGAATTTACACCAAGTGAAGAGCCAACTAATCCGGTTGACCCAACGGATCCAACTAATCCAGTTGATCCTATTGACCCAACAGATCCTGAAGGTCCTAATCCAGGAACAAACGGTCCGTTGTCAATTGATTATGCGTCAAGTCTAGACTTCGGTATTCAAAAAATCACGTCGAAGGATCAGACTTATTTTGCTGCTACCCAAAAATACAAGACGGTAGGCGCAACCGATGAAGTCAAAGAAGGGCCTAACTATGTCCAAGTAACAGATAACCGTGGAACCGAAGCTGGCTGGTCATTAAAAGTGAAACAAGAAGGACAATTTAAATCAACTTCTGGTAAAGAATTGACTGGGGCAGCTATCACGTTTAAAAACGGAAATGTAGTGACTGCTTCAGATTCGGGTAAACCAACAGGCCCAGCCACAATCACGCTAAATTCAGATGGTAGTCAATCAGATGTAATGAGTGCAGCGAAAGGAAACGGTGCAGGAACTTATTTATTTGATTGGGGAACAGATGCAACTACAGCTGCTAAAAGTATTGAGTTAACTGTTCCAGGTTCTACAACCAAATACGCTGAAAAATACGCCACAAAATTAACATGGACGTTGACAGACGCTCCAGGAAATTAAACGAGTTTTAAAAGAAGAATAGCGGGGAACATGGTTACCTGCTATTCACTACATATAGAAAAGGAGTAAATAATTTGAACAGAAAAAAACAACGATTTCTTTTTTTTCCGATACTACTAATTCTTTTAGCGTTAGTACCTAGCAATGGTTTTGCCAGTGAATTTAATTTTGCGGTTACGCCTATTCCATCAGAAAAACAAGTAGATAAAGAAAAAACTTACTTTGATTTATTACTAGCACCAAATGAAGAAACTGAGTTGAAAGTGAACTTGCGCAATGATACAGATAAAGAAGTAAAGGTAGGTATTTCCATCAATAGTGCCATTACCAATTCAAATGTAATCGTGGAGTATGGTGAAAATAAGGGGAAAAAAGATCAAAGTTTAGCGTTTGATATAAAAGACTACGTTCAATACCCTAGCTCAGTTCGTTTAAAACCGAAAAGTGAACAAACGGTTTCTATTAACGTCAAAATGCCTAATACCCCCTTTGATGGAGTGTTAGCTAGTGGTATCACTTTTAAAGAAGAAACGTCAGATGAAGGCAAACGTCAAGACGATAAGAGTCAGGGGTTATCCATTAAAAATGAATATTCGTATGTCGTTGCATTATTGATGCAACAAAACAAAAAAATGGTTGAGCCGAATTTACTTTTGAAAAAAGTCTCACCAGGACAGATTAATGCTAGAAATGTGATTTTAGTCAATCTACAAAATGATCAAAAAACATATATTAACCAAGTTGCCTTTTCGGCAGAGATTACCAAAAAGGGGCATGAAGAAGTTTTATATAAAGAGGAAAAAGCAAACATGCAAATTGCACCAAATACCAATTTTTCTGTTCCCATTGCGCTAAAAGGGCAACCGCTTAAGCCAGGAGATTATCATTTGTCTATGACCGTTGTTGGGAATAAAGATGCTGCAGGCTCATTTAAAAAATCAATAAACAATGAATCGATATCTTTTAGAAATCAATGGCAATTTGAAAAAGACTTTACAATTAATGGCGAAGTTGCCAAAGAATTAAATGAAAAAGATGTGACCTTAAAAGAAAATCATTCAAATTTATATTTGATGATTGGCTTACTACTATTATTGATAGTGATTTTAATCATTGCCTGGTTGATTTGGCGAAAAAAGAAACAGGAAAAAACGAAAGAGAAATATAAAGAGTAGTTAATTTTTGATTTGATCATCGGCAACGTTTTTGTTTGTTTTTACTTATCAAACATGCAGTTTATTCAACAAACCTAACTCAAAAAAAGAAATAATAAGAAGGAGTATTGTTAAATATCGTCTGATACCACTTTACTAGTTATATTTTTTGTTTTGTTATGTAGCTAAAGTATTTGGCAATATATGTGAGAAAAATGGATAAATACAAACATTTACTATTATGGAGTACATTGTTACTCTCGTTTTTTCAAGTAACCACTGTGCAAGCAGTAGAAGAACGGAATCCGATTTATAATCCGACCAATCCAACAGAAGAAATTTATCCGATTGAGAATACTGGCACACCAGAAAAAATGGAAGAAACAAATGAAAGTACTATTACTAGCGAAACGCAAACGGAAGAAAGTAGCGAAGACGTTAGTAAAAAAGAAGTGAAAACCAATAATCCAAAAACAAATGAAGAAAGGCCTTCTTCCAAGAAAAGTCAGCATCAAGTATTTTTCACGGATGAATTATTTGATGCTAGCCATATCACCATTGTACCAAATAGCACAGGCGGTGCTGGAACGGAGGGGCAAAACACTTTTTACTTGAATTTCATACGGGAATTAGTAGGAACGGCTATTTATGGGAGAAAGAATTGATAAATGATGAATTATGAAATTTTTTTAAATAAAGAAGATCAACGAAGTTATTCCTTGCTAAGGCATTTAGAAGAAAGTCCCACGCTATCAGGTACTTTTATTGCACTTCGCGAAGAACTATCAATGTCGAATTTTTTAGTCAAAAAAACATTAGAAAAATTAAAAGCAGATATTGACAATCTAAAGTTAAGCGACAGCTTAACTTTAGTCGTTTCTGATGTAGATGTTACACTTGAAATTGATGGAAACTATTCAAGTAAACTTTTGCTCACGAAATACTTAACAGAATCGCTCTCTTTTAAATTAGTGTTGTCTTACTTTAGAGGAAATTATAGTTTGACAAAGTTTGCTGAATGTAATCATGTCAGCACCTCTGTGGCGTATAGTACCTTACAGAGGCTAAAAAAAGCCTTAAAGGAGTATCAGATCTATTTTAGTAAGCGGGAAATTGTCGGCAATCAAAAAGCAATTTCATTTTTTTTGTATAAATTGTTCACGCTTTCCAATCAACCAATTTCCGAACTATATTCGGTAAAAGTCTATAATGAAGCGAAACGTGTATTACAGTCTGTTGAGTTAAACTATACTTTCACCACCTATGAGCGACGCAATTTTTTTCATTATTTAGCTATTATGATTAACAACGAAGGACGTGCGGTGGAAGGGATTGATACGCGCGCACTGAATACATTTTCAGAGGAACTAATAAAAAAATCGCAAGTGGAATGGGCATTGGCCTCAAAATCATTAACGTATACGATTGTTTTTTTCTTGTATTTGCATGGCAAACTAGAGAAAAAATATGTCATTCACGAAGATCCTACGATTGAAAGCCTAACTCGTGTTTTCATTGGAAGTTTTGAAAAAGCATTTAATTGTTTAGAGGAGTCAACAAGGAATACTCTAGAAGAAGGGTTAGCAATTATTCATTTCAATGTTATTTACTTTCCGCTTAATATGTTTGACGATTTTGAAATGGATTTACAGTTTTTTAAGCAAACATATCCGGAATTTTATTTTTATTTAATTGAATATATTCGTTGGTTAACAGCAAAACATAAAAAAATTGCGAAAGCCAATCACTGTTTGTTTTTTAACTATCTATTGTTGCTAATTAATCATGTTCCGGTTCATTTAATTGCAGAGCCAGCCAAGGTCCTAATTGATTTTTCTTATGGAAAAGAGTATAACCAATTCATCAAAAAAAATTTATCCGTCTATGTGAATTTAAATGTAGAAATTATTGACCCGTTATCAGATACCTTACCAGATGTGGTGATTACCAATTTAAATAACTTGTATCAAGAAGAACAGAGTAAAGTTATGGTTTGGCTGGATCCACCTCGTTCGATTGATTGGGTCAATTTAACGCAATCATTATTGACTATTCAAGAAGAAAAATATCAACAACAAAAAGAATCGACAAAGACAAGCGGTGATCCTATCGAATAGAATCATCGCTTGTCTTTGTGTTTAAGTCTTTACAAAACCACCCAAGTGTTTTATAATATGAATATACATTCATATGAATAGAAAAACATTAATAAGGAGGCGTATAACAATGTCAAAACAAACAGGTGCACACACACATGAAGAAAAAGGTAAAAACGTTCCAGTTATTCTCTTTTTTACAGGATTGGCTCTTTTCTTTATCGGTTTATTTTTAGGGAACATGCTCTTAGTGAAAAATATTCTTTTCTCATTAGCTGCTATTTTAGCTGGTTATCATATTATTGGGGAAGGCTTTGGAGATACGTATCGGGATACGAAAAACAATCGAAAGTTTTCGCCTAATATTCATTTGTTAATGACCTTAGCTGCAGTTGGTTCAGCATTAATGGGAAGTTTTGAAGAATCAGCATTGTTGATTTTGATTTTTGCGGCGGCGCATTTCCTTGAAGATTATGCCCAAGGCAAAAGCCAACGTGAAATTACAAAACTATTAAATTTAAATCCAACAGAAGCTCGCCTGATAACAGATGACGGCTCAATTCAAACTGTGTCAGTTGAACAATTGAAGATTGGTGACCGCGTGCAAGTCCTCAATGGTGCGCAAATCCCGACAGATGGCGTCGTGATTGAAGGAAGTACCGCTGTGGATGAATCATCTATTAATGGGGAAAGTATTCCCAAAGAAAAAAATAGTGGGGACCCAGTTTTTGGTAGTACCATGAACGGTTCAGGCACAATTGTTGTTGAAGTAACGAAAGATAGTTCAGAAACAGTTTTTGCAAAAATCGTACAGCTCGTGAACCAATCACAAGAAAATCAATCAGAAATTGCAAGCAAAATTAAACGATTTGAACCGAAATATGTCACACTAGTTTTAGCAGTTTTTCCTCTAATTGTTTTAGGTGGCGCATTACTTTTCCAATTGACTTGGGCTGAAAGTTTTTACAGAGGCTTGGTCTTCTTAATTGCTGCCTCCCCTTGTGCATTAGCAGCGAGTGCCGTTCCGGCAACTTTATCAGGAATTTCCAATTTAGCGAAACAAGGTGTTTTGTTTAAAGGTGGCTCATTCTTATCAAATTTAGCTGAAGTGAAAGCACTCGCTTTTGATAAAACAGGCACACTAACAAAAGGCAAACCAGAGGTCACAGATTATCTTTTTGTTGATGGCTTAGAAGATCGTCAAGACGAATTAGTGGCTGTTTTAACAAATATGGAGAAAAAATCCAATCATCCATTGGCGACGGCGATTGTTAATCGCTTTGAAGCAGAAACAACGGCTTTAAATTTAGAAGTAGAAAATATTGTCGGGGTGGGTTTAGTAACGACCATTGCAGACACAACTTTTAGAATTGGTAAACCATCTAGTTTCGAACAAGTGCCAACAATCATTGAGAAACAAACAACGAAATTAGCGAGTGAAGGCAAAACGGTAGTGTACTTTGCCGAAAATGAACAAGTGATTGGTTTAGTGGCATTGATGGATGTTCCTAATGAAGAAGCAATGAACGCCATTCACTATTTCAAGTCACAGAATATTGAAACAACAATGATTACAGGAGATGCAAAACTTACGGGTGAAGCAGTTGGCCGCTTAGTAGGCGTGGACCAAGTTTATGCTAATGTTTTGCCTGAGGAAAAATCAGCGATTGTTGATCAATTAAAACGCGAAGTAGGAATGACAGGGATGGTTGGTGATGGCATTAACGATGCGCCCGCTTTAGTGAATGCTGACATCGGAGTGGCGATGGGGGATGGTACAGACATTGCTATCGATGTTGCAGACGTGGTAGTGATGAAAAATGATCTTTCTAAATTAGGCTATGCTCACCGTGTCTCAAAACGCTTGAATAAAATTGTGCAGCAAAATATTATTTTTTCAATGTTAGTGGTAGCAACGTTAATTATCTTGAACTTTTTAGGTATTGCGAATATCGCATTTAGCGTACTTATTCATGAAGGAAGTACCTTAGTGGTCATTTTTAATGGCTTGCGTTTATTAGTTAATACAAAATAAGTCAAATAGTCATTTGCAAGAAAGGAGAGAAAGCGATGAATTCTTTAAAAATGATTGAACTTTCTCTCACCGACGTTGTCATTCGGATGGCTCTAGCCGTGGTTTTTGGAGCTTTGATTGGGTTAGAAAGAAGTATTAAAAGAAAAGGCTTCGGTATCAGTAGTAATGCCATTTTATGTTTGGCCTCCTGTACGATTTCCATTTTACAGATTCAATCGGTGGATATTTTAGTCGATGTGGTGAAACAAAATAGCGCCTTGGCGTCCATTATTTCTATGGATATTACACGATATGGCGCCCAAGTGATTAGTGGTGTAGGCTTTCTCGGTGCGGGGATTATCGTTTTTAGAGAAAGGAAAGTCTCTGGGTTAACGACAGCAGTAATGATGTGGAATGTTACTATTATTGGTTTAGTCATTGGGATGGGTTTTTTAACCATTGCGTTTATCAATCTCGTGGCGACTTTGCTAGTATTAGCTCTGGCCCATTTTAAACGAAAAACTCCTCTAAAACGATTGCAGCTTATTGTAAAAATTAAGGAACCCATGATTAAAGAAAGCCGACTGCATGAACAACTTCAAGCTTCTTTAGAAAAAGGGGAGCGCTTAGTAGAATTGACTTTGGAATCCGAACAAGAGGCAGTAACAGCAAAGATTTCTTATGTAGGCAAAGAAGATTTCTGGCATTCCAACTTGCACCATCTCTTAAAAGAAAAAGGGCACGTTCAATCTGTCTCTGTCACAGAAACAATTTAACCATAAAATAAAGCACTTGGGCGCTAGCGCGCGCCAAGTGCTTTTGTTTAAATATTTAATACTTTATCTAAGAAATCTTTTGTTCGAGGGTTTTGAGGATTTTCAAAGACTTGCTCTGGCGAACCATCTTCTAGGAAGTTACCGCCATCAATGAACATTACTCGGTTAGCCACTTCTTTTGCAAAGCCCATTTCGTGAGTAACGATGACCATTGTCATTCCTTGTTTTGCTAAATCTTTCATTACACCAAGAACATCGCCAACCATTTCTGGATCAAGAGCTGATGTTGGCTCATCGAAAAGCATAATATCAGGATTCATCGCTAACGCACGTGCAATTGCGACACGTTGTTTTTGACCACCAGATAAAGAATCTGGATAGGCATCTTTTTTATCTGCCAACCCAACACGTTCTAAAAGTTCTAACGCTTTTTTCTCCGCTTCGTCTTTTGACAAGCGACCTAAATCGGTTGGTGCTAAAACAATGTTTTCTAAAATAGATAAATGTGGAAACAAATTGAAATGTTGGAAAACCATGCCGATATGTTGACGGACTTGGTTGATGTCCGTATTTTTATCTGTCAAGTTCGCACCATCAATAATAATGTCTCCGCTAGAAGCTTCTTCTAATTGATTCAAGCAACGTAAAAAAGTACTTTTACCAGAACCAGAAGGACCGATGACGCAGACTACGTCGCCTTCGTTAATAGAAACATTAATGTCGTTTAAGACCGTGTTGTCACCATATTTTTTTACTAAATGTTCAACTAAGATTTTTTCAGTCATATTAGTTCACCTTCTTTTCAAGGTTTTTCGCTAATTTAGTTAAACTAGTAATTAAAATTAAGTAGATTAACGCAATAACGAAGTAAACCATTGTACTTTGTAATGTCCGAGCAACAATAATTTTTCCTGTTTGTAGTAGTTCGATTAAGCCAATTGCTGAAAGGATAGTTGTATCTTTCAATGAAATAACAAATTGGTTAATGAATGAAGGAATCATAATGCGAATCGCTTGTGGTAAAATAATTTTTTGCATTGTCCGATTATAGGAAAGACCTAAACTTCTTGAAGCTTCCATTTGGCCAACTGGAACAGCTTTGATTCCGCCGCGCACAATTTCAGAAATATAGGCACTGGCATTTAAAGTTAATGTGATAATCCCAGCAATGAAGACCGGGATATTAAAGCCAAGCACACCAGGTAATCCGAAATAGATGAAGAACGCTAAGACCATCAAAGGAATTCCACGAATTAAATCAACATAAATGGTTGAAAGTACACGTAATGCTTTGATTGGTGAAACGCTGAATAGCCCAAAAATAACGCCGACAATTAAAGCAAGTACGAAGGAAATCAACGTTAATAGAATCGTCATCCATAAACCGTGTAACAATTGTTTCCAGTTGTTTTGCATAAAGCCAACAAATGTAGATTCGTCAGCTGTTTCTTCTTTGGCTTCGTTGCCATCTTTCACGTAAGTGCCGATAATTTTATCGTATTCACCTGTACGTTTCATTTCTTTTAAGCCTTCGTTAAACATTTCAAGTAGTTCAGGATTTTGCCCTTTTTTGACAGCAAAACCGTAAGAACCACCTTTTTCACGAGGAATTGGTGTCGCTAGTGGTTGATTTTGCGCAACCCCATAGCCAATGACAGGATAATCATCCATCATGGCATCAACTTCGCCAATTTCTAATGCACTGTATAATGCATCAGTTGTGTCTAAATACTTAATTGAGTAATCATATTTCTTTTTATTTTTTTCTAAGAAATCAGCACTTTCAGTACCAATTTTTACGCCGACTTTTTTGCCTTTTAAATCATCATACGATTTAATTTTGTCATTGCCTTTTTTGACCGCAATTTGAATACCGCTATCAAAGTAAGGAACAGAGAAGTCGAAGGCTTTTTTACGATCATCCGTAATCGTCATGCCTGCAACCATCCCATCTGCTTGACCAGATTCAACAGCTTGGACAGCAGAACTAAAACCAATAAATTTAAATTCAACAGTAAAACCTTGCAATTCAGCTGCACGTTTGACTAAATCTACATCAATTCCGACATAATCGCCTTGGGCATTTTGAAACTCAAACGGAGCAAACGTAGAATCACTAGCAATCACATATTTCTCTTTTTTAGGAGTGATTTTTTTCATCTGTTCGCCAGCGTCTTGTGTGTTTGTTTCATCACCTGTCGCTAAGTAGTTGTTTAAAATTTTATCATAAGTACCATTGTCTTTAAGATTTTTCAAACCAGCGTTGAACTTTTTGATTAATTCAGGGTTTTGGCCTTTTTTCACTGCGAAACCATAAGAACTGCCTGTTTCTTTATCGCCAACTAATTGTAATTTTTGGCCATTTTTAACTGCGTAGCCCAATACAGGATAATCATCAACGATTGCATCCGCTTCACCGTTTTCTAAGGCTTTATAAAGGCCAGTTGCGTCGTCAAAATTTTTAATGGTGTAGTCATATTTCTCTTTATTTTTTTCAAGGAAATTGGCACTTTCAGTTCCAACTTTAGCCGCAACCGTTTTGCCTTTTAAATCATCATATGATTTAATTTTGTCGTTTCCTTTTTTAACCGCTAATTGTAAACCGCTATCGAAGTATGGATCTGAAAAATCAAAGGATTTTTTTCGCTCATCCGTAATACTCATTCCAGCAATCATGCCATCAATTTGTTTAGATTGAATCGCTTGGACTGCACTATCGAAGCCTAATGGTTTTAAATCCACTTCAAAATCTTGATCTTTGGCAATCGCATCTAATAAATCAACGTCAATACCAATGTATTTTCCTTTTGAGTCTTGGAATTCAAAAGGGGCGAATGTTAAATCCGTTCCAATTGTATATTTCTTTCCTTCTGCATGTGCTGAAGTGCCACTAATGAATGTTAGCAGAGTTACCATCATCACAAAGAAAGAAAGTAAAAAGTGTTTCCTTTTCATAAAATACCTCCTAGTTTTGCATATTGAACAATTATATAGTAAGAAATAGGAAGCTGACAAGTATTTGAACGCTAAAAAGAAAAAAAAACTCTAATTTCCTTACATTTCATGTTATAAAATATGACATAGAAATCAAGAACAAAAGATTAAGATCAGTTGAAGTCCGAAACAGCAAAAGTGGCGAAAATATGTTCGGTATGTTAAACTAATAAGTGGACATTCTGCCAGAATGGGCCGATAATTTAAGAGAAATTAGACACTTTGAGGGGGAGTTATAAATGATCGAAAGAGAAACTTCCAATACCTTTCATTTGGCTTCTAAATATGAGCCTGCCGGAGATCAGCCAGCCGCTATTGCTGAACTAGTTGACGGTGTCAAAGGTGGAGAAAAAGCTCAAATTTTACTTGGAGCGACCGGAACAGGTAAAACATTTACAATCTCTAATGTGATTCAAGAAGTGAACAAACCAACATTAGTGATTGCACATAATAAAACATTAGCTGGACAATTATACGGGGAATTTAAAGAATTTTTCCCAGATAATGCGGTCGAGTATTTTGTCAGTTACTATGATTATTATCAACCAGAAGCATATGTACCCTCAAGTGATACATATATTGAAAAAGATTCCAGTATTAATGATGAAATTGATAAACTACGCCATTCAGCGACAAGTTCTTTATTGGAACGAAACGATGTCATCGTGGTAGCATCAGTTTCTTGTATTTTTGGTTTAGGGGATCCGCGGGAATACAGTCAACAAGTTGTTTCATTACGTGTGGGAATGGAAATGGATCGTAATGAGTTACTAAAAAGCTTAGTCGATATTCAATTCGAACGAAATGATATTGATTTTCAACGGGGGCGTTTTCGTGTCCGCGGTGATGTGGTTGAGATATTCCCAGCTTCACGGGATGAGCATGCACTACGTGTTGAATTTTTCGGAGACGAAATTGATCGAATTCGTGAAGTAGATGCGTTAACTGGTGAAATTGTCGGCGAAACAGAGCATGTCGCTATTTTTCCAGCAACACACTTCGTGACGAACGAAGAACATATGGAACACGCCATTTCGCAGATCCAAGAAGAATTAGAAGCACGTTTGAAAGTGCTTCGCAGTGAAAACAAATTATTGGAAGCCCAACGTTTGGAACAGCGAACCAACTATGATATTGAGATGATGAGAGAGATGGGCTACACGTCAGGGATTGAAAATTACTCTCGACATATGGATGGTCGCCAAGAAGGAGAGCCGCCATATACGCTGTTGGACTTTTTCCCAGATGACTTCTTACTTGTAATCGATGAGTCTCATGTAACAATGCCGCAAATTAGAGGGATGTATAATGGCGACCGAGCACGGAAACAAATGTTAGTGGACTATGGTTTCCGTCTACCAAGTGCACTTGATAACCGACCGCTTCGTTTAGAAGAATTTGAACAACATGTAAACCAAATTGTTTATGTATCGGCAACACCAGGCCCTTATGAAATGGAACAAACAGAGACTGTTGTTCAACAAATCATTCGGCCAACAGGTTTACTAGATCCAGAAGTAGAAATCCGCCCAATTATGGGTCAAATTGATGACTTGGTGGGCGAAATTCATGAACGGATCGAAAAAGATCAGCGAGTGTTTGTCACAACCTTAACGAAGAAAATGGCCGAAGATTTAACCGACTATTTCAAAGAATTAGGCTTAAAAGTTAAATATTTGCATAGTGATATAAAAACACTGGAAAGAACGGAGATTATTCGCGATTTACGATTAGGCGAATTTGATATTCTAATAGGTATTAACTTATTACGTGAAGGAATCGATGTGCCAGAAGTTTCCTTAATTGCGATTCTAGATGCAGATAAAGAAGGCTTCTTACGTAGTGAACGCTCGTTAGTGCAAACGATGGGACGGGCTGCCCGGAACGCTGAAGGAAAAGTCATTATGTATGCAGATAAAATCACCGATTCGATGCAACGAGCTATGGATGAAACGGCACGACGTCGGGCAATCCAAGAAGCATATAATGAAGAACATGGTATTGAACCAAAAACAATTATTAAAGAAATTCGTGATTTGATTTCTATTTCCAAAACAGCTGATAAAGATGAAACAGTGGTTCAATTGGATAAATCATATGAAGATTTATCAAGACAAGAAAAAGCTGATTTATTAATGAAACTTGAAAGAGAAATGAAAGATGCGGCCAAAGCATTAGACTTCGAAACTGCAGCCACATTACGAGATACCATTCTTGAATTGAAAGCTGCCAAATAAGTCAACCAACGGATTAAGTAAAAGATACGATGAACCATCGTATCTTTTACTAATCTTTTCTCTATAGAATGACTTGAAATGATTTGACGTAAGAGATTTAGTAAAAGGAGAACATATATGGCAAATGATAAAATTGTGATTCATGGTGCACGCGCCCATAACTTAAAAAATATTGATGTCACGATTCCTCGTGACAAAATGGTTGTTGTAACTGGACTATCTGGTTCTGGCAAAAGTTCATTAGCATTTGATACGCTTTACGCAGAAGGGCAACGACGTTATGTAGAGAGTCTCTCTGCTTATGCGCGACAATTTTTGGGACAGATGGATAAACCAGATGTTGACAGCATCGATGGTTTAAGTCCAGCTATTTCAATTGATCAAAAGACGACAAGTAAAAACCCGCGCTCAACGGTGGGGACGGTAACAGAAATCAATGATTATTTACGATTGTTATTTGCTCGGGTAGGTCATCCAATTTGTCCTAACGATCATATTGAAATTACCAGTCAGTCTGTTGAACAGATGGTTGATAAAGTCTTAGAGCTACCAGAGCGAACAAAAATTCAAATTTTGGCGCCTGTTGTGGTCAAGAAAAAAGGCCAACATAAAAAAGTGTTTGAAATGATCCAACGTGAAGGGTATGTCAGAATGCGGGTGGATGGTGAAACCTATGATGTTAGTGAGGCACCAGAACTTGAAAAAAATAAAAAACATGATATTGCGATTGTGATTGACCGTATCGTTGTGAAAGAAGGCATTCGCTCTCGCTTGTTCGATTCGTTTGAAGCGGCTTTGCGTTTAGCTGAAGGTTACGCAATTGTTGATGTGATTGGTCAAGAAGAGATGTTGTTTAGTGAACATTATGCTTGTCCTTATTGTGGGTTCACAGTCGGTGAATTGGAACCGCGCTTGTTTTCATTTAATGCACCATTTGGCGCTTGTCCCGATTGTGATGGTTTAGGTGTTAAATTAGAAGTGGACAAAGACTTAGTGATTCCAGATCCCACTAAAACCTTGAGAGAAGGAGCCATTGTTCCGTGGAACCCTATTAGTTCCCAATATTATCCACAAATGTTGGAACAAGCAGCCACCAGTTTTGGGATTGATATGGATACGCCGTTTGAAGAATTACCTGCAGATCAACAAGAAATTATTTTAAATGGTTCTGGCGAGAAAAACTTTCATTTTCATTATGAAAATGACTTTGGTGGTGTTCGTGATGTGGAAGTGCCATTTGAAGGGATTTTAAAAAATATTAAACGACGTTATCATGAAACAAATAGCGATTTTACACGAGATCAAATGCGGTTATACATGACAGAATTGACTTGTCGAAGCTGTCAAGGGTATCGTTTGAATCCGCAAGCTTTAGCTGTAAAAATCAATGGCACGCACATTGGTGAAGTCAGTGAATTAGCAATAAAAAATGCGGTCCAATTTTTTGAAGGTGTGTCTTTATCTGAACAAGAAACAACGATTGCTCGGCCAATTTTAAAAGAAGTCGAAGATCGGTTAACCTTCTTAAAAAATGTCGGGTTAGATTACTTAACCTTAAGTCGAGCTGCCGGCACACTTTCTGGCGGAGAAGCACAAAGAATTCGCTTAGCAACACAAATTGGATCAAACTTATCAGGCGTCCTTTACATTTTAGATGAACCATCAATTGGTTTGCATCAACGAGATAACGACCGCTTGATTGACTCATTGAAAAAAATGCGGGACTTAGGCAATACATTAATTGTGGTGGAACATGATGAAGATACAATGATGGCTTCGGATTACTTGATTGATGTGGGGCCTGGCGCTGGACATCTGGGCGGTGAAGTTGTAGCCGCTGGTACGCCGGAAGAGGTTGCTAAAAATCCGCATTCATTGACTGGACAATATCTTTCTGGGAAAAAAGTGATTCCTGTACCAAAAGAACGTCGCAAAGGTAATGGCAAAGCGATCAAAGTCACTGGTGCCAGTGAAAATAATTTAAAAAATGTCAGTGTTGAATTTCCGCTAGGTGAATTTGTTGCTGTCACAGGTGTTTCAGGTTCAGGGAAAAGCACTTTAGTCAATCAAATTTTGAAAAAAGCACTGGCCCAAAAATTAAATCGTAATTCCAATAAACCTGGGAAACACAAAAGTATCACTGGTTATGAAGCCATTGAAAAGATTGTTGACATTGATCAAAGTCCAATTGGTCGAACGCCAAGAAGTAATCCAGCAACTTATACTAGTGTTTTTGATGACATTCGCGATTTGTTTGCCCAAACAAATGAAGCTAAGGTTCGTGGTTATAAAAAAGGCCGCTTTAGTTTTAACGTCAAAGGTGGCCGTTGTGAAGCTTGTCGCGGGGATGGTATCATCAAAATTGAAATGCACTTTTTACCTGATGTCTATGTGCCTTGCGAAGTTTGTCATGGCAAACGTTATAATTCTGAGACGTTAGAAGTTCATTATAAAGGCAAAAACATTTCTGATATTTTAGATATGACGGTGGAAGATGCCGTAGAATTTTTCAAACATATCCCTAAAATTCATCGTAAATTGCAAACAATTGTGGATGTAGGCTTAGGCTATGTGACATTGGGGCAGCCAGCAACTACTTTATCTGGTGGGGAAGCACAGCGGATGAAGCTAGCGAGTGAACTTCATAAAAATTCTAATGGGAAAAACTTTTATATTCTGGATGAACCAACAACAGGCTTGCATACCGATGATATTGCGCGGTTGCTTCTAGTATTAGAGCGTTTAGTGGAAGCGGGCAATACCGTTTTAGTGATTGAACATAACTTGGATGTCATCAAATCTGCGGATCATGTGATTGATCTAGGGCCAGAAGGTGGCGACGGTGGTGGGACGATCGTGGCGACCGGAACACCAGAAGAAGTTGCTAAAGTCAAAGACAGTTACACAGGATATTATTTAAAACGTGTTCTGAAATAAACATTAATGATTAGATAAAGAACCTTGTTTTTATGGGAAACAAGGTTCTTTTATTATAAAATAACAAATATTTTTTAATAAAAATTAAAAATAAATGTTGACTTAATGTGTAATTAAAAGATATACTATGTTTGTTAACAAAATAACAATGAACACGAAGGGAAGTCTTAAATGAAAAACAAAAAAATAACAACAAGTTTATTAACAGCAGGAATGGTCTTAGCTATCGGAATCACACCTTTTGTACATAGTAACACAATGGAAGCAGCTACTTTAATTTCACAATCAGACCATGAAAAAGTAATGAGTTTTACCAAGAAAGATTTAAAAGAAGCAACGGGCATTCAATTGGAGCCGGCGACAGTACAAGCCGTTCATCAGGAATTAAAGCAACAAATCACCTGGGAAACATTAGGCTATTCCACAATTGATGCGCAAAATATTGCGACACGTTTTACACAAAATACATATCAGGCTCTGGGGATTTTAACAGATATCGCCAACCATTCAGACCTTCAATTGAAAGTCATTACCATTAATAATCCCTATCTAGCAACAGCTAAAATTGGTACCTTTAAGTGGGAAACCGTAACTCCTGAAGTTGGTGGGGACCATGAAACAGCAGACAATGAACTAACCACACCAACACCGACTGTTGCCAGTCTTCAAGAGATTGACGTAGAAATCGAATACGACGAAAATGAAATTGAGTTCACCTATGAAATAAAATCGAACGGAACAATTGAAGCAACGTATGAAGATGAATCTGCTGATTTAGAATTAGAAGGTAAGGCAGCACAAGACAAAATCATGACTCTTTTAGATGGATTGTCAATCAAAACAGCTACAAATGAACAAATTAAAGAACACATTACGAAAAAGTTAGCCGTGAATGAACAAGTAAAACAATTTGAGTTTGAAGCTAATTTTACTGATAAAACAGAAATTGAGTTTGTATTAAAATAACACAGAGTTATATAGTATAATTCAGCAATTAAAACAGCATTGACAAAAATGTCAATGCTGTTTTTCTATGAAAGAATAGAAATCTTTATAAGAATGATTGAAAAGCTTTCTTTGATACGCCCGGGGTGTTATAATATAGTGATGCAAGTGAAGGGAGTGTTGAATATGCCAGAAAATTTACAACTGGTTATTATTACAGGAATGAGTGGCGCTGGAAAAACAGTCGCTGTTCAAAGCTTTGAAGACATGGGCTATTTCTGTATCGACAATTTACCACCAAGCTTAATCCCAAAATTTTGGGAATTAATTAAAGAATCTGGAAAAGTTACCAAGATTGCGTTAGTGATCGATTTACGTTCACGGACCTTCTTTAGAGAAATTCAGGATATGTTAGTCGAACTTGAAAATACTAATTTTATTGATACAACGATTTTATTTTTAGATGCCACCGATGAAGAGTTAGTTTCTCGTTATAAAGAGACACGGCGTGCGCATCCAATGGCGATGGATGGTTTAGTGACAGAAGGTATTCGTAAAGAACGTGCAATGCTGGAAGAAATCAAGGCGGATGCTCAGTTGGTCATTGACACTACGGACTTGTCCCCTCGTCAATTGCGGGAACGTTTGAATAAAGAACTAGCAACGAGAGAGACACACGAATTTCGAGTGGAAATGGTGTCCTTCGGCTTTAAATATGGCTTGCCGATTGATGCAGATATCGTTATGGATGTTCGCTTTTTACCTAACCCCCATTATATTGATGAACTACGACCGTTAACTGGAATGGATCAACCTGTTTATGATTATGTGATGGGCTTCCCAGAAACAGATGAATTTTATACAAAATTTATCGATTTACTGCGAACAGTCTTACCTGGATATAAAAAAGAAGGTAAAAGTAGCGTCACCATTGCAATTGGCTGTACTGGTGGACAACATCGCTCTGTTGCATTGACAGAACGTGTTGGCGCTGAATTAAAAGAGGAAGATTACCATGTAAATATTACCCACCGCGACCGCTTAAAAAGAAAAGAAACGGTTAATCGCTCTTAATGAAAACCTATCGAATTCGTAAACCGAAGATCGTGGTTGTTGGTGGTGGAACAGGCTTGCCAGTAATTTTGAAAAGTTTAAGAAACCAAAGTGTTGATATTACTGCCGTCGTAACGGTCGCTGATGATGGCGGTAGTAGTGGCGAGCTTCGTTCCTCTATTAATAACATGACACCTCCGGGAGATTTAAGAAATGTTTTAGTGGCATTGTCAGATATGCCACAATTATATGAAGATATTTTTCAATATCGTTTTGATAAATCAGATAGTCATTTTGCCAATCATGCAATCGGTAATTTAATCATTGCTGCTGTCTCAGAAATGAGAGGAAGTACGTATGAAGCGATTCAATTGCTTTCAAAAATGATGCATGTTGATGGACGGATTTATCCATCATCAGAACGGCCATTAACGTTACATGCCGTATTTAAAGATGGCTCAGTGGCGGTGGGAGAATCAAAAATTGCACTGGATCGCAAGACGATTGACCATGTGTTTGTGACAAATACACACGGAGAAGAACAGCCAAGAGCTGCGCGCAAAGTCGTCAAAGCAATTGAAGAAGCAGACATGGTCGTGTTAGGACCAGGGAGCCTTTTTACAAGTATTTTGCCTAATTTAGTTATTACAGAAATTGGTGAAGCCATCAAACAAACAGCTGCGGAAGTAGTCTATATTTGTAACATCATGACCCAAAAAGGGGAAACGGAACATTTTACGGATGCCGATCATGTTCGTGTCTTAAACGAGCATCTACAAGCGCAGTTTGTTGATACAGTGCTGGTTAACACAGAAAAAGTACCAGAAAATTACATGGATCCTGAAATTTATGATGAATATTTAGTTCAAGTAAAGCATGATTTTCAAGGATTACGTGAAGAAGGATGCCGAGTCATTTCGACAGACTTTTTAGAATTAAGAGATGGCGGAGTTTTTCATGATGGGGAAAAAGTTGTTGAAGAACTTTTCCGTATCGTATTTGGAACGAAATATTAATTAATCAAAAGAATCAAGAGAGGAGGAGCTTAGATGTCTTTTGCCTCGGATGTCAAAAAAGAGTTAACTGGTTTAGAAGTCCATCGAGAACACGCGAAAGCAGAATTAGCAGCATTAATTCGGATGAATGGCTCACTTAGCTTAGTTAATCAACAGTTTGTCTTGAATGTACAAACGGAAAATGCTGCAATTGCTCGTCGAATGTATTCATTGCTGAAAGATCATTACCATGCACAAGCAGAATTATTAGTTCGTAAAAAAATGAAACTAAAGAAAAATAATGTTTACATTGTGCGTCTAAAACAAGATACACAAAAAATTCTAGCTGATTTGGATATTATGGATGGGGTCGTTTTTAATGGCAATGTGTCAAATGAAATCATGGGTAACGCGCAAAAAATGCGTTCCTATTTACGTGGGGCCTTCATGGCTTCTGGCTCAGTTAATAATCCGGAAACAAGTCGCTATCATTTAGAAATTTTTTCAATTTATGAAGAACACAATAATGATATTTGTAAGATGTTGAATTACTATGACTTAAACGCTCGAACATTGGGACGCCGAAATGGGTATATTTGTTATTTAAAAGGTGCTGAAAAAATTGCCGACTTTTTAACGTTAATTGGTGCCACGAACTCTATGTTGAAATTTGAAGATGTCCGGATTGTCCGTGATATGCGGAATTCAGTAAATCGTTTAGTGAATTGCGAAACAGCGAATTTAAATAAAACCATTGATGCGGCTTCAAAACAAATTGAAAATATTCAATTTATTGAAAGTACAGTAGGGTTGACGTCATTACCGGAGAAACTTCAGGAAATCGCAGAATTACGGTTAGAGTATCCGGAAGTTAGTCTCAAAGAACTAGGGGAAATGATTCCTTCAGGAGCTATTTCTAAGTCAGGTATTAATCATCGTATTCGAAAAATTAATGAATTTGCAGAAAAATTACGAGAAAAAAGTGCGTAACTTTTCTGCTCCAGAAGTGAAGAATAACATTTCCGTTTGAAGTGCTATCCTTCACTTTTTCTTTAAGCGTGTAAAAAAAAATAAAGTGTGCAAAAAGTGTGTAGCACTGAAATGTAGTGTTGACCTGTGGTTTAAAGAAACGACGTTGGCACGAATGTTGCATGTAATAAAATGCGAGCGATTACTTATTGCTGTTTTTAACTAAAACATTAAAAACTATTGGAGGGGTCAAAATGGTTCAACGATTAATTAGTGCAAATGCATCAGAAATCAAACGGATGTCAAAAGAAGAGCTGTTTCAGAGTATTAAAGCGAGCGAAGGGCGCGTAATTTTATCGGAAAATGTGGTAGTTCATCCATCCGTAGCAGGTGATATCACTTGTGCGGAAATGTCAAAAGCATATGGCGCAGACATGATTTTATTGAATGTTTTCGATGTTAATCAACCCATTGTAGTAGCCGCTTATGAAGGGCAATATACTGCGGAAACATGTGTCCCTAATGATGAGGTTGTTCATCGTTTGAAAGAACTAGTCGGTTTACCGATTGGCATGAATGTCGAACCTGTTGATGAAAATTTAGACTTAGCTTCAACGAGAGTTTCGATTGAACCAGGTAGAAAAGCATCAGCAGCTACTTTCAAAAAAGCCAATGAACTGGGTTTGGATTTTATCTTATTGACAGGTAATCCAGGAACTGGCGTGACCAACGACTTGATTGCTAAGAACGTGGCCTTAGCCAAAAAACATTTTGACGGCATCATTATTGCCGGAAAAATGCACAGTTCAGGCGTAGATGAACCAGTGGTCAGTTTAAAATCAGCTGAACAATTTATTGAAGCGGGCGCTGATATTGTCTTAGTCCCAGCAGTCGGCACGGTTTGGGGCATCGATGATCAACAAGTCAAAGAAGTTGTGGATTTTGCACATTCAAAAGGAAAATTAGTTATGAGTGCCATTGGAACTTCACAAGAAAGTGCTCAACCTGAAGTTATCCAAGCAATCGGCATTAGAAATAAAATTTTAGGCGTAGATATTCAACATATTGGCGATGCCAATATGGGCTTAGTTGGTATTGAAAATATTAAAGAGCTTTCTGATGCGATACGCGGGAAAAGACATACTGTTGCTAGAATGGCTCGTTCGATTAATCGTTAAAAAAGTGAACAGAGGCACGAATTCAGAAAATTTGAATTCGTGTCTTATGATTTTTTTATTGAAAAACGGTATACTAAAAGAGAAATAAAGGTTTGAAAGGATGAGGTTTTTTATGGATATTTCAGTAATTGATGCAACAAAAGTTAACACAGAAACAGGGCTTCACATTGGTGAGCGCAATGCCCCTGTCAAAATGATAGAATTTATCAATGTTCGCTGTCCTTATTGCAGAAAATGGTTTGAAGAGTCTGAGGAACTGTTAGCACAATCTGTCAAAAGTGGTAAAGTTGAACGTATCATTAAGTTGTTTGATAAAGAAAAAGAAAGTTTACAACGCGGCAATGTGATGCATCACTACATTGACTATTCAGCGCCTGAACAAGCACTGTCAGCATTGCATAAAATGTTTGCTACGCAAGATGAATGGGGAAACTTAACCTTAGAAGAAGTAGCGACGTATGCTGAAAAAAATCTTGGTTTAAAAGAACAAACAGATGCAACGCTTGTTTCCGCAGTGATTGCTGAAGCCAATGCGGCGCACATTCAATTTGTGCCAACGATCGTCATTGGTGAGCATATCTTTGACGAAAGTGTTACTGAAGAAGAATTACGAGGATACATTGAAAAATAAAAAAATGGAAACAGCGACAGTCGCTGTTTCCATTTTTTATTTTTAATTTAAGGCGCTACTATTTTCCATTACTTCATCGATTAAACCATATTCTTTTGCTTGTTCGGCAGTCATATAGTTATCACGATCGGTATCACGTTCAATCACTTCAATAGGTTGGCCAGTTCGTTCAGCTAAAATTGAATTTAAACGTTGACGAGTATCTAAAATGTGACGAGCAGCAATTTCAATTTCTGTTGCTTGCCCTTGAGCGCCACCAAGTGGTTGGTGAATCATGATTTCCGCATTTGGTAAAGCGAAACGTTTGCCTTTTTGACCAGCTGTTAATAAGAAGCTACCCATTGAAGCCGCCATTCCTAATACGATCGTTTGGACATCCGCTTTAACGAAATTCATGGTATCGAAAATCGCTAAACCTGCAGAAACGCTGCCACCAGGAGAGTTAATGTACAAGTAAATGTCTTTTTCTGAATCTTGGGCATCTAAGAATAATAACTGTGCAATCACTGAGTTTGCCACGTTATCATCGATAGGGCCGCTTAGCATAATGATGCGGTCTTTTAATAAACGAGAGTAAATGTCATAAGCACGTTCACCGCGAGATGATTGTTCAATAACTGTTGGAATTAAATTCATAAGTAAATCCTCCTATATAAAGAAACTTTTAAAGTCATTCTATCACAAAGCACTTTGAATGCCTATGAAAAGTATACCTCTTTGGTCAATAAAGGTCAACGAAGTCGCTTGAAAAATTTTGTGTCATTTTTTATCCGAAACTTTTGGATTATGTTATACTAAAATGGAAAATTAGAAAAGAGCGAGGGGAAAAATATGTTTGTTTTTATCGCCGGAATGGTCGGTGTAATCGTCGGTGCGCTAATAGTCACAGCAAGTGCCGCCTTACATTCATCTTACAAAGAGCGAAAAGAAGTACGTTATCGTGAACTAGAACATTTGGTTAAAGAAATTGAATCATTGAATTTATTAAATAAAAAAGTCAAAGAAATTTTACAAAAGCGTGAATTATATATAGACAGATCAATTGAATACTTATCGATGGATGATTGTTTCATCAGCATCGATGATTTTATTTATTTGGAATCATTTTCTGCTCAAAATAATTTTTACTTACCGACGTACTTAATTGAAGAATTTTTCAAAAAAATTGCGCATCGTAAAGTCATTTTGACGGCCAGCGAAGTTGCTGAAATGGGTGGACACACCTATAAAGGTGGCCGTGTTATTTTAGAAAATTTTTCAGACGAGATTTTAGCAATTATTGAAGATAAAAAACGTAAAATGCAGCGTTTGTCTAACGAACCACTTCATTATTTTAAAGCGATTAAATAAAAAAAGAACCAGCGTACCCGCTAATTTTTTGGGGTAGCTGGTTCTTTTTCTTGTTGTTCCATATCGGTCATAGTGTCTTCAATTTCTTTATGTAAGAAATAAGAAATAACTGTACGGATGATCACCAAGGTTGCCAATTTCAAAATATCTTGAAAAGTTGGTTTGACAATAGATTCAATAATATCAGCAGCAATTAAAATTTCTAAACTTAACAGAATGTAGCTACCAAGGAAGTTTTTGATGAACGTATTCATTTTGGTTAAGGTAAAGCGGCTTTGATTTTGTCGTTCACTTTTAATGAAATCTTTTCCTGCTAAACAAACACCCCAAACTAAAACAATAATCGAAAAAACATTCAGACCTAAAATACATAGCTCAAAAAGTGGGGTTAAAAGCGTCATTAACTGATGGGGCCACTCATTCATCGTATTCACTCCTACCAAAAAGCCTTTTCTTTAACTATAACGAAACGGCTGACTAACGTCAAATATTGTTGAAATAAACGGGCTAAACTATTCAGCTTATAGAAAAAAACTAAGAAAATTATGAATAGCATCTAACAATTAAGTAAAAGGATTGTAAAGGTTCTTTTACTTTTTTTGTGTAAAAAAAGACTTTTAAAAGGAATCAGGTGTCAAAAAGTAAGTGAAAACCAACTTTGTCAGTGGATAGTCTTTTCATTAATTTTTAAAAGACAAATTTTACGTTTTCAAGAGCCGAATACTGCCAAGTTTTAGCCTTTAAAGGTGATAGAATCAGAAATTGAGTAAGAGATGTGTCACAAAAACAAGGAGACACATCGACTTGATGAAAGATTTAAGGAGCTGTAGTTGAAGTAAAGAGAAGCAAGTGTCCCAAACACTAGCGAAAGAAAATAGGGAGGATTAAAATGTTTAAGAAAGCAACGAAATTATTATCGACAATGGTGATTGTCGCTGGAACAGTTGTGGGAAATTTCAGTCCCACATTGGCTTTAGCTGAAGGAGCGGTTAAAGCAGGAGATACAGAAGGAATGACCAATACGGTGAAAGTTCAAGATGAAAGCTTAGCCGATTGTAAACGAATATTAGAAGGGGAAGCTGCATTTCCAGTCGTTGCAGGGGAAACGGAACCAGTCGATTTAGTCGTCGTTGAAGATGCTAGCGGAAGCTTTTCAGACAATTTTCCAATGGTTCGCTCAGCGATTGATGAAGTGGTTCAAGGCTTAACAGACAAAGATCGTGTCATGCTTACTTCTTATCGTGGTGGACGCCAATTTATGTTTCCTGATGGAACGACAAAAATCAATGACGGAGACAAAGAGTTAAATGTTCGCGTAAATACACCATTAACATTTGATAAAAGTCAATTTGTGTCAAATTTTGGAGATGTTCGAACTTATGGTGGAACACCGACTGCACAAGGCATGAAATTAGCCTTAGATGAATATAATGCGACACATGGTGACTTAACGAATCGAAAAACTTATTTTTTGTTAGTAACGGATGGAGTTGCTAATACTCGATTAGATGGTTACTTACACAAAACCAATACAAATGATAAAATTAATGAATATCCAGATCCAAATCATCAATTAGGTACTTGGGGAGCTAGCAATTATATATCTGTGGAATATAGTAATGACTATCAAGGTGCAGCAGAAGAAGTTTTAGCGTTGAATCAAGAAGTTACAAATGAAGGGTATGAAATGATTAATGCCTTTTGGGAAAGTGTCGATTCTTTAAGTTCAGTTAATTCTTATTATGATAAATACCAATCAGAAGTTGGTCCTTTTGTAAAACAAGAGCTACAAAAAGGTGCCAGCACACCAGAAGATTTTATTACTAGCCAATCTATTGATGATTTTACAGCACAATTAAAACAAATTGTCCAAGATCGCGTGGGACAATCAGCGCCAGCTAATGCCTCGCTAACAGTTGCTGATCAATTTGACATTCAATCAGCAACGGCTACGGATGATGCCGGAAATGATGTGCCTGTTCAAATTAACGGACAAACCATTTCAGCTGTCAGTGTAGCAGGCTATGTGGGGAATATTACCATTCATTATACTGTTAAAGAAAATACAGCAATTGATGCCGATACAGTAGTTAGCTCAGGATCAATGACTCAAGGTGAGGTAGCTAAAGACTTTCCTGAAGCAACCATTCCTAAAAATGACCATGCCCATGACTGTGATGTGACGCCAGAAGATCCAGAAATTACTAAGGATATTGAAAATCAAGAACATTTAGATTTAACGAATCGGGATGATTCCTTTGATTGGCATGTAAAAGCTGATTTTGGTAATCAAACAAACGATTGGACCCAAGCAAGTATTACAGATGACATTAATTCATTGTTAGATATTCAAAAAGTCGTTGTCACCGATGAAAATGGAACAGATGTAACAGCTGAAGGAACATTAACTACTGATAACAATAACATTGTTTTTAAAATAAATAAGCAAGACGACAGTTATGCCTACCTAGCTGGTCACACATACACAATGACCATTACAACTAAAATTAAAGCCGGCACAACGGACGAAGAATTAGCCCCTTATATTGAACAAGGTGGGGTTCCCAACCAAGCCGACTTGAACTTTGGCAACGAAGGGGACGTATTACACTCCAACAAACCAACCGTAACACCGCCGCCAGTAGATCCAAATATTACTAAAGACGTCGAAGGTCAAGAACATTTAGACTTAACTAATCGTGACCAAGAATTTAAATGGAATGTCAAAACAGCTTTCGGCAACGAAACAAGCACATGGACCCAAGCCAGCATGGTGGATGATATTAACCAATTATTGGACATTACAGACGTGAAAGTCACAGATGAAAATGGCAAAGATGTTACAGCAAATGGCAAAGTAACACAAGAAAATAACAAAGTAACCTTTACTATGAACAAAAAAGATGACAGCTACTCATACTTAGCTGGACATACCTATACCATGACCATTACAACCAAAATTAAAGCTGACGCAACGGACGAAGAATTAGCCCCTTATATCCAACAAGGTGGGATTCCCAACCAAGCCGACTTAAACTTTGGCAACGAAGGGGACGTGTTACATTCCAACAAACCAACCGTAACACCGCCGCCAGTAGATCCAAATATTACTAAAGACGTCGAAGGTCAAGAACATTTAGATTTAACCAACCGCGACCAAGCATTCAAATGGAACGTCAAAGCAGCTTTCGGTAACGAAACAAGCACATGGACCCAAGCTAGCATGGTAGATGACATTAATAAAGTGTTAGACATTACAGACGTGAAAGTCACTGATGAAAATGGTAAAGATGTTACAACTAACGGCAAAGTAGCGCAAGAAAATAACAAAGTAACCTTTACTATGAACAAAAAAGATGACAGCTACTCATACTTAGCTGGACATACCTATACCATGACCATTACAACCAAAATTAAAGCTGACGCAACGGACGAAGAATTAGCCCCTTATATTGAACAAGACGGGATTCCCAACCAAGCTGACTTAAACTTTGGCAACGAAGGTGACGTGTTGCATTCCAACAAGCCAACCGTAACACCACCTGCGCCAACACCAGAAGATCCAAAAAAACCTGAACCTAAACAACCGCTAAAACCGAAGAAACCGTTGACGCCTACAAATCATCAAGCGCCAACGAACCCAGTCAATTTTGGAAAATCAGCAAGTAAAGGAATTCATTTACCAATGACTAATACAACAGTAAATCCACTTTACATGATCGCAGGTTTAATTGTCCTTATAGTGGCTATTAGCTTTGGCATAACAAAAAATAAAAAAAGAAAAAATTAGACAAACTAAAAAGGAAGAAAAAACATGAATAAAAAAATTTCGTTCAGTCTGTTAATTTTGTTACTTAGTTTGTTGGTAGGTTTTACATTTATTCCGCATAAAAAGGAATTAAGTTTCAATGAGTATCAAGAAAAAAAACACTCTGGCGAAACATTTTATGTTGTTTTAAAAAAGAAAAACTGTTCAGATTGTCAGGATTTCGAGAAACTATTACAAGCACCTAAACAGGTTTACTATGTAGAATTAACCAACAAAGAGACCATGAAGGAATGGTCAACATTTATCCGAGAAAATAAAGTTTTACATGTGCCATCTATGTTTAAAATAGATAACGGCCATCTCAAGAAAATTGATGGAGAAGGAGATGCGAATCAATTATTCGCAAACTATCAAAAAATAACGAAGTAAAAAGAATAAAAAGACAAGACAAGTTTCCTTTATTAGGAAACTTGTCTTTTTTATAGTGATAGTCGTTTATTAAATAACATGTGAAACGTTTTACAAATTCATTTTGGTTTGATAAAATAAACATGAACATATGAATTTGTTTTCATTTGTTTTGGAAGGAGGAACGAATGATTGAATTGATTTTACTTTTGTCGGTGATTCTTTTAGGTTTATTGATTGGAAATAAAAGAGTTGATAAGTGGCTTTTTCTTAAGGCATTACTTTTGTTTTCTGTTATGCTAAGTGTGAGCATCTTAATTTCGGTAGCTATGTATTTATTATTAACAATAGGCTAGGCGTTTCAAACGTAATAGGCCAGCGGTTAGAGTCGTTATTTCTTTTAGGGATAGTCGTTATCATCGGTACGAGTCTTTTGTTATATTTTTTATGAATTTAACGACGAAAAAAATTGTTTTACCCATCGCTTTAATGAAAATAATTGAATATTATATTCAATGGGTATTGATTTATGTTACTATTTATCAAGTGATTTTTGATCAGTTTATTGTTTCTTCAGAAGTAAAAAATACGTTACAAGGAACTATTGATGAGCCAGTCGCAATCATTATTGTTATTTTGCCATCATTTATTTCAATTTGGATTGCCGTTGTTTTAATTTAGGATTCGTATGGAAGAACTTTAATCAGATACTTTTAGAATGGAGGAGTTTGTATGTCTGCTTGGCAAACATTTAAAAATGGAACAAGGCAATTTTTTAAAGACATCTTGCAGTACTTATGGTTATTTTTTACTTTAAATGTCTTATTATTATTGGTGGGTGGGGCTTTTAGTTGGGCGACTTCCAACGCACTAAAAACTCAAGGTATTCCTTATCTTTCGTTTAATAACCTGAATTTATTGTTAGAAAAGCCGCTTGCTCTGGTGTTATTAATTCTCTTGTTGTTCCTTTTTTTAGGTGCAGTTTTTTATCAGTTTACCTTTTTATTATTAGGGATTTTTCAAATACGGCAAGACCATCGCTTTCATTTTAAAGGAGTTACCAAGGCATCTTTTAAGGTTCTTAAAAAGCAAGGTGCCCGTTCGTGGTTATTCTTTTTCGGTTATTTTGTTGTCATTGTCCCTTTTGGTAACCTGATTTTCCAAAGTAATCTATTGACGAAATTTGTGATTCCAGATTTTATTGTTGAATTTTTGTCCCAACGAATTCCTTACTTGGTGGGGCTACTGGCTTTTGGGTTATTAGTCTGGTATTTAGCTATTCGTTTCATTTACACGCTTCCATTAATGATTTTGGAGAAAAAAAAAGCGGGCGAGGCAGTTAAGGCTAGTTGGTCAATGACAAACAAACGATTATGGTTCATTATTCGTAATATTGCATTTGTGACGATCGCGGTATTTGTTTCAACGTATGTTATTTATGTGTTACTTTATCTTCTACAGTTGAAGTTAGATACCTTGAGCGATACCATTAGCTTGCTAGGTGGTATTTTAAATTTAACCGTTGTCCAATTTTTACAGTTTGTCTCTAATGCTTGGCTTTCAGTATTACTGATTAATTTCTTATATACACAATTAAATGTTCAAGCAGAAACGACGACAAAAGTTGCCTTTGACAAAGAAACCAAACGTAATAAATTAGTGACTATCGGAATGGGCCTAGGACTATTCACCATTTTTGGCGGCTATGTAATTTTCAACGCTGTTTACTTAACAGGGCTATTAGAATCAAAACCTTTGATTATTTCGCATCGAGGGGTCACCAATAGTAATGGGGTACAAAATACTATTCCTGCTATGGAAAGAACCATTAAATTTAAACCAGATTATATTGAAATTGATGTTCAAGAAACCAAAGACCATCAATTTGTTGTGATGCATGATGCAAACCTTAAAGAACTCGCCGGCGTTGATGGCACGCCACAAGAATTTACGTTAGCTGAATTAACAAAAATGACCGTTAAAGAAAATGGCCAAGAAGCACCAATTGCCAGTTTTGATGATTATTTAGCGAAAGCAAACCAAGCCAAACAAAAATTACTAGTAGAAATTAAAACGTCTAAACAAGATAGTCAAGGTGCGCTTTCTAACTTTATTGAAAAATATGAACGTCCTTTGATAAAGAATAACCATCAGGTTCAATCTCTCGACTACAATGTGATCAAAGCGTTTAAAAAAGCCAAATCAAAAGTAAAAGTAAGTTTTATTTTGCCCTATAATTTCACTTTTCCAGAAACACAAGCTGATTTGTATACAATGGAAGCTACCACGTTGAATGATACCTTCATTTTAAAAGCTGACCAACAGAAAAAAGCAGTTTATGCTTGGACAGTTAATGACTCAGAGGTATTGAGTAAAATGCTCTTTATGGATGTTGCTGGAGTGATTACCGATGATTTGGAGTTAGTCAATGAAGAAGTCAATGACTTTGAAAAAAATCCGTCGTATGCGGATCGTATTTTGCATTATATTTTTATGCTGCCAAGTGTGGCTTCTCAATAAAAAATGAAGAAGAGGGTTAAAAGAAATGAAAAAAGAATTTTCGCGAGTACTTCTTAAAAATCAATCTGATGAAATTCTTATCTTAAAAGATCGGCCAGACACTTGGAATTTCCCTGGCGGAAAACAAGAACTTGGTGAATCAGCGCTGGAATGTGCGATTCGTGAAATTAAAGAAGAGTTAGCAGTGGAAATTACTGAACTTGAAGAAATTTTTACTGGACCACTTGTTTTTGATTCAATCGTTTGGCAAGGACATTTTTATTTTGCCAAACAAGCCCAAGGAAAAGTTACCCTGAACGAACCAAATAAAATTAAAGGCGTACAATTTATTAAGCGGTTTGAGGAAGTAAATTTTTCACCAGGATTAGCTCCACTATTTGATTATTTGGCGCGTAGTGATTATTTAAAGTTAAATAAAACTAACTGGAAATAGAGAGAATAGGAGTGTCTTTTGCTAGGGCTTTGTCAAGCGCATCTTTGATTATTTTAGAAAGTCCAAGGAAAAGTCGTGGGCATTGTTTATTCCTAATAAATATGTTATAGTAATTAAGTAATCAATTTTGATAAGTAATTTGAGTTATATATTTAAAAACTATACTTCTCCTTTTGCCACTCAACATTTTTTGCAATAACTTGCATATTTTTATGCACTAGGAGGAAATATATATGAACAGCGGTACAGTAAAATGGTTTAACGCAGACAAAGGTTTTGGATTTATTACAGGTGAAGATGGCAATGATGTATTTGCACATTTTTCAGCTATTCAATCAGATGGATTTAAAACTTTAGACGAAGGCCAAGCAGTAACTTTTGATACTGAAGAAGGTCCACGCGGCTTACAAGCAACGAACATCGTAAAAGCTTAATAATGAATGAAAACGGACCACGTGTTGGTCCGTTTTTTTGATAGCTGTTGTCTGATCTCGCCATTAATTACATAGCAAGACAAAGCAGATGCCATTTAAAGGAGGAGAATCTGAAGATGACCTTAACTGAGCTGTTACTTGTAAGTGGATTATTTTGGCTAGTAATCATAATTGGTGTGATTGCGGGTAGCATATTTCTAATTAAGTATTTTAGAGGTCGGAGCTGAACGGTTCTGTTCCCGCCAATTATCAGGTTTTAAGCCTGGGACAAAAATCCAAAGTGATTTTTGCCCCAGGTTCTTTATTTAATTAGGGTATCAAGTTTTAGGTAAAATAATTAACAAATTAAAAGCAATTTACTATATAATCAGAAAGGGATCTTTAAGAGAGAAGCAGGTGTTTGCTTGTCGTAATACTTTGTTTAGCAGATAGAAAAAGGAAACGTTATGCGTTACAATAGGAACGGAGGAATTTTAACCTTATTGGATTTGTAGCTGAAGCAGAACAAATGTTGTCTCGTTAAGTGCGATTGAGCTTGCCATAAGTAACATTTGAAAAAACTACAGATAGAAAAATCATTCCTAAACATGAAAAAACACTCTTTAGATGAATAAAGAGTGTCCAGAAACGTTGATAAATCAACATATTTAAATAACGCGCCCTGAGGGAATCGAACCCCCGTCTCAAGAACCGGAATCTTACGTGATATCCACTACACTAAGGGCGCGGCACGAATACTAGTTTAGCTGATATTGACAAAAATTACAAGAGGGAGGACGAAAATAATGAAATTTGAGCAACGAATGTCCCAACAACAAAAACAAGTCCAGAAGTTGGCCATGACTCAACAGCTTCAACAATCTATTCAAATTTTACAATTTAATACGGAAGAACTCGCTGCCTTTGTTGAAGCGAAAGCACTAGAGAATCCATTAATTGATTTACAAGTAGACACGCAGTACACCACAGATTTTCCGATAACTAGTCGTTCTTATACCAACCAAGACGAAGAAAATAATTATATGAATCAAATTCCAGACTATCATTTATCATTATTTGAGTCTTTAATTGATCAAATTCATTTGAATTACCGCGATACATACTTGCGAACATTGGTTTTGTTTTTAGTAGAATATATAGACGTGAATGGTTATTTAACGATTTCGTTAGAAGAAGCGGCAGAGAAAACCGAAGCAAGCGCCATTCAAATGCTAGATGCATTAACTTTGTTACAACAGCTAGATCCAGCAGGTGTGGGGGCACGCAATTTACAAGAATGTTTGATGCTACAAACAGAACGAGACGATACCGCGCCTAATTTAGCGTATATTTTATTGGAGGAAGAGTTTGATGCCTTAGTGAGTCGTAAATGGGGCCCGTTAGCTAAAAAATTCGGGATTGAATTAGCAGAAATTCAATTGATCTTTGATTATATACAAACGTTATCGCCAGCGCCAGGGAATATTTTTGATGCGACCGAGGAATTGTATATTCGACCAGATTTAACTGTCCGAATCAAGGAAGATCGAATAGTGGTGATTTCCAACAAAGCTGGTCGACCGACATTAAATTTTCAAGAAAATTATTTCAAACGAATGCAAGAGACTGACGACAAAGAAGTCCAAGAATATATTAAGGATAAGAAAAACGAATTTGAATGGTTAGAGCGCGCAGTGAATCAGCGGGGGGATACAATTTTACGTGTAGGGCAAGAAATTGTGCGCCGTCAAGAAGCCTTCTTTTTAGAAGCAGATCGGCCATTAAAACCAATGACTTTAAAAGAAATTGCGGATGCTTTGTCTATTCATGAATCGACAGTTAGTCGTGCGGTCAATGGAAAATATCTAGAAACCACGTTTGGTGTCTTTGAATTGCGCTCATTCTTCTCCACAAGTATTCTTTCATCAGAAGAAGATGGCGAGGATGTCTCAACAACGATGGTTAAAAAGCAACTACAAAAATTAATTGATCAAGAAGTAAAAAGTAAACCGTTATCTGATCAAAAATTAGTCGAGCGATTAAAAGATTCAGGCATGGAAATATCCCGGCGAACGGTGGCAAAATATCGTGAAGCCCTAGGGATTCCATCTTCATCTAAACGAAAACGATATGAGTAAACAACCAAAGCTTATGAGTAATTTTCATAAGCTTTGGTTGTTTTTTTGTGATTTAAAAAATGTTGGTTTTTTGAATTGTAAAAAAAGCCTAAAGGAGGCAAAGTTTGCTTGCCATTTCCTAGGAAAAAACGTATATTAAAGTTACTTGCTTCTTTAAATAAAGGAAAAGAATAATTTTATAGAAAAGTTGGAAAGCACAAATGAATCAGACAGCAAATAGCAAGAAAAAACGCTATATTACAGGTTTTGATGGCATTCGGACGATCGCTGTAATTGGCGTGATTTTGTATCACCTTTTTCCCCAAGTCATGCGAGGTGGCTACTTAGGTGTTCCGATTTTCTTTGTTGTTTCAGGTTATCTTATTAACGACTTGTTGCGGCAAGAATGGGCAGAAAATCAGACCATTGATTTAAAAGGATTTTATGTGCGAAGGATGAAACGGCTGTATCCAGCATTAATTGTGATGCTTTTAAGTGCAGTTAGTTATATTACACTCTTTCAGCAGGATTTATTAAACAATATTCGCAGCGTTGTCGCTAGTAGTGTTTTTTATTACAACAACTGGTGGCAAATTTTTAAAGGGTTTTCTTATTTTGATGGATTTGCGACACAATCGCCATTTGTACATATTTGGTCATTGGCAGTTGAAGCGCAAAATTATTTAATTTGGCCATTACTTTTTATTCTTCTGGAACGCTTTGTTCGTAAGCGCGGTCGAATTTTCAGTTTAGTTTTAATCGGCGCCTTAATTTCGGTGACGCTGATGGCCGTTTTATATGTTCCTGGCGCAGATCCTACACGTGTCTATTATGGAACAGACACACGTGTTTTTTCTATTTTACTAGGTAGTGCATTGGCGTATGTTTGGCCAAGCACACGTTTGAAAGAAGAAATTCCAGAAGCCTCTAAAAAAATCTTAAATGGCGCTGGATTAAGTGCCTTAGTTCTTTTAGTATTAGCCTTTTTAACATTATCAGATCATACAAATTTTGTTTATTATGGCGGCATGTTTTTAATTAGTTTGGCAGCCACTGTCTTAGTGGCCGTCACTGCACATCCAGGGGCAGATATGAATCGTTGGTTAACAAATCCAGTCTTTACGTGGATAGGTAAACGGAGTTATGGCATTTACTTGTATCAATTCCCCATCATGATTTTTTATGAGGCCAAAATTAAGACCTTATCGGACCATGTTTTTCTACATTCATTGGTTGAAATAGCATTAATTTTAGTAGTGAGCGAATTATCATATCGCTTTATCGAACATCCACTGACACGATTGTCTTATAAGGATGTCTGGACTCAATTCACTGAGTTCTTACGGAAACCGTGGGACCTTCGTGAAAAAGGGACAATGGCCTTTATGACAGTGATTAGCGTGATTGCAGTATTCGGTTTAATTGTGGCCCCAGCAAACGCTAAAAGTGCGCAACAAGAGCAACTAGAAAAAAATATTGCGAAAAATCAGCAAAAAATTGAAGAACGTAAAAAAGAAGTCCAAGAAAGTGGCACGAAAAATAGTAGCACGTCCACAGAAAGTAGTACAAAACCGAGTGAAAGCCAAGACGTTCTACCCACACAACTCACACCAGAGCAAGTAAAAAAAGCGCAGAATTTAGAAATCACAACTATTGGTGATTCTGTTATTCTAGATGGTGCTAGCGGGTTACAAGATATTTTCCCTAAAATGATTATCGATGGGGAAGTGGGCCGTCAATTGTATAGTAGCATTTCACTAATTGGTGAACTAGACAAAAAGAAAATGCTCAAAGATACTGTTTTAGTGAGTTTAGGTACGAATGGTCCTTTTACAGAGGCACAATTTGATGAATTTATGAAAGCGTTAGGTAATCGAAAAGTTTATTGGATTAATGTTCGCGTTCCAACTAGAAGATGGCAAAATCAAGTGAATAGTTTACTTAGTCAAATGGACAAAAAATACGATAACTTAACGGTCATTGACTGGTTTAATTATAGTAACGCCCATGAAGATTGGTTTTATGATGACCGAGTTCATCCAAATGTGGCAGGTGGCGAGCAATATACACACTTTATCGCGGAGAAAATTTTACAGTAGCAAGAAACTTCCAGCTCAGATGAAAGGGGCTGGAAGTTTTTTGTTATAGATAAAGAAATCGTTTACAAAATATAGTGTTTACGTTACGATAAATAAATAATCATCGTTTTTATAGGAGGTAGGTAATGAGAGAAATTCGGAGTGAGAACAGTGGAATTTATGCTGAAGATATTAGTTTTTTCTACAAAAAAAATTATTTTGTTTTGGAAGATATTAATTGGAAAATCGAAAACGGACAATGTTGGGGGATTCTTGGTAACAACGGTGCGGGGAAAACGACACTAAGTTATTTAGTTTTAGGTTTGCTGAAGCCGAGCAAAGGTGTAGTACATAATTATATAAAAAAAGTAGAATATCTTCCGGAAATGGGTGGTTTCTATGAACGACTGACAGTCAGAGAAAATATACTTTTTAAATTGGAGCTGTCGGGGGAAAAACAAAAGTCAAAAAAATTGAAACAAGTGTTAAAAGAATTTGGATTAATAGACTATCAGTTTAAACGTGTAGATAAATTGTCACAGGGATTAAAAAAAAGAGTTGCTTTAGCAATGCTTTTTTTAAGAGAGAGTGAAGCTTATTATTTTGACGAACCTACGAATGCTTTAGATCCAGAAATGAAAAAGAAGTTACGACAATTAATTATTCATTTAAAAGAAGCAGGAAAAATCATTTTAATTAATAGTCATGATTTAGCTTTCGTTGAAGAAATATGTACTAATTTTTTAATATTAAATAATGGAAAAGTCTGCTTCAATGAGCCAAATATAGGAGTCAATTTAGAAGAAATCTATTTGGAAAAAGTAGGTGGACACCATGAATAAAGAATTTTTTTATGAAATCCAAGTAGTGATTAAACGTGAGTTTCTGGAATTAAAAAGTCATCTTTGGAAATATTTCGGTTTAATGCTTTATTTGATTTTTTTTACAGTTTTCATTAGTAAAAGCGGCGGTTCAGAAGGAATTGTTTTGCCAAATGAAGCTAACTTATTTTCCAGCTTTATTTTGGCCGGTAGTTTTGCTGCTATGTTTATCATGAGTACAATGCTTCAAGAAAAAAAGCAAATGACCTTACCTCTATTACTTCTGTCTTCTGTCAATATAACTAGGGTAGTTGTTGGGAAAATAGTGGTTGCTGTAATGATTAGTGTACCTTTTCAAGTGTTTCAACTACTTATTAGTCTTGTTATTTTAAATAACCAAAAGAGTCCATATCTTTATCTCTTGGCACCACAGAACGTAGTTACTTTACCTTTTATTACTTACCTGTTAGGAAGTTTAGTTCTATTGCTTTCGGTAATTATCAAAGATAAAAAGGTGGCAGAGTATCTTTCTGTTTTTTGTTCGCTGACTTTAGGTGGCATTCTCGCAAGTGCCTATATTTTATTCAATGTACAGTTTTCTTTAGTAAAGATTTTACTTTATTTTCTTTTTTTAATAAGTTGTAGTATTTTGCTGACTATGGCAACAAGTAAGATAGTTAAAAATTCGCTATTCTTTATTGAATAGTGTGATAGAAATTTATAATAGGTTAATGATTTTCTTGAAAACCTAAGCTTTTTTTTTAGATATCTGGTATACTGTTTTTGTTACAAGTTCCCGAAAGGATTTAGCAAGTAATTGTCGTTACTTACTAAAGATGCCTTGTAACCGAAACTATTTAGGGGGAATAACATTATGACAGAAAGACATTTATTTACATCAGAATCCGTTTCAGAAGGACATCCAGATAAGGTAGCTGACCAAGTCAGTGATGCAATTTTAGATGCGATTTTGGAGAAAGATCCGATGGCCCGCGTGGCATGTGAAACATCCGTAACAACTGGTTTAGTCCTAGTATTTGGAGAAATTTCTACAACAGCTTATGTAGATATCCAAAAAATTGTTCGTCAAACTGTGAAAGATATTGGTTATACACGAGCAAAATATGGATTTGATGGAGAGACTGTCGCAGTTCTTGTAGCAATCGATGAGCAATCACCTGATATCGCTCAAGGGGTTGACGCAGCCTTAGAAGTGCGTGATCAAGATGAAAAAGACGATATTGGCGCTGGTGACCAAGGCTTAATGTTTGGTTTTGCCGTTGACGAAACACCAGAATTAATGCCATTACCGATCGCGTTAAGTCATCGTTTGGTTCGCCGTTTAGCAGAATTGCGGAAGGAAAAAGTCTTACCTTACTTACGTCCTGATGCAAAATCTCAAGTAACAGTGGAATATGATGAGCAAGGTCAACCACAACGTGTGGATACGATTGTCATCAGTACACAACATGATGATGAAACAACCTTAGAACAAATTGAAAAAGATATTAAAGAACAAGTAATCAATGAGGTGATTCCTCATGAACTTTTAGATGATGAAACAAAATACTTTATCAACCCAACTGGTCGCTTTGTAATCGGTGGCCCTCAAGGAGATGCCGGCTTAACTGGTCGTAAAATTATCGTTGATACTTATGGCGGTTATGCTCGTCATGGCGGCGGCGCTTTTTCTGGAAAAGATGCAACCAAAGTTGACCGCTCTGCTAGTTATGCTGCGCGTTATATCGCGAAAAACATTGTTGCTGCTGGTTTGGCGAAAAAAGTAGAAGTCCAATTAGCTTATGCAATTGGTGTGGCGCAACCAGTGTCTATTTCTATTAATACGTTTGGTACGAGTGATCTTCCAGAAAGTAAATTAATCGAAGCAGTTCGTAAAAACTTTGATTTACGTCCAGCAGGTATTATTGAAATGCTAGATTTACGTCGCCCAATTTATAAACAAACTGCGGCTTATGGTCATTTTGGTCGAACAGATATTGATTTACCTTGGGAACAAACAGATAAAGTTGAAGCGTTAAAAGCTAGTTTAGCTGAATAATTAAATAAAAAAATAAGAAGTCAGCCAATACTTGGCTGACTTCTTGTTTTTTGGGAATAATTTTTTTATGAAAAAGCATTTTTTTAAGACATTTTGTTCTTTTTTGTATAGAATAGCTATGGAGCAATTTAGAAAATTGACAATTGAATAGAAAAGGATGTGAACAAATGGCAAAAGAAACAAATGTGAAGTTAGTCACGGTGAGTGTTTTTGTGGCAACATTTATGACAGCCATTGAAGGGACCATTGTGTCTACTGCGATGCCAACGATTGTCGGCTCGTTACATGGCATGGAAATTATGAACTGGGTATTTTCAATTTATTTATTAACGAATGCGATGTTAACACCGATTTATGGGAAACTTGCGGATAAAATTGGTCGTAAACCTGTCTTCATGATTGGCATTATCATTTTTATTTTGGGCTCCTCGTTGTGTGGCTTTGCTCAAGATATGTTGACTTTAATTATTGCCCGCGCAATTCAAGGTGTGGGGGCAGGCGCAATTTTACCAGTTGCGTTAACGATTATTGCCGATATGTATACATTGGACAAGCGAGCGAAAATTTTAGGTTTAAACAGCGCCGCCTGGGGAATTGCCAGTATTTTTGGTCCGTTAGCAGGTGGTTTTATTGTAGATACAGTCGGTTGGCATTGGATTTTCTTCATTAATGTTCCTATTGGACTTGTTTTATTGGGCTTGATTAGTATTTTCTTAGTTGAACAAAAGCGGGAACGGACCAAGATGCCAATGGATATTTTGGGCAGCGTTACTTTGATGGCAGTGTTGCTAACGTTATTGCTAGGTTTTCAAATGATTAGCGATAATGGTTTTACATTAGTAACATTTGGTTGTTTGAGTTTGAGTGTGCTCTTTTTTGTAGCGTTTGTGATGATAGAAAAACGCGCGCAAGACCCAGTGATTGATTTGCATTTATTTAATCAACCAACGTTTGTTTTAGTAAATCTTATTGCGGCGCTTATTAGCGGTTTCTTAATGGGGATTGATGTCTACATTCCGATGTGGATGCAAGGTGTCTTAGGAAAAAGTGCAGGAATTGGTGGCTTAGTTTTAGCGCCTATGTCGTTACTTTGGATGGCTGGATCATTTATAGCAAGTAGCTTTATGGAAAAATATGCTATGAAAAAAGTTTTAACGATTGGGTTATCGATTCTATTAGTCGGGGCCATCTTTTTAGTGGTAATGCCAATGGCCGTTCCGTTTTGGCTTTTCTTTGTAGTGTCTTCTGTCTTAGGAGTTGGTTTTGGGATTACTATCACAACGACTACGGTGACCGCACAAAGTACAGTGGAGCCTGAAAAAATGGGGGTTGCAACATCGTTTAATACGTTGGTGCGTACAATTGGGCAGACTGTGATGGTGTCAATTTTTGGTGTGATTTTAAATGCAGGAATGTTTGCGAAATTGGAAGCGAGCGCGTTAAACGTCGATGCAGATGTCATGAATCAATTAGTGAATCCACATACTGCAAATTTAATTCCAGCTACGTTGTTAAAACCATTACGCGGTATCCTCTATGCAGGTCTGCATAATGTTTACTTAGTCGGTGCGGGCTTAGTTGTTGTCGCTCTTTTGTTAAATATTTTTGCAAAAGCGCAACGAGCGAAGGTTTAGTGGTACACTAATAGAAAGAGTATTGGAGGGAAAAGTAGATGGCCTTTTTACAAGCAAATATTTATTCAAATGTATTGGAAATGGAAGTGAATGTGAACGTAATTTTACCACAAGAAACGGTAAAAAAAGTGGGCACAAGTACCCAAGCAGCATTAACAGATATTCCCGTGTTGTATTTATTACATGGGATGGGAGGAAATCACAGCGTCTGGGCTCGCAGAACCTCTATTGAGCGGTATGTCGCTGATTTGGGGATTGCTGTCATTATGCCGTCCACGGATTTAGCTTGGTATACGGACACGCAATACGATATGAACTATTGGACGTTTATCTCAGAAGAATTACCGAAAATTTGTCATCAACTCTTTCCACAGTTAAGTACAAAACGAGAAAAAACCTTTGCCGCTGGTTTGTCAATGGGTGGTTATGGCGCCTTGAAATTAGGATTAGCGAAACCAGAATCTTTTGCAGCCGTTGCTTCTTTGTCTGGGGCAGTCAGTTTATCATCCACTAGTTTTGGGGAATTATTAAAAGTCCGTAATCGAAGCTATTGGGAAGGTATTTTTGGCCCGTTAGATCAAATTGAAGGTTCTATTCACGATCCGCTGTATTTACTACAACAATTAGTAGAAAGCCAAACAGAAATGCCCCAATTTTACCTTTGTTGTGGGGAGCAAGATATGTTACTTTCTGCTAATCAACAGATGGCTCAAGCGTTGGAACAGGCACAGGCAAGTTACACTTTTGAAACTGGACCAGGAGAACATGACTGGGTGTTCTGGGATGAATGGATTCAAAAAGCCTTGGCTTGGCTACCAATACCAAAATAGAGAAAGTAGTTTTCAAGATTTATTTTAAAAGTTAACCCTTGGTCCGTCAGTCGAAATGACTGACGGACCAAGGGCTTTTTTTATTTAGATGAAGATGTGTTGTCTGCTTGCAACCCATCTAAGTAGGTTTTAACGGCTTGAATAAAGGCGGATTTTTGGTGGATGGAGTGTCGAAATTGAATGCTTTCCTCCATGTATGTTAACTCATTGTCGGAGACATATTGTTTCATGTGCAGCACTTGTTCTTTTAAATAGTCATCTCCGTTCAACACTTGCGAAACGAGCTGTTTTTCCTCCGTTGCGTCCATAATCATCCCAAATAAAAGATGTTGTAAAGACGTTACTGCTAAATGAGTCATTTCTGGTGAAAAACCTGCTTCTCTTAAAATGCCCATCATTTGATTCAAATGACGTAATCGTTGGGGATAGGCAGGGACGGTTTGGATTTCGATAGCTACGGCACAGGGAAATTGTTGATAGAGATCATAATAGTTTTCCATGAAGGCCAGTAAGTCAGAATACCATTCACCACATAATACAGGTTCTTGAAAGTGCTCTTCAATCGCTTCAGCCATACTTTGAAGTAAGGCTTGCTTATTTTTAAAATACCAATAAATTGCGGGTGCCTGTACACCAAGCTGTTTGGCGACTTTACGCATAGAAAGTTGTTCTAAAGTGGGACTTTTTTCTAACAAAGAAAATGCGGCTGCAATAATCGTGTCTTTTGATAATTTCGGTTCCATGATTTTAGCTCCTATTAAACGTTATCTTCGTAAGTTTATCAAAAAGAAGGTACACTTTATGATAGGAAAAACTTGTGAAAAATTAACTTGTTCGCTTGTATTTTACCACTAAAAATGGTAAATTATGAATCGGCCTTATTTTACAGTGTTAAATTGGTGAAGTCAATGAGCAAATTGATTTTTTTGTAATGGGGAAGAATTCGCAGACCAACACTGAAGAAGCAGGGAACTATTTTAAGAAAGTAGGGATAAGATGGACCTTATTATTCAACACGCCAAAAAATACAAAGGCTCGGTAGTTATTGCCTTGTTGGCGGTGATCGTAATGGTTGTCTCAGCACTTTGGCAACCAAAATTGTTACAACAAGTGTTGGAAGCAATTATGAATGACGATAGCGACAAAATGAAAAACTTAGGGATTCAATTAATTGCCATTGCAGGATTAGGGCTCGTTGCAGGGGTTATTAATACAATTTTTTCTGCCAAAGTTGCCCAAGGTGTCAGTGCTGACATTCGTGAAGCAACTTTCCGCAAAATCCAAACCTTTTCATTTGGCAATATCGAAAAATTTTCAGCAGGTAACTTAGTTGTTCGTTTAACAAATGACGTTACTCAAATTCAAAATGTCATTATGATTGCGTTGCAGACACTTTTTAGAATTCCTTTTTTATTTATCGGGAGTTTTATTTTAGCGATGCTAACCTTGCCACAACTATGGTGGGTGATTGTTGCACTTGTCATCGCAGTTATTTTGATTTCTATGCTGTCCTTTTCGCAAATGGGCAAGCATTTCATGATTATTCAAAACTTGATTGATAAGATTAATGGTATCGCAAAAGAAAATTTGTTAGGCATTCGTGTCGTCAAATCATTTGTTCAAGAAAAAAATCAATTGTCACGTTTTACAAAAGTGAGTGAAGAATTAACCACCCATAACTTAATCGTAGGTAGCTTATTTGCTGTGATGATTCCAGCGTTTATGTTGGTGGCGAACTTAGCTGTTGTAGGCTCGATTTTCTTTGTGAGTAACTTAGTCAAGGATGATCCAACTTTAATCGGTGGTGTCGCTTCCTTTATGAACTATTTAATGCAAATCATGATGGCGATTATTATCGGCGGAATGATGATGATGATGACTTCTCGTGCCGCTGTTTCCATTAAGCGGATTAAAGAAGTGATGGAAACAGAACCAGATGTTACCTACAAAAAAGTCCCAGAACAAGAGTTAATTGGTAGTGTTGAGTTTGATCACGTATCTTTCCGTTATCCTGGGGATGAAGAAGATACCTTGAAAGACATCTCTTTCTCTATTCAGCCAGGTGAAATGATTGGGATTGTGGGCGCAACTGGCGCTGGTAAATCTACATTGGCACAATTAATTCCACGTTTGTTTGATCCGACAGAAGGAAAGATTGAAGTTGGTGGTGTCGATTTACGAGAAGTGAACGAACACAGTTTACGAAAAACAGTTTCCTTTGTGTTGCAAAAAGCAATCCTGTTCTCTGGAACGATTGCGCAAAATCTACGCCATGGTAAACGTGACGCTTCTGAAGCGGACATGGAACGGGCTTCAGGCATCGCCCAAGCCAAGGAATTTATTGAAAAATTAGCAGAAGGTTATGATGCACCCGTCGAAGAACGGAGTAATAACTTTTCTGGTGGACAAAAACAACGGTTATCAATTACAAGAGGTGTGATTGGTGAGCCTAAAATTTTGATTTTAGATGATAGCACCAGCGCGTTGGATGCTCGTTCGGAGCGGTTAGTCCGAGAAGCGTTGGATAAAGAGTTAAAAGAGACTACCACGATCGTTATTGCCCAAAAAATTTCTTCTGTTGTCCATGCAGATCGTATTTTAGTATTGGATAATGGACGTTTAGTCGGGGAAGGCACGCATGAAGAATTAGCAGCTACGAACCCAGTGTATCAAGAAATTTACGAAACTCAAAAAGGGAAGGAGGAAGCTTAATGACTGATTTAATAAAAGCTAGTAAATTTTTCTATCATTATTTAAAGCGTTACAAAGTTTCTTTCCTCTTTATTTTCTTAGCAATTTTCGCAGCGACTTATTTACAAGTCAAAGCGCCGCAATTCGTTGGGGAAGCTATTCAGGAATTAGCGAAATATGCGGTTAATGTGATGCAAGGAAAAGACGATAAAAGTGCGTTCGTTTCTGTCATTTGGAAACTACTCATTTTTTATGTCTTAACTAGTGCCGCTAGTTTCATTTATAGTATTCTCTTTACACAAGTCGTGGGGAAATCGACGAACCGCATGCGGATTGGTTTGTTTAACAAACTAGAAAAATTGACGATTCGTTTCTTTGATTCTCATCAAGATGGTGAAATTTTAAGTCGTTTTACTAGTGATTTAGACAACATCCAAAACAGCTTAAACCAAGCGTTGCTACAAGTATTAACCAATATTGCCTTATTGGTTGGTGTCTTAATCATGATGTTCCGTCAAAATGTGGAACTGGCATGGGCCACAATTGCTTCTACGCCGATTGCGATTTTAATTGCGGTCTTTGTGATTAGCAAGGCGCGCAAATATGTCGATTTACAGCAAGATGAAGTGGGTAAATTAAATGGCTATATGGATGAAAAAATTAGTGGGCAACGTGTGATTATCACCAATGGTTTACAAGAAGAAACCATTGACGGCTTTTTAGAGCAAAATGAAAAAGTCCGTGCAGCTACGTATAAAGGTCAAGTGTATTCAGGATTACTTTTCCCAATGATGCAAGGAATGTCATTAGTCAATACGGCGATTGTTATTTTCTTTGGTGGTTGGTTAGCAATCAATGGCTCTGTTGATCGTGCCGCTGCGTTAGGTTTAGTCGTTATGTTTGTTCAATATTCTCAACAATATTATCAACCATTAATGCAAATTTCTTCAGGTTATAGCATGATTCAATTAGCTGTTACAGGCGCTCGTCGTTTAAATGAGATGTTTGATGAACCAGATGAAATTCGTCCCGAAAATGGCGAAAAATTAGAAGAGATTAACAAAGCTGTGGCTTTAAATCATGTTGTTTTTGGCTATAATCCAGAAACGCCTGTGTTGAAAGATGTTTCTATTCATGTGGATAAAGGTGAAATGGTCGCTTTAGTCGGACCGACAGGCTCAGGAAAAACAACGATTATGAATTTAATGAATCGCTTTTATGATGTGAATGAAGGCGCCGTGACGTTTGATGGTGTGGACATTCGTGAAATGGATTTAGATAGCTTGCGTTCACATGTAGGCATTGTTTTGCAAGAGTCCGTTCTATTTTCAGGAACAATTCGTGAGAATATTGCGTTTGGTAAGCCAGAGGCCACGGATGAAGAAATTGTTCAAGCAGCGAAACAAGCGAATATCCATGAATTTATTGTAAATCTTGAGCAAGGCTACGATACTGAGATTACGGAAGAGAATAACCTTTTCAGTACGGGGCAAAAGCAATTAGTAAGTATTGCACGAACGATTATTACCAATCCAGAATTATTAATTTTGGATGAAGCAACAAGTAATGTTGATACAGTAACAGAAGCCAAAATCCAAAAAGCGATGGACGAAGCAATTAAAGGGCGCACCAGTTTTGTGATTGCCCATCGTTTGAAAACGATTCTAAATGCGGATCGGATTATTGTTTTACGAGACGGTGAAGTCATTGAAGAAGGCAACCACCATGAACTAGTTGAACAAGATGGATTCTATGCGGAACTTTATAAAAATCAATTTGTTTTTGAATAAGTCGAAAAAGAAGCAAAATGAGTCATTCTCATTTGCTTCTTTTTTTGCTATGCTAAATAGAAAAAGGAGAAATGTCAATGGAAAAATGAGGAATGTACGGCAATTACGGCGCACGTTTTTGGTGCTAAATCCTTTGCTTGTACTGAGTATATTCAGAGAGAATCGATGGATGAAATCGGCGCTGCTTTTTTGGTTGTTGGCTAATAGTTTTTTATCTGGACTGCAGTGGTTGATTTATTTTGGGGGCGAAAAAGGCTGGCTGATACATCTGCAGTGGTGGTATTATTGCGCGATTCTTCTCCAAATAGTAGACACATTGATTGTATATTTTTCGTTTTTTGTATAAAGGTCTCTCGTTTCTTGCCGGAGAATATGCTAAAATAAAAAGCAGCAGGGGGCGAGAAAACCATGGAAAAGCCAAATAAACGCAAAGCTGATTTAGAACGTACACGGCAAATTATTTTGTCTGTCGCTTCTGAATTATTCATGACAAAGGGGTTCAAAAATACCTCCACTCGTGAAATTGCTTTAAAAGCGAACATTACCCAACCGAATCTCTATCACCATTTTAAAAATAAAAAAGAACTGTATTTAGCTGTGATTGAAGAATTAACGTCCCGTGTTCAGGAAGAATTAGTCCCAATTGTTTCTGGAAATGCATCAGTAGAAGAAAAACTTTATCAATTAATCAAAGTTTTGTTAGATGAACATCCGACCAATCTTTTCTTAATGTTGAACGATATGTTTCAAGAAATGGGCCCTGATTACAATCGTACGCTGTATCAAATTTTCAAAAAAACCTATATCAATAATATTGCGGCTATTTTTGAAAGTGAACCTGAAACCAATTGCTTACAAGAGGGCATCAGTGTAGATGATGCAACTCGGTTTATTTTATATAACGTTAGTGCATTATTAAGTATTGAAAAAACGTACCAGCGAAAAACAGTGGATGACGATGTCAAAAAATTTATTCAATTTATGCTACATGGCGTTTTGAAAAGTCACAAATAAAAAATAGAGAAGCCCTGTTGAAAAACAGACTTCTCTATTTTTTTGTGAAATTCACTTATCAATCGATAAATAATTATTGATTTATCGATTGATAAGTGATATAGTTTATTTCGAAAAGAAGAAAGAGGTGAACCATTCATGTTTTTAGGATTTAATGAAATGAAGTATTCAAAAGGACGGTACGTCCTTGTAGTCTTAGTAATGGTCTTGATTGCTTGGTTAATTTTTATTTTGTCAGGTTTAGCGAACGGTTTAGCTCAAGGAAATCGTTTAGCCGTAGATCAATGGCAAGCGAATCAAGTGGTTTTATCAAAAGAGGCCAATAGTAATTTAAATGTATCAGTGTTAGATGAAAACGTGAAAGAAACGATTTCAGGAGGCAAAATTGCACCGATTGGTCAACAATCTTTAGCCATCCGCCCAGCAGATGATAAAAAGGCTGAATTAACGAATGTTAGCTTATTTGGGATTGAAAAAGAAAGTTTTTTAATGCCAAAAGTGATTGAAGGAAACGCATTTACTGATAAAAATCAAGTGATTGCTTCAGAAACATTGAAAAATCAAGGATTTAAAATTGGCGACAAATTAACTGCAGGGAAATATGATGAGCAATTAGAAATTGTCGGCTTTATTTCTAAAAGTAGCTATAACATTGTGCCAGTTATTTACACTTCTCTGGATACTTGGCGGTCAATTAAATATGGTGACAATCCAGCAATGGCCAAAATGGTTAATGGTTTCATTGTTCGCAGCAAGGACAACACGGAAGTTAAAACGACTAATAAAGACAGCCAAGTTCTTTCAATTTCAGATTTTATTGAAAAACTGCCAGGATACAGCGCTCAAAACTTGACCTTGGATGGCATGATTTATTTCTTGATTGTGATTGCAGCGTTCATTATCGGTATTTTTATCTTTGTGATGACTTTACAGAAAACAGCAATGTTCGGTGTCTTAAAAGTTCAAGGGGTGCCGACTAGTTTCTTAGCAAAGGCAGTCATGCTACAAACCGCTTTATTGGCTGTTCTAGGAGTGGCGATTGGTCTTGCTTTAACGGGAATTACCGTGCTCTTTTTACCAGAAGCGATGCCTTATGCAACTAATGGACCACGCATGATTTTGTTTAGTGTACTATTGATTTTATCTGCATTAATTGGCGGGGCATTTTCAATTCGAACGATTGCTAAAATTGATCCGTTAATCGCGATTGGAGGTTAAAGACATGGCAAATGTTTTAGAAATGAAAAATATTTATAAAAAATATGGTGAAAAACATACAGAAGTGATCGCGTTAAAAGAATTATCTTTTGCGGTTCAGCCAGGTGAATTTGTCGCAGTAATTGGTCCTTCTGGTTCTGGTAAAAGTACCTTTTTAACGATTGCAGCTGGTTTACAGGCACCGACAAGTGGCGAAGTAATTGTTGGCGGGCAATCACTAAATAAGTTAACGAAGAAGCAACGTTTGGCGCAACGTTTTCAAAAAATCGGCTTTATTTTACAAAGCTCTAATTTGGTTCCATTTTTAACAGTGGAAGATCAATTTCACTTAATTGAAAAAGTTGATAAGTCACGTAAAAATAGTGAATTAAAAGAGCAATTGTTAGAGACGTTGGGTTTAAAAGAATTACGAAATAGTTATCCTCGTGATCTCTCTGGTGGGGAAAGACAACGGGTAGCCATTGCGTGTGCATTGTATCATGAGCCAGACGTAATTTTGGCAGATGAACCAACGGCTAGTTTAGATACAGAAAAGGCGTTTGATGTTGTCCAATTACTAGCGAAAGAGGCCAAAGAGAAAGATAAAGGGATTATCATGGTGACACATGATGAGCGTTTGTTGAAATACTGTGATCGAGTGGTTCGTATTCGTGATGGTGAATTGACAGAGTAACAAAACAAATAAAAGAGAACATGATCGGATTGCTGGAAACAATCCGACTATGTTCTCTTATTTCTTTTCAATACAGAAAAGAACAGGTGGCTGATTTTTTTGATTGATAAACTCATAACGTAAGACACTGTAAATATCTTGTGGTAAGGCTTGCGTGTAATTCGTGACCAAATCAAGTTCCTCTGAACCACCTTCGTGGCCATAATAAACGACTAAAATAATGCGACTTCCTTTTACCAAATGAGGCAGTAACCCATCTAACGCCTGTTTAGTCGTAGTGGGTTTTGTAATAATTTCCTTATTACTTTTAGGTAAATAGCCTAAGTTAAAAATAGCGGCAGTGATTTCTGTTTCTTCATCTAGGACAGCATGAAGATGTTCATGTCCTAATGGAAATAACGTAGTTTGTGGGAGTAAATTAAGTTCTGTTAACTTTTGTTCTGTATTGATCAACGCTTCTTTTTGGATATCAAAGGCGAAAACTTCACCAGAAGGGCCAACCAGCTCTGCTAAGAATGCTGTATCATGACCATTTCCCATTGTTGCATCAATGACGAAGTCGCCAGGTTCCACCACTTCTTTTAAAAGTTGGTGACTAAAATGTAGGGATGTTTGTAGCATTAATTGAAAACTTCCTTTCCTGAAATGACAGTATATTTTCCTTGATAACTGTTGCGGCGTTTCATTTCCGCATCAATCGCATTGAGGACTTCCCATTTTTTCAAGCTCCACATCGGTCCGATAATTGTTTCAAAGGGAGCATCGCCTGTCAAGCGATGAATAACAATTTCGGGTGGAATCATTTCTAACTGATCACAAATCACTGAAACATAGGCTTCTTTGCTCATCAATTGTAAGCGACCTTCATTATAATCCCGCATCATTTTGGTATTTGTCATTAAATGAAGTAAGTGCAGTTTAATCCCTTGGATATCTGAATCCTGAATAGTTCGCCGCACATTTTCGCGCATCATGGCAGGTGTTTCACCAGGTAGCCCGTTAATTAAATGTGTACAGACCCGAATCCCGTGTTTCCGTAATTTAGCCACACCATCTAGATATGTTTGATAATCATGAGCGCGATTAATGGCAGCGCTAGTTTCCTCAAACGTGGTTTGCAAACCCAACTCTACCCATAAATAAAAGCGTTCATTTAATTCGGCTAAATAGTTCACCACCTCATCAGGCAAACAATCAGGACGGGTACCAATGGATAAACCAACGACGCCTTTTTCATTGACTACTTGTTCAAACCGATGACGAATAACGTCAACGGGCGCATGTGTATTGGTGAAATTTTGGAAGTAAACAATGTATTGATCGACAGTTGGCCATTTTTGATGCATCAATTGGATTTCTTTTTGAAATTGAAGCGGCAGGGGATCGCTAGGTGCAACAATCATGTCGCCTGAGCCAGAAACACTACAGAACGTACAACCACCTTTGGCAACCGTCCCATCACGATTGGGGCAATCAAAGCCACCATCAATTGGCACTTTAAAAATCTTTTCACCAAACTGTTGACGAAGTGCATAGTTCCAAGTGTGATAGCGTTTATTTGGATCATCTGAATAAGGAAAAATTTGCATAATCAAGACTTCTTTCTAGCGTTGTTTGCTTTGAAATCGCCAAACAAAGCGTTTTTCTAAATAAATAGGGTAACTTAATAACAACCAAGCTAAACCAAGACAAAAACCACCTAAGATATCGCTAGGGAAATGGACACCTAAATAGATTCGACTAACCCCAATCATGAAAATCCCAATACCTAGTAAAATTTGCACACAAAGGCGGACCTTTTTATTTTTAATGAAAATTGGCAGAATCAATAAAATAGTGCCGTAGAACAAGGTACTTCCGACAGCATGTCCGCTAGGAAAACTATACGTATGTTCAGTTACTAAATGCTCCAAAGTAGGACGTTGGCGCATAAAGAATAATTTTAATAAAGAATTACCTACGCCAGCAATTAAAGCAGTATTAATAAAGAGCCATAATGCTTCAGCATAATATTTCCAAACAATAAATAGAGCAATGACAACGATCGCTAAGATGATAATCGTCAATGAATTGGCAAATTTGGTGTACCAAATAAAAAAGTTATTTAGCTGTGGAAAAGGACGACGAACAAAAGAAGTAATCGTTTGATCAAAGCCTTTAAGCCAGGTTGGATAAAAACGAACAACATAGCCTAAAAACATAAATACTAAAAGAAAACAACTACCTGCAAATTGATAATAAAGTTTGTTTTTCATAAAAAATCCTTTCAAAATTTAATCGCAACAATCCGTATTATACCATCAAAAGGGTAAAAAATTAAAAGATAATTTCATTGCCTGATTGGAGGGGATACAGATATTAAAAAAGTTCTGGCACCACAATGAGAGATTGTGCTGCCAGAACTTTTTTTAATGGCCATGTTTATTGATTATCGTCGTCAGGAGTATCAACGGTAATATCGCCGAATTCGCTAGAAAGGTTAAACTCTGTATTCGCACGACCATTCTTATAAGATGTTCGCTCTTTGTTTAAAAGTTGAACATCGCCTAATTTTGATTCACCTTTGATTGAAATGTTACGCAAAATTTCTCCAGAATTTACATAAATATCTCCATGGACAAGAGCGACAGTTAATTTTTTAGGCACAGCAGGCATGTCTAAAGAAAAATCACCATTTTCACTTGAAAAGTTAGCTTCTCCTTTGAAATCATAGACGCTAATATCGCCATCTGTCGTTGTTGCTTGGATGTTTCCGCGAGCATTTTGCACTCGAATATCACCAGAAGTAGTCGTATTTTTGATTTCATCGAAATAGGCTGAATCCAACGTTATATCGCCGTCAGTGGTTTCAACTGTTGCTGTTTTAGCGGAAGTATCCGCTGAAAGGTAGATGCCATCTGAAGAGTTAAGCGTCATTTTTTTGGCTTTAACACCCGATAGACTAACATAAGAATTTGGTAGATTAGTTGTTAATTCGTCTACGTTAAAAGCATTCAATGAAACTTGTGAATGGGTTGAGCCATCAATCACTAACTTTTTCACATTATTAGGAATCTGGACACTCACGTTCGGTGTGAGGTCATTAAAAATGCCAATATTAAAAAATGACAACTCGGGTTGGTTTTGTGTACGAGTGGTATTGATGGTTGCTGTTATTTTATTTTTTTCTTCTTTGACATCTAAGGTGCCTTCAGCTTTTGAATAAAAGGCATTATTCGGTGATCGTAATCCCATGTTGTTACTATCAGTTTTATAAATGGTATAAGGGCCTTTGCCTTTTAAGGATAAGTGAAGTTCTTCGCCTGCTTGTTTATTTTTTAGTGTATAACTTTCTTTTAGCGGCGTGACTGATTTTTCCGCTTGCTTGTAATAATAGACGGCGCCAGATCCACCAATTAGCATCGCTAAGACAGCAATGGATAAGAGAATCCCTGTTGTTTTTTTCATTAGATATCACCTCGTAAAACAGCAATGTTCCATTGGAAATAACGCTTAAAGACATGTGCTGAAAATTTTAAAATTGGTAGAAACAGTAACCAACCAATGATTGATGCACCAAATAAAAAGAGACTCATAGATAATTGGAAAAAGGAAGCGGCATTTGCTTGGGTAATAACACTATAAATACCATAAATTGGTGAAAATAAAGTTGCAGCTCCGGCAATGCCACAACCGACGTACATTAAGGCAATCCCTAAAATAACCCAAAACATGAAGAAAAAATTTAAACAGAAAATACCAAGCACTTGGAAAAATCGGGTTAGCGGCCGATGCTGTGGTCGTTGATAGTATGGAGAATCATTATCATAGTAAAATTCAGATTCTTCTTCATAGGGATGATCATAAGCAGGTGTAGCCGCTGGAATTTCTTGCCAGCCATTATTTTCAATTTTTCGTTCCGTCAATTCAATGCCTTGTTCTTTTAAAATTTCTTCTGCGATAACCCGTGGTTTCCCCAATGATTTTGCCACTTGTTCTTCTGTTTCGCCTTCCGCAACACGAGCATCAAATAACGCCTTGTATTTCGCAAGAATAATAGCTTGATCTTTTGGATTTAACGCTTTTAAATAAATTTTCAGCTCAATAATAAAATGTTCTTTATTCATTCCGCTCCCTCTTTCTACACGATTCATTTCTCATCTTAAACTATAATTTCTTTTTGAGCGAATAACAAGAGAAATTAAAAAAATCAGACTAAGGTAAAGAAGCATCTACAACTAAAGTCGCAGTTTTTTCCGAGTAGTAACAAGAGAGTAAATCCATGTTAAAAAACATTACTTCTTTACAATCTAGTTACAGTAATATGAAATTTTGTTGAAGTGTTTTTAATTAGCCAGAAAAAAAGGTATACTTGTTATAATAACAAAACTAAAAAATTACATTTACATATAAAAGTTAAAAAAGGAAAGTTGGGGACGTATCAATGAAGAAAGAATCAATGTCACGTATCGAAAGAAGGAAAGCACAACAAAGAAAGAAAACGCCAGTACAATGGAAGAAGAGCACTACTTTATTCAGCTCGGCGTTAATTGTTTCATCTGTAGGAACGCCCGTTGCGTTACTACCAGTGACTGCTGAGGCAACAGAAGAGCAGCCAACAAATGCGGAAGTTGCCCAAGCACCTACTACGGAAACTGGCTTAGTAGAGACACCAACAACAGAAACTACGCCAGGAACTGCGGAACAACCGACAACGGATTCGTCAACAACGACTGAATCGACAACTGAATCATCAACAGAAACACCAACAACACCAAGTACCGAGCAACCAACAGTTGATTCAACTACACCTGTGGAATCAGGAACGACTGATTCTTCAGTAGCAGAAATCACGCCAGTAGCTCCTTCAGCAACCGAGTCTGAAGCAGCGCCTGCGGTTACACCCGATGATGAAGTAAAAGTACCAGAAGCTAGAGTAGCTTCTGCGCAAACTTTTTCAGCGTTATCACCGACGCAAAGTCCTTCAGAATTTATTGCCGAGTTAGCTCGTTGTGCACAACCTATTGCGCAAGCCAATGATTTATATGCATCAGTGATGATGGCTCAAGCAATCGTTGAAAGTGGTTGGGGAGCAAGTACGCTATCTAAGGCACCAAACTATAACTTATTTGGGATTAAAGGCAGCTACAATGGACAATCTGTCTATATGGATACATGGGAATATTTAAACGGCAAATGGTTAGTGAAAAAAGAACCTTTCCGTAAATATCCTTCTTACATGGAATCATTCCAAGATAATGCGCACGTGCTAAAAACAACTTCTTTCCAAGCGGGCGTTTACTATTATGCTGGGGCTTGGAAAAGCAATACAAGCTCGTATCGCGATGCAACTGCTTGGTTAACAGGTCGTTATGCGACAGATCCTAGCTACAATGCTAAATTAAATAATGTAATTACCGCATATAACTTAACTCAATATGATACACCATCTTCTGGTGGAAATACTGGGGGCGGAACAGTTAACCCAGGAACAGGCGGCTCTAACAATCAATCAGGAACGAACACGTACTATACTGTAAAATCAGGGGATACCTTGAATAAAATTGCCGCGCAATATGGTGTGAGTGTTGCTAATTTACGCTCATGGAATGGCATCTCTGGCGATTTAATTTTCGTTGGTCAAAAACTTATCGTGAAAAAAGGTGCTTCAGGTAACACTGGTGGCTCAGGCAGCGGTGGTTCTAACAATAATCAATCAGGAACGAACACGTACTATACTGTAAAATCAGGGGATACCTTGAATAAGATTGCCGCGCAATATGGCGTGAGCGTTGCTAATTTACGCTCATGGAATGGCATCTCTGGCGATTTAATTTTCGTTGGTCAAAAGCTCATCGTGAAAAAAGGTGCTTCAGGTAACACTGGTGGCTCAAACAACGGTGGCTCTAACAATAATCAATCAGGAACGAATACGTACTACACAATTAAATCAGGCGATACCTTGAACAAAATTGCCGCCCAATATGGCGTGAGTGTTGCTAATTTACGCTCATGGAATGGCATTTCTGGCGATTTAATCTTCGCTGGTCAAAAAATTATTGTGAAAAAAGGTACTTCAGGTAACACCGGCGGCTCAGGCAACGGTGGCTCTAACAATAATCAATCAGGAACGAATACGTACTACACGATTAAATCAGGCGATACCTTGAACAAAATTTCTGCACAATTCGGTGTTAGTGTGGCTAACTTACAAGCCTGGAATAACATCAGCGGTAGTTTGATTTTTGCTGGTCAAAAGATTATCGTGAAAAAAGGCGCCAACTCAGGTTCAACGAATACGAACAAGCCTACGAATAATGGTGGCGGTGCGACAACATCCTACACGATTAAATCAGGCGATACGTTGAATAAAATTTCTGCACAGTTTGGCGTGAGTGTTGCTAATCTACGTTCATGGAACGGGATCAAAGGCGATTTAATTTTTGCTGGTCAAACAATTATCGTGAAAAAAGGCGCTTCTGCAGGTGGCAATGCTTCTTCAACAAATAGTGCATCAGGCAAACGCCATACAGTTAAAAGCGGTGATTCACTTTGGGGCTTATCAATGCAATACGGAATCAGCATCCAAAAAATCAAACAATTAAATGGCTTAAGCGGGGATACAATTTATATTGGTCAAACTTTAAAAGTTGGTTAATTTAAGATTGAAAAAAATAGCTATCTTTGGTAACATGAGTCTTATAATAGAAAAAAACAATGAGAAGGAATAGTAGAAAGAACCATGTGATAGAGAGCGTATGGCTGGTGGAAATACGTACAGAAGCTTTTGAACTCGCCTTTAAGTTACTTTTTTGAACAAACCAAGTAGGAAAAGTCGGTGACGATCGTTAAGACGTTTGAGGTTAAGGTGACGGTGACTGACCGTTTCTTTGACGAATTTAGGTGGTACCACGTTGCATTTGTATGTTCACGTCCTATAGGAATTTTTCCTATAGGACTTTTTTTTATCACTAAGTGGCTAGTTTAAGTCAGAATAGTGACAATGGCTGCAGGTGGCAAATTTTAAGAATGAAAAATTTTATATTACTAGGAGGAATAACATGAGCTACAATCACAAAGAGATTGAGAAGAAATGGCAAAAATATTGGGCTAAGAACAATTGTTTCAATACATTGGACGACCCAAATAAAGAAAAATTTTATGCATTAGATATGTTTCCCTATCCATCTGGACAAGGCTTACACGTAGGACACCCGGAAGGTTATACAGCAACCGATATTCTTTCACGTATGAAACGTGCGCAAGGCTATAATGTGTTGCATCCAATGGGCTGGGATGCGTTTGGTTTGCCAGCAGAACAATATGCGTTAGACACAGGAAATGACCCAGCTGAATTTACTAAGAAAAATATCGAAACATTCCGTCGCCAAATTAATTCACTAGGATTCAGCTATGATTGGAATCGCGAAATTAATACCACTGATCCTGAATATTACAAATGGACACAATGGATATTTACAAAATTATATGAAAAAGGGTTAGCTTATGAAGCAGAAGTTGCGGTTAACTGGGTACCTGAACTAGGAACTGTTATTTCAAATGAAGAAGTCATTGATGGAAAAAGTGAACGTGGCGGTTATGATGTGGTTCGCCGACCAATGCGTCAATGGATGCTGAAAATTACTGCTTATGCAGATCGCTTATTAGAAGATCTAGAGCTTGTTGATTGGCCAGAAAGTATTAAAGATATGCAACGAAATTGGATTGGACGTTCTGAAGGAGCCAATGTGACCTTTAAAGTCGCTGGCACAGAAGAAAGTTTCACGGTGTTTACAACCCGTCCTGATACCTTGTTCGGTGCAACCTATACTGTTCTAGCTCCTGAACTAGAACTAGTGAAAAAAATTACGACACCTGAACAAACAGCAGCTGTAGAAGCATATATTGAAGAAACCTCAAAAAAATCTGATTTAAATAGAACGGATTTAGCAAAAGAAAAAACAGGTGTTTTCACAGGTGCGTATGCTATAAATCCAGTCAATGGCCAAGAAATTCCAATTTGGATTGGCGATTATGTTTTAGCAAGCTATGGCACAGGCGCAATCATGGCGGTCCCAGCGCATGATGAACGGGATTACGAATTTGCGAAAACATTTGGCATTGATATCCTACCAGTAATCGCAGGTGGTGACATTACAACAGAAGCCTATACAGGTGATGGACCGCATATCAATTCTGATTTCTTAAATGGATTAAACAAAGCAGAAGCCATCGCTAAAATGAATGAGTGGCTAGAAGAAAATCACGTAGGGAAAAAAGAAGTATCTTATCGTTTACGTGACTGGTTATTCTCTCGTCAACGCTACTGGGGTGAACCAATTCCTGTGATCCATTGGGAAGATGGAACAACCACAACGGTTCCTGAATCTGAGTTACCTTTACGTTTACCAGTAACATCGGATATTCGCCCAAGTGGAACTGGGGAATCGCCATTAGCAAACATTGATGAATGGGTCAATGTCGTCGACCCTGAAACTGGCATGAAGGGAAAACGTGAAACGAATACTATGCCACAATGGGCTGGAAGCTCTTGGTATTACTTACGATTCATTGATCCTCATAATAAAAATGAAATTGCTGATTTTGAAAAATTAAAACGTTGGTTACCAGTTGATATCTATATTGGTGGTGCCGAACATGCGGTGTTGCATTTACTTTATGCTCGTTTTTGGCATAAATTCTTATATGATATTGGTGTGGTTCCTACCAAAGAACCTTTCCAAAAATTATACAACCAAGGTATGATTTTAGGAGAAAACAACGAAAAAATGTCTAAATCACGTGGCAATGTTGTAAATCCCGATGATGTGGTGGCTAAATATGGTGCGGATACATTACGTCTTTATGAAATGTTCATGGGCCCATTAGATGCTTCCATTGCTTGGAATGAAAATGGATTAGAAGGAAGTCGTAAATTCTTAGATCGCGTTTGGCGTCTGATTGTTGATGAAGAAGGCAAAATGCGTGACCGAATTACCACAATTAATGATGGCCGTTTAACGAAAGTTTATCATCAAACGGTTAAAAAAGTGACAGAAGATATGGCAAACTTGCACTTTAATACAGCGATTTCTCAATTAATGGTTTTTGTGAATGAAGCCAATAAAGTGGATGCTTTACCTTATGAATATGTGGAAGGTTTTGTCCAATTACTTGCGCCAATCGCGCCACATATTGGTGAAGAACTATGGCAAATTTTAGGTAACGAGGAAAGTTTAACTTATGTCCCTTGGCCAACCTATGATGAAGCGGCCTTAGTAGAAGATGAAGTGGAAGTAGTTTTCCAAGTGAACGGAAAATTACGTGGCAAACAAAATGTCGCTCGTGGGTTAAGCAAAGAAGAATTAGAACAAATTGCAATGAACCATGAAGCTGTTAAAGAATTTATTGAAGGAAAAACAGTGCGCAAAGTGATTGCTGTTCCAGATAAATTAGTAAATATTGTTGCAAATTAAGTTATATGTTTTAATACTAACTAGTAATATTCATTTATACTCATATGAAATTTCCGATAGTTTCTAGCTAGAGACTATCGGAAATTTATATAAGAATGAATAGGATATTTCATGTTACAATTTCCTTGCATTATTTATTTTTTATAAAAATAAGAAATTTTTTTAATTGTTAGTGTATTCTATTTGGAGGTTTATGAGAAAGGATAAAGATAATGAAAATAGAAAATTCAATTTTTAAATTGATAAATATAGTCAGTTCATTAGTCATTTTATTGACTATTTTTGGAGCTGTTCAATCCGATAATTTAAACTTGTCAGAATTAAAAGCGTCTCACCTGATTTGTATTCTATTTATAATAGTTGCTATGACAATGTTGATAGTTTCTAGCCATTATAGAAAAAGATTCCTTATTTTTTTTGAGAATATGATATTTTTTTTGAAAAAACATCTGAAAAAAATAACATTTATATTGATTGCCATTACAGTTGTTTTCCAAATAATTATTGTAGTAGTAACTACCGCCCCAATTGGTTGGGATGTTGGTAGTATTTTTAATGGGCTAAAAAACTTAGATGTAACCAATGAATCCATTAGCAATTATTTATCAATGTATCCTAATAATTCTTTTTTCTTTTTTTTAATGTTGGGAATTATTAATTTAGTAAATCACTTTTCTCCTAATATTGGTAATACATGGCTTTTTTGGCAGTTATTGAATATCGTTGTTTTAGATACGGGTATAGGTGTATTAACAGTAGCAGCTAATAGACTTTTTTCGAAAAGGGTTAGTTATCTAGTTTTATATCTATCTATGTTTAGTCTAGCATTATCACCATGGTTATTAGTTCTTTATACTGATAGTCTTTCCTTTATGTTTGTTTCTTTAGTACTATTGGTTTATTCTTTTCTTGGAAAAAAGAATAAACATCATTTTATATGTATTCTTTTTTTAGGGATATTATGTGGAATTACCTTTTTGATTAAACCTTCTGCAATTATATTTTTAATTGCTTGGACAATAGTATTTATAGTAATTTTTGTTGCAAATTACAAAAAAAACAGGAAATATGTTAACATACTCAGTGTTTGTTTATTTGTTATAGGAATGGTAAGTTCAGTAACTACATTTACTATTTATAAAAATCAACAGACGGTTATTCAATATGATAAAGAAAAACAATTCCCTATGACACATTGGATGATGATGGGTTTAACTGGAAGTGGCGGTTATAACTCACAAGATGTATCAACCATGAGTAAGCTCAAAACAACTAAGGAAAGGAAAGAGTATGCAGGGAAGACAATAAAAAAAAGACTTCAAGATTATGGAGTAGGTGGTTATCTGAAATTTATTATCAAAAAGCATTTTAATAATACTGATCGTGGTGATTTTGGTTGGGGAAGAGATGGAACTCCTCAAAAACCAGAAAATAAATCTAAATCTAAATTTCAGAGTTTTTTCAGAGATTTTTACTATCAGCAAGGAAAAAGAACACGGACACTCCGTTTTTATATGCAAATTTTATGGATATTTACGTTATTTGGTATGTACTTAACAACGGTCTCCTTTGATAAAAAACAAATTTCATATAGAGAAATTATCATAAAGCTTACTATTATTGGAGCTATGATGTTTCTACTATTATTTGAAGGTGGTCGCTCACGCTATTTAATTCAATTTTTACCATTTTTCTATTTACTTTCAGCAATTGGATGGGAAAGTGTGTTAACAGCAACTAATAGGAGGAAAAAAGAAAATGTCAAAACTTTTTATAGTAGTACCATGTTATAATGAAGAGGAAGTACTACCTATTTCTAGCAAGGTATTGTTGGATTTTTTAAAACGAATGATTGCTAAGAATAAAGTAAGCACAGAAAGTTCCATTTTGTTTGTGGATGATGGTAGTAAAGATAAAACATGGGCTATTATTAAAAGACTATCTGAACAAGAAGAACATTTTAAAGGTCTTAAATTTAGTCGTAACTTTGGTCACCAAAATGCACTTTTAGCTGGTATGACGACAGCAGTTCAATTTGCAGATATGATTGTTACGATTGATGCAGATTTACAAGATGATGTCGAGGCAATTGAGGGAATGATTGATGCTTATCATGATGGAAACGATGTTGTTTATGGCGTTCGTAGCAATCGTGATACAGATACCGCGTTCAAAAGAAAAACTGCAGAAATGTTTTATTCATTTATGAATAAACTAGGTGTGAATACCGTACCAAACCATGCAGATTTTCGTTTGATGAGCAATCGGGCGACTAAGGTATTACTAACTTTTAAAGAAGAAAACTTATTTTTAAGAGGGATGGTTCCATTAGTTGGATTTCCTAGTACAAAAGTTTATTATTCAAGAAATATTCGAGTAGCTGGTGAGTCAAAATATCCGCTAAAAAAAATGCTTAATTTTGCTATGGAAGGCATTACTTCCTTTTCAATTGTACCAATTAAAATGGTTAGAAACATAGGGTTTATTACTTTATTAATTGGTATCTTTTATATGATTTATAGTTTGATACAACATTTTACAGGAAATGTTGAAGCTGGTTGGTCTTCTCTTATCATCAGTATCTGGTTTTTAGGGGGAATTCAATTAATCAGTCTGTCTATTGTGGGTGAATATATTGGTAAAATTTATTCCGAAGTTAAGGGGCGACCACGTTTTATCATTGAAGAAGAAGTCTAAATTAAAAAATGGGATTTTTTAGTAAAATACAAAATTGAGCTCGAATACCGGCTGGAGAAATCTAGTCGGTATTTTTATGAAATGAACCGTTCACAGTACTGAACCAAAGTTTCGTTTTGCTTCGCTGATAATTAGAAGAATAAGCCTATTTATTAATTTCTTTTGTCAAGAATCACTTTTATATTCGAGTGTTTAGCAATATGGAAAGGATAAAACTTCATCATTAAACAAATCAAGAAAAGGATTCAGCTAGAGCATCATTTTTAATTAGGATGTTCTGCTCTGATCATGTTGAGAATACTTAAATTCAGGATTATCCGTTGGCAGTTTTTTGATGAAGGACTTTAAAATCAAGTTTTCTACTATTTTGACTCATTTTTGTACTGTGGAATATGAAGAGATATTAAATTGCTTTGCCCAGTGTTCGGTAGCATCTTTTCTCCATTTTGATAAGATTTTACTAATTTGTTCTTGAATGTATAATCATATTTTGCTAGTTTAAATACGCCTCCAAAGTTAGATTTTTGTTCTAATTTTGGAGGCGTAATACATTTTTTCATTTCTTTTTTGTATAGTAAAAGTCAATAAATAATGAAAATCTATTTTCTAAGTTTGTCGTTGTTGGTAATTGGTTAAAATCATACGTGAAAAGGGACCGACAATCAGCAATTGATAAGGAAGGGCAACAATAAAGTTCAGGCCCCAAGCTTGGAAATACGCACTTAGTGACAACGTCTGGCCTTCCATTAATAAGCCAAATAAAGACATACAAGTCACCATGCCGATAATCATGAGACTCGAAATGGTCAGAATAAGTAATAGCCGTTTTTCTTTATTAAAGGGTAAAGAAAAAGCGATTTTCTTAGCTAAGACACCAACGATGAAAACGTCTAAAATAAAAGCAACGATAAATCCAGGAAGCAAACCTTTTGATAAGGCGTACAATGAAAATTCTCCATGCAATAATAAATTATAGGTGCTCATTCCGAAAACCATCAGAAAGCACATTAACGTAGTAAAAAGCATTCCTTCTTTTTTATTAGTAGGCATTTTTTTCTCCTTTCATTTATTGAGAGTAATGATTGTTCTAGGTAGAAAAAGGACAAATTCTCTCGACTTTTACTAGTGTAGCAAAAATAAAAGTTCTTCATAAGTTAGAATTTGCTAAATTTTCTATGTAAATTTAAAATTATAAAATAGTTGAATTTTGTAATTTTGAATGTTAAATTTAAGTGAAAGGTATTCTAAATTACAAAAAAACGTTTTTTTGTAATTTAGAATAAGAAAAGAGGGGTATAATGACATATAAATTACTAAAAGTAGATTTTTATAAAAATAGAGATTCTTTTGAAAAGAAATATCAAGAACGTTTAAATTTTGATTCTACTTTACAAACTAAGTTATTTATCCACCCCTTTGACAAAGAAGAACGGAAAACAAAAGAAACCTATGAGTTATTCTACGTTCCTTTACTTCAACACAGCGTATTACAAGAAAAAATTATGAAAAATTCTCAAGAAATAATGAGATATATACATAAATTACCAAAAATTGTACAAAAAAATATCTTTTTTTATCAATTGATTGAAGAGATACAAAGTACGAATGAAATTGAAGGGGTTAAAAGTTCAAGAAAAGATATTAGCAAAGTTTTACACAAATTAAATGCTAATTCAACTGAAAGATTTCAGGGCATTGTAAACATGTATAAAGGTATTGTGACTGATAAAATGCTAAAAATAGAAACATTAGGTCAATTTAGAGAAATCTATGATGAACTCTTTAAAGCTGATATCCAAGAAGAAGACTATCCAGATGGTTTATTATTTAGGAAATCTGTTGTGTATATCAGTGATAAAGACAAAGTTGTTCATCAAGGTAGTTCCAACGAAGAAAGTATTATAGCTGATCTAGAAAAACTTATCCTTTTTATGAATCAATCAGCACTACCAAGCTTACTTAAATGTTGTATCAGTCATTACTATTTTGAGTATATTCATCCCTTCTATGATGGGAATGGACGAATGGGCCGTTTTTTGATGTCTAACTATCTCTCTAGAAAATTGGATCCACTGACAGGATTGACTGTTTCCAATGCCGTAACCCATAATAAGAGAAAATATGAAAAAGCTTTTTCCGAAGTCACAAATCCAAGAAATAGAGGAGAAGTAACTCTTTTTGTTCAGACGATGTATGAATTTATCTTATTAGGACAAACGGAAATTTTAGAAGAGCTGAGAACATGGACTAATCAGTTGAAAAGAGCCACGCAATGGTTAAAACATTCAGAGTTACCTGAAGATGAATGTAGTGTTCTATTTTTATTAATTCAAGCACATATGTTTAGAAATGGCACCGAAAGTGTGTCGATTAAAGAGATTCAAGAAAATCAAAACTGGTCCTACGGAAAAGTTAAGCGAATAACGGAAACATTAGAAAAACAAGCGTATATTCAAGTTCAAGGAAAGAAACCGAAAACGTATCGAATCACTCAACAATTTGAAGAAACAATTGGATAAAAAAATCCTGAAACTCTCGATTTTGAGAGCTTCAGGATTTTTTATTGGTCAACTTTTAATGATTTGTAACGTCCTCTCCAAACCATTTTTGAGAAATTTTACTAAGGGTGCCATCTTTTCGTAACGTTTCAAAGGCAGTATTGATTTTTTGGACTAATTGATTGTCTGATTTGCGGACGCCCACAGCAAAATCTTCATTGTCATAGCCGACATGAGAAATAGTATAGTTTTTTAAATTATCTTCGTGGGAAAGATAGTAGTTGGCGTAGACGCGATCAATTAGGAGCCCATCAATTCGGCCAGATTTTAAATCTAAGAAAGCTTCATTAAAGCCGTCATATAAAATAGGCGTTTGGTCTTTAACAAATTTTTTCAAAACGTCCGGCTGACTTTCGAAGCCATCATAGCCAGAAGAGCCATTTTGAACCCCTAAAATTTTGCCTTGCATGTCGCTCGCTGTTGCAATGTTTTTTTCTTTTAAAGAAACAAGTACTTGGTCGTTCGTCATGTAAGGTTGTGTGAATTGAACTTTTTCGGCCCGTTCGCTCGTTTTAGTGTAGCCGTTCCAAATAAGATCAATGGTTTGATTTTGTAATTCTGTTTCTTTCATAGACCAATCAATCGGTTGGAAGTCAACGGAAATGCCATAAAGTTTAAAAACCGCTTTGGCTAAGTCGACATCAAAGCCGACAATTTTGCCTGATTTATCTTGAAAACCCATGGGCACAAAGGAGTCATCTAAGCCAATAATAATCCGTTTTTCTTCGTTAATCCGTGTCCATTGATCTTCGTTGCTTTTTCTTTTACCACAACCTGCAAATAGGAGTAAACTACAACAGATAACCAGCAAGGCTAAAGAATATTTCTTTTTCATCATAAACTCCTTTCTATTGGACGGGGGCAACCGTCAAAAGATTGTCTGCAATTTTTTCAGCGAAAGCCATATCGTGGGTCACGACAATCTGTGTCATGCCTTGTTTCCGTAAATCTAAAATAACTTCTTCCACTTGTTGGCGTAAAGCTGGATCTAGCGCGCTCGTTGGTTCATCGTACCCAAGAACTTTTGGCTTCATTGCTAAGGCACGAGCAAGTGCAACTCGTTGTTTTTGTCCACCGGAAAGTTGGTACGGATAGAGTTTTTCTTTACCAGCTAAGCCCAATTTTTCCAGTAATTCTAAAGCTTCTTGCTGACTTTTTGCTTTTTCTTCTTTTAGTACTAATGTAGGTGCTAAGGTAATGTTTTCTAAAACTGATAAGTGAGGGAAAAGTTGGAAGTCCTGGAAAACGACCCCAACCACTTGATCGGCATTGTCCATTTCAGCAGGATTGAAAGGAACACCATCCAACAAAAGCTCACCAGAATCAATGGTTTCTAAACCAGCTAAACAACGAAGTAAAGTGGTTTTTCCGCCGCCTGAAGGACCAACAATCGTTAAAATTTTACCCTCTGGAATTTCTAAATTTAAGTGATCAATAATGGTCCGGTTATCAAAATGTTTGGTTAAATTTTTAATAGTTAACATGGTAGAGTCCTCCTATTTATAATATTGATAGAATTTTTCAATTTTCTTAGAAGCAACAGTCAAAATTGCCGTAAAGAGTAAATAAATCACTCCCACTAAAGCTAATGGCACTAATGTAACATCGCGGCTCATCGCAATTTTACCAGCACGTAAAAGATCGCCTAAGCCAAGTACATAAATAAGAGAAGTATCCTTGACCAAATTGATAATTTCATTTCCTACGGAAGGCAGCACGATTTTAACAACTTGTGGCAAAATAATTCGCGTGACTGTTTGAAAACGTGTTAAACGTAAAACCTTAGCAGCTTCATATTGACCTTGGGGAATTGCTTGAATCCCCCCGCGAAAAATTTCAGCAAAGTACGCAGCATAATTTAAAATAAATGCGAATAAGGCTGCATCGTAACGTTCAAAGACAATACCAATTAATGGTAAGCCGTAAAAAACAAAAATTAATTGTAACAATAGCGGAGTGCCGCGCATTAACCAAATGTAGAGGTTAATTAAGTAACGTAAAGGTTTAAACGAACTTTGTAAAATAAAGGCAATGATGATCCCCAGTGGAATCGAGCCAAGGAGTGTAAAGAAAAAGACTTTCAGTGTCATGCCAGCTCCGCTAACTAAAGCAGGTAAAATTTCTAAAATATAATCCATCATTTTTTCCTCCAACAATTTTTATTAAAAAACAAAAAAGCCTCTTGGCTGTGAGCCAAGAGGACGAATCGCATTCGTGGTGCCACCTCAATTTACTTATCTTTCACAAGATAAGCCTTATGTAGTTGCGTTGACAACTACTCTCTGTTAACGATAGAGTCACCGTTTTTTCTTACTAAAGGATTCAGAAAAACATCTTTTAGGTGTGAGTAAAGAAGAATCCATCTTTTTCTTTCAGCCAATGAAAAAGTCTCTGTAAAGGAAGAGCTAAATTACTATGTCCTAAGCCTTGATTTGTAAGTATGAAATTGTTCGAACGGAACAGAAAACCTGTTGCTTTTCTAGATTATCCCATTAAGCATATGGAAAAGAGGACAACAGACTTGAGCAGTTGAGGCACTCTCTCAGATTGAAAAGTGCATCTAAAAAAACAAAAAAGTCCTTTGGCTGACTAGCCAAAGGACGAATAATCAATTATCGTGGTTCCACCTTAGTTTATTCGTGTTTCGCAACACGAACCTTATGAAGTTCATAACTTCGCCTGTTAACGAGTGGTCCCGGACTTTCCTACTAAGGGTTCAAAAAGTCAACTCCCAGATGTGGTTCGCTGTTTCTTTACGTCTTTTTCCACCAACCAAAGACTCTCTTCACTAAAGGAAACAGTTACTCTTCTGTTCTCTGTTTTTCAATACTGTACCACCAGAAAAAATATCTGTCAACTCTTATTCTTAAAAAAATATTTTTCTTTCAAAAAGTAAGTGCTGAAAAAGGACAAATGTATGGAAAATCATGTAAAATGTAGGTAAGTTGTTTGAACAGAAGGAGGAGTTTTGGTATGAAACAGAAAAAGTGGTTAATCGGACTTGTTGCACTGGGCTTGGTTTTAGCAGCATGTGGAAGTGGCGGTTCGAAAACGACCTCGAATGAAGCAGCTACACAGAAAATTAACGTCGCATCTGGTGGTGAACTCTCGACATTAGACAGCGCTCATTATACAGATGTCTATAGTTCCGATATGATTGGTCAAGTAGTTGAAGGCTTGTATCGACAAGATAAAAACGGAGATCCTGAGCTAGCTATGGCGAAAGCAGAGCCACAAGTTAGTGAAGACGGGTTAGTCTATACATTCAAGTTACGAGAGGCAAAATGGACAAACGGGGATCCTGTTAAAGCAGGGGATTTTGTAGTTGCGTTTAGAAACGTGGTCGATCCAACGTATGGTTCAAGTAGCAGTAATCAAATGGATATTTTTAAAAATGGGCGTGCGGTGCGGGAAGGACAAGCCACGATGGAAGAATTTGGTGTCAAAGCAATCGATGACCAGACACTAGAACTAACATTGGAAAATCCAATTCCTTATTTAGCCCAAGTCTTAGTTGGAACACCTTTTATGCCTAAAAATGAAGCCTTTGCCAAAGAAAAAGGTACTGCCTATGGGACTTCTGCAGATAATTTTGTTGGCAATGGGCCGTTTGTAATTTCAGGCTGGGATGGCAATTCCGAAACTTGGAAATTGAAGAAGAATGATCATTATTGGGATAAAGAACACGTAAAATTGAATGAAATTGATGTTCAAGTAGTGAAAGAAATTGGCACAGGAGCCAATCTTTTTGATAATGGCGATTTAGATTACACTGTTTTAGCAGATACTTATGCACTTCAGTATAAAGAGTCAAAACAAGCGCATTTTGTGCCTAAAGCCATGGTGGGTTATTTAAGCCCAAATCATCGCCGTGAAATTACCGGCAACGAACATGTTCGAAAAGCTTTTTTACAAGCGATTGACAAAGAAACTTTTGCAAAAGAAATTTTAGGAGATGGCTCGACAGCTTTAAATGGTTTTGTACCAGCTAATTTTGCAAAAAATCCAGATACAGGTGAAGATTTCCGTAAAGAAAATGGTGATTTATTGCCATATAATATTAAAGAAGCCCAAGCTAACTGGACCAAAGCGAAAGAAGAGTTGGGCAAAGATAAAATTGAATTGGAACTAATCTCAGCGGACTCAGCGATTGCCAAGAAAACCATTGAATTTGTTCAAGGGCAATTGCAACAAAATTTACCAGGTTTAACAATCAAATTAAAATCACTGCCTTTGCAAAATCGTTTGGATTTACAAACAGCAGGTAATTACGATTTAGCCTTTGGAACATGGACACCTGACTATGCTGATCCCATTAATTTTTTAGAATTTTATGACTCAAAAAGTGGCTTAAATACTTCTGGTTATAACGATTCAGCGTATGATGCGGGTCTCCAAAAAGTTAGAAAAGATTACGCCAATGAACCTGAAAAACGCTGGAATGAATTACTAAGTTTAGAAAAAACATTAATTGAAAAAGATGCTGGTGTTTTACCACTATTCCAAGGAGCCATTGGTTACTTGAAATCAGATCGCTTACAAGGTTTGCAAGTATTTTCTTTTGGTCGCACAGTATCCTATCGTTTAGCTTATGTAGAAGAATAAATTGACTTCTGAAAAGTCCTATCTTTTGAAAAAGTCTGCTTTCTGTTTTATCCTTAAAGTAGGAAAATTAACTAAAAAAATCAACTATGAAAGGTAGGTTTTTCAAATGTTTAGCTTTCTATGGGCATTAATTGTCGGAGGAATTATTGGCGCAATTGCTGGCGCAATTTTAGGAAAAGACGTGCCAGGTGGCATTATTGGAAATATTATCGTGGGCTTTTTAGGAAGTTGGGTAGCATCACTCTTGTTGCCTTCTTTAGGACCAGTCATCGGCGGCTTTCCAATTATCTCAGCGTTGCTAGGAGCGATTATCTGTATCGCAATTTACTCTTTTATTGTAAACCGCAAGGCGTAAAATTGTATTAAAATGATATCTTGAAAAGCATCATAAAACTTGTGAAGGTTAATCAGACCATTACTTTTGATGTCTTTTCTCTCATATTTTAAGTCTATGACAAAAATCCCTTTGGATTTTTGTCATAGACTCTTTTTTTTTAAATATTTATTATGAGAATTTCCTGCGTTAGACTGCTTATTTTTCATTTATTATTCATTTTTGATAAAGGAAGTTTTGTTGGATAAAGTGAATAGCTCAAGGCTCAACAAAAATAAAGAAAAAATTAATATGTTAAGTTCAAGGGAAGTGAAATTCTGCTCTCATAATACGTCGTTTTATTCATTAAACGATAGTTGAAAAAAATAAGTGCTCTTGTTATTCTTTGAATTAAACTAATGGGGGCGAAAAGCATGGAATCGTTAAAAAGTAATCTTTTTTTGACCAGAGAAGCATATTTGGAAGCTTTTGAAACAATCATGACACCTTTAAAAACGGCTATTTTAACATCAGAAAAACCTGGCGTGAATTTTGGGTCCAGTGGTGCTGTCTATGATCAGCAACATGCTGAAATGGAAGCGCTCATTCGACCATTATGGGGAATTGGACCGTATTGGGTTGCTTGTAAAGATGATGTTTTAAGAGATGCTTATGTGGAAAAATTAATCGCAGGTACCGATCCGTCATCCCCAGACTATTGGGGCGATATTGTTGATTATGATCAATATATTGTGGAAGCAGCAGCATTATCTTTAACTTTATTGCTTCATAAGACATATTTTTGGGCCTGTTTTTCTGAGAAACAGCAAGAAAATATCATGGTTTGGCTAAATAAAGCACTTGGTTGTAAAATTCCTAAAAATAATTGGACGTTTTTCAAAGTGCTCATTCGTTTGGCACTCGAGGAATGTGGACAAGTGATTAACCAAGCGGAACTAGAGGAAGAATTGGCGTTGATTGAACGCATGTATTTAGGTGATGGTTGGTATATGGATGGTAAAACTACGCAAAGAGATTATTATATTTCGTTTGCTTTTCATTATTATAGTTTGATTTATGTCAAATTTATGCGAGAAAGAGATCCTGTTCGTGCGAAACGTTTTACAGAACGAGCCGTTATGTTCGCGCAGGACTATCTGTACTATTTTGATGAGGAGGGCGAAGCTTTACCTTACGGACGTAGTCAAACGTATCGGTTTGCTCAAGGTGCATTTTTCGCAGCTTTGATATTTGCAGAAGTAGAGGCGTTACCTTGGGGACAAATAAAAACGCTGTTAGCAAAACATTTACACTGTTGGATGCAACAGACTATTTTCACTTATGATGGTCGGTTGTCCATTGGCTATCATTACGAAAATTTAGTAATGGCAGAAGGTTATAACGCACCAGGCTCTCCGTATTGGGCCTTTAAAACATTTTTGTTGCTCGCTGTGGATCAAGACCATCCGTTTTGGCGTGCTGAACCGCTGGCGATAAAACGAGAAGAAAAGCGTTTGATAGAAAAGGGAAACATGTTATTAATCCATCCTAAAATGAAAACGCATGTCCTCGGCTATCCTGCAGGACTATGGCTTGAAAATCAAGCGCATGCCGCGGCTAAATATAGTAAATTTGTCTATTCTAGCCGCTTTGGTTTTAGCGTTCCCAAAGCTGGCGCGTGTTATGAGGAGGGGGCTTTTGATAACGTATTGGCTGTTTCTCGTGATGGTGAATATTTTCGTGTTAAAGGGAAAGTTCATGATTTTTATTTAACAGAGGAGCAAGTTTATTATAAATGGCTACCTTTTCAAGAAGTAGAAATTGAAACAACCATTTATCCTTTTGGAGAATGGCATGTTAGAGTACATGAAATAGTGACATCGGTTCCATTAAAAGTGCGCGAAGGAGGATTTAGTCTACCGTTACTTGGAAAATTTTCAGAAAAAGAACTTGGTAAAGAGTGGGCTAGAGTCGATTCAGGAGAATTGGGTTCGCAAATAGTTGCAATTGAAGGGTATGACCACGCAGGTATTCTTCAACCTGAACCCAATACATCGTTGTTTTTCCAAAGAACAAGTTTACCTTATTTGCAAAAAGAGCTACCAATAGGAACGCATCGCCTGATTTGTTTGGTAGGTGGTGTGACAAGGGAGGAATAAAAAATGATAAAAATCGAATTGAAAAATAAAGACAATCAGATTATTACTGGCCGAATCGATCACGAAAAGCCAGAAGCGCCATTCATGGCGGAGGGAGACACGTTAGCGGTATTAGCAATTAAACAGTACCTTTATCAAGTTGGCGATAAAATTGTAGTGACTTATACAGGGGCTACCCCTTATTTGATGGTTCAATTAGATGAAACTTTGGCTCCTTCATTGATTTATCTAAAAGAAAAAGTTTGGGAATATCAAATTCCATTAGAAGAATCTGCTCGAAAAGCTTTTGTTGATACGGCCTTTCATTCAGCAAGGCACCAAATAATGGTTCGACAAGCGCACACGTTTGAAAAAGACAATTATCAAAATCTTTCTATGAATACACATGACCAAAAAGAATATTCAGGAGCCTATCCTCATGCATATGCAAACGTTGAAACGAGAGACGATGCTGTTTTCTTTGCGAAAAATGCGATTGATTCTAAGTTTGGTAACCTTTCTCATGGCTCGTATCCATTTGCTTCTTGGGGAATTAACCAGCAAAAGGAGGCACAGTTAACGATTGACTTTGGCAGGCCTGTAGAAACGGACTGGATCCGCTTGCTATTTCGGGCGGATTACCCACATGATAGCTATTGGGAGGAAGTCACTTTAGCTTTTTCAGATGGTGAGGAACGAGTAGTTGCCACAACGAATACCGCCTGTTTTCAAGAAATAAAGTTCCCAATGAAAACAACACAAACTTTGACATTAACATGCTTACGAAAAGCGCTGGACTCTTCTCCGTTTCCAGCGTTGACCCAAATTGAAGTATTCGGTCGGAATAAATAACAAGAGGTCGGGACAGAACCGTTTAGCTCTGAGAAATAAGAAGAAATTTCCGAAAATTTCTCTTTGATTTTTGGAGACCAAGTAGGTATTGTTCATCATCGAATCACTACGTTCTTCGTGATTCTCAACAATTTCGGCTTATTTCCGAAGGACCTTCAACTCTTAGAGCTTTAGCTCTTAGAAGTTGTTGAGATCGGAGCAACGCGTAGTGTTGGTTCTGTTCCCGCCGTTTATCAGTTTTTGAGCGTGGAGCAAAAATCCAAAGTGATTTTTGTCCCACGCTCTTGTTTTTAAGAGAAATAATCAAGAAAGGTCGCTTTTTATTTTCTTTTACGTTATAATACAATAAGTTAATATGTTAACAAGTTAAGGAGTGGTGGAGATGTGTAGTCAAGAAAATAAACAAAGACTGATCTCTCTAGGAGAAAATGTCACAGATGAATGGATTCAAACGCAATTAAATGAATGCGTTTCAAAAATTGCTAAAAATATGCAGCGTTTCGGAACACAGTTTCCTTCAGCTTGTGCTACGAATGGTCGATATCGTCTCAAAGCTAACGATGATTGGACCAATGGCTTTTGGACAGGCATGCTTTGGCTGGCATATGAGTGGTCTCACCAAGAAAAATTTCGTTTACTGGCAATGGAAAATATTGACAGCTTTCAACAACGATTAGAGGAGCATTTTGTTTTGGACCACCATGACATTGGTTTTTTATATAGTCTATCGGCGGGTGCTGGGTATAAAATTACCGGTGATGAGCGCTGTAAACAAGAAGTGCTAGCTGCCGCTGAAGTATTGTCAGCACGATTCCAAGAAAATGGCTCCTTCATTCAAGCGTGGGGCCATTATGGTGATCCCAAAGAATATCGATTAATTATCGACTCATTAATGAATTTACCGCTTTTATTTGAAGCAACTAAATTATCTGGAAATAGGGTTTATGAGGAAATTGCCTCACGTCACTATCATACGTTAATGAAAACGGTGATTAAATCCGATGCGACAACTTATCATACCTATTATTTTGATCCAGAAACAGGCAAACCAAAACATGGAGCTACGCATCAAGGACATAGTGATACTTCCATTTGGGCACGAGGCCAAAGTTGGGCAATTTTAGGGATTCCCCTAAACGAAACATTTCTCCATTCCCAACGATTTCCGGAAATTTATCCACAAATAGTGGAGGTTTTTCTAGCTCATTTGCCAGCAGATTTAATTCCCTATTGGGATTTTGATTTTAATGACCAAATGCCATCTGACAAAGATAGCTCGGCACTGGCAATTGCGGCATGTGGTTTATTGGAAGCAGACAAACTACAGGCTTTTCCTCAAGCGAAAGAGCTTGCCAAAGGAATGATTTATCAATTAGGAGAATATTATCGTACGCAAAATGATTCCGAAAATGAAGGACTGCTACTCCATGGTGTTTACGCACATGCAGAAGGAAAAGGGATTGATGAACCCAACTTATGGGGCGATTATTTTTACATGGAAGCCTTAATGCGTTTAGCAAAACCATCATGGCAAAGATACTGGTAAAGGGGAAAAATGATGCAAACGTTTGAGATTAAAGAAGACTTTTTATTAAATGGACAACCAATAAAAATTATTAGCGGGGCGATTCATTACTTTCGAATGACACCTAGACAATGGGAAGATAGCCTCTATAATCTGAAAGCTTTAGGGGCTAATACAGTAGAAACCTACATTCCTTGGAATATTCATGAACCAGAAGAAGGCGTATACGATTTTGAAGGAATGAAAAACATTGAAGCATTTGTCCGCTTGGCAGAAAAACTGAATTTACTAGTTATTCTGCGTCCTTCGGCTTATATTTGTGCAGAATGGGAGTTTGGTGGCTTACCAGCATGGCTTTTGAAAGAAAAAGGTGTGCGATTACGTTCGACAGATCCTATTTTTATGACTAAAGTTCGTAACTATTTTCAAGTATTACTGCCTAAACTAGCACCGCTGCAGATAACACAAGGTGGACCAGTGATCATGATGCAGGTTGAAAATGAATATGGGTCCTATGGCATGGAGAAAGCGTACTTACAACAAACCAAGCAGATAATGGAAGAACTGGGGATTGAGGTTCCTCTTTTTACATCTGATGGCGCTTGGGAAGAGGTTTTGGATGCGGGGACGTTAATTGAAGAGGATGTTTTTGTGACAGGAAATTTTGGTAGTCATTCGAAAGAAAATGCTGTCGTTTTGAGAAAATTTATGACTCGTCATGGTAAAAAATGGCCGTTGATGTGCATGGAATACTGGGATGGGTGGTTCAATCGTTGGGGCGAACCAGTGATTCAGCGAGAAGGTACCGACTTGGCGAAAGAAGTAAAAGATATGCTGGCAGTGGGTTCTTTAAATCTCTATATGTTTCATGGAGGAACAAATTTCGGCTTTTATAACGGGTGTTCGGCGCGAGGTGCAAAAGATTTACCTCAAGTCACTAGCTATGATTATGATGCTTTATTAACAGAAGCAGGAGAACCAACAGAAAAATATTATGCCGTTCAAAAAGCAATTAAAGAAGTATGTCCAGAAGTTTGGCAAGCACAACCACGCACGAAAAAACTGGGGAATTTAGGAAGCTTTCCAGTAACTGCTAGCGTATCCTTATTCGCAGTAAAAGATCAAATGATGACACCGAAGACCACCGCGTATCCATTAAGTATGGAAGAAGCTGGCTCAGGCTATGGCTACTTGCTTTATTCGTTTGATTTAAAAAATTATCATCATGAAAATAAACTAAAAGTGGTTGAGGCCAGTGATCGTTTACACATTTATGTAGATGGAGATTTAGCTGCTACCCAATATCAAGAGACAGTGGGAGAAGAGCTACTGATTTCAGGGCAAACTGAAAAAGACACACTTGTGTTAGATATCTTAGTGGAAAATTTAGGTCGCGTTAATTATGGCTTTAAATTAAATAATCCGACACAAAGTAAAGGAATTCGAGGTGGAGTGATGCAAGACATTCATTTTCATCAAGGCTATCAACACTATCCCTTAACTTTTTCACAAGAGCAATTAGCCAAGATTGATTACACAGCTGGAAAAAATCCATTGCAGCCTTCATTTTATCAAGTAACATTTGAATTAGAACAGCTAGCAGACACGTATATTGACTGTCGAGGCTACGGCAAAGGATTCGTTGTGGTCAATGGCCATCATCTAGGTCGTTATTGGGAAATAGGACCCATTCATTCGCTGTATTGTCCCAAAGAATTTTTACAGCAAGGACAAAATGAAGTAGTAATTTTTGAAACAGAAGGAATTAACATTGAGTACTTGAAATTTACGAATCAAGTAATCATAGATTAAAAAAATAGAAGTAGAAGCTGAAATTTATTCGGCTTCTACTTCTATTTTGGTTTTGAAATATTTCCAATGTTTATAACTAATAATATATTCAGCAACACTACCATCTGCGAGATAGGAATGTTTAACTTGTTTAACAGCGGGTTCACGAAAACTTAATTGAAGTAAGTTCAATAACTCAGCATCTTCGGGAAAGACAATTTCATTTGTTTCTACAGAAGCCAACGAGAAGAGGTCTACTGAAAAATCTTTACGGACTCGTTCATACACACTTGCATAAGCTGTGAGGTCCTTTGAGAGCGGCTCTTTAACAAGCTTTTTGGGAAGATGTGTGATATGTACGAGAAAGGGTGTATCTTCAGAATAGCGTACACGCTTGATTCTATAATAAGAAGCGTTAGCTGGTAAGCCTAATTCCTTTAAAATTTCGGCTTGATTTTCTTCTTCAATTGAAAGGACTTTAACTTTTTCAGAGTCTAAAGAATGCAACTCGATATCAGAAAATTTTACATTTTGAGAAACTTTTGATTTCGAAACAAAGGTCCCTTTTCCTTGGATACGATACAAGTAACCTGCACTGGTCAACTCATTCAGTGCTTTGACAGCTGTGATAGAGCTAACAGCATATTTTCGTTTAATATCGGCTTCAGAATAAAATTTATCACCAGGAATAAAGGTATGATTTTTTATTTCACGTAAAAGGTCTTGTTTAATTTGTTCATATTTAGGTAACATGCGATTGCCTCCATTCTAGTAATCGAATGAATTAAGCATAACATGTTAACTAGCCTTTAGCAAACACTTTGAAAAAGAGGAAAGACAATTTTTATTTAAAGAATTCAAAAAAATAAATTCAATATATTAAGATATTAGGTTTACGGATAACTTAGTATGTGTTATAGTAAGTTCGTAGAGAACATAACATGTTAAGTAGGGTCACCTACATCTAGGGAGGGAAATTCGTGGAAAACATTGTACTAATTAGTCATGGTAGCATGGCTGAAGGCGTCAAAGTTAGCTTAGAAATGATCGTTGGTCGGCAAGAACACGTGCATACAGTCTCATTACGACCAGATAGTGACAATCTTCAATTTGAGAAAGAGCTAAATGAAAAAATGAAAGCCCTTAACGGTACGACACTGATTATTGCTGATTTACTAGGAGGAACGCCATGTAACGTGGCAACTAAGAATTATTTGAACGTTGACGGAGTGGAAATTATTGCAGGGATGACGCTCTCTGTTGTGATTGAAGCAGTGGTTAATCAACAGGCTTCGATTAAAGAATTAGTTTGTTTAGCACAAGAAAATATTGTTGATGTAAAGGCTGGAATGAATCAAGCAGAACAAGAGATTTCAGAAGCCAGTAAAGAAAAAGAGTTAAGTAACTATAGTCAATATGCTGGAAAAGAAAATATTGTAAACACACGGATTGATGAACGGTTAATTCATGGACAAGTAGCGGGAATTTGGTCGACAAGTCTTAGTACACAGCGAATAATTGTAGCCAATGATGAGGCGGCTACAGATCCTTTACAAAAATCATCTTTGAGAATGGCAGCGCCTTCTTCGATGCGTTTATCTGTTCTTGGAGTAGAAGCTGCCGCTAAAAATATTCAATCAGGAAAATATGGTAAACAGCGTTTATTTTTATTATTTAAAAATCCGAAAGATGTGCTCCGCTTTATCGAAGCGCAAGGACCTATCAAAACTGTAAATGTTGGGAATATGAGTTACAAAGAAGGAGCACGCGAAGTAACAAAAAGTATTCAAGTTTTACCAGAAGAAGAACAAATTTTTGAAACAATCGCTTCAAAAGGCGTCACTGTGACAGCCCAATTAGTTCCAAACGATCCAGTCGTTGATTTTATGAAAAAATTACGCGGCTAAAACTGTCAGACTAAGAAAGAATATTTTTAAATTTAGGAGGAAATTTCAATGCATTTAGCAGCGTATCAAATTATTTTAATTACTATTTATGCGTTTATTGCTATTAATGACTCACTTATTTCAAATACGTTGACGCAACCAGCTATTGCTGGAATGATTTCTGGAATGATTATGGGAGATTTAAAAACTGGTTTAATGGTTGGCGGCACTCTTCAATTAATGCGTTTAGGAATTGCTGCTTTTGGTGGAGCATCGGTACCTGATTATTTCACAGGGGCTGTTTTAGGAACCGCTTTCGCTGTAATCTCTGGAAAAGGAGCGGAGTATGGTATTGGCTTAGCTGTTCCTGTTTCTCTGTTGATGTTGCAACTAGATGTAGTGGCCCGTTTTTGTAATGTCTTTTTACTTCATAGTGTCGATAAAGCGATTGATAAGATGCAAGTAAAACGGATTCCACGCTTAGTTTTATCTGGTTCTGTTCTATGGGGACTGTCTCGTGCTATTCCGATTTTATTAATGTTATTAGCGGGGGATGCTGTAGTAACAACGATTACCGATAACATGCCAGAATGGCTAATGACGGGCTTAAAAACAGCTGGAGGGGTATTACCTGTTGTCGGTGTAGGAATTTTATTACGTTACTTGCCAACGAAGCAATATATCCCCTATTTACTATTAGGCTTTTTCTTAGCGGCGTATTTAAAAGTTCCAATGTTAGGTGTTTCGATAGTTGGGATGGTAGCAGCGATGCTTGTATTTAAACGTGATGGGGCAAAAAGCACGACGCAAGCAACAACAGGAAATGGTGATTTTGAAGGAGGATATGACGGCGATGAGTAAGCATAAACTGACAAAAAAAGAATTAAATGCAATTAGCTGGCGTTATATTTTAGGAAGCCAATTAAACTGGAACTATGAACGTATGATGAGTTCAGGATATTTATACGGCATCTTACCTGTTTTAAAAAAATTCTATGGTCATGATGAAGCACAATTTCAAGATATGATGCGCACACACAATCAATTTTTTAACACCAATGCTATTTTTGGGAATTTAATTATGGGGATTGATGTTGCGATTGAAGAGCAAGATGGCTATAAAGCGAAAGAAACAATTATTGCGCTAAAAACAGCTCTGATGGGTTCTTTGGCAGGCGTGGGTGACTCTTTATTCCACGTTATTTGGGGGACGATTTTTGGCTCTGTTGCAGGGACACTGGCTCAAAATGGTTCGGTGGTGGGCTGTGTTATTTGGATTATTGCAAATATTGCACTATTGTTTGGTCGGGCCGCGCTCTTACCACTTGGTTATAAGCAAGGGGTCAAACTAGTGACGACCTTAAAAGACAAGTTATCTGCCTTTACGAATGCAGCAACTGTTCTTGGTGTGACTGTGATTGGTGCCTTAATTCCTTCAGTTATCAAGGCGACAGTTCCTTTTGTTTATAAAAAGAACGGGGTCGAATTAGTTATTCAAGATACGTTAGATGCGATTTTGCCTTCCTTAGTTCCAATCTTACTTGTTCTTTTGACTTATTGGATGTTAGGTCAAAAGAAACTAAATTCCACACGAGTGATTTGGATTATTTTAATTTTATCGATTGTTTTGAGTGCCTTTGGTATTTTGGCGTAAAAAGTATATTAAGTGATTTTCAGAGAGTCGGAGAGTGTAGAAAGTATTTTTCTTCACTCTTTTTCTCTAATTTGGATGTAAGCGTTTTATGATAATTTTTTAGGAGGAGAAAGAATGAAAAACAGGAAAATATGGGTAATGCTGGTCGGACTGTTTACTGCTTTGACGAGCGGATTTATGGGAACCACTCTTACTTTTGCAGAAGAAAACGAAGCGAGCCAAACGATTGAGCAACCCTCTTACATTTCAGATTTCCCCAATCAAGTTGGAAATTGGCAAGATTTGGTGGGAACAGCAGAAAAAAAGAATGATTCTGCTGGTTTATGGATCGCAAACACGAAGCAAGGGGCAAACCTCGAATCTGTCTCTATCAATCTTGATGCACGCGAACAATCTTCAGGAGATCTTGAACTAACCTTTTTATATGAAGGGCAAAGTAACTTCGGATTGGTTTTTCGCGGAGATAAACAAAAGACGAGTCAATGGCAATCTTTTGCTTATAATCGTGACGGCCGCTGGCAATTAGGACAACCAGGCGGTAAATGGCTAACTAATATTCCGGGACCAACATTACTAAGTGGCCAACAATATAAACTGCTGGTTCGCTATGATGGGAAAAAAATTCAGACATTCCTGAATGATCAATTATTTTATGAAAATGAAGAGGTTCATTATCCTGATGGTACGTCCATTAATGATGACTGGACGGGTGCTGTAGGAATTAGACTATTTGGTAATCTTTCAAAGCTGAATATCATTTCTATGAAAAGTGGCTCCGTTGGTAGCATTCCTGTTATCGATTCATCTGCAGAGTACCGAGAATTAAAAGAAAAATGGCGAAATCAGCTTGTTTCAAAAGAATATGATTCAACTAACCAAGCGCTTGTAGACTACGTCCAAAAAATCTCCAATGAAGCAACAGAACTCGATCAAACGATGAATAAAGAGCCGAACCGCAACTATTTATGGCCACTAGAGCCTGGCAATACGCCATCGGCTGATTTAACGACTCAATTTACCAAATTGCAAAAATTAGCGTTAGCCTATGGAACGAAGGGGAGTACGCTTTACCAAGATGACAAATTGGCAGCAACCATTATTGATGGCTTAGATTTTATGGTAACGCAAAAAGGATATGATGGGAAAAAGTACCACGGAAATTGGTGGGACTGGCAAATTGGTGTGCCACAGAAGTTTCTTAATATTCTAATGATTTTAGAGGATAAAGTTTCTCCGGAAAAGCAACAAATCTATACAAATGCGTTGAGCAGTTATGTCCCAGATCCATTTAAACAGTTGTATACAAAACCACAAGGAACGTTTGTGGATTTAGCTTTTATCCCAAATTTTGTGACATCAGGAGCGAACCGAACGGACTTAGCTTTAACTGTTTTGGGGTTAGGAATTTTACAAAAGGATAGCGGGAAAATTAACCAAGCATCCAGTAGTATCGTCGATATATTTAAATTAGTCACAAAAGGTGATGGTTTTTACCAAGATGGTTCTTTTATCCAGCACAATAACATTCCTTATACAGGTTCGTATGGCAATGTTTTGGTGAAAGGGGTTGGACAAATTTTGGCCATTACAGCAGATTCATCTTTTCAAATGGATGCAACTCTTGTGACAGAATTTGTTGAAAATGTTGATCGTGCCTTTCTTCCTTTGATTTATAAAGGTGAAATGCTACCAACTGTGAATGGCCGTTCCATCTCAAGAGCCCCAGCAGTTGGAAAAACAGGCTATGGCTCAACTACCATGTATAATTTATTAATTGTGGCTAAATTTGCCCCTAATAATTATCAAAAGAAATTTCAAGAAGCCGTTAAATATTGGATGAAGGAGAACCCAGATTATTATTTGACGAATGCTCGTGATTTTAATGATTTACAGATGACTATGCAACTTTTAACTAATCCAGAAATTACGGGAGGGCAACTTCCTTTTACAGGCACGAAACTTTATGCTTCGATGGATCGATTTGTCCAACGCACACCTAGTTATATGTTTGGGCTAGGCTTGTATTCAAAGCGCACTGCATCTTTTGAAGCAGGGAATAAAGAAAATAAACGTGGCTGGCACACTGGTGACGGAATGATGTACGTATATAATGATGACGAGGTTCAATTTAATTCCAGCTATTGGCCAACTGTAGATCCCTATCGACTACCAGGAACAACGGTAGATACCATTTCTTTGGCAGATGAAGTTTCAGCATTTACAACAATCACATCGAAAGAGCAATGGGTTGGTGGAGTAACGTCAGAAAATCAGGCAGTAGTAGGGATGACTCTTAATAAAGACGGGACCAAAAATAATGGGAAACTTTTACCTATGAACCTACAAGCTAAAAAATCTTGGTTTGTATTAAATGGGCAAATTATCGCATTAGGCGCAGGAATTAAAGGGGATACAGAGGCTTCGATTGAGACAGTTGTTGATAATCGTTTGTTAAATGATGCGTATCAGTATCAAGTGCTATCAAATATTGGGGAGATTCATGAGAAAAATGAAACGAGTAAAAAACAATGGTTATTACTAAAGTCGGATCATTCCAATGCTAATATGGGTTATTATTTTCCAGAAGAAACAACGGTAAATGTTAAAAGTGAAACTAGAAAAGGAACCTATAAAGCAATTAATGAAGCATTTCCAAGTGATAAAGAATATGTAGGTGATTATCGAACATTTACGATTCAACATGGTCAACACCCAACGAACGAGCATTATGCTTATGTAGTTTTACCAGGAATCGATGAAACTGATTTAAAAACATATGCTGCCAAAAAAACAGTAGAAGTTCTCTCAAATACAGAAGAAATTCAAGCAATTAAGCAAGAAGAAGAAGGCTATCTTGGGGTTAACATTTGGTCAGAAACTGGCGGTACAATAGCAGGGATTACCTCAAATAAAGCTATTTCTTTAATGAGAAAGACACAACAACACCAAAAAACGTATACTTTCTCTGATCCCACACAAACAACTAAGACACTGACTTTAAAAATACCAAAAGATTACAGCACAGTAATTAGTCAAAGTGACGGAATCACTTATGATGATGCAACAGAAACCTTTACTATTAATTTTGAAAATGCTGCAGGAAGTAGTAAACAAATTATTGTAGAATAACTAAAAGAAATTAAAGTAGCCTCAAATTCCAGTTTAAACTGGAATTTGAGGCTACTTTGTTGAAATTATTTAAGATTCTAACATTTCTGCGGGTAATAAAATCGTTTCACGATGGCCATCATCAAAAGCAAAAATTCGCGACGGATATGCCGTAGAATAACTAAATGGTAAGTCGATGGCCATTTCTACTGAACTATTTTCTTGAGAAAAATGGACAGTCACTTTGCCATTATTGTTCAACAAATCAAAGTGAAGTAAGTCGTTTAAAGGGATAACCCCTTTTAGATTTAAGTCAATAATCAACCAAATACTATCAATTAAGCCACTAGGTAAGCTAGAAACAACACCTAATGAAGCATAGCGGCTACGGTCACTATCAAAACGTTCAAACATATGGATGACCTCCTTTTTGTTTACTTACTTTTAGTATACTGCAAATTTTAAAAAAAGAAATTGTTTCGTTTGAAAATATTGCGTAGATTAGCAAAAATTTAATATTCCTCTGTAGCTACCTAGCTTTGCAGGTGTCATCATTTATGTGAAGAAATCAAGACATGCAGTAAAAAGAAAATGGGACGTACGTTGTTTCAACGTACATCCCATTTCTAAAATTTAAGAGAATCAGCTGAACAAAAGTGTACTCTTTATTCGGCTAATTCTGGTTCAGTCGTTTCAGCAGCTGTTCCTTCTTCTTCTTCAGGAGCAGTTTGTGCTTCAACAATAGCAACTAGTTGTTCTTCTGGATCAGTTAAAATTTCATAGTCTTTGTGTTCAGGTAAATCAGCGATTGTAAGAGCATCACCAATTTCTAAGTTTGTAATATCTACTTCAATTGATTCTGGCAATTTATCTGGTGTGGCTGCCACTAAAACAGTGTACAAGTTTTGAGCTAAGGTACCCCCAGCTTTCACACCTGCAGATTCACCAATTAATTGAACTTCTGCTTCGACTTCTGTTGTTTCTTTCATATTTACAGATAAGAATTCAACATGAAGCATTTGACCAGTAAAGGTATCTAATTGTGCTTTCGACATTAATGTGTTGATGTTTTTGCCATCAACTGTCATTTTAATAACGGTGTTAGCACCATGTTCGCGTAAAATTTTTGATAAGTCTTTTTCTTCAAAATAGATTGGTGTACTTTCAATTTGGTAACCGTAAACAATGGCAGGTACTTTCCCTTCGTGACGTAGCTGATTTCTTAGTGAACGTGGACGGATAGCTCTTTCTTTAACTTCTAATTGTACTGACATAACCTAATTCCTCCTTGAAATAATGAGTGATTTGGTTAAACTCAGAAACAAAACATAATGGAAAAAAGAAACTCTTTTTTCAGTTGTTCTTGTCTAGAAAAATGCTAACAATAATCAAAAAATCCCCACAAATATTGCCAGGCAACACTCATGGGAATGGTTCATTGTTATCGTTGTTCTCTCCCAGGTCATTACGCTGTTTTTGAGAAACCTTTATTTACTTTACTTATTAACCGTAACACTTATATTTTTATACGTCAAGGAATTACCTTTTTCCACTTTTCATCTTTAACGGATTCCACTATACTAATACCAGAATGGAGCGGAACAATGCGATTAGATAAATTACTAGAAGAACTTCAGTTTGGATCACGCAAAACGGTGAAACGATTAATCAAAGGCAAGCAGGTCACTGTGGATGGCGTCGTGACTTTAAATGAAAGTCAAAATGTCGATGCGCAATTACAAATGATTAAAGTAAAAGGACAATTAATTTCGCATAAGACACATGTGTACTACATGTTGAATAAGCCAAAAGGTGTGGTTAGCGCTGTCTCAGATGCATCTAAAAAAACAGTCATTGATTTGATTGCGCCGCAAGACAGACGCCCTGGTCTTTATCCAGTGGGCAGACTCGATGGCGATACGGAAGGGTTACTTCTATTAACAGATAATGGACAATTAGGGTATCAATTAATTCGGCCAAATAAAGAAGTAGCGAAATGTTATGAAGTGAAAGTCAATGGTTTGGTCTCTGCAGAAGATTGTGCTAAATTTAAAGATGGGATTGTTTTGCAAGGAGGCATTCAATGTAAGCCAGCAAAAATAACTGTTCTTGCAGCGACTGAAACGGAGAGTCATGTTTTCCTGACTATTCAAGAAGGAAAATTTCACCAAGTGAAAAAAATGTTTTTATCTGTGGGGAAAAAAGTGACTGCTTTAAAACGCCAAACTATGGGGCCGTTGCGGCTAGATCCGCAATTACCTTTAGGTGCTTATCGTTCATTAACAAGAGAAGAGTTACAATTGCTATTGCCTTATTTTTTTATTGAAAAACAACAAACAAGCAAAGCGTTACCGAGTAATTTGAAAAGAGAAGAGGAACGGAAATGAAAACATTGCTTTTTGATGTTGATGATACATTGTTAGATTTTAAATTGGCTGAAAAGAAGGCGCTCCATGCCTTATTTGAAGAAGAAAATGTACCATTTACATCTGAAGTCGAGTCAACATACCACCGAATTAATCAAGGATTATGGCGTTCATTTGAAGAAGGAAAAATAACAAAAGATGTTCTCCTTGATACACGGTTTGGTTTATTATTTGACGCGTTTAATCGAGAAGTTGATAGCGTTAGAATGGGAGAAAACTACCGAGAATATTTAAGTCAAGGACATGACTTGCTTGGCAATAGTCAACGTATCTTGGAAAAATTAGCACCCCATTATGATTTATATATTGTGACAAACGGAGTGGCAAAAACACAGTATCGTCGGTTGGAAGATTCGAAATTAATGCCTTATTTTAAAGATATTTTTGTTTCAGAAGAAGTGGGTTATCAAAAACCGATGAAAGAGTATTTTGATTTTGTTTTTGAACGGATTCCTAATTTTAGTCGAGAAAAAACAATGATTATTGGTGATTCTTTGCATTCAGATATTCAAGGAGGCCAACAAGCGAAAATTCAAACTGTTTGGCTCAATCCGACCTCCGCTCCAGCAACACCAACCATTCAACCCAATTATACGATTCAACAGCTAGATGAGTTGTTATCAATTCTTGGGCATTAAAAAACAACATTTCCTGTACAGGAAATGTTGTTTTTTTAACTTAAATGTAACCGTAAGCGAACCATATCCTTTAAAGGCAAGCCGTTTTCTATAATGGGCTCATCATAATGATGGATAAAAAAATCTGATTCAATATGTGTCATTCGAAAACCGACTTTTTGGTAGAGATATAGCTGTTGAAAGCCTGTGCTCCCAGTCCCAATCTCCAAGTAATCATACTTTTCTTTTTTGGCAAAATCAATGGCAAAATGTAATAATTCTTGCCCGATGCCCCGCCCTCGGCTTTCTTCTGAGACAGCGATGTTTACGATTTCCAATGTCCGTGGGTGAGTCGGCAACAAGACTAAAATTCCTTGAAGTTCTTCAGTCTGATAGTCAAAGCAAATGCCGCGGGTAATGTAATCTGCCACCATTTTTTTTGCTGGATCTGCCTCATAAAGAAGAGCGTAATGCGCCGTTGTAAGTGTTTCTTTTTTGACTTTTTTAATCATAGGTAGGATTCTCCTTTTATTGATAAGTATACTGTAATTGAAAGAAGTGTGGGCAGATTTTTCATAAGAAGATAAAAATCACATGAAAAGTCTTGGAAAAGGTCTGGCATTCTTCAGAGTTTTCATTATAATAGTAAAAGACAATGAAGTTTTTGAAAAGAAAGAGGTTTATACATGAAAGATAGTCAGCCAATTATCATTGGTGTTACTGGCGGATCAGGAAGCGGAAAAACCAGTGTTAGCCGTGCGATTTTTAATAATTTTCCCGATCATTCAATTATGATGTTAGAACAGGATTCTTATTATAAAGATCAGAGCCATTTGAGTTTTGAAGAACGTTTAAATACCAATTATGATCATCCTTTTGCGTTTGATACAGATTTATTGATTCAACATGTTGAACAACTGTTAAACTATCAAGCCATTGAAAAGCCAGTTTATGACTACGTTGCGCATACAAGAAGTACAGAAACGGTGATACAAGAACCGAAAGAAGTAATTATTCTTGAAGGGATTTTAATTTTAGAAGATCGCCGCTTAAGGGATTTAATGGATATTAAAGTGTATGTGGATACAGATGATGACATCCGTATTATTCGTCGAATCAAGCGTGATATGGAAGAACGTGGCCGTACGTTGGATTCTGTGATTGAACAATATTTGACAGTCGTGAAGCCCATGTATCACCAATTTATTGAACCTACGAAACGTTATGCAGATATTATTGTGCCAGAAGGTGGCGAAAACCACGTCGCTATTGATTTAATTAATACAAAAGTGGATAGTATTTTAACAAAAATGTAATAGTCAGCTTAAATAGTCGTCTCTATATCAGAGTCGACTGTTTAAGCTTTTTTTTGACTTTTAAAGGGTGGTTTTATCAAATATTTTAAGGGATAGCTAAAAAGTTGAAAATATTGCAAGAAACAATATGCTATAATTTTTTAAAGGAAAAGGAGGGAAGGGAATCTGAATGATAAAAAGAGGTGAGGTTTTTTATGCGAATCTCTCACCAGTTGTTGGTTCCGAACAAGGTGGGATTCGACCTGTCCTGATTATTCAAAATAACAAAGGTAACTTATTTAGTCCAACGTTGATTGTTGCACCGATTACCCGTAACGTAAGCAAGCGGCTGCAACCAACGCAAGTCCTCATCGAAATTCCCCATAACGAGTGCAGGACACCATCACTTATTTTGTTAGAACAAATTCGAACATTGGATAAAGAACGAATGCTACACAAGGTTTGTCAACTTTCTCGTGAAGAGATGGAACAGGTCAATCAAGCTTTAAAAGTTAGCGTTGGTATCCGTTAATTTACATATAAAGAAATCGTTTTGGGGAAACGGTTTCTTTTTTTTGTTGAAATGGTTTCCAAATATTCGTTTTTCTCGTATAGTGAAAGAGGAGGCGATCATATGGATAAAATTCGTTATGGAATTATGAGTACTGCCCAAATTGTCCCAAGATTTGTAGCAGGGCTTCGAGAAAGCGCGCAAGCTGAAGTGCGCGGGATTGCATCAAGGCGTTTAGAGAATGCTCAAAAAATGGCTAAAGAATTAGCGATTCCGGTGGCTTATGGCAGTTATGAAGAGTTATGTAAGGATGAAACAATTGATATTATTTATATTCCCACCTACAATCAAGGACATTACTCAGCAGCTAAGCTTGCGTTATCACAAGGAAAACCCGTCCTACTGGAAAAACCATTTACATTAAATGCTGCTGAAGCAGAAGAACTCTTCACAATCGCACAGGAGCAAGGGGTTTTTCTAATGGAAGCTCAGAAGTCTGTCTTTTTACCAATTACCCAAAAAGTAAAGGCGACAATTCAAGAAGGGAGATTGGGAGAGATTTTATGGGTTCAGTCAGTTACTGCCTATCCCAATGTGGACCATATTCCCTGGTTTTACTCGAGAGAAGCGGGTGGTGGAGCGCTTCATGGCTCAGGAAGTTATCCATTACAATACTTACAATACGTATTAGGGAAAGAGATTCAAGCGGTTACGGGAACCGCAACGTATCAGCAAGGAGCGACGGATAGTCAATGTAATTTAGCTTTGAAATTTGCTGAAGGGACGCTGGGCAATATTTTTATTAATGTTGGTTTAAAGATACCTAGTGAAATGACCATTTGTGGGACGAAAGGGCAAATCGTTATTCCTAATTTTTGGAAAACAGATTGTGCTTATTATACAGATGCTCAAGGCAACACTGTTAAATGGTCTGAACAATTTACTAGTGAATTTACGTATGAAATCAATCATGTGAATCAATGTTTACAAGACAAAAAGCTAACTAGTCCCGTAATGACGAAAGAATTAACGATAGCAACCGTTAAAATTGTTGAAGGTTTTTATCAAGAATGGTTTGATAACGAATAATTACCACCACTTGCTATCCAAACTATTCTGTGTTAAAGTGTGTTTTATGCGACGAGTTGACTCAATCAGATAGCTTCGGCTATTCCGTTTTGACGGCTAGTGATTGTCAAACACAACGACACCAGATAGTACGGCTATCAGTTACCGGATTTGTAACGTGTCGGACAGAATACTTTTGTGGAGAAGGTTTCTGTCTATTTATGCAAATAAATAGTGTGGTATCCCTTAACAGTAGTAACTGTTAAGGGATTTTTTTGTATGAAAAGAGAAGTGTTGCACTTTTATAAGTGCAACTTTTTTGTGTTGTGGAACAGATAAAATAACGCTATAGTTTTAAGTGTAAAGGGAAAAGAAAAGAGGTGACAAGGCATGACCGTGTTGTTGTCCAAAAGAGCGATAAATATTTTATTGATGCTTTTGGATTTGGAAGGGAGTATTACCACGCAAGAATTAGCTGAGAACTTTACTGTCAGCGTTCGAACAATTAAGTATGATTTAGAAGATATTCGTGCTTGGTTTGAACAGCATGATGAGACACTTTATTCAAAACGAAATAAGGGAATCTGGCTAGAGTTACCTGACTCTAAACGCTTACTGTTAAAAAATGAAATTATCGATGTCGATCGATTTGAAACCTATCCTGATCAAAAAAGACGAGTCAATGTATTGATTTTTCAGTTATTGTCAGTCAAAGGGTACTTAACGGCACAGCAGCTAGCAGATGAATTATTAGTGAGTCGAAACACAATTGTCAGTGATTTGGAACAGGTCGAACGGTTGCTGCAAGCATATGATTTAACCTTAATTCGCCAAGCACGGCAAGGGTTTACAATTAGTGGTGAAGAAAGCAATGTACGCTTACTGATGGAATTTATCACTCAAAAAGAACTTACAGAATACGATATTTACCAAATTATGAACTATGTGACAAAGACAAAAGGGGCTGAAAAAATCCCTAAAATTAAATTTGGGTCAGGGACATTGTTTCAAGGTTGTTATCGTAGTGCATTGAAAAAAATGCGAAATTTAATTAATCCACTCGATCAAAATCAATTTGATTATGCCGAAATATTATCTATTACGTTGAGAGTGGCAATTGCCGCAGCACGTATGCAGATGGCACATACAATTGGGACTTACCGAGTGTTATCGCAAAAAACACGCTTTGAACAACGGAACGAAGTACCACTTTTACTTTTACAAGAGGTGTTTGAACGGTATGACTTGCCTTTATTAGCGGATGAATATTTTTATATTTATAGTGATTTATTCGGAACCCATCAACGGCAAGATATGGTTCAATTAACAAAACAAGTGATTGAAAGCGTTTCAAAAGAGCTGAATTATCCTTTTGTAAATGATCGCCAATTATTTACGAACTTGTTTGCACACCTGTCCTTACGTTTTACAAAGAAACATTTATTTATTAATGAATACAATCCGTTTTCTGAAGAAATCAAAGGAAAACACCCAGCGTTATTTTTAGCTATTCAAAGTGCCTGTAAACAATTAATTCAACGTTCTGTTTTGTTAGTCAACGATTCTTTCTGCGCATATATTGCGTTGCATTTTTTGGCAGCTCAGGAACGACAACAGCAGGAAGCTAAAGTTGTTAGGATTGTGTATGTTTGCTCGACGGGCTTAGGTGTGACCAGTTTAATTGAACAAAAAATTTTAGAGGAAGTACCAAACGTTGAACTCGCAGGATTTGCTTCTGTTTTAAATGCAACTGAAGTGATTCAAGCAGAAAAGCCTGATTTGGTATTGAGTATTTTCCCAATTGAAGAAATGACATACCCATTTATTAAAGTTAGTCCATTGTTGACGGACACAGATTTAAGTTTGATTCGGGAAGAGGTCGATAAAATTTTATTAGGGAAACGTCAAGGGAAGGGTACCGCTCGCTCCACGAAATCTGATGTAATTGAAAAAAATGAACGGATACAAAGCCAAGATTTGTTAGTAAAAGCGTATATTATTTATGAAGAGTTAAAACGAATGTTTCAAACAAAGTTACTGAGCGAATATCAAGAAGCCTTTTTACTGCACGTTTTATTAATGACACATCGGATTACGTTTAATAAACAATACGAAGAGATTCCTTGTAATAGAGAAGTATCTCATGAAAGGCAAGAAGAAATTCGGCAAATTGAATGTTTATTTGCTAAAAATGAGTTACCTGTCAATCATGCTGAAATTTCAGCATTACTTAATTATTTAGAACAACCAAAGGAGGAAGAGGATGGAACTAGCAATGGAAGCACAGGAAATCATTCGACAAAGTGCTGAACCAGAAAAGCTACAATCGATTATCAAACAAACCAGTGCGCGATTAGCAGAAGCACAAATTGAACCAACGGAATTACAGTGGACGATTTTGATTAACCATCTCAATGAGATGCTGAATCGTTCAAGAGAAGGAACGACATTAGCTGGTGTTGATCGGACGTTGTTTACGGAACTAACACCAGAAACGTTGAAAATTGCACAAGAAACAACAGAAGCAATTGGTCAGTTATCAGAAGATGAGTGGTATGTTTTAGCTGTTCATTTTGAAGTTGCTAAACAAAACAATTAATAGGAGGAAAAGTTATGATTACAGTAGTTATCGCAGATCGTTTAGGAAAAGGACAAAATGTTGCAAAAGGAGTGGAGCAAGCCGGTGGTCGCGCGGTTGTTGTTCCAGGAATGGGCGCTGATATGCGTTTAGGAGATGTGATGCAACAAGAAAAGGCAGATTTAGGCATTTCTTTCTGTGGCAGTGGTGGTGCAGGAGCGTTAACGGCTGCTACTAAATACGGGTATCCCGAAAGACATGGCATGCGATCAATCGAAGAAGGGGTAACAGCAATTAACGATGGGAAAACTGTTCTTGGATTTGGTTTTATGGATCAGGAAGAACTTGGTAAACGAGTAACTGAAGCATTTATTAAGAAACACGGAGCATAGAAAGTAGTAACTTAGAAAGGAGCGGTAATTATGGATGCCACAAAACGGTCAACACAAACCGTGATTGTTTCTGGAAAAGGTAATAAGAAGAATGAAGCTTTTGCAAGTGCGTTGAATGATGTTTCAAAAAAAGTATTAAAAGAAACAACAGAGGTCCTCATCCGGATTGAACCGAAAGAAGTAACTATTCGTCAGGCAAAAGAACAAGTTTATACAGAAAAATTTCTGTTCTTCTTCTTTCCTAGAAAGAGAGTGATTTATCATGTCGAACTAGCTGTAGAAGTGGAGATCCAAGCCATTGCAGTCGAAGAAGTTGATTTTTTAACGGAAACAATTAAAGAACCGAACGCAGTAGTAGTTCCGTTTCTTTCAAAAAGAGGCGTATAAAGGGAGGAAGAAGGAATGGAATTTGTAATCATTTTGCTGAAGTCATTGCTTATTGGTGGTCTACTAGGTTTTGCAGCTGGCGCAGGCGCTGCTCGGATGTTTCATGCACCACAAACGCAAGGGTTAGGGGCATTTAGAACATTAGGAGAAATGAACGCGGCACAAGGAGATCCAGCATCACACTTTTCTTTTGGTTTAGGTTTTTTCTTTAATGCTTGGGCTTCGGCCGTCGGAGCAGGTGCCTTTACACAAGATGTGACCCACCGGATTGTGCCTAACTGGGCTGCAGCAATTTTATTGGTAAAGGATAAAGATGTCACTAAAACGATGCATAATCCCAAAAAAATGGGGATTGTCGGGGCCTTTGTAGGAATGGCGACTGTGGCTTTCTTAAATAGTACAGCTGCAGCAATTCCAGAATCGCTACAAGTAACAGCAGTTGCGGTGTTGGTACCTGCAGCAACGATTTTAATCAATACTGTGATGCCCGTTTTATTCTGGCTAGCGGCTTTAGATGCAGGAAAACGGACGGGTTTCTGGGGAACGTTATTTGGCGGATTATCTCAATTAGTCATGGGCAATGCTGTCCCAGGAGTTGTATTAGGGATCTTAATCGGTAAAGGTGTCGATGATTTAGGGTGGACCCGAATGACACGCGGCATGCTTGGTGCCATTATCTTATTATTTATTTTAAGTGGCTTCTTCCGAGGGTTCGACTTAGAAATGATCGAAAGTTTCCGCTTGTCTATTCCTCAATGGTTAAATAATTTACACAATGTCTTCACCGTTAAATAGAAAAAAGGAGGTCTCATAGATGGAACAGCAAGAAAAAAATGAATGGGCACAACAAGAACAAGAAATTCAAGAAGGTTTAAAAGGCAAAAGTTTTTGGTATGCTGATTGGGGCTTTCCCATTTTAGTCGGGATTATGTCAGCGGCAATTTTTGCAGGAACACATATGTATGTAGTTTATGGTGTGGGCGCCTTTAATGAAGTTTCAATTGTTGCGATGCTAAAAGCTGGTTTAGATGGTGGTTCTTATGGCGCTGCCGCAGCATTTGGTGCAAGTTTCCTGTTTGCACGAATTTTAGAAGGTTCTTTAGTCGGGATTTTAGATTTAGGTGGCTCAATTTTAACGGGGATCGGGATTGGCGTACCTGCAATTTTCCTCAGCATGGGTATTAAAGCACCTGTAGAAAACTTTGGCTTAGCACTTTTAACAGGTGCGCTATTAGGGTTAGCAGTTGGCGGCGTAATTGTGTTGATTCGGAAATTTACTATCAATCAAGGAAATTCCACTTTTGGTGCGGATGTGATGATGGGGGCTGGTAATGCCTCAGGACGTTTCTTAGGCCCGTTAATTATTTTGAGTGCGGCGGGTGCTTCGATTCCTATTGGGATTGGTGCTACATTAGGAGCTTTAGGTTTTTACATTTGGAAAAAACCAATCGCTGGGGGCGCAATTTTAGGCGCAATGATTTTTGGTGCAATATTCCCGGTTTCTTTATAATCAGAAAAAGCCTTTTGTTTTGCACTTTCTCTGTCATAAATAAGAATAAGCGTTTACATTATAATGTTACTATGTTATTATAAATGCGAAATAATTATTATTTTTATTAGTTGAACGGAGGAATTAACAAATGAATGGTTTTGTACAGTGGATGGAAGTTAAGTTAATGCCGATTGCGAATAAATTTGGTTCGCAACGCCATATGACAGCGATTAGAAAAGGATTAATTGCAACGATGCCTTTAACAATTGTGGGCTCATTCTTTACAATTTTTCAAAATATTCCAATTGAGGCATACACAAAATTGATTGAACCTTATCAAGCAATTTTAGATATTCCTTCCCGCTATACGATGGGGTTACTTGCACTTTATGCAACATTTGGGATTGCTTCATCATTGGCCAAAAGTTATAAGCTTGACTCTTTGACGTGCGGAATTTTAGCATTAATGGCCTTTTTAGTAACAGCGGCACCACCAACACGTGTCTTTGAAGATGTTGACAACGTCATTACAGCAGGGCGCTATATTAATTTAGCAAATTTAGGTTCAGCTTCTTTATTTGGTGCGATTGTAACAGCGCTGTTATCTGTTGAAATTTATCGCTTCTTTATTGAAAAAGATATTATGATTAAGATGCCAGATGGCGTACCGCCTGAAGTGTCAAATTCATTTATTGCGTTAATTCCAGGAGCAGTTATTCTTTTATTATTCTGGGTTATTCGCCACGTAATTGGTTTTGATTTGAATGGTTTCTTGAGTACGTTATTAATGCCACTTAAAGGTATCCTTGCTGGTAACAGTTTATTTGGCGGCTTACTAACAGTCTTCTTAATCTGTTTCTTCTGGGTTTTAGGGATTCATGGTCCAGCGATTATGGGCCCAGTTATTCGTCCTTTCTGGGATATGTCGATTGCAGAAAACCTTGAAGCTTTTACCAATGGCGCAAACGTTCATCAGTTACCTAATATTTTTACAGAACAGTTTTTACAATGGTTTATCTGGATTGGTGGCGCTGGAACTACGCTTTCTTTAGTTGTTTTAATGATGTTTTCTAAATCGACGTATCTGAAAAGTCTTGGCCGTTTATCGTTCTTACCAGGCTTGTTTAATATTAATGAACCAGTTATTTTCGGAACGCCTATTGTAATGAATCCTATTTTAGGTATTCCGTTTATCGTGGCACCGTTAATTACAACAACGCTATCTTATTTCTTAACAGTTGCTAATATAATTCCGATGATGGCTGCACGCTTAGCGTTTGCAATTCCAGCACCAATTGCTGCTTGGATGAGTACCAATTGGAGTTTTTCGGCCGCAGTATTAGTGATTGTTAACTTCTTAATTACAATGGCTATCTACTATCCATTTTTCAAAGTTTATGAAAAACAACAATTGGATAAAGAAGCAGAAGAATTAGCAGCTGAACAAGCAGCGAAAAATTAAAAAATGTTAGGGCGGGTGTTCTGATATGAATATCCTGCCCCTTCTAAGTCAGAGAAGAAAGTCAGGAGCGTATAAGATGATTATTTGGTTCATTTTCTTTTTTATCGTTAGTCAAATTATTATAGAAAAAGGGCAGTTGCCTACTGTTGTTTATCAATTTGGTTTGGTAAAGACGTTGGTTTTTACGGCAGTTTGTATTACTCTTTCCATGATAATTGGCGGATTTCTAAATCAACCAGTATTGCTCGTTGGCTCTACAACAATCCTGTGCAGCTCGGTGATTGCTTGGAAATTTCGAAATAAATTTGAAAATAGCGGAGTGTGAGAACGAAGATGAAAAGAGCATTAGGTGTATCAGTTTATCCAGATCATAGTGATATCAATCAAGATAAAGCGTATTTAAAAAAAGCCAGCGAATGTGGGTTTACTCGAATTTTTATGAGTATGTTAGAAGTGACCGATGGCAAAGAAGCGGTTCAGAAAAAATTTAAAGAATTAATTAGTTATGGGAAAAATTTAGGATTTGAAACAATTTTAGATGTCGTTCCAAGTATCTTTGATGAATTGGAAATTTCATATGATGATTTGACTTTTTTCAGCGAATTAGGAGCTGACGGGATTCGGTTGGATACAGGTTTTGATGGAAATAAAGAAGCCATGTTGACGTTTAATCCATTCGGCGTGGCTATTGAGCTGAATATGAGTAATGATGTTGCTTATCTTGATAACATTTTGACGTATGAAGCGAATCGACCTTTCTTATATGGTTGTCATAACTTTTATCCACAAGCGGGAACTGCATTGCCGTATGATTTCTTTGAAAAATGTAGCATCCGTTTTAAAAAGGAAGGTATTCGGACAGCTGCTTTTATTTCATCTCAGGTAGGTGAAATTGGTCCTTGGGATGTGAATGATGGGCTACCTACTTTAGAAATGCATAGACAGTTGCCAGTCACTATTCAAGCTAAACATTTATTTGCAACAAATTTAATTGATGATGTTGTTATTGGAAATGCTTATGCTTCCAACGAAGAATTAGAAGCATTGGGTCAGTTGAATCGTTATCAAACAGAATTGACCATTGTTTTTGAAGAAGCGACTTCTGAAATTGAAAAAGAAATCGTAACAAAAAATCAACATTTTCGCCGTGGAGATATCACTCAGCAGATGATTCGTTCCACAGAAGTGCGTAAAAAATATAAAAATGAAGCTAATCCCCCGCATGATAATCAAGCAATGCTACAACCTGGAGATGTTGTTGTGGGAAATGATGCATTTGGAAAATACAAAAATGAATTACAAGTCGTTTTAGAACCACATCAAGACTCACGCAAAAACCGAGTAGGGCGTATTATAGAAGAAGAACTTGTATTATTAGAATTCATTAAGCCTTGGACAAAATTTAGATTTATAGAAAAGTAGGGAAGAATATGGACTACGATTTACTTATAAAAAATGGACAGACAGTAGATGGTATGCCTGTTGAAATTGCAATTAAAGAGGAAAAAATAGCTGCTGTTGCAGCAACTATTTTAGGTTCTGCAAAAGAAACTATCCACTTAGAACCAGGTACTTATGTATCCGCAGGCTGGATAGATGATCACGTTCATTGTTTTGAAAAAATGGATCTTTATTATGATTATCCAGATGAAATTGGGGTCAAAAAGGGTGTTACGACAGTGATTGATGCTGGGACAACAGGTGCTGAAAACATTCATGAATTTTATGACTTAGCGCAGCAAGCAAAAACAAATGTTTTTGGATTAGTCAATATTTCTAAATGGGGCATCGTTGCTCAGGACGAACTCGCAGATTTAAGTAAAGTACAAGCGAGTTTAGTCAAAAAAGCGATTCAAGAATTACCAGATTTTGTTGTAGGGATTAAAGCCCGTATGAGTAGGACCGTTATTGGCGATAACGGCATTACGCCTTTAGAATTGGCCAAACAGATTCAGCAAGAGAACCAAGAAATTCCCTTAATGGTTCACATTGGATCAGCACCGCCTCATTTAGATGAAATTTTAGCCTTGATGGAAAAAGGGGATGTCCTAACCCATTGTTTTAATGGGAAAGAAAATGGCATCTTAGACCAAGCAACGGATAAAATAAAAGATTTCGCTTGGCAAGCGTACAACAAAGGGGTCGTATTTGATATCGGGCATGGTACGGATAGTTTCAATTTTCACGTAGCTGAAACAGCGTTGCGCGAGGGAATGAAAGCTGCATCAATTAGCACAGATATCTACATCCGTAACCGAGAAAATGGTCCTGTTTATGATTTAGCCACAACGATGGAAAAACTCCGTGTGGTCGGCTATGATTGGCCAGAAATTATTGAAAAGGTAACCAAGGCTCCTGCTGAGAATTTCCATTTAGCTCAAAAAGGCACGTTGGAAATAGGTAAAGATGCTGATTTAACGATTTTCACGATTCAAGCAGAAGAAAAAACATTGACTGATTCTAATGGATTGACACGAGTAGCCAAAGAGCAAATTCGCCCAATCAAAACAATTATTGGAGGACAAATCTATGACAATTAGTTACGAAAAATTCCACTTAAAAGAAGTCATTAATGCTTCTGGGAAAATGACCATTCTAGGTGTCTCCAAAGTTTCGGAGGCAGTCCTCGCGGCTCAACGATTCGGTGGTGAACATTTCTTTGAAATGAGTGAACTTAGTCTGCAAACAGGGGCCTTTTTAGCCAACTTATTGAAGGTAGAAGATGCCCAAATCGTTTCCTCGGCTTCGGCGGGGATTGCCCAATCGGTGGCTGCCTTGATTGGAAAAGGCAGCTTGTACCACGCGTATCATCCCTATACAGAAAAGATCGAACAACGGGAGATTGTTTTACCTAAAGGGCACAACGTGGACTACGGCACACCTGTAGAAGTCATGGTAGCGCAAGGCGGCGGCCAAGTGGTGGAAGCTGGCTACGCCAACATGTGCAGTCCAGAACACGTGGAAATGATGATTTCCGAAAAAACAGCGGCCATTCTATACATCAAAAGCCATCATACCGTGCAAAAAAGTATGCTGACGGTGGCCGAAGCGGCCAAAGTGGCGCAACGCCACAAGGTGCCGCTAATTGTTGACGCGGCAGCAGAAGAAGATCTTTTCAAATACACTGAAGCAGGCGCTGATTTGGTGATTTACAGCGGCGCCAAAGCCATTGAAGGACCAAGTGCTGGTTTAGTGGTCGGGAAAAAAGAATACATTGACTGGGTGCGCCTGCAAGGCAAAGGCATTGGTCGAGCAATGAAAATTGGCAAAGACAATATCCTGGGCTTTACGCAAGCAGTGGAAGAATACTTGGCACATGGCAGTGAATCAGGGGCTTCGATGCAAGAACGCTTAAAACCGTTTGTTGAAGCCATCAACAACTTGTCAGATTTAACCGCCAAAATCGTCCAAGATGGCGCTGGCCGAGACATTTATCGCGCCAGTGTTAAAGTGGACGGCAGAAAAACTGCCAAGGAAGTCATCCAAGCGTTAAAAGCAGAAAGTCCAGCCATTTATACGCGAGAATATCAAGCCAACAATGGCATCATTGAATTTGACATTCGTTCTGTCAATCAAGAAGAAATGAACAAAATCGTGCAACGATTACAAGAAATTATGGACACAAAGGAGAAATAAGCCATGTCATTAAAACCTAATTATTTAGAAGAACGCATTTGTTTAAACGTCTTAGCCAATTCAGTAGAAAATGCCCAAGCCTGTTATGAAGCAGCAGAAGGGCATGTTGTGTTAGGCGTCCTTTCAAAAAACTATGAAACCGATGAAGCAGCCATTGACGATATGAAAAAATACCAAGCAGCAACCAACAACGCTTTATCTGTCGGCTTAGGGGCTGGCGATCCTAATCAAAGTCAAATGGTGGCTCGCTTATCAGAAGTTCTACAACCGCAACACGTGAACCAAGTCTTCACAGGTGTCGGCGCTTCGCGGGCCTTACTTCGTCAAGACGAAACAGTAATTAATGGCTTGGTTTCACCCACAGGCAAAGTTGGCTATGTCAACATTGCGACAGGTCCGTTAAGCTCGGGTGCGCCAGCGGCGGAAGTACCTATCGAAACCGCCATCAAATTGTTGAAAGACATGGGAGGCAGTTCCATTAAATATTTCCCGATGAAAGGCTTGGCTCACAAAGAAGAATACCAAGCAGTAGCAGCAGCTTGTGCCAAGTATGACTTTTATTTAGAGCCAACAGGGGGCATTGATTTAGAAAACTTTGAAGAAATTGTTCAAATTGCGGTGGATGCCGGCGTTAAAAAAATCATTCCTCATGTCTACAGCTCAATTATCGATCAAGAAACAGGGGACACTAGAACAGAAGACGTGAAAACGTTACTAACCATGATGAAAAAGACATTGAATAAGTAGGTGGCAAAGATGAAAATTGCTGCGTTTGGTGAAGTCATGCTTCGTTTCACTCCGCCAGAGTATCTAATGTTAGAACAAACAGAGCAGTTAAGGATGAACTTTGTAGGGACTGGCGTAAATCTCTTAGCAAATTTGGCTCATTTTCAACTAGAAACAGCATTGATTACGAAATTACCTGCCAATCGTCTTGGTGAAGCTGGCAAAGCAGCGCTAAGGAAGTTAGGAATTTCAGATCAATGGGTAGGAGAAAAGGGCGATCATATTGGTAGTTTTTTTGCAGAAATGGGTTATGGAATCCGCCCCACACAAGTAACTTATCAAAATCGCCATCAGAGTGCTTTTGGCATCAGCGAGGCGAAGGACTACGATTTTGAGGCCTTTTTAGCGGAAGTAGATATGGTGCATATTTGTGGTATTTCGTTAAGTTTAACTGAAAAAACTCGTGATGCTGCTTTGATACTTGCTCAAAAGGCGCATGCCTGTCAAAAGAAAGTTTGTTTTGACTTTAATTATCGACCTAGTTTGAATACAGCAAATAGCGCACTTTTTATGCGTCAACAGTACGAACGCATTTTACCTTATTGTGATATTGTTTTTGGCAGTCGTCGTGATTTGGTCGAGCTATTAGGGTTCATTCCGCGAGAAGATTTAGAAGGTGAGGCACAAGAAACTGAACTGATTCAGCGCTTCATGTCTCAATACAATTTGGAATGGTTTGCTGGGACAACGAGAAGTCATTCCCAAAATCAAAACTACTTAAGTGGGTATTTATATACCCAAAATGAGTACCAACAGAGTGAAAAAAGACCGCTTCTTAATCTTGATCGAATTGGTGCTGGTGATGCTTATGCGGCGGGGATTTTATATGGCTATAGCCAAAATTGGTCGTTAGAAAAGGCAGTTACCTTTGCCACAGTCAATGGGGTCCTTGCACATACGATTCAAGGAGATATTCCTTTGACAACGGTCAAACAAGTGAATCACGTTCTTGAGCATCCGAATCTTGATTTAATTCGTTAAAGAAGAAAACCAGAAGAAAAGTCGTGTGTGGCTTTTCTTCTGGTCTTTTTTTCATTATAATTAAAAGAAACAGATTGCAAAGGAGGCAGCAGGATGAGTGTTGCACATCTTTTAACAGTTTTAGAAAATGATGAATTTATTGAACGGATTCAAAAACGACCAGAAGCGTTCATTGGAACGACTGGCTTAGTCGGCTTAGAGAATTTACTTGTTCAGACAATTAACGGTTTATTAGAGTTTTTCATTGAAAAGAATCAAGGGAAAATTGCTATACAGTTATCGCGTCAACAAATCTCTTTTCAGGTATCTTCCACACGACCGCTTGTTTTTGAACAAAAGCAAGTCGATTTAGAACCACCTTTTCTGTATTTATCTGTTTTACAAGCCTTCTCAAAACAAGTAGGGATCAGTATCGATCAAGAAAAACAACGAACTATTTTTATTTACCATCAAGGGCAATTGAAAAAACGATTATTGTTACCTATTGAAGAAACCCAGGAACGAATTGAAGTCTTATTTTGGCCAGATACGCAAATTTTTGGTACAGAATCACTTTCTTATATGCGTGTTTTACAGCAATGTCAACAGATTGCCATGTTGAATCCAGGCTTAAAGATTCTCTTAACACAAGAAGAGGAACAAAAAAATCTTTGTTATTACCCTAAAGGTTTAAGTAATTATTTATTTGAAAAAGATAACCCATTAACTAGAAAAGCTGCACCGATTATTCAAGCCAAGCAAACAGAATTGGCCCTTGTTCAATTTATTTTGAGTAAAAATCATGCGCCGCAAGTGCAAAAAACATTTGTTAATGGGCATTATCCCAGTCTTGGCGGAACCCACTATGAGGGCTTTCTTGATGGCGTAGTGGCCGCCTTTAATCAATTTTTAGAGGAGCAACATTACTCATTATCTGTGACAGCAGATAGTTTTTTAGCAGAATTTGATTTTGTTTTAGCCATTACGATACCAAAGCCCCGCTACACTGATGCAACGAAAACCATTTTAAGAAATACAGAGTTATATGAAGTGGTTAAAGAAGTCGTTTTTGACGAATTACAACACTACTTTCAACGTCATCCCAAATGGTTAGAGCAAGGAAGAATCGAGGGAAATGAATGAAAATTTTTGTCGATGGCGATGGTTCACCTGTGAAAGAGACGGTTATTGAAGTCGCTGTAGAGAAAGCTTTGGATGTGGTGATTGTTACTAGTGTAGATCATTATTCCTTAAAAGATTATCCAGAAAATGTCTCTTTTGTGTATGTTGATAAAGGAGCGGATGCTGCTGATTTTAAAATTGTGCAGTTAATAAAAAAGGGGGATCTTTTAATTACACAAGATTATGGCTTAGCTTCCTTGGTTTTGCCAAAAGGAGTGTTGGTTTTACATCAACTGGGTTATCAATATACGAAAGAAAATATTGATGGATTGTTAGAACAACGCTATTTTAGTGGCCAAATTCGGCGAAAAGGTGGCCGAACGAAAGGACCTAAACCTTTTACAGACAAAGATAGAACAACGTTTAAACAAGCCCTTATTGAGCTGGTGGAACGGAGTCTTTAGTAAGGAAAAGGCAAGCAAAGAATTTTTCCTTCACTAAATTTGCTTCTATTATGAAACTGGGTTTTATGCTAAAATAAGTAAGGATAATTTGAAAAATAATTTTTTCTAAAAGACAGGAAAGAAACTAGGAGGACAAGCATTTGAAGATTATTTTGTTGTATGGCGGCAGAAGTGAAGAGCACGATGTATCTGTTTTGTCTGCATATTCCGTTTTAAATGCAATCTATTATAAATATTATCAAGTACAGTTAGTCTTTATTAGTAAAGACGGTCAATGGGTAAAAGGCCCTCTCTTATCTGAACGACCACAAAATAAAGAAGTTTTACATTTAACTTGGGCACAAACACCTGAAGAAACAGGCGAATTTTCAGGAAAACGAATCAGTCCTTCGGAAATTTATGAAGAAGAAGCGATTGTTTTCCCTGTTTTACATGGGCCAAATGGCGAAGATGGAACAATTCAAGGATTCATGGAAACCATTAATATGCCTTATGTGGGCGCAGGTGTCTTAGCTAGTGCTAACGCAATGGACAAAATCATGACGAAATATCTTTTACAAACTGTTGGCATTCCACAAGTACCATTCGTGCCAGTTTTAAGAAGTGACTGGAAAGGAAATCCAAAAGAAGTCTTTGAAAAATGTGAAGGTTCTTTAATCTATCCGGTCTTTGTTAAACCTGCCAATATGGGTTCTAGTGTCGGAATTAGCAAAGCGGAAAATCGTGAAGAATTGCAAGAAGCATTGGAAGAAGCTTTCCGTTATGATGCCCGAGCAATTGTTGAACAAGGGATTGAAGCACGTGAAATTGAAGTAGCCATTTTAGGAAATGAAGATGTCCGTACGACTTTACCTGGTGAAGTGGTGAAAGATGTCGCTTTCTATGATTATGATGCAAAATACATCAATAACACGATTGAAATGCAAATCCCAGCGCATGTTCCAGAAGAAGTAGCCCATCAAGCGCAAGAATACGCTAAAAAAGCGTATATTATGTTAGATGGAAGTGGCTTAAGTCGCTGTGATTTCTTCTTAACAAGCAAAAACGAATTATTCCTGAATGAATTGAACACCATGCCTGGTTTTACTGACTTTAGTATGTACCCTTTACTATGGGAAAATATGGGCTTGAAATACAGTGATTTAATTGAGGAACTGATTCAGTTAGCTTTGAATCGTTTTAAACAACGCCAAGAATTTTATAATAACTAAGAAGAAAAAATCACACAAGACTGGGACATGACAAGACTTTGGCATGTCCCAGTCCCTGTGTCAGAGGAGCAAAACATAATGAAATTAACCTTCTGGGAAGTAGCGCAAGCGGTTGAAGCCAGTAATGATTGGCAACAATGGCCTGATTTTCCTTTAACAGGCATTGAATTTGATAGTCGTAAAATTGTGAAAGGAAACCTCTTTGTTCCTTTACAAGGTGAAAATGATGGTCATCGTTTTATTGAGAGTGCCATGGCTAATGGCTGTCAGGCCGCTTTTTGGGGACAGGATTTAGTCGATGCACCGCAACAATGGCCTGTTTTGCATGTTACTGATCCACTGGTTGCTATGCAAAAATTAGCTACCTATTATTTAAATAAAATGCAACCGAATGTCATCGCTGTGACTGGTAGTAATGGAAAAACCACCACTAAAGATTTAATTGCTGCTGTGTTATCTGAAAAGTTTGTGACTTACAAAACGCAAGGCAATTACAATAATCAAATTGGCTTACCCTATACTATTTTACACATGCCTGATGAAACAGAAAAACTGATTTTAGAAATGGGCATGGATCACGCTCAGGAAATTTCTTTTCTTTCCAATCTGGCTCAGCCAGAAGTTGCCGCCATCACAATGATTGGCGAAGCCCATGTGGAAAATTTAGGCTCACGAGCAGGCATTGCACAAGCAAAAATGGAAATCGTAGATGGTTTAGCCAAAGACGGTAGTTTATTTGTGCCAAGCGATGAACCTTTGCTAGAACCATTGGTGGAAAAAGTCACGCAACAAGTGATTACTTTTGGTTTTAGCCAGGAAAGTCAACTTCAAGGAATCGTCACAAATGAAGCCAAAGAGCAAACCTCATTCAAAATCAGTGATACACAAATGACGTTTACGATTCCAGTGCCAGGAACCTATAATGTCACCAATGCATTAATCGCAATCGGGATTGGTCGGTATTTCCAATTAACGGATAGTGAGATTCAAAAAGGGTTGGCTACAGCGGAACTAACAAAGAATCGGACAGAATGGTTGAAAGCAGCGAATGGTGCCGAAATTTTAAGTGATGTGTACAATGCCAATCCGACAGCTATGGGTCTTGTTCTGGACAGTTTTAGCAAAATGTCCAAAGTAGGAAAACGAATTGCTGTTTTAGGAGACATGCTGGAATTAGGTCCTGATTCTGCTGCCATGCATCAAGCAATGGCGCAGCATTTAGCCCCAGATGCGATTGAAGAAGTCTTTTTATATGGTTCTGAAATGGCTTATTTAGCTGATAAATTGCAAGAAACCTATGCACCAGCTAACATTCATTCTTTTAAAAAAGAAGAAAAAAATGAGTTGATTGAAGCTGTCAAAAAAGTCTTACAACCAGAAGATATGGTGGTTTTAAAGGGAAGTAACGGGATGGGACTTCGTGAAGTCATCGATGCACTTTTAGAAAAGTAAATAAGTTTCATAAAACTTGCTGAAAATAGGATTCTATGATAGAATGACCTATTGCCGGAAGATGACGAGAAAAATTGAATCGTAGTAAATAAAATAGATCTATTTCTATGTTTAATAATAAATGTGAAGCTGAACGACCACGTTTGGCTTTTCTAATGCCATAAGGTGAATTTTTCGGTGAAATCAGGAAAGAAGAAATAGTTGGCACACTATAATGGATTTCTTTTTAACAACTGAAAGTGAAGACACCTGAAACTAGGAAGAAATCGTTCTTTCCGAAACAAAATCTAGGAGGATATCATTTGAAATTTAAAGAACTTGGTTTAGCGCCAGAATTATTATCAGCGGTAGAACGCGCAGGCTTCGAGGAAGCAACCCCTATTCAATCAGAAACAATTCCGTTAGCGTTAGCAGGAAAAGACGTAATCGGACAAGCACAAACAGGAACAGGGAAAACCGCTGCTTTTGGCTTACCAATGCTTAACAAAATTGACGCAGACAACCGCGTTATTCAAGGATTAGTCATTGCACCAACCCGTGAGTTGGCTATCCAAACACAAGAAGAGTTATTCCGTTTAGGCCGCGATAAAAAGATTCGCGTCCAAGCCGTTTACGGTGGGGCTGATATCGGTCGCCAAATCCGTGGACTAAAAGATCGTCCACATATCGTTGTAGGTACACCAGGACGTTTACTAGACCATATTAACCGTCGTACCTTGAAATTAGAAACTGTTGAAACATTAGTTTTAGACGAAGCAGATGAAATGTTAAACATGGGCTTCTTGGAAGACATTGAAAAAATCATCTCACAAGTGCCAGAACAACGTCAAACACTTCTATTTTCAGCAACTATGCCGCCAGCAATCAAGAATATTGGCGTGAAATTCATGAAACAACCAGAACATGTGAAGATTAAAGCCAAAGAAATGACGGCTGATTTAATTGATCAATATTATGTACGTTCAAAAGACTTTGAAAAATTTGACATTATGACACGTTTACTAGACGTGCAAACCCCAGAATTGACCATTGTCTTTGGTCGGACAAAACGCCGTGTTGATGAACTTGCCCGCGGGTTAGAAGCGCGTGGTTACAAAGCAGAAGGCATCCATGGCGACCTATCACAACAAAAACGGATGAGCGTTTTACGTTCATTCAAAAATGGTAACTTAGATATCTTAGTGGCAACAGATGTAGCAGCACGTGGGTTAGATATTTCAGGTGTCACCCATGTCTATAACTACGATATTCCACAAGATCCAGAAAGTTATGTTCACCGTATTGGTCGGACAGGTCGTGCTGGTAAAGGCGGTATGTCTGTGACGTTTGTAACACCAAACGAAATGGGTTACTTACATGTCATCGAAAACCTAACGAAAAAACGGATGACACCATTACGTCCACCAACCGAAAAAGAAGCATTTAAAGGACAATTAAGTGCAGCTGTTGAAACCATCGAAAGTGATCTAGAAGAAAATGGTTTAGACAAATATCTAGAATCTGCTGAAGCGTTATTAGAAAAATATTCAGCGACAGACTTAGCTGCGTTATTATTAAAAACAGTAGCGAAAGATCCAGCAGATGCGGTTCCTGTAAAAATTACCCCAGAACGTCCATTGCCTTCAAATAAAAAAGGCTTTAACAAAAATGGCCGTGGTGGTGGCGGTGGGAACAACCGTAATCGCAACCGTGGTGGCAATGGTAAAGGTGGCAGCTATCGTGGCAACAAAAACCATAAAGATGGCGACCGTAATTACAAAAATAGCGACCGCAAAAATAAAGATCAACGTGGCGGTAAACGTCATAACGATAAAAAACGTGGTTTCGTCATTCGCGAAAACGCTAAATAATCAAAAGAGCGAGTGTTCCGTCTATGAACGGAATACTCGCTCTTTTTTGGTAGATAATCGTTAAATAGAAAAACTCAAAAAAAGTAAAAAAGGCATCAAAATGATATAAAAAAAGAAAAACGCCAAAATTATCCAAGTTTTCAACGGGGAAGTTAGATTGAAGAGTTTCAGTTTTTGTTGTAGCAAATGAATGGTTACGATCCAAACCAGTTGCAAGAGAAAAAATAGGCTGGGATTTTTAAAGAAGATTGGAAATATGTAGAGCAACAAAGTAAAAATAAACAGGGCGCAACGAAGCAACTTTTTTTGCCGAGAAGTTAAAGTCATACATTTTTCTCCTTTTTCTTTTTATTCTCCCATAAGTAGCCAAAATTTGCTATAAAATATTAGAACATCCGCTTAGTTTCCTGATTTTTTTCCGATGCTTCTTAGTTGTTGTCTTACTTTTATAAAAATTCAGAAAAATTTTATAAAAATGTAAATAGGAAGAAAACGTATGGTACTTCAATTTGTGTGAGGATCGTGTAAAACATTCTTTATTTTTTTAGCGAATCAGTGGAAAAATTTTGAAATTTTGTTAAAATGAAAGGTAATTCGGAGTAACTATATTAAATAGGAAGTAAGGCGGAAAATGATAAAGGGAATTGGTATTGACGCAGTAGAATTAAGTCGGATAAAACCGATTGTTGAAAAACAAGGATCGTTTATTCAACGGGTTTTAACACCTAACGAATTGACCCTTTTTGAAAAGTTATCTACAAAACGTCAAATAGAATTTTTAGCTGGTCGTTTTGCTTGTAAAGAAGCGTTCTCTAAAGCATGGGGCACAGGGATTGGCAAGGTTGGTTTACAAGATATTGAGGTATTGACTGAAAAAACAGGTGCACCGTACGTAGCAAACTCGCCCCATAATGGTAAAGTGTTTGTCTCGATTACGCACACAGATACTATGGCGATTGCACAAATTGTTTTAGAAAGCGAATAATAGAAGCAACGAAGAAAGAAGGATGTACAATGGTCGTTGGATGGCATCGTCCTACACGGTTACATATCGATACGCAAGCAATTACTGAAAATGTCCAAAAGGAATGTCAACGTTTGCCAGAAGGAACTGCTTTATTTGCGGTTGTAAAAGCGAACGGCTATGGGCATGGCGCCGTAGAAACCGCCAAAGCGGCGAAAAAAGGTGGCGCGACAGGTTTTTGTGTCGCCTTATTGGATGAAGCAATTGAATTGAGAGAAGCAGGTGTTCAGGACCCCATTTTAATTTTGAGTGTGGTAGACTTAGCTTATGTGCCTTTGTTGATTCAATATGATTTGTCTGTAACGGTAGCTACACAAGAATGGTTAGAAGCTGCTCTTCAACAACTAACGCCTGAGAGTAACACGCCATTACGTGTTCACTTAAAAGTCGATACTGGCATGGGACGGATTGGCTTTTTAACCCCGGAAGAGACTAAGCAAGCAGTGAGGTTTGTTCAATCCCACAAAGAATTTTTATGGGAAGGTATTTTTACTCATTTTTCAACAGCTGATGAAATCGATACAAGCTATTTTGAAAAACAAGCAGGGCGTTTTAAGGCTGTTCTAGCAGTTTTAAAAGAGTTACCTCGGTATGTCCATGTTAGCAATAGTGCGACAGCGTTATGGCATCCTGATGTGCCAGGAAACATGATTCGCTATGGGGTAGCCATGTATGGATTGAACCCTTCAGGTAATAAGCTGGCTCCAAGCTATGCGTTAAAGCCGGCCTTGCGGTTGACCAGTGAACTCATCCATGTAAAACACTTAGCGGCTGGTGAAGGGATTGGCTATGGCGAAACCTACGTAACTGAAGCTGAAGAATGGATTGGGACAGTGCCAATCGGCTATGCAGATGGCTGGTTGCGTCATCTCCAAGGATTTACAGTGCTCGTGAATGGCAAGCGTTGCGAAATCGTCGGACGGGTTTGTATGGATCAATGTATGATTCGTTTAGCAGAAGAAGTTCCTGTCGGCTCAGTCGTTACATTAGTTGGAAAAGATGGCAATGAAGAAAATACGTTACAAATGGTAGCCGAAAAATTAGAAACCATTCATTATGAAGTTGCATGTACTTTCTCACAAAGAATCCCCAGAGAATATAACTAGATAGGAGGTTCCACTATGGTCAAACGCGGAGATATTTATTTTGCAGACCTTTCCCCAGTAGTGGGCTCGGAACAAGGTGGCGTCAGACCTGTCCTTGTTGTCCAAAATAACTTAGGTAATCATTTTAGCCCAACGATTATCGTTGCGGCGATCACAGCCAAAATGGCAAAGCCAAAATTGCCAACACATATCGGGATTAATTCTGATGAAACAGGCATTGAAAAAGATTCAGTGATTCTTTTAGAGCAGATTCGAACAATCGATAAGGGCCGCTTGAAAGAAAAAGTTTGTCATTTGAGACTTGATATTATGGAAGAAGTTGATCGTGCCTTAGGCATCAGTGTTGGACTTAGTAGCGATTCAGCCCCAGCAAAAGCAAATTCAGCTACATAAAGAACGATAGCTACTATGAAATCAACAAAGCCGAATTGAATTTTTGAAAAAGCGACTGATTGAATTTGGTTTGCTAAACATAGTTTGAGTAAAAGCGAGAGGGATAGCCAAGTGGCATCTCTCTTGTTTTTTTGTTTTGTATTTAAAAAATTAAAATATAAATATAAAATTCAAATTTTTATCATCTTATTTTAAATAAAGTTGTTGGCAAGGCTCAAACGGAATGTTACAATCAATACTATATAGAGTTTTTAAAGAGCGTAACAGGTGATTTTACAAGTTTTGATTGTCGAGTGATGACATAAAGGAGATTATATTTGTATGATGATTGTTGTACTTTTAATGAGTAGTTGCTTATTTTTATTTGTAAGCTATCAATTGTATTTGCGATTACTTGTCGAAAAACTGGATTCAGAGGACAGGACATTAAAGAGGAAAATAAATTTCTATAAGTATCAGAAAAATAGTCGTTTAATGATTTATTTATTGTTTAGTGTTTGTCTACTTAGCGTATTATTGTTAGGAATTGTTTATACATATTATCAATTAAATCAACGAAATATCCGCATGGAACAGCGGATCGAGCGTTTGGCACAGGGCCAAGCTACTCAAGGTGACAAAATAAAAAAACAAGAAATTAAAAAAACAGCCTTAAACCAGTTTCCCTGGAAGCAAGCTGTTTCGGCAGAATCGACCGCTGTCTTGACTAATTATGAATTACAATTAGCGCGTGAATGGCGTCCTTACCTCGGAGAGACGAGTATCACAATAATTAGAAGTGAAAAAACACAAACCTTGACACTGTCTGTTTTTTCAGTCGGCTTAAGTTACCATGAATTTCAAACAGGCCAAGACAATATTGTAGCACTTATTGCAGCGTTGAATTCAGTCAAAGAAATCACCATGATTGATTTTAATTTTACTTATCGAGATCAAGAGCAAACCCTTGTCAAATCCATTGATACGTATGCTCGTGAGACGTTGGAAACAAATTTGGAGCCTGTCGTGATTAGTTAAAAGGATGAGAGAAAGGACATAGATATGACAAAAAGACGTTTAATTAAAAAAATTAAAGATATTTCGGATGATACGCTTGAAAAAGAAGTCTTTTTTCAGCCAGGATTCGAACCAGAAAAAATAATTAGCGGAATCAAACCGGAACAACAGGAAAAAGAAATGGCGACGTTAAGAGAAAGGCTCGCCTACTATCAGAAAAAAGAAACAGCCTTTAAAAAACTTCAAGAAGAAAATGAGCAATTAAAGAACCAACAAGAAACGGAAAAACAAGCATTAGAAGAAAAAAATCAGGCATTACTTGAAACACTAAATCAAAAGGAACATGAAATTTTTGAATTGGAAGAGCAACTGGAAACGAACAGTGAAACCACGACAGAGGCTACCACTCTTCAAACAAATCTGCAAAATGCAGAAAAACAATTAACCACTGTACATAATCAAATGGAACGTTTAGAAAGTGAATTAACGCAGCAAGTGGCAGAATTAGAAAAAGAATCGGCTGAACAACAACAACATATCCAAACATTACGCAACCAGTTAGCAGAAGAAAAAGGAAAGTTGGAGAAAAAAGGAGATATTACAGGAATGGAAAAGCAAGTAGAAACATTAACGACAGAATTAGAAGAAAGCACAATGACTCAACAAGCATTGCAGGAACAAATTGAAAAACTAACTGTACAATTACAAAAAGTAGAAGCCGAAAAACAAACCTTACAAGAGGCTGCCCAACAAGAAGTGATTGTGCAACAACGCATGGAGGAGTTAAAGAATGAGCTTCAAAATAGTTTACAACAAAAAAATGAAGCAGAAGTAAAACTAGGTCGACTACAAGGTGTCAATGACAAACATCTTGCTGAAAAGCAAGTTTACGAAGGGGAATTAGCTGCTCTAAGAAAAGAAGTAGAGGCCAAAGAAGACAATTTAGAACAAGTTCAAAAAGAATTGAAGACACTACAAGCCGTTTCAAAAAATATTGAACCGAGTAGTGAGCAGTTAACAGAACTGCTACGCGCAAAACAGCAAATTAACGATTTATTAATGAAAAATCAGCAATTACAAGAAGAGGCTTTAAAATCGCAACAAGAAATTGGCGAAGTGATGGTTTCTGCCAAAAAAGAAGCTAATCGGATTGTTAATGAAGCGAAAGTAGAAGCAAAACACCTAATCAATTCCGCAGAATTAGAAATGTTAAATATTGGTAACCGAGCGAAAAGTATTTCGAATGAAGTCGAAGCATCAAAAGTAGAAGTACTTGAGATTTATCGCGAATTAGAGGAACGCTTAACTAAACTGACACGTCTTGAACAAGATAACTATTAATAAAATGGTCAGTAAAAAGTTAATGGGAGCAAGGAAACTACATTGTCTTGGGGTCCTTTTTTTAGCTGTTACACTAAGTGGCTCTGAAGAACGATTACAGGCTGCTGCTGTCTCAAAGGAAGAGCAGTCTCTAAATCAACCGCTTGTCAGAAAAAACATAGTAACAGAGAAGAGCGAATATCTTGTACAAGCAAATCAAAGTATCTGGGAGCTGGCACAAGATGCTCAGAAACCACTGAATCAGTTTATGAAGGAAAACCAGTTACGTAGTAGCTATATTAAAAAAGGAACGCAATTAGTCAAATAGAAAAAAGGAGTAAAGAAAGGAAAAGTTTATTTAAGGAGCTTTTCCTTTTAAGAAAACGATGGAAGAATGGATAAAGTCAGTTATGCGAACAATTCGCCACATTAAGCGCGCCTTCTTGATGCAAAAGTTGCCTGCGACATATCAGCTAAAAAAGCAAAAGACTAACACAGCAATGGAATATTTGCTTGAGCAAACAGATAACCATCAATCAATAAGAGGACCACAAAGAAAAATGACTGCTGAAGAGATTAAAAAAAAGCGGCAAGCCTACCAAAAGAAACAACGCATCCAAGTCGTTAAATTTTTTATGCCAGCTATTCTTTTCGCCATTTTTGTGTTCTTTTTTGTGTTAAAGACATCTAGCTACCCAATTGCTGGGCAATCCATGAAGCCGACGCTTAACGCTGGGGAACGAGTCTTAGTACAACGGACGAAGCAAGTAACAAGATACGATGTGATTGCATTTAAAGCACCGCTAGCTAACAAAGGTACGTACGTCAAGCGAATTATCGGGGTTCCTGGTGATCGAATTTGGGTAAACGAGGGGAAAGTTTATCTTTCAGAAGAACCTATAGCAAGCGATAATGAGGCACTGCCTGAGAATGCCAGTCGTTTTGACTTATCAGAAGAAGCGGCTGCCCAACTTCGCCTGTTTCAGAAGATTCCAGCCGGTCATTACTTTGTCTTAGGGGACAATCGTACGCATTCAAGTGATAGTCGTACGTTCGGCTTTGTCGAGATACAAGCGATTGAAGGAATCGTGGTATTTAAAATGGCGCCGTTTAAGGAAATAGGGAAAGTAAAATAAAAAGCTTAAGTCAGCCATCTAAGAGTAGGGTACTTAAGCTTTTTTTTGGAAATTATTTGCCCAATAACAATTGAATGATTTTTTCAATTGATTGCAGGTCATAACGATTACTAATATCCGAAAAAATATAGTAATGGTCATACTGGGCAACGAGCGGTTCATTATTGGTATTCATTAAAAGCAAATCATAATGGTTTTCTGCGTTGTAAGGCTCAATTTTCAGCGGATATTTTCCAGCGATACTCTGTTGTATTTTTTGTGCTACCAACTCGCTATAAGCACTGCTCAGTGAGTGATAAACGCCAATGGTTATTTTTTTTTCATTTAATTCAGCAATGTGATTCAAAATAAGCGTATAATTAATTTCAGTAAATTGATTTTGGTACTTAGAAGTAGTGGCTTCTGTGGCAAAGTTCGTTGTAGCAATTTCCACTAATTCGTAAACTTCACTTTCACTAAAAGGATGACGTAAGACTTTCAAAAGTGACTGAATCGTCCAATAATCAAAGGGTAAAATAAATCCTGAAAAATAGTAGAGTTGCGCATGTAATTGGAAAAGTAAATTTTCAATATAAAGTAGCCGAATAGGTAGCGCGTAATGGGCTAAATAACCACGTGCTTTAAGGTATGTTAAAATAACCCGGTTCATTTCGTTAAGATACGTTTTTTCAATTCGTTGTTGTTTTGCTAAACGAAAGGCGAAAGCAGCATTCGCAGAATAATTATGCATGGAACAAAAAAAGTCATAAAACATATAGGCTTCATTGATTGTATATGGACGGTCGATTCTTTTCATATATGTATGTATAGATAAATTAATTTCTTCAAATAAAGGTCGATCGAGTTGGACATCATGCGGACTAATCGTTGGCAGAGGTTCTAAAACCATACGACGAAAAGAAATTTTCATCCAAAGCTTAATTTGAAGAATTTCTGTATGGTCAAAGGTAATTCTGGGGATTTCTTGTAATATCTCGATTAATCCTAGGTATTGATTGGCCAGTTCTTTTTCTAAATCTGTTTTTTCTTCAAAGATAAACCAGAAAAAATTAAAAAAGAAAAAGCGAATTTGTTTTTCTTCGCCGATAAGTTTTCCTCGTTTGATACATAAATTAAACTCATTGAGTAAGTCATTTAATTCAACGATTTTTCGATAATAGGTAGCAGAGCTGATGGCATAATTCTGTTGAAAATACCCGCCATTTATTTTATTTTTATGAAAGAGTTGCTGAACCATGTGAAACTTAATAGATTTATTCAAGAACAACATGATCATTGCTTTCATGGAAAAGGTTGGCGCTTTATTTAGATAAAGGGTATCACCTAGTACAGTCACGGTGAGGCTTTCTTGAAGTTGCTCTTCTTTCAAAAATTGTTCTAAAAAAGAAAGATACTCATTCAATGTTGGTAAACTAATATTGAAAAAATCTACTAATTCATTTCGTGTCGCTTGGCCTTTATTATTATATAGGAACAATAGAATATCATTCATATAATCATACGGTTTTTCTAAAAAATCTCGTTTTAACATCGTTGCTCACCTCTCTTTTAAGAATACTGTATCTATGATAAAATGGCAATAAACAACTGATAAAAAGATTGTTTTTTGAAGTGTTTTTTATTATCATTTAGAAAAAGAAATAAAAAGAAAAAACAAAGTATTTAAATGACAACAAAATAATTAAAATGAAGGAGTGACAGAACATGAACAGCGTAGTAAATTTTAGAGATATTGGAGGATTTCCAACGCAACAAGGTACATCCGTCAAGACAGGGCATTTTTTTCGGAGTGGTGAACTCGTCAATATTGCACAAGCGGATCAACAGAAACTGGTAGAGGACTATCAAATTAAACGAATCTATGATTTTAGAAGTGCAGCAGAAACGCAAGAACGACCAGATGATTCAATTCAAGGAACCAACTATTTACATATAGACATTTTGGCCGATATTCAGGCGCAGACCGCTTCATTAGAAGGAATGCTTAAAACGGTTGGTTCACCCGATGCAGCAATGGACATGGCTTATAAAGAAATGGTTCTTTCCAATTCGGGGCGCAAAGGTTACCAAACATTTTTTGAAAACTTTTTAAGTTATCCACAGGAAGCTATTTTATTTCATTGTTTCGCAGGAAAAGATCGAACAGGAATCGGCGCAGCCTTGATATTAAGTGCTTTAGGTGTGGAACATTCTTATATTTTAGAAGATTATTTAAAGACGAACGAGCAAAGAAAAGCTGCTAACGAGCAAATTATTGCACAATACCAAGCAAATGGAACACCTCCAGCAGAAATTCAACAATTAGAAACACTGCTTTATGTGAAAAAAGAGTACTTAGCGACCGCTTTACAGGCGATTGAAAAAGAATTTGGTTCGGTAGAGGGCTATTTAAAAGAGGGACTCGGCTTACCTTTATCCGCCAAAAAAGATATGCTAAGTCTGTATACAAAATCATAGATCCTAAAAAAAGGACTATCCTTTCTAAAAAAGAAGTTTTATAATAGAAAAGAATCTGTTTGTAAGGAGGGATAGGGAATGAAAGAAGGACAAGAACAATTCTTAACGTTCATACTAGATCGAACAAAAGAAGATAAAAAAGAAAAAATGCAAGCGCTACTTGCAGAAATGTTTGAACGCCAACAAACAGGCAAATTAGATAAAATGTACTTGATGACAAAAGCACCAAAACTTTTGGCTTATTTAAAACCAGAAGCCATTGATGAAGTTAAACAAGTCGTTTCGGAATTTTCTAAAAATATGAAATAAACAATCTTAGCTTGAACTTACGACATTTTAAAAATGTGTCGTAACATTCAAGCTTTTGTTTGTTATTCTCTTGTATTTTATGCTAAAGTTATTCAGGCACAAAAAAAAGCAGGTGATTTTATGAAACATATAAAAAATACATGGGAACTATTTATTTTAGATTGGAAAAGAATTTTTAAAAACCCAGTAGCAACATTTTTGATTGTTGCCTTAATGATTATTCCTTCATTATATGCATGGTTTAACATTAAAGCACTATGGGATCCGTATTCAAATACAGGAGAGTTACCAATAGCGGTCTATAGTGATGACCAAACAGCAACTTTTCAAGATAAATCGGTCAATATTGGTGATGAAGTCTTGAAAAACTTGAAGAAAAACAAGCAATTAGGTTGGCGTTTTGTTGATTCGAAAAAGGAATTAGACAAAGGAGTCCAATCAGGAAAATATTTTGCCGGGATTTATTTACCTAAAGATTTTTCCAAAGATTTGCTAAGTTTTACTTCTGGTGATATCAATAAACCTAAAATTGAATACTCAATTAACGAAAAAATTAATGCAATTGCACCGAAAATTACGTCAAAAGGCGCTTCTTCCATTCAGTCACAAATTTCGGAAGAATTCATTAAAACGGCAAGTAGTACGTTAATCAAAACATTCAATGATATTGGCTATGATATTGATAAAAACATGGTCAGCATTCAAAAAGTTAAGAGCATGATTTTAGATACAGATGCCAACATTGGAACCATTGACACGTACGCGAAACAAGTCACAGACTTACATGGTAAGATGCCTGAGCTAAAAGAAAAATTAGCGAAAGCCAACGATGCGATGAAATATTTACCTGAAGTTGATGCTTTAGGAGAGAAGATTGTTGAGCTAAATGGCAAAATGCCAAGCATCAAAGAACAAGCTAGTGTTATTTTGACGTTACAAGAAAAAATTCCAGAAATTCAAAACGCTGGCCGACAAATTGCTATGATTGATGAAGACTTTGCCTCTGTGGAACAAACAATGAGCGAAGGAATCCAAGAAGCAAAACAAGGATTAGAAATCATTCAACAAGTCCAAACGGCGTTACCAGATATTCGTAAACTAGGTGATCAAGCCAATGATTTAGGGAATGTTACATTAGATGGCGCCAATAAATTGCAAGAGGCGTTACCAAGCATTACGAATAGCGTTGAAGTGACTTTGAAATCTATCCAGCAAGTTGCTACAACAACAACTTCTGTAGTCGCGACTATTCGTCAAGCGTTAGATGATGGACAGTTAACGCCAGAAGAAAAACAACATATTAATGAAGTAGTACAAGATTTCACAACTAATATCCAACGGCAACAGCAAGCAATTAGTAATCTTATAGAATTTATGCAAAAGATTCAAGAAAATGCCGGTAATCATGACTTAGATGAGACTATTCGTCAACTTACTAATTTAAGTACTCTATTAGGAGATTTTAGTAATCGATTAAATGAACTAAATAACTATGTACAGAATAATGATTTACAAAGTGCAAAGAAATTGCTAGACGAAATTGATGCAGCAGCGCAAAATATTGCTGGGATAGCTGGAGCAATTAAAGCAGATGAAATTAGTAACACTGTTAATACAGTCACAAGTAAATTAATTGCTACCATCCAAAATGCTCAAGGTCAACTAAACAAAGCACAACAAATTGACTTTGAAGGATTATTGAGCTCAACAAGTCAAACGGTCACTAATGCGATTTCTTTATTAGAAAAATATCAAGCCGAAATGCCGGCAATTAAACAAGAAATTCATGATGCGAATACGATGTTGAATGGCAATATGGAAACCATTGTCAATGGCATTAATCGTGGTGCTGATTTGTATAAAAACGATTTACCAGTCATTCAAGACAAAGTCAGCAAAGCGGCAGCCTTTATGCAAAATGACTATCCAGGTATCCGAAAAGATTTAACGAATACCTTGAAAACAGTCAATGAGAAAATGCCAGATGTTGAAGCGGCCTTGGACAAAGCCAACGAGCTAATTATTAATGATTGGCCAAATATCAAAACAGGATTACACAAAGCAGCGAATGCAATCCGTAAAGGTGAAAAAGAAGTTGACTTAGGCGAAATTCTTAAATTACTAAAATTAGATGCCAATAAAGAAAGTGACTTCTTTACACAACCAGTTGAAGTCAAAGAACATGCTGTTTATCCGATTGCTAATAATGGTTCGGCAAGTACGCCATTCTATACAGCTTTGTGTTTATGGGTTGGCGCTGTGTTATTCTCAAGTGTTGCGACAACAGATGTTTATCTTGAAGGGAAAGATAAAAAACGCTTCTCTAAACGGGAACAATTTTCAGCACGGATGTTTACCTTCATTGTCATGGGGATTGGTCAAGCACTGATTGTAACCTTAGGTAATTACTTTGCGTTAGGCGTAGATGTTCGTAATCCAGCGTATAGTGTCTGGTTTGCGGTATTGATTGCCATTACGTTTATGATAATGGTTTATGTGCTCGTTGCTCTCTTTGGCAATGTAGGGAAAGGAATTGCGATAATAATCTTGGTACTATCCATCTCTGGTGGGGGTGGGAACTACCCAATTCAAGTCTCAGGTAAATTCTTCCAAATGATTAATCCGTTCTTGCCGTTTACGCATGCCGTGAACTTGCTAAGGGAATCAGCAGGAGGCATTTACTGGCCAAATGCTTGGTTTGCAATTTGGATTATGGTGGGGATTTCAGTCGTCTTTAGTATTGGCGGCGCAATTCTTTATCCACATCTGGAACACAGATCGAAAAAATTTGCGGCTTTAGCACAAAAGAGCCATTTATTCCATTAAAAAACAAAAAGCTGAAAACGTCTCTAGCGTTTTCGGCTTTTTGTTTTTCTTTATTTTCAAGGTAACCCTAACAAAGAAGTTTTGGGGGCTCTTGCTTTTGACTTTTTGGCAATGCTAAATAATAAAATCTCCCTCAGAAAGTGAGGTTTTTTGTGTACAAATGTATAAAAAGGTTTTATAGTATTTTTTTAAGAAATAAAAAGTGGGTAGGGGTTGTAAAATGATTCAAGCATTGCTTCAACGATATGAGAAAAAAATTGAACGTCGTAAATTGGAAAAACGAACAGCATTCGGTGCTTTTGCCGGGCGGATTGGGCTTGTTTCTAATTTATTTTTATTCGTTAGTAAATTTATGATTGGCTTGCTTTCAGGTAGTGTTTCAATCATGGCAGATGCCATTAATAGCTTGTCCGATACTATTTCTTCAGTTTTAACATTAGTCGGTTTTTATATTGCCGGTAAGCCAGCGGACAAAGAACATCCCTATGGCCATGAACGTTTTGAATATATTAGTGGAATGCTTGTATCATTAGTGATTACGTTTATTGGGTTTGAGTTTCTAACGACCTCCGTGGATCGCATCCTGCATCCAGAATCAATCAAGGTGACACCCATTTTATTTGCTGTTTTAGCTTTATCAATTGGGATTAAAATTTGGCAAGGGCTGTTTTACAAAAAAGTATCAGCAAAAATTGATTCTCAAGCATTAGTTGCTTCTGCTAAGGACAGCTTCAATGATGTTTATACTACATTAGCTGTTTTGGTTTCTGCATTTATTGAAGGCGTTACTGGTTTGCGAATTGATGGATATATTGGTTTTTTAATTGCCGCATATATTATTTATAGTGGGTTGCAGTTAATTCGCGAATTTATTAATGAGTTGATGGGCATGCGTCCGAGCCAAACAGAAATTGATGAAATGAAAAATGTCTTATCAAAAATGGAAACAATTGTAGGGTATCACGATTTACTGATTCATAATTATGGTCCTAGCCAAACGTTTGCGTCTGTTCACATTGAAATTGATGATCGCTGGGATTTAAACAAGGCCCATCAGACAATCGATGCGATTGAAGCGAAGTTTAAAGAAGAGTTGGATGTTAATCTTGTTTGTCATATTGATCCAGTGAATTTATATGACCCAACACAACAATTTGTTCATCAAACAATCAAAAAGATTATTCGTTCTTTTGATGCGTCTTTAAAAGTCCATGATATCCGCTTAGTTACCCATGGTGAAGAGCCGAAGATTTTGTTCGACTTGGTTTTGCCTACAGAATCAAAATTATCTGAATTTGAATTGGGTGTGGAAATTCAACGGCAAGTTTATGAAAAAATTGGTCGTTATAAAGTGGAAATTACCTTCGATCATACGTACTTGTTACAATAAAAAGGAATAATTAACTAAGTTTTTAAGTGAGAGCCAAAAGGTCAAATAGACTTTTAGCTCTCGCTTTTTTGTTTAGAGAATGCAAATCCTTTTGTTATCTGGATTCTCTTGATAAGATAAAGGAAGCGGGGGACTGTAAATGAGTGTCTGATTAAAAAAAGATGGTGATTTTTTTATCTTTTTCAGTAACAAAAATCAATTGACTTTTCATTGTGAGAAGCGTAGCATATGGATTTGTTTGATAAAAAATAATGAAAAAAGTGAGCGGGTCACTCTAGAGAAAAGGAGTAGAAAAAAATGGCGGATTTAAAACGACTGTTCATTGGGAAACCATTGAAATCAGCCGAAAATGATGAACATAAATTAAGCAGATTTGCAGCGCTTGCGTTGTTATCTTCTGATGCACTTTCATCCATTGCGTATGGTACAGAACAAATAGTGGTGGTTCTGGTTACTTTGTCGGCGGCTGCGATTTGGTATTCATTGCCAATTGCTGCATTTGTTATTATTTTACTTATTTCTTTAACATTGTCGTACCGACAAATTATTCATGCGTATCCGCATGGCGGCGGTGCATACGTTGTTAGTAGTGAAAACCTCGGCAGAAATGCAGGTTTATTGGCTGGTGGTTCGTTGTTAGTCGATTATATGCTAACAGTAGCCGTTTCAGTTTCAGCGGGCGCAGAGGCGATTATATCGGCGATTCCAGCGTTATATGGTCATCAAGTAGCAATTTCTATTGGGATTGTGATATTGATTACCTTAATGAACTTGAGAGGCCTGCGAGAATCTGCTTCGTTCTTAATGTTGCCAGTGTATAGTTTTATCGCAATTATTACATTACTGATTGTTGTTGGGCTATTTAAAATTGTGACTGGTGCACAGCCATTGAATGCGACAGCTTTACCAGGAGCCGTGGTTCCAGGAATTTCTATTGCCTTAGTTTTACGAGCTTTTTCATCTGGTTCTTCTTCCTTAACAGGGGTTGAAGCAATCAGTAATGCAGTGCCATTCTTTAAGAAACCACGAGCAAAAAATGCTGCTGGGACGTTAGCGTTAATGGCAACGATTTTAGGGTTCTTCTTCGTGGGGATTACATTTATTAACTATTGGTATGGGATTGTGCCAAAAGAAGAAGTGACAGTTCTTTCACAAATTGGGAAAGCGGTCTTTGGTCAAAATATTTTATATTATTTATTACAGTTTGCGACAGCCTTAATTTTAGCGGTTGCCGCTAACACAGGATTCTCAGCCTTTCCAGTTTTGGCTTATAACTTAGCTAAAGATAAGTTTATGCCGCATATGTATATGGATCGTGGCGACCGTTTAGGCTATTCAAATGGTATTTTAACTTTAGCTGCTGGTTCCATTGTTTTATTATTGATTTTCCAAGGTTCCACAGAACGTTTAATCCCATTGTATTCAATTGGTGTGTTTATTCCGTTTGCTTTGTCTCAATCGGGGATGGTTGTAAAATGGCGAAAAGAAACTAAAAATTGGTTGCCAAAATCAATTGCTAATATTGTCGGCGCCTTTATCTCTTTCGCGATTATCGCCATTTTGTTTATTTATCGATTAGGGGACATCTGGCCGTTCTTTATTATTATGCCAGTGTTGATTTATGCATTTTATCGGGTCAATACTCACTATAAGAATGTGGCGGAACAGCTACGTTTAGAAGATGGGGCACAGTTGCAAGAGTTTGATGGGAATACAGTTATTGTTCTAGTAGGGAACGTAACCAAGGCAAATGTCGGCGCCTTGAATTATGCGCGTTCCATTGGCGATTATGTCGTTGCCATGCATGTCTCAATGGATGAAAATGTTGAGAAGGAAAAAGAAATTCAGGAAGAGTTTAAAAAACACTTCCCAGACGTTCGTCTATCAATTGTCCACTCTTCGTATCGTTCACTGCAAAACCCTATCTTACGTTATGTTGATTTAGTTAGTAAAAATGCCACGAAGCATAACTACAGTACAACAGTTTTAGTACCACAATTTGTACCAAATAAACGTTGGCAAAATATTTTGCATAACCAAACAAGTTTACGCTTGCGGATTCGTTTAGCGTGGCGGGAAAATATTATTGTGGCTACCTATAGTTATCACTTGAAAAAATAAATAAAAAAATCTGCCATCTTTTGATGGCAGATTTTTTTATTGACGTAATTGTTTTTGATAAATTCTAGCGCAAGACTGCTCTTCGATGGTTACCATTGTCAAAAATTCCCAGTCATATCTTTCATAAAAAGTAGTATGGTCTGTAAGCAGATAAAGCTTTTTAAATCCAGAATTAGCAAGAAAATCACCAACTGTTGTTAAAAGAATTCCTGCTAAGCCTTGGTGACGAAATGTTGGTTCGACATACAATGCACAAAGGTTTGGCGTAAGGTCTGCACGATTGTGGAAGTCATTATCAATTACGCCCACGCCTGCAACGATGTTCTGCTGTTTATTCAAGCAGACCCACCAATGTGGTACGTGGTTTTCGCTAGTTAGCATTTCCTGCATACTTGCTTGATACGCTTCAGCGGGGATTTGCCACTTTTGGCTAAACCATTGAGCAGCTGACGGAATTAAGTGTGGTTGTTGGTTTAAATCGATAATAGTATAGTTAGACATTATTAATCTCCTAGATAAAAGAACAGATCCCATTGAAAAGAAACAATGTTGGATCTGCTCTGCATTTTTTATTAATTGGAATGTTTGCTAGCTGGGTCTAAACGCCGTTCAATAATCCCTAGAACCCAATCTGTGATAATCGCCATAAAGGCCGTTGGTAAGGCACCGACTAAAATGATAGAAGCACCATCTGTGGCATTGGTTCCACGAATAATAATATCCCCTAAACCACCAGCACCAACGAAAGCACCAATCGCAGTAATCCCGATTGCGACGACTAACGCATTTCGAATACCTGCCATGATTACTGAAACAGATAAAGGTAACTCGACCATATAAAGAAGTTGTACTTTTGTCATACCCATTCCTTTACCAACATCTAAAATATTGCGATCCACTTGAATCATGCCAGTGTACGTATTCTTGATAATTGGTAGGAGAGAATAAAGGAAGACCGTTACAACCACCGTGTTGACGCCTAAGCCCATTCCCAACATTAAAATCGAAAGCATTGCCAAAGCTGGTACTGTTTGGATAATGTTCGCTAAACGGATAATCCAGTTGGCTAAGCTACGTTTACGTGAAATCATAATCCCGATAGGAATCCCGACAATTGCAGCAAAGATTACGCCATAAATCGAAATTAAAAAGTGACGTAAAAATTGTTGAAAGACGTAGCCGCCATTTTGTTGGAAATAGTAGATAAATTGTTGGAATAAATTCATATTATTCATCTGTTACTCCCCCTCAAAATAGTTATTTTCTTTTAAGAAACGTTCGGCTACGACCGCAGGTTCAATTAAATCATTATCTGCTTGATAGTTCAATTCTTGCATTTTTTTGGTAGAAATTTTACCATCTAAGCGATTTAATACATCTTTAATTTCCGGCGTTTCTTTTAATAATTTGTCACTAACCACAGGAGCGGCATCATAAGGCGGGAAGAAGCGCTTGTCATCTTTTAACATGACTAAATCGTAACTACCAATCCGGCCATCTGTTGAGTAACCTAAGATGACGTCCATTTTTCCAGCGTTGACTGCATCGTACACCAAGCCAATTTGCATTGGTAAAATAGATTTAAATTGGAAGTTGTATTCCTTTTTAAAGCCTTCATAACCGTCGCCTTCACGTGTGATCCACGCAGTATCGACACCAGCAACTAATTTGTCTGCGACTTTCCCTAAATCACTGACTGTTTTTAAATTGTATTTCTCAGCCGTTTCTTTTGTAACTAAGAATACATAAGTATTTTCAAACCCATATGAAGGGAACCAAGTTTGTTGATAACGTTTTTCAAATTCTGATTGAACTAGATTGAACGCTTTTTTAGGGTCTTTTTCCGCTGGTAAGCCAAGCGTAGTGGTCACGTCAGTACCAGTATAACGAGCTGCAGAAATTGAGGCATCTCCGTTTAACATTGCTTGGTGATTGATGGTAGTAGTGGCTAAGTTGTTAATCACATTTGTTTTTTTATCTGTGTAATGCTCAACCATATCCGCTACAATGCTCCCTAAAATTTGCGCTTCTGAAGTAATCCCACCTGTAATGGCAACAGTGTTATCATCAGAAGTTGAAGCGAGACCAGGTAAAGAACAACCTGCCAATAAAAGTAAACTGCTTAAGAAGAGTAAGCTTAACTTGAGTTTCTTTTTCATCATTATTCGCCCTCCCTTAAAGCTTTTGGCGTTAAACGATTTTCTAATAATCCAAGAAGAACATCTGCTAAAAGTGCTAAAATAGTTACTGGAATAGTCCCGCCAAAGATTAATTCTGGCTGATAGTTATTTAATCCACTGAAAATCATATCACCAAGACCACCTGCACCAATATAAGAAGCCAGTGTAGCCCAAGCAATGACATAGACAGCAGCTAAACGAATGCCGGCCATAATTGTTGGCATGGCAATGGGTAATTCAACACTAAAAATAGACTGTAAATTGGTCATGCCCATGCCTTTAGCAACATCTCGGTAATTTTCATCGACATTTTTCATTCCGATATACGTGTTTCTTAAAATAGGTAGAAGGGAATAGATGAATAGCGCGATAATAGCGGGTGTTTTGCCGACACCAAAAATTGGAATCATCAAAGCTAATAAAGCCAACGAAGGAACCGTTTGTAAGGCACTTGTTAAACCAATGACAATATTGGCTACTTTGGGCAAACGTGTTAACCAAACGCCAACGGGCACAGCGATAGCGACCCCTAATAAAAGTGCAAAGAATGAAATATAAATATGTTCAATACTTTTTGAAATCATTTCTGATCCATATTCTTGAAAGAAGCTACTCATTGCTTACGCCTCCTCTTTATCAGTTTCGGACTCGCTTTGTTTTGCTTCTACAGCTTCACTAATCGTTGTTTCATCGCCCCAGATAACATCATAAACAATGTCAACAAGGGAAGCACGTGTTAAGATGCCCACCACTCGTTTTTGTTCATCAACGACTGGCACATATTTTAAGCCACGTTTTAAGATTCTTTGTAAAGCATCACGTAAAAGAGCGGTTTTTTGAACAAAGAAGACATCTTTATTCAAGATATCACCAACACTAGAAGCTTTGCCACGTTGCTGATCTAATGTTTCAACATCGATAAAGCCTTTAAGCACATGGGAATTATCAACAACTAATAAGGTATCAACCCGTTTTTCACGCATCAATTTAATCGCTTCTTGTAAAGATTTTTCCGGCGTGATAGTAATTGCTGAATTTAACATGACTTCATCCACTGTGGTGAAATCAGGTTTGGCTTGTAATAAGCGATCTTCTCCGATGAGTTCTTCTACAAATTCATTGGCTGGATGACGTAAAATATTATCTGGTGTGTCAAATTGAATTACTTTGCCTTCGCTCATAATGGCAATTTTATTTGCTAATTTCAACGCTTCATCCATATCATGGGTAACAAAGACAATAGTTTTTCCTAAACGTTCTTGCAAATCTTTCACTAAATCTTGTAATGAATCACGGGTGATAGGATCTAAAGCACCAAAAGGTTCATCCATTAGAATAATATCTTGATTGGCAGCTAAAGCCCGCACAACGCCGATTCTTTGTTGTTGTCCGCCAGAAAGTTCATTGGGATAGCGGTCCAACATTTCTCGTGGTAACTCAACCAAATCAATCATTTTTTCGGCTATCTTATTGCGTTCTTCCACAGGTACTTTTAATAATTTAGGCACTAAAACGATATTTTCACGAATGGTCATGTGAGGCATCAAGCCGATATTTTGAATGACATAGCCAATTTGGCGACGTAGCTCTACAGGATTGATTTTTTGAATATCTTGGCCATCAATTAAAATTTTTCCTTTTGAAGGGTCGGTCATGCGGTTAAGCATCCGCATTGATGTTGTTTTTCCACTACCACTTGTTCCGATGAAGCAGATAAATTCACCTTTATCGAAAGACAAATTAATGTCATCAACGGCGACTTTTCCGCCTTTATAAAATTTTGATACATGCTGAAATTCTATCAACTTACTCACCTCAACTAAATATTTTGAAAATGTATCTTATTACTAGTATGCTATAAAAATGCGATTTCGACAAATGTAATCTATTTTTAATGGGAAAAAGAAGGCGGTAAAATTTTTTTAATTCGTTCTAAAAAAAAGAAAAGATAACTATTGTTTAGTAAAAGTTGTCTGAACGAAACAAGATGTTAAAAAGAGTATTCTGAGAAGGGGGAAAAGCCGCTATAACAAAGAAAAGTGTCCTTTATAGCAAGTTGACGGGAGCTGAGTTTTTCATTAGAATGGAAAGAGAACAAGGGAATAAAATAAAAAAAGGCGCTTCATGATTTAGCGGCAACTAAATCACGAAGCCTTGAATAGTCACCTGTGCAAGTGGACCATCAAGTTGCCCGTTCAATCAATGGAAACCATTGATCACTTTTATTTTACTGAATTTTTGAAAAAATTACCAGTTTTTTTAAGAAGTAAGAAGTGGAAGAACGAAGGATGCTTTTTATGGAATGTGCAATGACGTTCAGAAAAATCTGAAGGTCATTTTTTATTCTCTTGTTCAAACATTCAAACATAGGGGAAGAGAGACGGACGTAATTTTGTCACCGATTATTACGTCCGTCTTCCGTTGTTTTCTAAAGCGTTGGTTACATGTCTTTGTAGAGGTTGGCTTCAATTGCAGTCCGTTTTGGTTCTAAAAAAGGCGGTAAAGCCAATGTTTCCCCTAAATGTTCCAGAGGCTCATCCAATGTAAAACCAGGAGTTAAAGTAGCAAATTCAACCCGATTCCCGCCTGGTTCACGAATGTATAAACTTTTAAAATATCCACGACTTACATACATTTCAATCTCCCAGCCTTGTGCTAAAGCGCGCGTGTGTAGTTCTTGTAATGCTTCATCATCAGCCACAGAAAAAGCAATATGATCCATACTGCCACGCCCCATTCGGCTTGTTTTATCCGACGTTGTTTGATGAACAGAAAAGCTTTCCGTCTCACTTAAAATAATCGTATTGCCAACTGCTTGCCAACCAAGAAATGTTTCAAAAAAGGCCAAGGTTTTTTCAGAATCTGGCACATGAAATTCAGTAGAGGCCAAACCGATAATTTGAACCGCTGCTGGAATGTCGTTAGAAACAACGAGTGTTTCTTTTAATGGATTTTCAGGAACTTCTGTCAGGATAATATGCGTATCATCTGGATCACTGAAATGTAGGCTCTTTTCTTTTTTGTTAAATGGAATTTTGTTTTCTGTTAAACGTTGTTCCCAAAAGGAAAGGCTGTTTTGGGGAATTTTTAAGCCAATCGTGGCTAAATAATTTTTTTCTTCATAGCGGTTGCCTAATAAGGGCACGATAAAAAAAGTTACTAAGCTTCCCGGTGTGCCTTGATAATCGCCATAAAAATAATGAGGCATGCGATTGTTGTCTTGATTTACGGTATTTTTGACAAAGCGTAAGCCTAACAATTTTGTATAGAATGATTGGTTTTCTTGACCATGACGCGCTAATAGTGAAACATGATGAAATTGAGCATGCATTTTGAGTTCCTCCTCTAAATAACTATGTATACTTACTTAAAGTAAGTATAGTGCTTCTGACATTTTTTGACAACTATTTAGTTTGATTCAGAAGGCTGACATAGCCAGAAACAAGAAAAAGTGTTAGAATAACCAAGATAAAAACTAGTAGAAAGAGTGACGGAAATGCTAAGTACAGAAGATTTTGATTTTGATTTACCAGAAGAATTAATTGCTCAAACCCCACTAAAAGATCGCGCTAGTTCACGATTATTAGTTGTAAATAAAGAAACAGGGGACATGGAGGATAGACATTTCCATGATATTCTTGATGAATTACAGCCTGGGGATGCATTAGTCATGAATAACACACGGGTACTGCCGGCCCGTTTATATGGAGAAAAACCTGAAACAGGCGGTCATTTGGAAGTTTTACTTTTAACAAATACAGAAGGCGATACATGGGAAACCTTGATTAAACCCGCGAAACGTGCAAAAGTCGGCACGGAAATTCAATTTGGCGATGGTCGCCTAAAAGCGGTGGTTAAAGAAGAGTTGGAACATGGTGGTCGAATCATTGAATTTAAATATGATGGTATTTTCTTAGAAATTTTAGAATCGTTAGGAGAAATGCCATTGCCGCCATATATCAAAGAACGTCTAGATGACCCAGATCGTTATCAAACGGTTTATGCTGAAGAAAATGGTTCAGCTGCAGCACCAACAGCGGGTTTGCATTTTACAAAAGAACTATTAGAAGAGATCAAAGCAAAAGGTGTTCATCTCGTTTATTTAACTTTACATGTCGGTTTAGGAACATTCCGTCCCGTGAGCGTTGATAATATAGAAGAACATCATATGCATAGCGAATTCTATCGTTTAACTGAAGAAGCGGCTAAGCAACTAAATGAAGTACGCCAAGCAGGCGGTCGGATTGTTGCCGTTGGAACAACTTCTATTCGTACGTTGGAAACAATTGGCACAAAATTTAATGGTGAAATCCAGGCTGACAGTGGCTGGACCGATATTTTTATCACACCAGGGTATCAATTTAAAGTCGTAGAGGCTTTTTCAACGAACTTCCATTTACCAAAATCTACGTTAGTGATGCTTGTGAGTGCCTTTGCAGGAAAAGACTTAACATTGGCTGCTTACCAACATGCAATTGAGGAAAAATATCGTTTCTTTAGTTTTGGCGATGCAATGTTTATTAAATAAGCGACACTTTGTGAGCAGAATACTTGGGATTGAAACAAAAATATATTATGATAAACACGTGATTTTTGGAATCACAGTAAAGGTGTGCTTTATTTTTTCTTCCCCTGTAAATAATAAAGTTAGAAACCAAAACGCTACTAGGACAAAAGTGCTTAGTAGACAATCTTAGAATAAAAAGAACGGCGCAACCACGGTTGCGCCGTTCTTTTTTATGTAAGCAAAGATTAATTATTGAAACAACAATACGAAGAAGTGCTTTCTTCGTATTGCCGGTACTAAGTTGTACCTCGGCAACTCCAAGTACAATCAGAAAAATTGTCTTGTTAAGTACAGCTTATACTGTTTAGGCTTCTTGTTCTACATCGTCATTCAGTGTTTCTTTGAAGGTGAACACATCATCAATGGTTACGCCAAAGACGTTCGCGATGTCATGCGCAAGAAGTAATGAAGGATTGTACTTGTTTCGTTCCAGTTGAATAATTGTTTGTCGAGAGACACCGACTCGATTGGCCAAATCTTGCTGAGTCATACGAGCCATAGCACGATAAACATGAATTGAACTTTCAAACGAAGATTTTTTCTTTTTTCGCATAGCATTCCCTCCTTTAAAAGAAGATAAAATAGAATGTGCACCTTGAATATAACACATATGATTATTTGATACAAATATATTTTATTGCCTAAAAGAAAAAACCGAGCTTAAATTTAAGCTCGGCCTTGTTAACGGGAGGACATCAATTGGTTGAATAAGTGTTTACATTTCGCGATACATGTAAAGCAAAAGGTGAACGTGATGTGGTGAAACTAAAACCTTGTTTTCATACAGTTTCGACGCTTGGATGGTGGATAACTTGCGTTAGGTGATAACAGATAGGGTAAATGCTTTATAGAAACTCCATCCTTCTATAACCTTTCCCTATTTTCCGATACGAGTTATCACTAACAATTACTCTACACGTATTGTTTACAGGTGAATCTTGCAATTCTAACAACTTTGAGTTTACCGATTTTTATCTACTGAGAAAATCTTCAACCAATTGATTTGCATGTCCTCCTTACACTTAAAGAATAGCACCTTTTGGAAGCGTTTGCAAGTTATAACACTTATTAATAAGATTAAATATAATATTTTTCTGGTTATTTTATAACATGTAAAATAAATAATCGTGTGAACCAAATAACATTGTATTTTTTTGTTGTTTTTGTGTTGAATATATAGAAATAAACTATTTTTTTATCAGACAAAATGAAAAAAATGTCCATTGCTTTTTGGCTGAATTCGTTTCCTTTTTCATAAAATTCCCATAATCAAATAGAAACATTGCTGTAGCAACAACGAAAATACCAGTTTTTTCTGGAGATATGAGAGAACGCTAAGCCAAAGATGAAAAAAGTTGCGTGTTCAAAAAAAATCATGTTATATTTAATAGAGACACTATTATATAGGAAGAAAAAATTAGAGGGGGAATAGGATGGAAGCTTACAAGCAAACTGTCGATACTGTCACAAAAGAAGTTTCAGTCAATACTGAAACTGGTTTAACACAACAAGAGGCCCAACAACGGCTGAAAGAAAATGGCCGCAATCAATTTGAAGAGGCTAAGAAGGATTCTGTGTTAAAGAAATTTATTCACAGTTTATCTGATTTTACAACGATTATTTTATTAGTTGCTGCGGCAATTTCGTTTTATACAGCAATCGTAACAGAACATGGCGAATATTTTGAAGGAATCTTAATTATTGCAATTGTGATTATCAATGCTGTTTTAGCCATTGTTCAAGAAGGAAATGCTGAAAAATCTCTGGCGGCTTTACAAGACATGAACAAGCAAAGTAGTGCAGTCTTACGAGATGGCAAGGTAATCGAAGTCGATGCTGAAGAACTAGTAGTAGGAGATGTTCTAGTTCTTGAAGCTGGTTCAATGATTACAGCCGATGCACGACTTATTCAAGCTTCTCAAATGCGCGTAGAAGAGTCAGCACTAACAGGTGAAAGTGAACCTGTTGAAAAAGATCCTACATACGTGGGGCATGACGATGATGGCTTAGGAGATCAAATAAATATGATTTTCAAAGGCTGTACCGTTGTGAATGGCCGCGGACGAGCAGTAGTAACTGCAACAGGAATGAATACAGAAATGGGTAAAATTGCTGGGTTACTGAATAACAGCGATCAGCAAAAAACACCATTACAAAAACGCTTGAATCAATTAGGCAAACGTATTAGTTTGTTAGCCTTAGGGGCTGCAGCAATTGTTTTCATTATTGGTGAACTGCAAGGAGAACCGCTTCTTGAAATGTTTATGACAGCCGTTTCCTTAGCGGTGGCAGCTGTGCCAGAAACACTAACCGTGATTGTAACGTTAACCTTAGCATATGGTGTTCAAAAAATGGCTAAGAAACATGCGATTATTCGTCGATTGCCAGCAGTAGAAACGCTAGGAACTGCGAATGTTATCTGTTCTGATAAGACAGGAACACTGACACAAAATAAAATGCGCGTCCGCCGAGTATGGCATCGTGGTGATGAAGTAACGGATACGGAAGATGCCATGACCGATGAAGCCATGGAAGTACTGAAAATGGCTGCTTTATGTACAGATGTCATTGTGGAAAAAGAAGGCGATGAACTAACTGTTACAGGGAATCCGACAGAAGCGGCAATTGTTCGTGCTGTCGAAGAGAATTATCATACGAAAGAAGAACTTGAAGAAAAATATCCTCGTATTGGTGAAATTCCCTTTGATTCAGAACGAAAAATGATGACTACGGTCCATCAATGGGGGAAAAAGTACATCTCAATTACTAAAGGAGCCTTTGATGTGTTACTACCTCGTTTTGGTTTCGGAGATGTCGATCAAGCGGCTATTGTTAATGATCGTTTCGGAAAACGAGCGTTACGAGTTATTGCTGTCGGTTATGCCGTATATGATGAACCACCCAAGGAAATTACATCGGAGGCTTTGGAAAAAAATCTTCGCTTGTTAGGCTTAATTGGCATGATTGATCCACCACGTCCAGAAAGTAAGGGCGCCATTGCTCGTGCGAAAAAAGCTGGAATTAAAACAGTGATGATTACTGGTGATCACGTGGTAACAGCCAGTGCAATTGCTAAAGAATTAGGAATTTTAAAAGATAAAAGTGAAGCCTTATCTGGTTCAGAACTGAAAAAAATGAGTGATGAAGAATTAGATAAACGGGTTAAAGATTTATCCGTTTATGCACGTGTAACCCCTGAAGATAAAATTCGAATTGTTCAATCATGGCAACGTTCTGGCGCTGTTGTAGCAATGACCGGAGATGGCGTGAATGATGCGCCAGCCTTGAAAGCTAGTGATGTCGGTTGCGCAATGGGGATTACTGGAACAGATGTGGCCCAAGGCGCTTCAGATATGATTTTGACGGACGATAACTTTGCAACTATTGTTGATGCGGTTGCGCAAGGACGTGCCGTGTACCGAAATATTCGTAAAGCCATTAACTTCTTGTTAAGCTGTAATATTTCTGAGATTTTTATTGTTTTAATTGCCATGTTACTTGGTTGGGGTGCGCCATTTACTGCAGTTCAACTGTTGTTTGTTAACGTGGTCGCAGATGGGTTACCTGGTTTTGCATTAGGAAAAGAACCAGCGGAAAAAGGAATTATGGATGAGGCACCAATCCCTAAAAACGAAGGGATTTTTGCACGAGGCTTATGGCAAAAGATTGGGATTAATGCAGCAGTGTTCACAGTCATTACTTTGTTTGGTTTTTACCTAGGTGCCTTTGTACCAGGTGTTTCAGCCTATGTTTCAAACAGCTATGAAGTTGGACAAACAGTGGCATTTTTAATCTTAGCTTATTCCTCTATCTTACATGTCTTTAATGTTCGTAGTGCGAACTCTGTTTTCCGTGTAAAATTATCAAGCAACAAGTCGCTCTTTGAAATGGTCGTTTTAGCATTATTAATTACCACAACCATTGCTTTATTACCATTCACACAAGAACTATTTGGATTAGTGCATATTAGTTTAAATCATTGGATGTTAGCAATTTTCCTATCCTTTGTGCCAATTTTCGTCAATGAAATGATTAAGTTCCATTTCTCTGAAGTTGAAGAGGAAGAAGAAGTGATTTAAATTTAACAGGAATAAAAGAAGCTACTTTTGTTCAGGGAATTATCTTAATAGTTAGCAAGAGGTCGGGACAGAAGCGTTTAACTCCGAGAAATAAGAAGGAGTTGCTTCTGTTCCCGCCGTTTATCAGTTTTTGAGCGTGGAGCAAAAATCCAAAGTGATTTTTGTCCCACGCTCTTATTTTTGATTTTCCTTTTTTCAAAATAGGTGGGTTTCTTATCTAAGATGAACATTCTCTAATAAAAAGACTTGCTAAACGATTTAAAACGTATTATAGTGAGTAGCATCGTTAGTCAAAAAGCGCTTTTTGACTAATGAAAAAGATATATAAAACGTTATATAATAAAGAGTTTTAAAAGTTTTTATGGAGCTGTTGGTTAAACTAAACGAAGTCATTTCTTTTGTAGGAGGAAAGTATTGTGTTACACAAAGCAGAGGGGTTTGATCGTCGGAAATTTACGATGGCAGGGATCTTAGTTGCCATGGGCGTTGTCTATGGAGATATTGGAACGAGCCCTTTATATGTAATGAAAGCCATTGTAGGAGATAATGGTGGCTTGGCACGGGTCTCTGAATCGTTTATTTTAGGTTCGGTCTCATTAATTTTTTGGACATTGACTATCTTAACCACGATTAAATATGTTGTTATTGCTTTAAATGCTGATAACCATGGAGAAGGTGGGATTTTCTCTCTTTATACATTGGTTCGTAAAAAAAGTAAGTATTTGATTATTCCCGCAATGATTGGCGGCGCCGCTTTACTGGCTGATGGCGTTTTGACCCCAGCTGTGACAGTGACGACAGCGATTGAAGGCTTACGGGGGATTCCGGCATTTTTTGAACGTTTTGGCAATGACCAAACGATTATAGTGGTTATTACGTTGACGATTATTTTAATTCTTTTTTCTGTTCAACGATTTGGAACAGAATTGGTCGGGAAAGCTTTTGGGCCGATTATGTTCTTGTGGTTTACTTTTTTAGGCATCATTGGTTTAATGAATTTTAGCCAAGATTGGACGGTTATTCGTGCATTAAATCCATATTATGCTTTGCAATTACTAGTCAGTCCAGAAAATAAATTAGGTCTATTTATTTTAGGGAATATTTTCTTGGCTACAACTGGTGCTGAAGCTTTATATTCTGATTTAGGGCATGTAGGAAAAATGAATATCCGCATTAGCTGGCCGTATATTAAGATTTGTTTGATTCTTAATTATTTAGGTCAAGCTGCGTGGTTGTTAACGGTCAAAGAAAACCCTGAAATGCAGGCATTAGCTGAAATTAACCCATTTTTCCAAATGATTCCACGGGGTATTCTCGTATTTGGCGTTGTTTTTGCAACAATCGCCGCAGTGATTGCTTCGCAAGCGTTAATATCAGGTTCGTATACTTTAGTTTCTGAAGCGATTAAATTGAAGTTATTACCAAGACTTAAAATTATTTATCCTGGGAGCAATATCGGTCAAATGTATATTCCAGCGGTAAATTTAATTTTGTGGTTAGCTTGTTCAGCAATCGTGCTGGCTTTTAGAACATCGACACACATGGAAGCTGCGTATGGTCTATCGATTACGATTACGATGTTAATGACAACCATTTTATTGTTGTTTTATCTTTTGGATAAAATTCCAGCTTGGTCTGCGTATCTAATTTCCTTGTTCTTTGCTGCCATTGAAGTTGTCTTTTTCTTTTCAAGTGCTGCGAAGTTTTTCCATGGTGGATATGTTGCTGTGGGAATGGCAGTCTTCTTGTTATGCATCATGATTATTTGGGAACGCGGCAACGAGATTAAGGAAGCAACGGCGGAACAAGTGTCGTTGGAAAAATATGTACCACAACTTAAAGCTTTGAAAGAAGATACATCTGTACCTATGTATCAAACCAACGTGGTCTTTTTAACCTCCGATCGAGTGGACGGCGAAATTAATCGTAATATTATTTATTCGATTTTGGACAAACAACCAAAACGAGCGAATGTTTATTGGTTTGTTAATGTTCAGGTAACAGATGAACCCTTTACTCAAGAGTATTCTGTTGATATGTTAGGAACTGATTTTATTGTGCAAGTTCAGCTATATTTAGGCTTCCATATTTCTCAAGAAGTGAATGTATATTTAAGACAAATTGTTCATGACTTGATGAAAACAGGCCGCTTGCCAAAACAGCCACAACGTTATTCATTAACGCCAGGGAGAGAAGTTGGCGATTTCCAATTTGTATTAATTCAAGAAGAATTATCTAACGTTTCTGAACTGAAAAAATGGGATCGACAAATTATGCAGGCAAAATTAGCTATCAAAAACTTAACTACCTCTCCTGAAAGTTGGTTTGGCTTGGAATACAGTGAAGTCAAATATGAATCCGTTCCTTTAATCATTGGCCCACAACGGAAAACGCACTTAGTCGAACGAAAGAATCGTTCATAAATAGAAGAAATTTAACTAAAAGATTGAGCCTAGGTCCTTGAGATACATGGCTCAATCTTTTTTGTAGAATCAGAGTAAATACTGTAATTCCACAAAGAATTCATTTAAAAGCGTTTGGTCTTTAAAGGAATTCATCCGCTTAAAGATGGCCAGTAAGACTTCTTTTTGTGGTTCAGTTAATTGATCTACTTTTAACAAAGGAAGAAAAGCGATAATCAGAGAATAATCCAATTCTGGATTTTGAGAATGTGTAAATAATTCATGGAGTTCTGACAAAATAAACGGATGATAATAAGATTGGTCAGACTGTTCTTCTGCAGTTGTTGGTTCATAAATAGAAATACTCTCTTGGGAATGAGAGGGGGCTTCTACTGTTAAAGGAAAAGCATAAAAGGACTGCTGTAACTTTTGCGCTTGAATCATAATTTTTAAGGAATCGTGATAGGATAGCTGTTCTTCAGATAAACGTACCATCAACTGAGTAAAAAAAGGTGGTTTTAGCAGTTGTTTATTTTGAAAATTTTCTTTTAATAGCTGGCGCACAAATCGATCGAAATCACCATAAAGTAGCCAATCTACTGTTGTATCGCAGGCTTTAGCGATTTTTTTTAAGTATCGTTTATTGGGTAAATTCAAACCTAGTTCCCAGTTACTAATTGTACTTCCACTAGATAAACCAATTTTATTGGCTAAATAACGTAAAGTGTACTTCTTCTTTTTTCGAGCTTCACGCATGCGTGCCCCGACTTGCTTTGTAGTAATTTTCATTGAAACACTCCTTTTGTAATAAATATGAGGATAAGGTGTTCTTAAAATATACATACGCAAAATTCGGCTCTTTTTTTTTCTAAACTAAAAAAAGTAATTATTTCTAACAATTTTCATCTTGTGCTATGCTTAAGATGAAAATACTTAAGAAGAGAAGGGATCATATGTCAGCAAAACATAATCATGAACAACACCAGGAAAAACAGCCAACAATGTCCCACGATAAAATGAATCACATGAATCATGATATGGCGCATGAACAAATGGCTATGTCACACCAACATGAAGGAATGAAGGGAATGGATCATTCAATGCATATGGGGAATTTTAAACAAAAATTCTGGCTGTCATTGATTTTAGCTATTCCGATTATTGTTCTTTCACCAATGATGGGTTTTCAATTACCTTTTCAATTTACTTTTCCAGGTTCTGATTGGTTGGTCTTAATTTTAGCAACTGTGCTATTTTTTTATGGTGGGCAACCATTTTTAAGTGGCGCTAAAATGGAATTACAGCAAAAGAGTCCAGCAATGATGACGTTAATTGCGATGGGGATTTCGGTATCATATTTTTACAGCCTATATGCGTTTTACATGAATCATTTTACGAATCAGGCCCACGTGATGGACTTTTTCTGGGAATTAGCCACTCTGATTGTTATTATGCTTTTAGGCCATTGGATTGAAATGAATGCTATTTCTAATGCTGGTGATGCCTTGAAAAAAATGGCTGAACTGTTACCTGACACAGTCAAACGAATGACTGAACATGGGGAAGAAGAAATTCCTTTGCAAGATGTTCAAGAAGGCGATCGCTTGATTGTTCGTTCGGGAGATAAAATTCCGACAGACGGTAAAATTTTGAAAGGAAGCACAACAGTCGACGAATCGATGGTTACAGGGGAATCAAAAACAGTAGAAAAAAACATTGGCGACTCCGTGATTGGTGGAGCTGTCAATGGCAACGGAATGATTGAAATTTCGGTAACTGGCACGGGTGAAAATAGTTACCTGTCAAAAGTTATGGAGATGGTTAAACAAGCGCAATCGGAAAAATCAAAACTAGAATCCATTTCAGACCGTGTAGCCAAGTGGCTATTCTATATTGCCTTATTCGTAGGTGTGTTAGCATTTATCGGTTGGTTACTCGTAACGAAAGATTTGTCGCTAGCATTTGAACGAATGGTTACAGTTTTTATTATTGCCTGTCCCCATGCGTTAGGCTTAGCAATTCCTTTAGTGATTGCTAGAAGTACCTCCATTGCTGCTAAAAATGGCTTACTTTTAAAAAATCGGAATGCATTAGAACAAGCCAATAAGGTTGAATATGTGTTGCTGGATAAAACTGGTACTTTAACAGAAGGACAATTTACAGTTACTGGCTTAGAATTAATGAGTAAGCAATTCACTAGAGAAGAAGCACTTAAATATATTGGAGCATTAGAAAAAAATGCAAACCATCCGTTGGCAATTGGGATCATGAACTATTTAAATAAACAAGCCGTTCAACCTTATGAAGCCCATAATCTGCAAGCTTTATCAGGCGTAGGACTGGTTGCTACTGTTCAAAACCAAGAAGTCAAAATAGTCAATGAAAAAGAAGTTGCACGGTTACAGTTAACCTTCGATGAAACAATTAAAACAAACTATCAAGAGCAAGGAAATACCTTGAGCTATTTAATCATCGCTGGTCAATTAGTCGCACTGCTTGCTTTAGGAGATAAAGTCAAACCAGAAGCTAAAACATTTATTGCAGAGTTACAAGCGCAAGGAATTACGCCAGTCATGTTAACAGGGGATAATCAAACAGCTGCCAGTGCAGTTGCTAATTATTTAGGAATGAAGGAATACTACGCAGAGCTCTTACCAGAAGATAAAGAAAAAATTGTACAACAATATCTTACTGAGGGACATCAGGTCATGATGGTAGGAGACGGTATTAATGATGCACCAAGTTTAGCCCGTGCTTCAATCGGTATTGCGATAGGCGCTGGTACAGATGTAGCGATTGATTCGGCAGATGTTGTACTGACGGATAGTGATCCTAAAGATATTTTAAGGTTCTTAGATTTAGCCAAACAAACACGAAGTAAAATGATCCAAAATCTTTGGTGGGGAGCTGGGTACAATATTGTCGCCATTCCTTTAGCGGCTGGGGTTCTTGCACCAATTGGGATTGTTTTAAATCCAGCTGTAGGTGCTGTCTTGATGTCATTAAGTACAATTATTGTAGCAGCAAATGCTATGACACTGCATATTTCAAAAAAATAATTCGATATAATTGTAGAGAGCGGAAAGTAATCAATACTTTTTGTTCTCTATTTTTTTCTTCTTAAAAAAATTTTTGCCTTATTTGACGTATTCTTATAACAAGGGAGTGAAAGGGGACGATATATGGATTTCAAGGAATTATTGTCTTTTGAACATAAAAATATGTTGGAATTGTTGGATTTACTGCAACAAGAGCAGACATTTTCTGTTTTGATGGCTGCAGAAAAACTAAAGGTGAGCGACAAAACCATCCATTGTTACATTCAACGTTTTGAAAAAAAGCAGGAAACGTTTAAGATAGAAGGGCTTTGTAAGATTTATACAACGACCAAAGGAATTGTAAAATATCGTGAATTATGCGTTTGTGGCTTGGCTCGGTTTAGACAAAAATTTTGTTATTTTATTCCCGAGTTTTATATTTTACGTTGTCTAATTGAAGAGCGAATCAATTATGCGCAATTGACCCAGGTATTGGGATTACAGGAATCAACTCTTCGGAAGAAACTTTCTAATATTCGACGTTGGCTAGTTAATTTTGATATTATTGTACGTCAAAAACATTACGATTTAACTGGCAATGAATGGCAAATTCGACAGTTAATCCTTTGTTTTTATTTGTTTTTTCAAGAAAGCTGTCTGGAAGAAAACAGAGAAATGACTCGGAAAATCATTACCTTTTTTGAGTTGGATTTAAATGTAGCACAACAGAATCATCTTAGTTGGCTAATTTATATTTGGGAGAAACGATATAGAGGTGGGCGTGAAATTTCAGTGCCAAATGCTAATTTATTTCAACAAACAAGTGCTTTTTTTTATTTATTTCGTGTGGAAGTGTTGAGCACTTCTTTTATATCTCTTAAAGAACAAAAAGCGTTATTTGTGATTCTTGAAGCACATTTTGGTGGTTGTTTTGGCAAGAGAGCGCGAAAGTATTTTATTCATGAGCAAATGAAAATAGAAAGTTTATGCTTAAAAACAGCTATTTTTATTATGAAAGAAATTAGGAGAAATTTTACACAACATCATTTTAACTATCAAGAAATTCATTTATGTCGATTTTTAAGTACGCATATGAATAGTTTATTAGACGGACAAGCATGGTTGCCAGCTCATAAACAGGAACAAACACTCGCTGTACGTTATCAGCAAACTTGGCACAGATTACAGAAACTAATTAGGCTTTTAAAACGCCTGTATCCAGTCTTTACTTCAGTAAAAGAAAGGGAATTGACGAGTTGCTATTTTTATCACATCCTAGATTTATTTGACCCGATTTTATATGAAAAAAAATATATTATTTGCCTATTGACGGACTTTCCTCCAGAAAAGGAACAAGCGTTGGGGCAATCTATAAAAAGCTATTTCAGTGAAAAAAAGAATATTACAATTATTCATGGAAAACCAACGTATCAACTTCACCAAGCACACCTCTTAATTGTCAATCATTTGTTTCAGATGAACGTAGCGCTTTCTTCTATGACAGTGGTTTATTTGCCAGAGGAATTATCTCCTGCTTTTTTTGAAAAAGTCGAAGCGAATCTACCGTAAGAAGTCCAATTTTGTCTAAATAGTGTTAAAATGAAGAAGTAAGAGGAATGGATGAGGAGGATATTAAAATGAAACAACTGCAATTTGGTACAAGTGATGAAACAGTTTCTTCGGTTATCTTAGGATGTATGCGCTTAAATGGTGCTGAAAATCCTCAACAGGTAATTGAAACTGCTTATGATCATGGCATTACATTTTTTGATCACGCCGACATTTATGGTGGCGGCGACTGCGAAACCATTTTTGGTAAGGCCTTAAAAGAAAGTACCATTCGTCGTGAAGATATTTTTATACAAACAAAATGTGGAATTCGTCAAGGCTTTTTTGACTTTTCGAAAGCACATATTTTAGAAGCGGTCGAAGGGAGTTTACAGCGTTTAGGTGTAGATTCAGTCGATGCATTATTGTTGCATCGTCCAGATACTTTAGTGGAACCAGAAGAAGTAGCTGAAGCTTTTCATTTATTAGAAAAACAAGGGAAAGTTCGCTATTTTGGTGTAAGTAACCAAACGCCAGGACAAATTGAACTTTTAAAAACAGCTGTTAAACAACCATTATTAGCTAATCAATTACAATTTGGCATCAAGCATACTGGCATGGTGGATCAAGGCTTACAAACAAATATGGAAATATCAGGAAGCATTGATTATGATCATGGTATTTTAGATTATTCACGGTTGAAACAAATGACTATTCAAGCATGGTCACCGTACCAATATGGTTATTTTGAAGGTGTCTTTATTGGAAATGAAAAATTCCCTGAGTTAAATCAAAAATTAAGCGAATTGGCTGAAAAATATCAAACAACGCCAACTGGCTTAGCCAGCAGCTGGATTCTGCGCCACCCTGCTAATATGCAAGTCATCGCAGGAAGTATGAATCTTGGTAGAATTGAAGAAATTGCTAAAGCAGCAGACATTGTGATTAGTCGCGAAGATTGGTACGATATTTATCGTGCAGCGGGAAATGTTTTGCCGTAAAAAGATTCTCATACTTGTGAAGATCCAGCGTGTATTGCTGATTGATTTTGGTATTTGATATAGTTGTCACTAAGGAACTATGTCAAATACCTTTTTCTTTCATTCTGCAATCGCCGTCTACTGCAAATTCTGTAGTTTTTTGTTAAAATAGAAAGGAAACTAGTTTGCTAAAGATGAGGGGAAAAAAATGACCAAAAAAAAATTATTACTCGTTGATGGAAACAGTGTAGCCTTTCGTGCATTTTTTGCGCTACATAACTCATTAGAACGATTCAAAAATAAGAACGGCTTGCATACAAATGCTATTTATGCATTTAACAATATGTTTGAAAATGTAATGCAAAAAGAAATGCCTACTCATGTTTTAGTCGCTTTTGATGCAGGGAAAACCACATTCAGAACAGAATTTTATTCAGAATATAAAGCCGGACGTTCAAAAACACCGGGGGAATTTAAAGAACAAATGCCGTATATTCGTGAACTTTTAGAAGGTTTAGGCGTAAAATATTATGAACTACCTAACTATGAAGCAGATGATATTATTGGTACATTAGCCAACAAAGTTGATAAAGATGAATTTGATGTTGTCGTGTTATCAGGGGACCGAGATTTGACACAATTAGCGACGGACACTGTCAAAGTAGATATCACTGTTAAAGGAGTTAGCGATATTGAATCATATACGCCTGAGCATATTGCTGAAAAATATGATGGGTTAACGCCTAAGCAAATTATTGATATGAAAGGGTTGGCTGGCGACACGTCGGATAATATTCCAGGTGTAACGAAAATCGGTGAGAAAACCGCGATTAAGCTGTTAAAACAATATGGCTCAGTTGAAGGGGTTTATGAGAATATTGATGAAATGAAAAAAAGCAAAATGAAAGAAAACTTGATTAATGATAAAGAGCAAGCCTTTCTTTCTAAACGTTTAGCGACAATTGAAGTCAATGCACCAGTCGAAGTCAATGTGGAAGACTTGGCATATGAAGGAAAAAACTTAGAAAAATTGGTTCCTTTTTATAAAGAAATGGACTTTAAACAATTTTTAGCTAAGTTGGACATTACAGAAGAACCTGTTGAAATGGAAGATATTTTATTTGAAGTAGTCGAAGATCAGTTAACCAATGAAATGTTTACAGACGATATGGCTCTTTATGTTGAGATGATGGAAGATAACTATCATACGTCACCGATTGTCGGCCTTGCTTGGGGCAATAACAAGAAGATTTATACCACGAATAATTTAGCTGTTTTTGAAAGTCAGCCATTTATCGACTGGTTGATGGATGAGACACGTAAAAAAAATGTCTACGATGCAAAACGGACATATGTTGCGTTAAATCGCTATGTAGGAAAAATGACAGGGATTGCCTTTGATGTTTTATTGGCTGCTTATTTACTTGATACCAATGACAATAACGCGGATATTGAAGGCGTAGCACAACATTACGGATATGATGCGATTCAATCTGATGAAGCCATTTATGGAAAAGGGGCCAAAAAAGGCTTGCCAGAGGACGAAGAAGTTTTCTTTGGTCATTTAGCACGTAAGATTAAAGCAATTCAATTTTTAACAAGCAAATTAGATAGCGAATTAACAGAAAAAAATCAAGCTGATTTATTCTATAAAATGGAATTACCACTTTCTCGTATTTTAGGCGATATGGAAATAACTGGTATCCGTGTTGATGCCACGCGCTTAAAAGAAATGCAAGTAGAATTTTCAGAACGCTTGAAAGAAATCGAAGAAAAAATCTATGCAGAAGCTGGCGAAGAATTTAATTTGAATTCACCTAAACAATTAGGCGTTATTTTATTTGAAAAAATGGGCTTACCTGTGATCAAAAAGACGAAAACTGGCTATTCAACAGCGGTAGATGTTTTAGAACAACTAAAAGAACAAGCACCAATTGTGGCCGATATTTTAACTTATCGTCAAATTGCCAAAATTCAATCGACCTATGTTGAAGGACTTTTAAAAGTAATTCAGCCAGATAATAAAATTCATACTCGGTATGTACAAACACTAACACAAACAGGACGATTAAGCTCAGTAGATCCTAATTTACAAAACATTCCTATCCGTTTAGAAGAAGGCCGAAAAATTAGAGAAGCGTTCGTACCAAGAGAGGATAATTGGTTGATTTTCTCTTCTGATTACTCTCAAATTGAGTTACGTGTGCTCGCGCATATTTCTAATGATGAGCATTTAAAAGAAGCGTTTGTGGAAGGACAAGATATCCATGCCAGCACTGCAATGCGAGTTTTCGGTGTTGAAAAAGCAGAAGATGTCACACCTAACATGCGTCGTCAAGCTAAAGCGGTGAATTTTGGAATTGTCTATGGTATCAGTGATTACGGCTTGTCCCAAAACTTAGGCATTACTAGAAAGCAAGCGCAACAATATATTGACACCTATTTTGAAAAATATCCAGGCGTGAAACAGTACATGGAAGAGATTGTCCGCGATGCCAAAGACAAAGGCTATGTGGAAACATTGTATCATCGCCGTCGTTATTTAAGTGATATTAATTCAAGAAACTTTAATCTACGTTCGTTCGCTGAACGTACAGCGATTAATACACCGATTCAGGGAAGTGCCGCAGATATTTTAAAAATTGCGATGATTGAAATGGCGCGTCGTTTAAAAGAAGAAAAATTACAAGCGACAATGTTATTACAAGTGCACGACGAATTAGTTTTTGAAGTACCAGAATCAGAATTAGAACAATTAAATCAACTCGTCAAAGAAGTGATGGAGCACGCAGTTTCCTTACATGTGCCACTTATCACCGATAGCAGTTGGGGAAAAACATGGTATGAAGCAAAATAATAGCTTACCTATTAAGAACGATGAATAAAATAAGGATAAGTAGGATCTGGACGTTGATATCTAAGCGTTCAGACCTCTTTATATAAAGGAGCAAAAATAATGCCAGAATTACCAGAAGTAGAAACAGTGCGAAAAGGACTTGAAAAACTTGTTGTAGGAAAAACCATTCAAGAAGTCATTGTTTTTTGGCCAAGAATTATTGAATCACCAGAAGTTGATGTATTTCAAGGTCAATTAGCTAGTCAAACGATTGAAGGGATTGAGCGAAGAGGAAAATTTCTGATTTTTAAATTGTCTGATAATGATATGATTTCTCACTTACGGATGGAAGGAAAATATGAGTTTCATCAGGCTGATGATGAAATTGCCAAACATACCCATGTAATGTTTACTTTTACAGATGGCACGCAATTACGTTATTTAGATGTACGGAAATTTGGCCGTATGACATTGGTTCCTAAGAATCAAGGTCATCAATATAAAGGGATTTTAGCTTTGGGCCCAGAGCCAACACCAGACGTTTTCCAATTAGCTACTTTTCAACAAGGCTTGAAAAAGCATCATAAAGCAATTAAGCCATTGCTGTTAGATCAAAAGCTAGTGACGGGTTTGGGGAATATTTATGTAGATGAAGCACTTTGGCAAGCGCAAATCCATCCAGAACAACCAGCAGATTCCTTAAAACCTGCGGAAGTTGCTACGTTGTATCAAGCAATCATTGACGTCTTGGCACGCGCTGTTGAAGCAGGTGGAACCACCATCCGCACCTATCTAAACGCGTTAGGAGAAGCAGGGACTTTTCAAGTAGCGTTGAATGTCTACGGGCAAACAGGCTTACCTTGCAATCGTTGTGGTACGCCAATTGTTAAAACAAAAGTGGCACAACGTGGTACGCATTATTGTCCACAATGCCAACAATTGAAAGGTCGTCGATTGAAATGACAAAAGTTTTAGGCATTACAGGAGGGATTGCGACAGGTAAAAGTACGGTTGTTGCTCTTTTTAAAAAAGCAGGTTATCCAATTGTTGACGGCGACATTATCGCCCGCGAAATTGTTGCAAAAGGGCAACCAGCCTTAGCCGCAATCGTTGAAACTTTCGGACCAGAAATAGTATTAACAACTGGTGAATTGGATCGGAAAAAATTAGGACAATTAATTTTCGCTAGTCCTCAAAAAAGAGAGCTGTTAAATGAAACGCTGAAACCTTTTTTAAGAAAAGAAATTTTACGTCAAATTGAAGAAGCTAAAAAGAAAGCCTCCCTGGTTATTGTTGATATTCCTCTGCTTTATGAAGCTCATTATGAGGCGATAATGGATCAAGTTGCTGTGGTATATGTACCAGAAAAGATTCAAAAAGAGCGTCTGATGGCCCGAAACCAATTAACAGAAGAAGAAGCGCAACAACGAATTGCTAGCCAATGGCCGATTGAAATGAAAAAAGAACGAGCAGATATCGTGTTTGATAATCAAGGAACTAGAGAAGAAACGGAACAACAAGTGAAGAAGTGGCTAGAGGAACAAACTGGAAAGAAGTGAATATTTTTTTATGGCGTAAAATATTTTGAAAATTTCAGAAAAAACAGTGAAAGTCTTTGTTTTTATTAAAAAATGGCAAAGATTCAACGAAGAACCAGTTCTAAAGACCTAGTAATAGCGCAATTTCATGTTATAATATAGGCAACAAAAATTATACAGAATAGAAGAGGTGAACGTTATGCGTTGTCCAAGATGTCATCATAATAATTCCCGTGTTATTGATAGCCGTCAAGCAGATGATGGACGTGCAATTCGCCGTCGTCGTGAATGTGAAAATTGCAGTTATCGGTTCACTACATTTGAAAGAATTGAAGCGGCGCCATTACTTGTGATCAAGAAAAATGGGGATCGTGAAGAATTTAATCGTGATAAAATTTTGCGGGGGCTCATTCGCTCTGCGGAAAAAAGACCCGTTGCTATGGAACAAATGGTTCAAATTGTCGATAATGTTGAAAATCGAGTGCGTAGTTTAGGGGAAAATGAAGTCTCTACAACGCTTATCGGTGAATATGTGATGGAAGATTTAGTCAATCTAGATGAAATTGCCTACATCCGCTTTGCGAGTGTTTATCGACAATTCAAAGATATGAGCGTGTTTTTGAAAGAGTTACAGGACATTGTCGACAAAGCAAAATCTTCTTCTCCTGACTCAGAAAATTAAAAAGGAGGTCTTTCTTTGAAAGGAAATCGGCAAAGAATCCAACCAAAAAATATTTTTCAAGCGGTTATTGATTCACCGCTTTCTGATCAAGAGAAAGAGGTTTTAACCTTTTTATATCAACCAATTGTCGGCGCCAATGCGTTTAGTTTATATTGGCTTTTGTTATCTGAAACAACAGACTCAGAGGAGAATGGCTCGCTGTTTCATGCAGATTTAATTAGTTTGCTGGACTTGAGTTGCCAACAATTAGAAGAAGCTTGCTACAAATTAGAAGGCATTGGGTTGCTAGAAACGTATAAAAAAACAGATCGGGAATTAGGAGATTGTTATTTATATTATTTAAAAGCACCTGAAACAGCCGCTCGTTTTTTTAAAGATGAAGTGTTAGCTTTAGTGTTATTTAACCGGGTTGGACAACGGAAATTTGATCAATTAGTGCAAAAGTTCCAACCGCATCCTACCAAAACAGAGGGCTATCAAAATGTTTCCGCTAGCTTTCAAGAGGTTTATGCCTTTAAAGAAGAACAAATTGTTTCCGAAGCGAACCGATTGACAACGATTCAAGAAACTTTTTCTCAAAAAGAAAAATCGAAGAAAATTTCTGTATCAACGGATTCTTTTGATTGGCACTATTTTGTGGAAGGTTTGCACCGCTTAGGTTTACAATTGCCTGAAGATGAGGCTAGTTTTCAAGAAGAAGTCTATGTTTTTCATCAATTATATGGCATCAACGAGTTAGATATGGTAGACTTTGCATCGAAATCATTTGACTATTATACAAGTCGAATTTTGCCTAAGGAATTAGTGCGAACGATTCATCAAGCGTTTGATCCTGATAAAAAACCACAACCAACAAACGTAGTGACAAACAAGCAAGCACAATTGACGGTGGAAGAGCAACAAACGTATCGATATAACACATTAAAAATGAATGGTTTTTCTGAACTGGATATTCAAATGATTATGGATAGTGAAAAGAATCCGCCTATTCAATATTTAGAAGCTTTAAAAAATAGTCGAGGCGGCTATACGACACCACAAGAACGTTCATTAGTGAAATATTTGGTTGCTAAATCAGGCTTACCGACTAGTGTGATTAATATTTTGATTAACTATGTTTACAACATTCAACAACAACCGACTTTAAAAGCGGAGTATGTGAATCGAATTGCGAATGAATGGGGACAAAGTGGCATTCATTCACCAGAAAAAGCAATTGAACATGTCAGAGAATTGGCAAAACAAAGCCAAACCAAACAAAAACAGCGACAACAAAATTATTCAGGGAAACGCCAAACTGTTCGACAAGAGCGATTGCCAGAATGGGCCGATCAGCCAAACGATGAAACAAAACTTTCCCCAGAAGAACAAGCCGAGTTAGATCGACAAATTCAAGAATTTTTAAACCAAGGAGGTGACCAATGATGGAAGACGTAGGAAAAGAAATGTCAAAAATTATCCAGAAGCGTGACATCAATGAACGATATGAAGAGCTGGTTAACGAAGTATTGAAAGATCAAGATGTTCAAGCCTTTATACAAGCAAACCGAGAGCGTTTAACCGATGAAGATATTCGTAAAAGTTATGCTAAGCTGTATGAATTTGTTCAAGAAAAAAAGAAATTTCAATTAAACGATCCGGCAATGATTGCCCCAGGCTATGAGCCAAGATTAATGTTGAATTTTCATTACATTGATGTAACGTATGTCCCAACGGCTGATTTAATCGCCCGTCAGAAGGAAGAAGAAATTCGTAATCGAGTAAGGGCAATGGACATGCCAAAAGATGTCCGAGAAGCAAATTTACGAGATTTCGATCCATCTTCTCAAGGTCGAGCCAAAGCGTTAGCAGAAGCAATGCAATTTTTAAGAGAATATCCTGCGACACCAAAAGAATTTCATAAAGGGCTCTATTTACAAGGCCCCTTCGGTGTAGGAAAATCTTTCTTATTAGGTGCGATGGCTAATGCTTTAGCAGAACGTGGATTTACTACGACAATTGTTCATTTTCCAACATTTACAGTAGAAATGAAGCAAGCCATTGGTCGCGATCAAGTTGGTGAAAAGCTCGATGCAGTAAAAAAATCCCCTATATTAATGATTGATGACATTGGTGCGGAATCCATGACTAGTTGGATTCGTGACGACGTTTTAAGCGTAATCTTGCAATACCGAATGCAAGAACAATTAGTTACTTTTTTCTCTTCCAATCTAGATTTAAAAGCTTTAGAAGAGCATTTAACCGTGACGCAACGAGGAGAACAAGAGCCGCTAAAAGCCAGACGAATTATGGAACGTGTGCGTTATCTGTCAAAAGAGATTACGATGACAGGAAATGATCGACGAAACGGTTAAAGCAATCCTTTTATTTTTATGGATTGCTTTTTTTCTTGCGCTTGAAGATGTAGCGTAAGTTTCGCAAAAACAAGTACTTTTGTGTACACTGACAATAAAGAAGTGAGGAAAAGAGGCGTAACAATGAAGAGAAAACTTTGGATTTTTATTGGGGTATTCGTGGTGCTTCTGGGAGGATATTTTCTTTTGTTTAGAGAAAAATCCTATAAAGTAGAGGTGGAAAAAGTGAATCCAAAAATTCAACGCTTAATGTCGACAGACAAACAACATTTTTTAACAAAACATGAATTTCACACAAAAGAAACCGCTGAACGCAAAGATTTGTTGAAGTTTTTTATTGAAACCCGGCTCAAAACAAACGGCGGTTTTTTAACCAATTATTTACCAGATGCTGAACGCAAAGATGTCGCCACAGGACATGAGTTGCTAAGTGAGTCTTCGGGTCTATATTTGCGTAATTTAGCTTTTGATACGCAGGGACGTTTTGATAATTTTTACAAGCAGACGAAAGACACCTTTTACGACGGCGTCCAATTTAGTTACCGAATTGACGAGCAAGGCAATAAGTACAATGTCAATGCCTCGATTGATGATTTACGGATCATTCGTTCATTAATTGAAGCAGGGGGGCATTTTAAAACAGATCAGTACGATCAAGAAATTAAAAAATTAGGCAAGAGTTTTATGAAAACCTCTATGAAAGATAATATTCTAATTGATTTTTACGATAGTAAATCAAAACAACAGTCTTCAGAAACTTCTTTGTTTTATATTGACTTAATTACGCTGGGTTATTTATACAAAGAATTTGGGATTTCAGCAGACTACTTGCAGTATCATTACCAATTAATAGACGATGGCTATATTTCTGATGATTTACCTCTTTATCAAACGAAGTTTAATCATCAAACAAATAAATACGAAAACAACGGAACACTTAATATTATTGAATCTTTATTAACGATTGTTCATTTAAGTGAAGTGGGTATGGCGAAACAGACTAGTATTGATTTTGTACGAAAACAAGTTCAGCAAGGAACGCTTTTTAACTCGTATGATTTAAATGGATCGCCCGTGGATAAAAATCAATCTGCAGCCAGTTATGCGATAGCGGCTTTAATTGGTGTTGCCGAAAATGACAAAGAGTTGTATCGTGCGGCAATTACAGTACTTAATAATTTTCAAATTATGGATTCAAGCAGTCCGATTTATGGAGGATTTGGTGATAAAGTTACGAAACAAGTCTATTCCTATAATAACTTAATGGCTCTTTTGGCCTATGATTTCTAGATGAGGTGAAAGCATGGAAAAGATCAAAAAACACGTGAACTCGGCTTTTGAATGGTTGAGTCGTTATATTTCTCCAAGTCTTTTGGCCGTTTTAGGGATTGGGTTAGTGACAAGCATTTTGTTATTTGTTTATCCGATTAATGGCTTGGGAGATAATGGCGAGTATTTTCGTGTGTTAAATTCAAATAGTCTTTATCGTGTCAATGGTGATAGCTACGACAATGTGGCCTATTTTGTTAAGGACTTTTCAATTATGCGTTATTTTAATGAAACAACGACGCACTTTGTTTCCACTCAACAATTTTTCATCACCATTGCCATTTGGCTTAATAAACTTTTTTATAGTCAAACACTTTTCGATATTCGTTTCTTAGGTTTCGTTTATCTTAGTTGTTTTTTAGTGTCAATTTATATTCTGGTACGAGGCTTAACCGAAGGCGTATCTTTGAAAAAAAGTTATCTTATCTCCTTGTTGGTTATTTTCATCTTGGGGGATACCTCCTATACGATTTATTTTAATTCCTTTTATACAGAAGCGACGAGTTTTTTACTTTCTGTGAGTGTCTTAGCATTTTCAGTCTATTTTTATCGGGTGACGAAACCACGAACTTGGCTCAGAAGAATAGTTTTAGTTATCTTGGCACAAGCAGTAGTACTTTTAATAGGAACAACACGCCAAGAATATTTGCTGATTATTGGCGTAATTATTGCTGGATTAGGATTTTTTGTCTACTTGTCACAACGTTACCAACGATTGTCAATGACGGCCTTTTTAATTGCGTTGATTGGTTTTACAACGTTAGCGGCTTTTATCGTTCCTAACGATATCTATGAACGTGATGTCTACCACAGTATGACGCGCGGTGTAATGAAGGATAGTAAGGTTCCAGATAAACGGATGTCAGAGGGCGGAATCAACCCGCAATATGGGTTGCAAAAGGGACGTTCCTACTTTGAAGAATACAGTCCTGTGTCACCAACTTCTGAACAAATGAAAAAAGATTTTTTTGATAAAACGAGTTTTGGATGGGTGTTATTGAATTATTTAAATTATCCATCTGAATTATGGCAAGGACTGAATTCAGCGGTCCCAAATGTTTACTTAGTAAAGCCTAATAATGTGGGGAATTTTGAGAAAACGACGGGGCGTGCACCGCTGGAACAATCTAAATTTTTTATGGTGTATAACCGTATTAAAGCCAGTTTTTTTCCTAAAAACTTTGCTTTCTATCTATTATTAGGCGTGATTCTGTTTGGTTTATATGGCGTTGGTTTATACAGAGGAATCAAGAGAAACGAACCCAGATTAGTTTTTCGCTTCTTTTTAATGACAGGGATTTATCTAAATTTATTAGTTGTTTTCATTTCAACAATTATTATTGATGGGGATAGTGACTTAGTACGTCATTTGTTTTTAGTCTCAGTATTTTTAGATTTTCTCTTGTTACAAATTGTTTCTGATGTTATTGGTAAACGAATGTGGCAAGATACAACACCACAAGTCATTGGGGAGGTAGAGGGAATTGAAAAATAAACAATATCTTATTGGCTGGGTGTGTTTCTTACTCTTTTTCGTTTTTTGTGGCTTTGCCAAACCGGCGCTGGCTGCACCAAGTAAACATGTCTTACTTGTCTATGACAGCTTGAATATTGCTGGGAAAAAAGAAAATGATGTGGATGCTTTACAACGAGTGTTGACGAGTTTTGGAGTAGAAGTTCAGAGTGTGGCGGTGTCAGATTATGTGCCTGGCGAATTGCTAAATGATGGCTATGACAGTTTGATTTCTATGGTGAATTGGCCTGAACAAGCCGGCGTTATTGCCTCTGATTTTCTAGCAGATCGAGTTCATTTTAAAGGTAAACAATTACACATTGGTCGAAACATGCGTGACGATGAAAAACAATATTTTAGCGGTACATGGAAAGAATTAAGTCATCGTCAATATCGGTTAGTAGATGAAAAAAACCGCTTTTCTCAAGTATTGCCTTTTCAAGATCAATCAGTTGTGCTGGAAAATACGCAAGGTCAGACAGTTGGTCGATTAAAAACACAAGAATTAGCACCAGAAGAATATCCATTTGGTGTAATTGAGAATGGGCATGCTTTTCTACCAATGTTTGAACGCAAAGGCGCTGTTTTTTTAGAAAGCTTGGACGTAATTAGTCAATGGCTGGAAAGTGAAAAAATGTCACGGCCGTTTTTGACGATTTCTGATTTTAACCCGTTAAGAGATATGTCTGTGGCAACCTATTTGCAAGAAGAATTAGTTAAAACCACATATCCTTATATTTTATCCAGTACGAGCGTTTCTCAAAACAATACGATTTTACCTTATAAACTATTTACGAATGCGTTACGTGCGTTTGCTTCGACGGGGGTTATTTTCTTAGAAACACCGGTCGTTAACAATGTTGATTTAAATGACCAACGTGCCTTGAAACAATTGATGGAGCAGCAGATTAGTTTATTGGTCGACAGACATGTCTATCCAGTAGGCATTTCTGCTCCAGGATACTGGAATCAAGACCTTCAATACCAAGAGGATGGTCTAGCAATTAGTGATACAGTGATTCTAAGAGAAAATCCGCCGATTGAACGCGTTTTTTATCGGAACCAAACGGGAGAATCAATCACTTATAAGAATGCTTTGTTTGATCTACCGTATGATTATTTATCGGGGATTGAATGGACGGATAAAGATAATCCAAATGACTATCGATTTCCAATGCCGACCACCATTAGTTTTTCATTTCCAAATTCTAAAAAAGAAGTGGATCACCTAATTCAAGAAGTCAAGGAAGCACCAATAGTGTTTAGTGTTTCAGAAGCGGATCAACATTTCACTGTTCAAACACAAACGCAGAAAATCGAATTTCGGAATAATCGGTTCTTCTTAAACAATCAAATTGTCAATGGTTTGGCTGATACAGGGGCCTCAACAGTTGAAAAACAACGATTTACAGGGTTATTTTCATTCTTTTTCAGCATCACAAATAATATTTTAGTTGGCGTTGTTACACTGACTTTAATCATCCTGATTATTTTGTTTATGATTGGACGAAAGAATTATCGGTCGAAATATATTAATAAGGAGGAAGACAAATGACCATTGCTGACATTGTAATGTTAACAGCAACTATCATTATTTGGAGTCTACTAATTGTAAATATTCTCTTAGTTATTTTTGGCTATGTTTATTATTTAAAAACAGATCCTGTCGCACCGCCACCTGTAGAGGACGAAGACGCGCCGTTTGTTTCAATTATGGTGCCGGCCCATAATGAAGGAATTGTCATTGTGCGGACAGTTGAAGCGTTATTGAATTTTAATTATCCGCAAGATCGCTATGAAATTATTGTGATTAATGACAACTCAAGTGATAATAGTGCTGAGCTTTTAGCGAACGTCCAAAAAAAGGCGGTTAATCGAAATTTGCAGATTATTAATACAGACAATATAACAGGTGGGAAAGGTAAGTCTAATGCCTTAAACATTGGTTTCAAGCAAGCCAAGGGGGACGTGATTGCCATTTATGATGCGGACAATACGCCTGAACCGAATGCACTTCGTTATTTAGTCGGGGAGTTAATCGCTAGTGAGGAATACGGCGCGGTTATTGGTAAATTTAGAACGAGAAATCGCAATGCAAGCTTGTTGACACGCTTTATTAATATCGAAACACTGGCCTTTCAATGGATGGCACAAGCCGGTCGTTTTCAATTATTTAAGTTATGCACGATTCCTGGCACAAATTTCATTGTTCGTCGCAGTATTATTGAAGCCATTGGCGGCTGGGATGACAAAGCGTTAGCCGAAGATACAGAAATCAGTTTCCGCATCTATATGATGGGCTATAAAATTAAGTTTCAACCAAAAGCAGTGACGTGGGAGCAAGAGCCACAAACTTTGTCAGTTTGGTTCCGACAACGGACGCGATGGGTCAAAGGCAATATTTATGTCATTGTTAAAAATGCTAAATTATTGTTTAATCCTAAAGCGAGTCGGATCCGTTTTGATATTTTATATTTCTTGTCCATTTATTTTCTCTTAATGACATCGCTCGTTTTGTCAGACATCATGTTAGTTTTATCAATGTCTGGTTACTTAACAACGACCCTGCAAGGATTTAGCAATTCCTTGTGGTTGTTAGCGATTTTGTTATTTATTTTCAGTACTTTTGTCAGTATTACGACCGAAAAAGGCGAAATGACTTTAGAGAATATCTTAATTATTGCCTTGATGTATATTACATACAGTCAGATGTGGCTAGTAGTCGCCGCTTATGGCATGGTGATGTATATTAAAGAAAATGTTTTTCATAAACAAACACAAACAAAATGGTACAAAACTGAACGATTTAAATAAGGAGGAAACGTGCAATGAAACAAAAAACAGTCACTTTAATAGGAGTGTTCTTTCTGGCAATTCTGATTGGTGTCGCAAGTCCGACCGTATACGCCGAAAATAAAGAACAAGACAACCATACCTTTACACAACCTTTTCAAAATAAAACAATCTCTTTAACAGGTACTTCTGTCCGTAGCACCATGTATTTTACAAAAATTGATTATTGGGACGTAAAAAAAGCATCATTCAATATGACCTACCAAATCACACAATTAAAAAATAATCAGACCTCAGATTTAACTGTGGCAGTGAATGGTGTGAAGTTTTATTCTTGGCGTCCTGAAAATACGACTGGTATTCAACAAAAGACGATTGAAATCCCTTTGGAACTGATTAAAGAGACAAATACATTGACTGTTGAGGGTCAAATTATTAATCAGGCAGGAAACGACATGTATAATTTAATTGAAACACCGGCAAATTGGTTAACGATGTATGAAGGATCTAACGTAAACTTCCAATACGATTTACAATTACCAGAGAATACAATTCATTCTTTTTATAATCATTTTGTGGGAGCAGACACGATTGCGAATAAACACAGTGTTATTTTGACACCAGAAAATGCATCGGAAAAAGAATTAGCTGCAGCGACCCATGCGTTAGCTGGTGCTGCTCGTTTGATTACTACCTCAGAAGAATTGTTGCCAATGGCTTCTTTGAACAAAGAACAGTCAGCACCCTATCAGTTGATTATTGCCAGCTATGATAAATTACCAGATCAGTATAAAAGTCAAATTGATAGCAAACGTGTGGCGGACCAGGCTGTCTTAAAATTTTTCAATCAACCAGATAAGCATGTTTTAGTAGCTACTTCTAAAGATGAGGACTTACTTGTTCGTGCGGGACGTTATTTAGCAAACTATGAATTAATGACCCAAACAGATAAAGAAGAGACAACAGTTGATGAGAATACCGATACGTTTAGTTCAACTTTAGAATTTGATGGAAATTATCCATTAACCTCAACGGGGGACAAACTAGAAGGGGCCTATCACCAAGAACAAACGTACTTTGTCAATTTACCAGTGGATCGAAACAATGCCAATGGAAGTCGCGTGCATTTACATTTTAAATACGCTGAAAACTTAGATTTTGATTCTTCTTTAGTGACGGTCTATGCCAATGATAAACCAATTGGCAGCAAGAAATTAACCGCTGCTCGTGCGAACGGTGATGAATTAAATCTCGAATTTCCAAAGAACTTAGAAATTGCTGATAGTTTTGTTTTAAAAGTTGCTTTTGATTTGAATGTTAAATCACCAGAAGTTTTACGAAATGGTCAGACTCCATGGGCCTTTATTGAAAATAATTCGAATGCGTTTATTCAAACAGAAGAACTGAATGACATATTATTTAACAACTATCCGAACATTTTTATCAGAAGCCGTTCTTTTGCTGATTTAGCGATTTTATTACCAGAAAAAATGGACGACAACTATTTTAAAGTGTTGACCAATTTATTTAACTTAATTGGTAATTATGCCGAAAGTAATGTCGGTGAGATTACGTATTATAAAAAAGCGCCTAAAAATGCGGCATTAGAAAATCATAACTTGATTATTTTTGGTACGCCTAAGGATAATCCGATGATTCGTAAGTTAAACGATCAGTTATATTTCCATTATGATAAGGACTTCACACGTTTTGTTTCAAACGAGAAACTGAGCATTGAAAAAGATTATGGTAAACAAATCGGTACGGCGCAGTTAATGTTTTCTCCATATAATGCGAAAGCCGCGGCGTTAATCTTAACAGGAGCTAAATCACAAGGTGTCTTTTTAGCCTCTACACAAGTGAATACAGAGAAGAATACTTCTATGTACAAAGGAGATGCCATTGTGGTCGATCCGAACTATCGTCGCTATGATTATCGTTTCAAAAAACGTGTAAGCAACGTTAGCAACGAATCATTAGGTAAACGAATTGTCAATAATCATAAATTAATGATTTATCTATTTGTCTTCTTAATTGGTATGACCATTATTGGATTAAGTGCGTTCTTCATCGTGAAGAAGAATTTGAAAGGTGGGGAATAGAGTGAATCAAAAACGAGTGACCTTACTTTTGGATGTAACTTTGTTGGTAGGAATTGTTTTGGTTGTCGGCACAACCATCTTTATGGCCTTAGGAACGAACGATTTCTTTGTTGACTTAAGCTGTCTATTAATTTCAGTTATCTTAATTATTGTCACCTATTTTGTAGGAATTACAGCGGGGTTAACATTTTCGCTTATATTTATTTTTCTACAATTGACTTATGTTGTATATCAGTATGTCTATCATGATTTGTTTAGCTATGGCTCATTATTTTGGCTAATCATGCCGCCACTCTACTGTTTAACAATCTATGCAGTGACTTATCAAATTCGTATGATTCAAGAAGAAAATATTCGTTTACGTAAAGAAACTTCTCAGTTAAATGCGTTAGATGCAGTAACTAATTTAAGAACAGCAAAAATGTACGAGGAAGGATTCGATTTATTTTCTGACATTTCTACACGTTATGAAGCGCCGTTATATTTAGTCGTGATCCGAGTGGCCTATTGGGAAAGTATTCGTAATTTATTAAGTCCTGAACAAAAGAATGAATTGCTACAAATCGTGACAGCGGCGATTAAAGAGACAACGGATGATCGCTTCTTACCATACTTTATCGACGGCACACCGCCGACTTGGGCGTTATTAATTTTCCGCGATGGGGATGACGGATACACTACTAGAAAAGAATTCAAACAACAAGCTCAAGAGAAATTTGCCCATTCTGAAACCTTAAGGAATATTACTTTGACATTACAAGTTTCCTATACCAAATATGATCCTGCCGAATTTAACAACGCTTCAGAATTTTTAGGGGATGGAATTAATTCTCTTCAATATGATGTTTAAAAAGGAGGCAAACAAATGACTGAAAAAATTGCTGTTTTTACAGGGAAGTTAGCAGAGGCTGGTGTGTTAAATGAGACGCAGCCATTGTCAATGCGATTACATTTAGAAAATATCCAAGCAGAAAGTGATCCAGAATCTATTGTGCCCTTATTTTCTCATGGGGTAATTTTAAACATACTTGTTGAACAGTTAGAGGAAAGTATCCCACTGTCTCACTTGAAAAAAGGGACCAAAGTCCGTTTCACAGTCGTAGGCTTGCCGCCGATGACTATGTCGATTCCACCGCATGTTGGTGGGCAAGCGATTGAATTGATAGAAGAAATCTAAAAAGCTTCTGCATTAGCTATGATTATTAGCTAATGCAGAAGCTTTTTTATTCAAAGGTCATTCTTTCAATTCGATCGAACGCTTCCTTTAATAAATCTAAATTTTGTGTTGCGGCTAAACGAATGTACTCATCGCCCGTTGTTTCACCAAATGCTTTTCCAGGAATCACTAATACCTGTGTCTCTTTTAAAAGCTTTTCCACAAAAGGAACGGAAGTTAGTCCGGTTTTTTGAATGTTAATGAAGGCGTAAATACTTCCTTTGACTGGATGAAGCGAAAGGAAAGGAATCTTTGCTACTCGTTGTGCCACATACTCTAAACGTGCTTGGAACACTTCAACGATTGGGTCTACAAATTCGTCAAAATGTTGTAACGCATAGATTCCTGCTTGCTGTGACAACGTAGGCGCAGAATACGTAACGCCTTCATTAATTAATTTGGCTACTTCGTTAATATAGTCTGGGGCAATCATATAACCAATACGCCAACCAGTCATTGCAAAGGCTTTTGAAAAGCTACCAAAAGTGATAGTATTTTCTGGAGCAAACGTAGCCATGGGAGTAAACGTTTCTTGGAAACAAAAGGCTTCATAAACTTCATCTGAAAGAATGTATAGATTGTGTTCAATCGCTACCTGTGCAATTTCTCTGAAAGTTTCTTCAGAGAAAACAGCGCCTGTCGGGTTATTCGGTGAATTTAGAATAATCGCTTTGGTTTTAGGCGTGATTTTTTCTTTCAAAAGAGCTACATCAATTTGGAAACCATCTTCTTCATAGGTTGGTAAAAAGACCGGAACGCCATCTGCTAAAAGGACTTGGTCTTTATAAGGAGAGAAATAAGGTTCATGAATAATCACTTCATCTCCAGGATTTAGAATCACTTGTAAGGCAAGGTACATTCCGTGCAGAGCGCCAACTGTGGCCCGGACTTGATTCGGTTGAAAAGATAATTGATAATGTGACTGATAAAACTGAATGACCGCCTCAATGAATGCCTCGCTACCATCAGAAGCGGTATATTTTGTATGCCCATTTTTGGCATCGTTAGCTGCTTGTTCGATAATCCGCTCATCAGTAATTAAGTCAGGGTCACCAATCGATAAATCGATTAAATTTGGGGTCTTTTTCGCCAATGTTGCAATATCCATGAGTAAATTTTCAGTAGGTTGTTGGTAACGTGTTGCGATATTCTTGCGATCCATACCAGGTGCTCCTTTTTATAAAACTTTTCTTAGAAAATCTTGTGTTCTTGGGTTTTGTGGCGCATCAAAAATTTCTTCAGGTGTGCCTTCTTCTTGAATGATTCCTGCATCCATAAAAATGACACGGTCCGCGACTTCTTTTGCGAAGCCCATTTCGTGGGTAACCACTACCATTGTCATCCCTTCAATAGCTAAATTTTTCATAACGGATAGCACTTCGCCCACCATTTCAGGGTCTAAGGCAGAAGTTGGTTCATCGAACAGCATTACGTCAGGGCGCATGGCTAAAGCACGAGCAATCGCTACCCGTTGTTGTTGCCCACCAGAAAGTTGAGCGGGATAATTTTCTTTTTTATCTGATAAACCAACTTGTTCCAGTAAGGAAAGAGCATGTTCTGTGGCTTCGGCAGCGGCTTCTTTTTTTACTTTAACAGGACTAATCGTTAAGTTTTCCAAGACATTTTTATGCGGGAAAAGATTGAAATTTTGGAATACCATTCCCATTTTTTGACGAAGTTGATCAATGTTGGTATTTTTATCTAATAAATTTTTTCCTTCAAATTCAACGCTGCCACCAGTTGGTGTTTCTAATAAGTTCAAGCAACGTAAAAAAGTACTTTTACCACTACCAGAAGGGCCAATAATTACGACAACTTCACCAGCTTCAATTTCTAAGTCAATTCCTTTAAGTACTTCATTTTTTCCGAATGTTTTCTGTAAGTTTTTAATGTTAATCACTAGTACTCATTCTCCTTTCAGCAACACCTAATAGACGTGAGATAGTAAAGGTTAGGACGAAATAAATCAACGATACAATTAAGTAAGGTAAGAAGGGTTTAAAACTTGCTCCTTGAACGTTGCCAGCTTGGAAAATTAGTTCCGAAACACCAATGACTGAAACAACGGAAGATTCTTTAATTACTGTAACAAATTCATTGCCTAACGCTGGTAAAATATTTTTAATAGCTTGTGGGAAAATGATGTATCGCATTGCTTGGTTTTGATTCATTCCCAAAGAACGAGCAGCTTCCAATTGTCCTTTATTAACTGCCTGAATACCAGCACGAATAATTTCTGCTACATATGCACCACTGTTTAAAGAAAGAGCAATACAACCAGCTGCTACTTTTGATAAGTCCAAACCAAGAACGCCTGTCCCGAAATAGACAATAAAAATTTGAACAAGCAAAGGAGTGCCACGAACATATTCAATATAAGCAATGGCAATGCCACGTAAAATTTTGGAATTGGCTAACTTCATTAAGGCAAGTAATGCCCCTAAAATGGCACCAAACAAAACACCAATGAAAGCTAGGAAAATGGTATAGCCTGCACCGTTAAGGTAGAACTTTCCATACTTTTGTAAAAAGCTTTGATCTTTTTGGAACATTAATTGATTGGCTTCTTTTTTATAACCGTCCATTAATTTTTGATCATTAATTTGTTTAATAGAGGCATTTACTTTCTCCGTCAAAACGGGCGCATCTTTAGGAAAAGCAACGGCAGTATCTTTTGAGCCTTTTTCAAAGGTAACATCAGCAAAAGCTAAATCCTCATTTTGAGAAACATAGGCTTCGCCAACCGGTTCTTCCATAACGACTGCATCTAATTTATTATTTTTTAGATTCATAATTAAATCTGGAATTTTTTGAAGAGAAGTAGGGACAGCACCGGTTAATTCGGTTTTAATTAATTCTTCTTGTGTCGTTTGCTTTTGGGCACCTGCACGAACGCCTTCGAAATCTTTAGTGGAATGAAATTTATCTTTGTCTTCTTTCCGAACAATGACTCTTTGTTGAACATTCATATATGGTTGAGAAAAAGCTACTTCTTTTAATCGTTCAGGCGTTGGCGACATGCCTGAAATGACCATGTCAATCTTGCCAGTTTTTAAGGCCCCTAACAGAGCATCGAAGCCTAGTTCTTCGATTTTTAATTTAACGCCTAAATCGTCGGCAATTTTTTGAGCAATAGAAATATCAAAACCGACAATTTTATCTTCACCATCTACTTTTGCATGAAATTCATAAGGGGCATAGTCTGCGGATAAGCCGACAACTAGTTCTCCCTTTTGGATGATTTTGTCATAGACTGGATCGTTTTCGGCTGCAAAAGTTTCTTTAATAGGTAATAATGAGAGCAACAAGAATAAAATTGGTAAAATCGTCTGTAGCCATTTTTTACATTTGGTCATTTGCGTAAACTCCTTTTTGTATTATTTTTATAAATATTCAAAAAAAGCGAATAAATGTATAAAAATTTATTGTGTTATGATGTGGTTTATCATATCATAGAATATGTAAAAGGAAAAGTAGTAGAGTTGAAAAAATACAACTTTTTCAAAAAAATTTTCAAAAGTCAAAAATGAAGGGGATTTTCAAGATGGAACAATCATTAATTGTGAGAGGGACACCACAAGAGTATCTTTGCGAAATTGGTTCGTGGGAATTATTAGAAGGACAACTATTATGCAGAAATATTCATCGTGTATTCATTTTACACGGAACTGAGTCATGGCAAGCGGCAAAACCGTATTTTCCGACGTTTCAAAAAGTAACAGCTGTTTTTGAAAACTATGGAGGTGTTTGTACAGATCAACGTGTGCAAGAGTTAGAAGCGCAAGTGCTGGACAATCATTTAGAGGCCATCGTTGCTGTTGGTGGAGGAAAAGTGGCCGACTTGGGCAAAGCCTTAGCACACAAAATGGCGTTACCGGTAATTATTTTACCCACTTTAGCAGCTACTTGTGCGCCGTGCACGCCATTGAGTGTAATGTATCGAGAAGATGGAGCAATGGAACGGTATGACGTTTTTCCGCAAGCAAACGCTTTGGTGTTGGTAGAACCAAGAGTGTTATTGCATTCGCCTCGGTCCTTAATGGTGGCAGGTATTGGGGATACATTAGCTAAATGGTACGAAGCAGATGCGATTATTTCGCAGTTAGACGTCCAAGTGTTACCTATTCAAGTTTCTCATTTTGCCGCGGAAAAATGTCGCGATATTTTGTTAAATGAAAGTATCAATGCTTTAAAAGCGATGGAAGAGCAACAATTAAATCAATCGTTTATTGATGTCATCGAAACAAATTTAATTATTGGTGGAATGGTGGGTGGCTTTGGCGATGATTATGGTCGGACAGCGGGTGCCCATTCCATTCATGATGCACTAACTTTGCTGCCAGCTAGCCATCAACAATTGCATGGAAACAAAGTGGCGTATGGTGTGTTTGTTCAATTAGCCATTGAAGAGAAATGGCAAGAAATCGCTGAATTGATTCCTTTCTATCACCAACTAGGTTTGCCTATTTCTTTAAAAGAAATGGACATGGACTTAACTGAAGCCGAGTATCAAGAAGTAGCAGAACGTGCTTGTATAGAAGGCGAAACGATTCATTATATGAAACAAAAAATTACCCCTGAAATTGTGAAAACAGCGATGCAAGATTTAGAAAAATATACAGCGACAAAATAAGTGCCAAACAGCAACTAGCTCATTTGAATTATTTGAACTAGTTGCTGTTTTTTAAGGATCCTTTTTTGAAAAAAGAAACCTTGAGAAATCCTTGCAAATTCAATAAAAAAAAAGTATGATGATGGGAGGACAAATTATAGTAGAAAGTAGGGAAATGAATGACGGAACCAGCCATTCGTTATCGTTTAATCAAAAAAGATAAACACACAGGTGCGCGTTTAGGTGAATTAATTACTCCTCACGGCACATTTCCAACACCAATGTTTATGCCGGTAGGTACACTTGCGACAGTTAAAACAATGTCACCAGAAGAATTAAAAGAAATGGGTGCCGGTGTTATTTTAAGTAATACTTACCATTTATGGTTACGCCCAGGTGAAGATTTAGTTGAAGAAGCAGGCGGTTTACACAAATTTATGAACTGGGATCAACCTATTTTAACTGATTCAGGTGGCTTCCAAGTCTTCTCATTAAGTGATATGCGGAAAATCGAAGAAGAAGGTGTGCATTTTAGAAATCATTTAAATGGTTCAAAAATGTTCCTTTCTCCAGAAAAAGCAATCAATATTCAAAATAAATTAGGATCAGATATTATGATGAGCTTTGATGAATGTCCACCATTTGATGAAAGCTATGAGTATGTCAAACGCTCGATTGAACGAACTTCTCGTTGGGCTGAGCGTGGCTTAAAAGCCCATGCGAATCCTGATAGACAGGGATTGTTCGGTATTGTTCAAGGTGCAGGATTTGAAGATTTACGTCGTCAAAGTGCCAAAGATTTAGTGAGTATGGATTTTCCTGGCTATTCGATTGGTGGCTTATCTGTTGGTGAGTCTAAGGAAGAAATGAACCGAGTCTTAGACTTTACGACACCGTTAATTCCTGAAAATAAACCACGTTACTTAATGGGTGTGGGTGCCCCTGATTCATTAATTGATGGAGTGATTCGTGGGATTGACATGTTTGATTGTGTGTTACCAACACGTATTGCGCGCAATGGTACTTGTATGACTTCACAAGGTCGCTTGGTTGTTAAAAATGCCCAATATGCAAGAGATTTTCGTCCGCTTGATGAAAAATGTGATTGTTATGTTTGTCGTAATTATACGCGGGCCTATATTCGTCATTTGATTAAATGTGATGAAACATTCGGAATCCGTTTAACATCGTATCATAATTTATACTTCTTGTTAGACTTAATGAAAAATGTCCGTCAAGCAATTATGGACGACAATTTATTAGAATTCCGACAAGCGTTTTTTGAAGAATATGGCTTTAATAAAGCGAATGCAAAAAGTTTCTAAAAATTAGAGGAAAAAACTAGTTCTTCAAGCATTTTTTTGATACAGTTAGTAGTGTGAATAATGCAGAGTGAGGTGAAACAAATGGGTGGCGGATTTACAATGATTTTTACATTAGTCCTTTTAGGAGGAATGATGTTTTTCATGACACGTTCTCAAAAGAAACAACAGCAAGAACGTCAAAAACAACTAAACGCAATGAAAATTGGCGATAGTGTTGTCACAATTGGTGGTTTACATGGTGTTTTAAGTGAAATCAACGAAAAAACAGTTTTAATCGATTGCGAAGGTATTGTCTTAGAATTTGACCGTGCAGCAATTCGAACTGTAACACCTGGAACTGCTGTTACAAATGATTCAGCAGTAACTAGTGTACCAGTCACAGAAGTTGAAGAGACAGTCACAGAAGAAGTAACTGAAGTTCCTGAAACATCAGATCCTTCAAAAGAAAAGAAAGACTAAACGATTCAACTGATTCATTTAATGGTTAAAGAGAGCGGAACAGGCTTTTCAAAGGCGAAACTGTGACCAGTAGTCACACGAGAAAGCCAATAAGAAGAGATAATTCCTATTCCGCTCGTGTCGTTTATCTTAAAATGTAGGACTAGGAAGGTAGGTCATTTGGACTTACGTCCTAAGTCCTTTTTAACTATTAAGTTTACAAAAAAGGTTCCTTTTTATAGTGTTGGAAGATAGTTAAAAAGTGAGCAATCTTTCGCTTGGTTGGAAGGAGAAGAGCCCATGACAAAGGAAAAATTAAGTTGGTTACAACAAAAAATGCTCAATAAAAGTATTAAAAAGAAGTGCCAAAATTTTCGTGAACTAGGTTATTCTTCCATCAACGAAGAAGATTTATTGACTTATTTACTCACCTATCGTTGGAAAAAGCAAGCCCGTTTATCTGTCAAAGACTGTCGCAAAGACATTCAGAAGGTTAAGCCGAATGAATTTTTTGACTATCAACAATTATTGGCACAGACATCAAAAAATCCTTTAAGGGACTGGCATGATATTGAAGACTTATTCTAGAAAAAAGAATAGGTCTTTTTTTTGAGATAAAAAAAAATTATAAATAGTTGTGAAAAATATCACAAAAAACTATTTACAAGATTCATTTTATGTTGTATGATGTGAATGTGAAATAGTTAACAAAGTTTTTTAAAATGAAACTCTTAGGAGGATGAACATGGTTAAAACAGTAAAAAAAGAAAAGACAGAAACAGTTGATGTTTCATCAATGATTGATGAATTAGCAACAAAAGCGAATGTCGCTTTAAAAGCAATGGAAGATTTTACACAAGAACAAGTAGATCACATTGTCCATCAAATGGCGATGGCGGCGTTAGACCAACATATGCCTTTAGCAAAAATGGCTGTCGAAGAAACTGGCCGTGGAATCTATGAAGATAAAGCAATCAAAAATATGTATGCATCTGAATACATTTGGAATAATATTAAACATGATAAAACAGTGGGTGTAATTAACAAAGACGAACAAACCGGTTTAATGGAAATTGCTGAGCCAGTTGGCGTGGTATGTGGGGTCACACCAACAACAAACCCAACGTCAACAACTATTTTTAAATCACTAATTGCCTTAAAAACAAGAAATCCAATTGTTTTTGCTTTCCATCCTAGCGCACAAAAATGTTCGGCAGAAGCGGCACGTATTGTACGGGATGCGGCGATTGCAGCAGGTGCACCAGAAAATTGTATTCAATGGATTGAACAACCATCGATTGATGCAACATCTGCTTTGATGAATCATCCAGGGATTGCCATTGTTTTAGCAACTGGTGGCGCAGGCATGGTAAAATCTGCGTACTCAACAGGTAAACCAGCACTAGGCGTTGGTCCTGGGAACGTACCAGCTTATATTGAAAAAACGGCTAAAGTAAAACGTGCGGTTAATGATTTAATTGTTTCAAAATCATTTGATAATGGAATGATTTGTGCTTCTGAGCAAGCGGTCATTGTGGATAAAGAAATTTATGCTTCTGTCAAAGCTGAGTTTGAAGCACACAACGTTTACTTCGTGAAACCGAATGAATTACAAAAACTAGAAGATGCAGTGATGAATGAAGGCAAATACGCAGTAAATCCAGCGATTGTCGGTAACTCTGCAGAAAAAATTGCTGAATTAGCAGGAATTAGCGTACCAAAAGGCACAAAAATTTTAGTCGCTGAATTAGAAGGTGCAGGTCCAGAATATCCATTATCAAGAGAAAAATTATCGCCAGTTTTAGCAATGATGAAATCAAACAATGCAGAGCATGCTTTTGAACTATGTGAAGCGATGTTAAACTTAGGTGGTTTAGGACATACAGCAGTAATTCATACAGAAGATGAAGAGTTACAAGTTGCTTTTGGTTTACGTATGAAAGCTTGTCGTATTTTGGTGAATACTCCATCAGCAGAAGGCGGTATCGGTAACATTTATAACGAAATGATTCCATCCTTGACACTTGGTTGTGGTTCATACGGGAAAAACTCTGTTTCTAAAAACGTATCAGCCATTAACTTAATTAATATTAAAACGGTAGCGAAACGGAGAAATAATATGCAATGGTTTAAATTACCTCCAAAAATTTTCTTTGAAAAAAATTCTTTACAATATCTACAAAAAATGGAAAATGTTGAACGTGTCATGTTAGTTTGTGATCCAGGTATGGTTCAATTTGGCTATGCAGATATCGTACGTAAAGAGCTACAAAAACGTAAAAATGATGTGAAAATCGAAGTGTTTTCTGATGTTGAACCAAACCCATCAACAAATACTGTTTATGCAGGTACCAAAATGATGGTTGATTTCCAACCAGATACAGTGATTGCCTTGGGTGGCGGTTCTGCAATGGACGCGGCGAAAGGCATGTGGATGTTCTATGAACACCCAGATACGGAGTTCTTTGGTGCAAAACAAAAATTCTTAGATATCCGCAAACGGACATATAAAATTGCCAAACCAGAAAAAACACAATTTGTTTGTATTCCAACTACTTCAGGAACTGGTTCAGAAGTTACACCATTTGCCGTTATCACTGATAGTGAAACACACGTGAAATACCCGTTAGCAGACTATGCGTTAACACCAGATGTAGCGATTGTTGATCCACAGTTCGTAATGTCTGTGCCAGCTTCAGTCACTGCAGATACAGGTATGGATGTTTTAACACATGCTATTGAATCTTATGTTTCCGTGATGGCTTCAGATTACACACGTGGTTTAAGTTTACAAGCAATCAAGTTAGTTTTCGATCATTTAGAAAATTCAGTGAAACGTCCAGATATGGAATCTCGCGAAAAAATGCATAATGCATCAACCATGGCAGGGATGGCATTTGCTAATGCATTCTTAGGTATTTGTCACTCTATTGCTCATAAAATTGGTGGGGAATATGGCATTCCACATGGTCGTACAAATGCGATTTTATTACCACATATTATTCGTTACAATGCGAAAGATCCATCAAAACACGCAATGTTCCCTAAATATGATTACTTCCGCGCCGATACTGATTATGCAGACATTGCAAAATTCTTAGGCTTAAAAGGAAATACTACCGCAGAATTAGTAGAAGCTTTAGCAACAGCAGTAGCAGACTTAGGTAAATCAGTCGGAATTGACATGAACTTGAAAGCCCAAGGTGTCTCACAAGAAACATTAGACACAACGGTTGATCGTATGGCAGAACTTGCATATGAAGACCAATGTACAACTGCAAATCCGAAAGAACCATTAATTAGTGAACTAAAACAAATTATCTTAGATGCTTATGTAGGATAAAAGAACTCAAATAAAGAGACCAGAACATTAATGTTCTGGTCTCTTTAACGTTTTGCGAAAACAGTGCTGTCGATACCACGGTTATGACACCAATTAACTAAAACTGGATCGAGGATAAGTGCGGTACTCGTTAATTCTTCTGTCGTCTTTTTTCCTAAAAGAGTATAAAGCATTTTCACTTCTTCTTGCCATTGCTGTACAAGGGCTAAGGTATTTTCTAAACCATTTTTACTCATAAGGGAAGCTAAGATAGTCCCAGCAACTCCCATGCTTTTGGCACCTAAAGCGAGTCCTTTGACAATATCAAGAGAGTTACGCACACCGCCAGAGCCGAGAATAGTTAGTTTCTTTTGCCAATTTTGTGATTCCAGAAGAGAGATGACCGTTGATTGCCCCCAATCATCTAAGAAAGAAAGTTCTCGTTTCTTCCGCCGGGCATTTTCAATTTGTGTAAAACTCGTTCCGCCTTGGCCGCTCACATCCGCTGCTTGAACGCCGATAGAGGTGAGTTTTTCTAAGGTTTCTTGGCTCATGCCAAAGCCAACCTCTTTGACAATGACAGGCACTTCTACGGCCTGTACGATAGCTTCAATCTTGGTTAGCCAATTAGTGAAATCACGATCTCCTTCAGGCATGACCAATTCTTGGGGCACATTTACATGGATTTGTAAGGCATTCGCTTGAAATAAATCAAGCGCTCGCTTTGCTTCTTCCACACCCAAACCTGCACCAATATTGGCAAAAATGAGTCCATCTGGGTTTTCTTTTCGCATAATTTGATACGTATCCGCTAAACTAGCATCTTTTAACGCTGCCGAGACAGATCCTGTCGCAACTAAAAGGCCAGTTTCTTTGGCAATAATGCCTAATTGCTGATTAATTTCTTTTGCACGCTGACTACCACCTGTCATTGCATTGACATAAAAAGGTTGGGGAAGCTGAAAAGAAAGAAACGAAGTGGAAATATCCACTTCGTTAACAGCGGATTCAGCAAACGATTGGTGAACAAAACGCACACGATCAAAGTCATTACTTTTTTCTTTGTGGAACGCTTTAGCTAATGATAGATGTTCATCTTTTCGATTCATGCTTCTCCTTACACTCCTTTTGACCATAGGTATAGACGTGAAGTGGCAGTGGGGTAATTCCGTCTTTTTCCCAAGCTGTCATTAATGGTAAAATCCCAGATTTTTGGCGGAAAATTACAATCCCACAATCGCCCCCGCCAGCGCCAGAAGATTTCGCAGCTCCTGTATAAGATTCAGCCAAATCACAAAGATTTTTCAAGGCTTCTGTTTCGATTACCACACCAGTCAGTGAAGATAATTCGGCGAGTAATTGGCGATTTTTAGTAATTTGTTTTTGAATAACAGAAATTTTTCCTGTGTTAAAGCCATTAATCATTGTTTCGACACAAAGCCGACTTTTCATTAAGAACTGCTCATAAGCCGCTTGTTTTTCTTCTTTTGATTGATGGACTCGATCAACTAAGTCTGAAGTGGACGCAGGGCTACCTGTCCAACCAATTAGTAAACGTAGTTGTTTCGGTACTTTTAACGGAAAAATCATTAATTCAGGCCAGTCCATTGCTAACAAATCAGTTAATGTTTCAGTGGCTACTTTTTGATTGACCCAATCATGATCGAAGGTTGAAAAGGCAATCCAGCCCCCGTAACAGCTGGCGGCGATATCTCCGCAAGAACCATTTCCTTGAACGGCTAAGTGAGCTAATGCTGATAATTTGAAAATTTCCTCATTTTCTAAACCTAAGTCATAAAAAATATTCAAGGCTTTGACAGTTCCAACGGTTACTGCACCGCTTGAACCAAGACCATATTTTCGTCCATTTGAACTATCTAATTCACTCGTCACTTTTAAATGATAAAATGACAATTCTTTGTTTTGCTCTTGCGCATATTTTTCAGTTAGATGAATCGCCGCTAAAACATAATGAAAAGGATTTTCGCGAATATCTAATACAAGCTCACCATTTCGGCGTGTCCAGCGAATAGGTAAAGAGCTGTATTGTGCAGATTGAATACTGCCTTCATCTGTTGTTTCTTCGACAGTCACAGTTACGAATTGATCCACAGCAACGATAATGGCAGGGTGGCCAGGTTCAACAACGGCATATTCTCCTGCAATAAATAACTTTCCTGGCGTAGTAACTTCAATCATGCTTATTTATCCATTCCTTTCGTTTCAAACAATTCAATTCCGGGACCAGCAAAAGCTGGGACTAACTGCTCTTTTGAAAAATGTTCACTTAAAAATGTTTTTAATGCTTCTAAGTTTTTCTTTTCGACTAAGACCTTGACATTCGGACCTGCATCCATTGTAAAGTAGCAAGGAATTCCTTTGGCCCGTGCTTGGCGAACTAAAGCCATCGCTTGTAAGCTGCCTGGGGACCAGTAAGTAAATGGAGGGACAGCGCCTAAGGTTGTTCCATGCATCCTTAACCCATTGGCTTCAATGATTTCTCCTAAACGAGGGAAGTCTTTTGTTTTAATTGCTTCATGAACTTGGGATAAATCTTTTTCCACATTGTCCAACCAACCTTGATAAAAGCTAGAAGTTTCTACTGTTCGTTTCATTCCATCACGGCTGGAAACATCTTTTTCGCCATCATTAATTAAGATAAAGAGCATGGCCAATTCGTTTTCCCAATTATTGGCTGGAATATTTTCAGCAAACGACGTTTCATCAGAGTGGCCTTTGTTCCATTGAGCAAAACCACCAAAAATACTACGACAAGCAGAACCTGAACCACGTCGCGCTAAACGTGATAAGTCTTTTGCTGAAAGATTTAATCCTAAGGCTACGTTACAGGCCCCTGCTAAAGCAGCTAGACCACTCGCTGAAGAAGCCAAACCAGCTGCAGTAGGCACAAAATTTTGACTTTCTACTTTTGCAAACCAAGTACAATCGGCTTGTTGACGAACAAGGTTCAAAAATTCTTTGACTTTTTTTGTTTGTTTTTCGTTTTGCAAGATACCATCTAAAATAAATACATCTTCTGAATAATGGGCATCAAATGTCACAGTTGTTTCTGTGTAAAAGGCATCTAATGTTAATGATAAACTACTATTCATTGGTAAAATGTATTCTTCATTGGCTTTTCCCCAATATTTAATCAGAGCAATATTTGTATGCGCTCGTGCTTTTCCTGAAAGCATTACTTTTTCACCTCTAATGATTGAATCCATGTAGCAACAGCTCCATTTTCTTCTAAAGTCTGTGCAATGGTTTGTGCGGTCTTTTTATTATCTGTTAAGGCAATCATACAGCCACCGCGACCGCCGCCGGTTAATTTTGCTCCTAGAGCGCCATGTTCTTGAGAGAGAGCCACTAGTCGATCCAGCATATCGTTGCTGACGGTTAATTGCTGGAGTTGCTCTTGCGCTAACGTCATTAGCTGACCTAATTTTTGTTTATCATCTTGTAAAATTGCCTGCTTCGCTTCTTTAGTAAAAGAACCTAATTGTTTCATTGTTTCAGCGATTGCTGTGGGATTATTTTGAGCTAGCTGCGCAATGTCTTTCACTGCTTCACGTGTTTGACCTTTAATTCCCGTATCAGCTACTACTAAGTAGGCATTAGATAAATTCATCGAGAAATGTGTGGGCGGAAATCCTCTAGTAAAAAATAAGGGATCAGCGCCGCTTGTTGCTGCGGCATCGATACCACTAGGATTGCCATGAGCAATTTTCTCACTTAAGGAAACAAGCTCAAACAATTCTTGATATGTATAAGCGTAATCAAAATAATCAAAAAGGCTTCGAACGATGGCCACAGCGGTTGCTGCGCTTGAGCCCATTCCTCGTTCAGCGGGAATCGTACTTGTTAAGGTCAAAGTGCCTTTAAACGTATCTTCCTTTAAAAAATGTAAGGTTTGCTGAACAACTTCCTTGATATTTGCTAGCTCTTGGGGCACGTCTTCAAGCAATCCTGTAAAATATGCACAATCAATCTGCATAGTTTTTGCTGGGGTAAAGACGGCTGTGATTTCTGTCGCTTGAAAAGGAAAGGCGATTGCTGGTTCGCCGTAAACAACGGCGTGTTCCCCCATTAAAATGATTTTTCCCGTCGCTTGACCGAGGCCTTGTTTTTTTATATTCATTCACTGACATTCCTTTTGAGTAGAATCGAGTATAGGACAAAAGACGTTCTTGGATTAGAAGAACGTTTGTCATAATCTCTTCATGATTTATAGGAAATGATTCCAAAAGTTTCTCTTGTTCCAAAAAAAGAGATTGCTTAACCTAAGATAGTTTACCTAAAAATAAGGCACAAGTAAAATGGTTCCGTTGGTTTTTCCAAAAAATTAATAACAATTTAATAAGAAAGAACCGACAGAACCAGTTATTCGGCTATTTTTTTAAAATTTTCTTAGGTAATCACCAAACCAAGGGCACTTGCCAAATAAATGGCTTGTTCAGGGGTGACTTTAAGACCTGATAAATAGTTTGGTGAGAAAGTCAAGCGTTCAAAGGTGTTTTGGGAAAAATCCAATCCTTTTAAAGAAGTATTTAACCAATTACTTTCGGTTAAATCGCAAGCTTCTAGAAGGAGTTTCTTCCAAGTGACCTCGAAAAATTCACTTTCGACTAAACGAGTCTGATTAAAGTGAACAAGATTAAAATTTGCAAAACGAAAAGAAGCATAATCGGCTTTGCAATCCTCAAATAGACAATCTTTTAAATAGCTATCTGCAAAATTCGTTCCTGTCAAATTGCAACGAAGGAAAGTCACTCGATGAAAACTGCCAGACAGCCATTCGACGTTAGAAAAATCGCAAGCTTCAAAACGCACATTACTACAATCAAAAGAAGCAAACTGGCCATTTGCTAATGAAAGATGATCGAAAACAGCATCCCGAAAGACTAAGTTACGAACTTCTTGATTCGGTAAATCAATCTGCTGATACAAATGATTTTCTAAGATTGCCTCATCTTCTAATTGACAGTTCGTTAATAGAGGAAGTTGTTCTGGTAGATTTGGTGGCAAGGGATAAGTTATTTTCATAAAACGCCTCTTTCTTCTTGTTGATTTTCAAAGGTTTCATCAATTGAGTAGGCCCGATTATAGAAACGTAGCGCAGTTGTGAAAACATAAGCGCCAGCAAAACCAAGTAAACTACCTAACACAATCCCGACTAATCGATAGTTTAAAAGATTACTAATGACTTGCTGTCGTGCAAGATTTGATAATAATAAGGACATCGGGGTAATAAAAAAGCTGGCAATCGCATAGTTTCTGTTAATGAATCCTTCAAAAGCTGCATATAGAATACTAATGATACCGATTGTTTGTAAAGGTGTAAAGGGAATCATTAATAAAATTGCAGAAAGCAACAAACCAAGACTCGTACCTAAAATCCGTTGAACATTTCGCTGCATCACAGAATGTAAATTTTCCCCTTGCAAAATGGCTGCGCAAGTAAACGTCATCCAATAGGCGTTGACTAAATGAAGCGATTGGCTTAAATAAGCTGCTAAAAATAAAATGGCCGCATAATGCAAAGCATCTAATAAAGAAGCGGGATCGATATAAAGTCGTTCTTGAAGAGACATCCGTTTTTGAAAAACGTAGGGGCGCTTGTCGATGAAATGAAGCACAATGCCCATGATAATGCCGGTCACTACTCCTAAAAGAACAAAACTGGCCATGATGGGAATCTTATGTAAAGGAAAATTGTTGCTTGTTCCCATTGCGGTTGACATGATAACTAACAAAGCACCAGGCTTCTCAATGCCATACAATCTAAAAAGTAAGCGTGCAAGAAAAGCGACGATGGCAATTGTAATGGGAATCAACCAAGGTACATGGTGACTTAGCATTCCTAAGCTGTTGCCCAGAACAATAAAAAAGCCAACAATATTCAGTCTGCGCAATAATTGGGGCAAAGGAAGCGGCTGATAATAAATAAACGTATAAATGCCCATCGAGCCAAAGGTCCCAATGAGTAAATTATTGGAAAAATAACCAATTAATAATGGAATTGCCATACAAATTGCGACACCAACTAACCGAAATAATTCGTCATTTGCTTTATCAATAGCAAACAAATCCTTTAAAAACGTAGAATTTTTCATATTTTGTCACTCCTTCACTTCCTAATTTACCATAATGTTTAGAAAACTGACAAAAGAATTGCAATAAAAGACAGGAAGAAAAAGAGTGGTTTCTGATAGGAAGAGAAGAAAAATTAAAAAAAGTTAACATTTTGACTTGCAATTTTAATATGAAAAATGTAAGATATATTCCATAGCAATAAATAATTATTAAATTCTGATTTTTCAGAAAATACAGATTGTATTATTTTAGGAGGCAACACTATGAAATTGAAAAAGTCATTAACATTCGGTGTGATTACATTATTTAGCGTAACAACTTTAGCGGCTTGTGGAGGCGGCGGAACGTCAGATAGCTCAAGCGCATCTGGTGGCGGTAAGGCTAGTGGCGAACAAGTTTTACGTGTCACAGAACAACAAGAAATGCCAACAGCTGATTTATCACTAGCAACAGACAGAATTAGTTTTATTGCATTAAATAATGTATATGAAGGAATTTATCGTTTAGACAAAGATAACAAAGTCCAACCTGCAGGTGCAGCGGAAAAAGCAGAAGTTTCTGAAGATGGACTAACATACAAAATTAAATTAAACAAAGATGCAAAATGGTCAGACGGTAAACCAGTGACTGCTAATGACTATGTTTACGGATGGCAACGAACAGTTGATCCAGCGACAGCTTCTGAATATGCTTATCTGTATGCCTCTGTAAAAAATGGTGATGCCATTGCTAAAGGGGAAAAAGATAAATCAGAATTAGGAATTAAAGCAGTCAGTGATACAGAATTAGAAATCACTTTAGAAAAAGCAACACCATACTTTGATTACTTATTAGCTTTCCCATCATTCTTCCCGCAACGTCAAGATATTGTGGAAAAATATGGTAAAAATTATGCATCAAACAGCGAAAGTGCTGTCTACAATGGTCCATTCGTCTTAGACGGCTTTGATGGTCCTGGTACAGATACAAAATGGTCATTCAAGAAAAACGATCAATATTGGGATAAAGATACTGTGAAACTGGACTCAGTAGATGTGAATGTCGTGAAAGAATCACCAACCGCGTTGAACTTGTTCCAAGATGGACAAACAGACGATGTCGTTCTTTCTGGTGAATTAGCCCAACAAATGGCCAATGACCCAGCTTTTGTTAGTCAAAAAGAAGCATCAACACAATATATGGAACTAAATCAACGTGATGAAAAATCACCATTTAGAAATGCGAACTTACGTAAAGCAATTTCTTACTCAATCGACCGTAAAGCGTTAGTTGAATCAATCTTAGGGGATGGTTCTATCGAGCCAAACGGTTTAGTACCAGCAGATATGGCAAAAGACCCAAGTGGCGGCAAAGACTTTGCTAAAGAAGCAGGTAGTCAAATTGAATATGATACGAAAAAAGCTAAAGAATACTGGGAAAAAGCGAAAAAAGAATTGGGGATTTCAACCTTAACAATGGATATTCTTTCTTCAGATGCAGATTCTTCTAAGAAAACAGTTGAATTTGTTCAAGGGTCAATTCAAGATGCTTTAGATGGTGTGAAGGTAACGGTTAGTCCGGTTCCATTCTCTGTTCGTTTAGATCGTTCAAACAAAGGCGACTTTGATGCAGTAATCGGTGGTTGGAGTGCTGACTATGCTGATCCAAGTAGTTTCTTAGACTTATTTGCTTCAGATAACTCATATAACCGTGGACGTTATAACAATTCAGAGTTTGACAAGTTCGTGAAAGCAGCAAGTAGTGCAGATGCGACAGATCCTGAAAAACGTTGGGATGATATGTTAAATGCAGAGAAAACGATTATGGGAGACATGGGTGTGGTACCATTATTCCAAAAATCAGAAGCGCATTTACGTGCTGAAAAAGTCAAAGATGTCGCAGTTCATCCTGCTGGCGCAACGTATGACTACAAATGGGCATACATTTCAGAATAACCTGACAAAAGATCGATAGCAAACAAAAAAGGACCTTTGCCATGGAATAAAAGGCAACGGTCCTCTTGCTATCTTGTCTTAGACCAAGTAAAATAGTAGAAAGCCTAAAGACAGAATCAGTAAGATGCCCCCAGTTTTTAGCCAGAAAGAGCGATGTGCATCGCCAATGACTGAAAGCGGGATAAACTCTTTCGGTTCATTTTTCTTTTTAAAACGAAATGCGTTTTTCATTGAGCGCTGAAAGTTATCGAAAAAGCCAGAGGACATAATCCATAAAGCAATGCCGATAATTAAAAAGAAAAGCGAAACGATAAAGAAGGTATCTGATAATGAGGAGGTAGTGATAGGTTCTTTACTTATTAATAAGTAAAGAAAAATGCCGATACTGGAAATAACGGCTGTAATAATTGGCCATTTAAAAGTTTTCATGTGTTCACCCTATCTATTATTGTGGTCTATCTAGTCATTACTTTAACGAAAATAACTGAGGAAGTCAAAAAAATCTCGGAGGTGTCATTATTGAATAGTTTTGGAAAATATTTTCTTAAACGGATCTTTTTCATGATTATCACTTTGTGGTTAATCGCAACGATTACGTTTTTCTTAATGCAATTATTACCAGGTACGCCTTATACCAACCAAGAAAAACTTAGTCCAGAAACAATCGCTATGTTGAATAAACAATCTGGCTTAGATAAACCAGTGATTGTTCAATACGGAATTTACTTAAAGAACCTGGTAACGGGAGACTTTGGTATTTCATTCCAATTTAAAAACCAACCTGTTGCTAAGTTATTAGCTGGTCGAATTGGGCCATCCCTTCAACTGGGAGGACAAGCGATTATCTTTGGTACGTTAGTCGGTATTTTATTGGGGATTATCGCAGCGATGCGTCAAAATACTTGGGTAGATACGTTGGCAACATTGTTAGCCATTTTAGGTCGTTCTATTCCAAACTTTGTTTTCGCGGTATTATTACAATACATTTTTGCAATGAAATTAAGAATCTTACCAATTGCTATGTGGAATGGTTTTGCCTACACAATCTTACCTACTATTGCCTTGGCAATGAGTCCAATGGCCGATTCGGCTAGGTTTATTCGAACCGAGATGGTAGAGGTCTTGCATAGTGATTATGTCGAATTAGCTAAAGCAAAAGGCTTGAGTCGTTGGCAAGTTGCATTCCGCCACGGGTTAAGAAACAGTTTAATTCCATTGATTACCTTATTAGGACCTTTAGCCGTTGGTTTAATGACAGGTTCTTTAGTAGTAGAAAATATTTTTGCCATCCCTGGGATTGGGGAACAGTTTGTAAAATCAATTATGACAAACGACTATCCAACAATTATGGCAGTAACTATTTTGTATTCAACAATGTTAGTTGTTGTAATTCTGATTGTTGACTTACTTTATGGTTTAATTGATCCAAGAATTCGCGTATCAGGAGGTGCAAAAGGCTAATGGAAACAGTCAATAAAAATAATCTACCACAAGCGATTAAAGATATTCCGGCAGATGAGTTTCAGCCTCTAAACACTTCAACTCTAAAAGAAAGAGAACGTATTGCCACACCGTCTTTAAGTTTCTTACAAGACTCATGGCGTCGTTTGAAAAAGAATAAAGCTGCAGTTATCTCAATGAGTTTCTTAGCAGTTATTATCTTTATCTCTATTATTACCATTTGGGTTTCACCACATAACCCAACGAAACAAAATGTTTCTTACATTAACTTACCACCACGAATTCCTGGCTTGGAAAGCGTGAATGGTTTAAATGGTAAAACAACAGTTGCTGGTCAATTAGTTGATAAATATGCACAAGCAAACGTTCCGGATAACGTAAACTTTTATCTAGGAACAGATGGTTTAGGTCGTGATGTCCTAAGTCGTTTATTTATGGGAACACGTATTTCCTTATTAATTGCGTTTATCGCGGCAATTCTAGATATTACGATTGGGGTAACGTATGGACTGATTTCCGGGTTAGTCGGTGGTCGTGTCGATACAGTAATGCAACGTATTTTAGAAGTTCTTTCTGGTATTCCTAACTTAGTTGTTATGATCTTGATGCTAACAGTCTTTGATCCAGGGATTGTTTCGATTGTTTTAGCCATGGTTATTACAAACTGGATATCAATGGCCAGGATTGTGCGAGCCCAGACCATGAAACTAAAAGACCAAGAGTTTGTCATGGCAGCAGAAACATTGGGCGAATCTCGTTGGAAAATTGCTATTAAACATATTTTACCGAATATCTCAAGTGTCATTATTGTCCAAATGATGTTCAGTATCCCATCGGCAATTTTCTTTGAAGCGTTCCTAAGTTTTATTGGGTTAGGCTTACGCCCACCAACCGCATCTTTGGGAACCTTGTTAAACGAAGGATACAAAACTTTCCGTTTCCTTCCATATTTAATGTGGATTCCAGCGGCAACACTTTCAGTTATCATGATTTGTTTCAACTTGTTAGCTGATGGTTTACGTGACGCATTTGATCCTAAGATGAAAGAGTAAGAGTGGTGAATGACTATGGAAAAAGTATTAGAAGTTAAAGACTTAAGAATCTCCTTTGATACATTTGCAGGTAAAGTCAACGCCATTCGTGGTGTGAGTTTTGATCTTTATAAAGGTGAAACGTTAGCCATCGTAGGTGAATCAGGGAGTGGTAAATCTGTTACAACCCGCAGTATTATGCGTTTGTTGAGCAGTAATGCCAATATTGATAACGGGGAAATTTTGTTTAAAGGGCAAGATATTGTTCATAAAACAGAAAAACAAATGCAAGCCATTCGTGGTAAAGAAATCGCAATGATTTTCCAAGATCCGATGACTTCATTAGACCCAACGATGCCAATTGGCAAACAAGTGGCGGAATCATTAATCAAACATAATAAAGTCTCAAAAAAAGAAGGCTTAGCGCAAGCATTAGAATTACTAAAATTAGTCGGCATTCCTAATGCTGAAAAACGTTTGAAAAACTATCCACACCAATTTTCTGGTGGACAACGTCAACGGATTGTCATTGCAATTGCTTTAATTTGTTATCCAGAAGTTCTAATTGCAGATGAACCAACTACAGCGTTGGATGTAACCATCCAAGCACAAATTTTAGAGTTATTAAAAGATTTACAAGAAAAAATTAGCACTTCGATTATTTTCATTACCCATGATTTAGGGGTAGTAGCGAACGTGGCTGACCGTGTCGCTGTCATGTACGGTGGACGTCTGGTTGAAGTGGGAACAGCAGAAGAAATTTTCTATAATCCACAACATCCATATACTTGGGGACTTTTAGGGTCAATGCCAACGATGGAAGGAACAGAAGACAAACTTTATGCGATTCCAGGTTCACCTCCAGATTTATTAGATCCACCAACTGGAGATGCCTTCTATCCACGGAATGAGTTTGCTTTAAAAATTGATACAGAAAAAGAACCACCTTATTTTGAAGTATCACCGACACACAAAGCAGCAACGTGGTTATTAGCACCACAAGCACCAAAAGTTACGCCTCCAGCAGAGATTGTTCGTCGTTGGGCAATTTATGCAGAGCGTCAAAAAAATCCAGGAGGTAGTAATTAATGGCAGAAGAGAAAAAAGTCCTATTAGAAGTCACTGGTTTGAAACAGTATTTCAATGTTGGTCGTAAAGACGAAGTAAAAGCCATTGATGACATTAGTTTTCATATTTATGAAGGCGAAACCTTTGGATTAGTTGGCGAATCAGGAAGTGGAAAATCAACAACTGGTCGCAGTGTCATTCGTTTATATGATCCAACTGCTGGTGAAATTCTTTTCGATGGAAAAGACATTAGCAAAATTAAATCAAAAGCGGACATGCAAGCATTCCGCCGCGATGTTCAAATGATCTTCCAAGATCCATATGCTTCATTGAATCCAAGAATGAAAGTCAATGATATTATTGCTGAAGGAATCGATGTCAATGGATTAGCTAAAACACCAAAAGAGCGGGAAGAAAAAGTCAATGAACTTTTAAAAACGGTGGGATTAAATCCAAGTCACAGTACGCGTTATCCTCATGAGTTTTCTGGTGGGCAACGTCAACGGATTGGAATTGCTCGTGCTTTAGCGGTTAATCCACGTTTTATTATCTGTGATGAGCCAATTTCGGCTTTGGATGTGTCAATTCAAGCCCAAGTAGTAAACTTATTACAAGATTTACAAAAAGAACAAGGCTTAACTTACTTGTTTATCGCACATGACTTATCGATGGTAAAACATATCAGTGACCGAATTGGCGTAATGCACAGTGGGAAATTATTGGAAATGGGCACAAGTGATGATGTTTATAATTTCGGCGTTCATCCTTATACAGAAAGTTTACTTTCTGCGATTCCATTACCAGATCCAGACTATGAACGCACACGTAAACGGATCGTTTACCAGCCTGCAGCGGCAGATGGGAAAGATCGTGAGCTCCGTGAAATTCTCAATGGACACTATGTTTATTGTGCTGAAGACGAAGTTGCAATGTACCGTGAAAAAATTGAAGAGAAGAAAAGAAAAGCTGGTTTATAACCAGCTTCTTTTCTAACTATCTTGGTAGGGTGGTTATGAGATGAAGGCTCTGAAAGCTTATAAATACAGACTTTATCCAACCTCAAAACAAGAAGAGTTTATTCAAAAAACATTTTCTTGTGTTCGCTTGGTGTATAATTTAATGTTACAAGACCGGATTGATATCTACAAAGAGATGCGAAAAAATCCTCAACAAACGTTTAAAATGCCAACGCCAGCTAAATATAAGAAACAATACCCTGTCCTCAGAGAAGTTGATAGTTTAGCCTTGGCAAATGCACAAGTTTATTTGGATCGAGCCTTTAAAAATTTTTATCGGGAAAAAGGGATGGGCTTTCCAAAAAAGAAAAAGAAAGAAACGGTGCATTCCTACACTACGAACAATCAACATGGCACGGTCAAAATTTTGGATAATCGTTATTTGAAAGTACCTAAATTGAAATCTTTAATTAAAATGAAGGTACACCGCCAACCGCTGGGGGAGATAAAATCTGTAACTATTTCTATGAGTGCGAGTCACAATTATTATGTTTCCATTTTATGTGAAGCGCCGATTGAAACGAAAACAAAGCAACAAAAAATGGTGGGAATTTGTAGCAGTAGGGAAAAATTTGCGCTGCTTTCGAATGGTGAAAGCTTCGAAAAAAGCTATTGTTCAAAGCATTTAAAGCAAAAACTACGTCAAGAAGAACGAAAATTAAACAAGCGTAAAATGATTGCTTTGGAAAAAGGTGTCGATCTTTCGCAAGCAAAAAATTATCAAAAACAAAAAATAAAAGTCGCAAAAATTCGCGAAAAAATAGCCAACCAACGAACGGATATTTTAAACAAAATTACAACGGAATTGGTTTCAAGTTACGATGTTATTTGTATTGAAAAAGCCCATCACAGTAATGAGCGGCCGCCAAAATATGATCGTTCTGAACTGGCTTGGTCTTTATTTTTAGCTAAACTGTTATATAAAGCACAATGGTATGGCAAAGAACTCATTTGTATTGAGTCAGAGGAGATAGAAACAGAGTTGTCTTTTTCTGAAAGTACAGAAAATTCAGAGTATCTTAGAAGTCAAAAAATCTTAGAACGTGGCTTGTCTAAACGAGAAACCTTATAAATAGAAGAACTGTAGGGACTACAGGGATCGCCTAGGGGATAGAAAATGCACACCATGTGTTGAACCATTTGTTTCTAGGAAGTCACATTGGGACAGTCCACTAATTATTAATGATCAAAATACGAGTTCAAACGAATCTAGTGCTAGATTCGTTTTTTTTTTTTGAGGAAATATATTGACAACTAGGATAAACTAAGGTAAACTAGTGAAGTTGAGAAATGAAAGCAGAAGCACCCGCTTCTCGCCTTAGTTGAGTATATCGCTGGGCTAGATAAAGTATTCCTTATTTTTTAAGTAAGGCAGACTGTTGGCGGGTTCTGGATAGGAACCTGTTTTTTTATTGCATTTAGCAAACAAAGCAGACTTCCGTTAGGATTTTCTCTTAAAAATTTTGGAGGTGAATGACCATAGCAAAGGATATGATGGTTAACGACGGCATTCGTGCACGCGAGTTACGTTTGATCGGACAAGATGGTGAACAATTAGGTGTAAAAACCAAAGCAGAAGCATTACAAATCGCTGAATCTGCAAACTTGGATTTAGTACTTGTAGCGCCAGGAGCGAAACCACCAGTTGCGCGAATTATGGATTATGGAAAATTCCGTTTCGAACAACAAAAGAAAGAGCGTGAAGCTCGCAAGAAACAAAAAGTGATCAACGTCAAAGAAGTTCGTTTAAGTCCAACAATTGACGTAAATGACTTCAATACAAAACTTCGTAATGCGCGTAAGTTCTTAGAAAAAGGAGACAAAGTGAAAGCTTCTATCCGTTTCAAAGGCCGTGCCATTACCCATAAAGAGATTGGTCAGAAAGTTCTTGATCGCTTAGCTGAAGAAACTGCGGACATCGCCACAGTGGAACAAAAAGCGAAAATGGACGGACGCAGCATGTTTCTAACGCTGGCACCGAAAAACGACAAGTAAACGAAGAGACCGAGCATTCGGACTTTTGGTAATTTCTACAAGAAGGATATTCGACAGTTGTGACTGTTAGAGTCTTTCACTTGAAGCAAAGATTTTGAGGAGGAAAATTAGTCATGCCAAAACAAAAAACACACCGCGGATTAGCAAAACGTGTAAAACGTACTGGTGGAGGCGGCTTAAAACGTGGCCGTGCCTTTACATCTCACCGTTTCCACGGTAAAACTAAAAAACAACGCCGTCAATTGCGTAAAGCAAGCATGGTTGCAAAAGGCGATTACAAACGTATCCGCCAACAATTAGCAAGAATGAAATAAAACAACTCGGTGACTTTTAGATTACCGTCAAGAGAAACAAGATATTAGGAGGAATTCAACATGGCACGTGTTAAAGGTGGAACAGTAACCCGTAAACGTCGTAAAAAAGTCCTTAAGTTAGCGAAAGGCTACTACGGATCAAAACATACTTTATTTAAATCAGCAAAAGAACAAGTAATGAACTCTTATTACTATGCATTTAGAGACCGTCGTCAAAAGAAACGTGACTTCCGTAAATTATGGATTGCACGTATCAACGCGGCAGCTCGCATGAATGGCTTAAGCTATTCTAAATTAATGCACGGTTTGAAATTGGCAGAGATTGATATCAACCGCAAAATGTTAGCTGACTTAGCCGTTAACGATGCAGCAGCATTTACAGCGTTAGCTGAACAAGCAAAAGACGCTTTAAGCAAATAAGCTTAAATAATCTTTCACGAGGTCGGGACAGAAGTGCTTAACTCCGAGAAATAAGAAGGAATTTCCGAAAATTGTTCTTTAATTTTTGGAGAATTTCGGCTTATTTCCGAAGGAGTTGCTTCTGTTCCCGCCGTTTATTAATTTTTAAGCCTGGAACAAAAATCCAAAGTGATTTTTGTTCCAGGCTCGTTTTTTTTTTAATAACTCCGTTGGTAACTTTCATCTATAAATGAAAAAACTTGTGAGAGCGGAATTTCTTCAGAAAGACTTAACCAATGCTCTTTATTCATATGATAGGCAGGAAAATAGCCAGGTTGGTTCTTTAATAAGGCAATCAATTCAGGCGCAAGTTTAACGGTTAAAATAGTGAGCTTCTTATTCTCGGTAGCGCCGAGCAGTTGTGCATCCAGTGGCATAATTAAAGCAAACCATTTCGCATTTCTAGGATGACGAAAGACGAGATAGTCTGGATGTTTTTTAAAAGGAAAATCGGGCGTTATCTGATAACGTTCTTGGATATAGGCGCTAATAGTTTCTTGAAAAGTCATAGGTTTCTTCCTTTCGTTAATGCTAGGCATATCTATTTACATCATAGCAAAAATTACATAAAATTACTTCGTTCAAAGGAATGGGAGGAGGGAGTAGATGACATTAATTTCAACAATTTTAGTAACCTTGGTGGCTGTAGAATTTTTCTACATTATGTATTTAGAAACGATTGTACCAACATCTGAGACAACAAGCCGTGTTTTTAAAATGGATAAGCAAGAGTTACAAAGAAAATCAGTGACTACATTGTTTAAAAATCAAGGAATCTATAATGGACTAATCGGTGCAGGACTTATTTATAGTGTCTATTTTGCGCAAGCAACGATGGAGATGACAAAATTTTTATTGATTTATATTATTTTAGTGGCGGCGTACGGTAGCTTAACTAGTGATAAAAAAATCATTTTAACACAAGGCGGTTTAGCTATCGTGGCTTTGCTTAGTTTACTCGTTTAGCCATCAGAGTTAATAGAGAGAGACAGTCAAATCGACAGAAAAAACACGGTTGATTTAACTATTTTTTATGGAATTGAGAGAGACAAAATGTGGTATACTTTTTTTATTAGATAGGGAGGAATTAAAAATGCTGAACCAAAAAGAAGTAAAAAAAACCGATTATCCTCAATTAATTTCTCTATGGCGCTCTTCAGTAGAAGCTACTCATTTGTTTTTGAGTCAGGCAGATATTGATAAAATCGAAGTGGTTTTACCTGATTATTTTCAACAAGTTCAATTAAGTATGTGGTTAAATGAAGAACAGAAATGTGTGGGTTTTAGTGGAACAAATCAACAAACTTTGGAAATGTTATTTATTGACCCAGTCTATTTTCGTAAAGGCTATGGTGGAGAAATTATCCAAAAGTTAATAGAGCAAGAATCAATTGTCTTTGTTGATGCTAATAAACAAAATGAAGGGGCAGTGAAGTTCTATCAATCTCAAGGATTTCAAGTAATTGGTGAATCAAAGGAAGATCCTCAAGGAAATCCATTTCCTATTTTACATATGAAACGGATATAGAAAAGAAGGGAGAAGCCATGCGAGTAATCGTTACAGAATACCAACCAGCCTGGGTGGAACAGTTTGAAGAAGAAGCCCAAGCGTTGAAACAGATTCTAAAGGAAAATTGTCTTAAAGTTGAACATATCGGTAGCACATCTGTGCCTAATTTAGCAGCCAAACCAATTATTGATTTTTTGGTTATTGTTGAAGAAATTGAAAAAGTAGACCTGTTACAAGGGGAATTTGAAAGAATCGGTTATGAATATATGGGGGAATTTGGACTATCAGGACGTCGTTATTTACGAAAAGGCCCGATAAAAAGAACACACCATGTGCATATTTATCAGTTTGACAATACGCAAGAAATTTTGCGCCATCTTGCTTTTCGAAATTATTTACGAGAAAATCCGGCAATTGCTACAACCTATGGTACATTAAAAAAGCAATTGGCCCAAGCACACCCCGATAGCATTGATAAATATATGGATGGCAAAGATGCGTTCATTAAGAAAATAGAAAAAGAAGCGTTGAAGAAATATTGGGAAAAATAAAAAAAGTTGCTAAAGCTAGCAACTTTTTTTTGGTTCTTTTTTGAAAAAATGATAAAGAAGACCACTTAAAAGAACACCTAGAATAATTCCAATCGCTAAATTATGCGTATAGACGATCACACCCACTGTCACGAGTAAAATAACAATTTCAGTAATTTCAAAAGTTCGGAAAAGCTGCAAACTTTCCCAATCAAAGGTGTCGACTGCCACCGTCATCATGATCCCAATCAATGCAGCTGTAGGAATGGCTACCATCACGGATTTAAAAACAAAAATGAATAGAAGGAGGGTAATACCTGAAATCAAAGTAGAAAGCCGTTTTCGTCCCCCTGATTTAACATTAATGACCGCTTGCCCGATCATCGCACAGCCAGCTTGGCCACCAAAAAAGCCGGTAATTATATTAGCGAATCCTTGCGCCTTAACTTCTCGTTGGCTATCACTTTGGCTCGCTGTCATTTTGTCCACAATGGGGATCGTCAATAAAGATTCAATTAACCCGACCATTGCTAAGGCAACAGAACTAGGTAAAATAATCCACAACGTTTCTAAGTTGACGGGTACATTAGGCCAACGGATCGCTGGATGAAACTGACTCATTTCACCAAGATCACCTACCGTTTGTAAATGACCTTTTAAAAAATAGGACAGGATAGTCATGAATAAAATAACAATTAACGCAGGAGGCACAATTGTAATAAACTTAGGTAATAGATAAATAAGTAAGATACTACAGATAATCATGCCGTAGGACCACAGTGTTTGATGAGGCAATTGTTGTACTTGCGCCATGAAAATTAAAATAGCTAACGCATTGACGAATCCGTACATCACTGTCTTGGGAATAAAGCGCATCAATTTATGGATACCTAAATAACCTAAAATAAATTGCAGAAAGCCTGTTAAAATAGTCGCAGCAAGCATGTATGACAAACCATGTGCTTGAATTAAGCCTGCAAGGACTAAGGCCATTGAACCAGCAGACGCCGAAACCATTGCCGGACGGCCGCCCGTAAAAGTAATTACAAGTAAAGTAACTGCTGAAGCAAACACTGCAGAAAGCGGGTGAACACCAGCAATAATCGCAAACCCGATTACTTCTGGTAAAATGGCGACAGAAGAAACGAGACCCGCAAATAGATCATTTCGTTCATTGCCTAACCATTCGCTTTTTTTAATACTAAATAACATCGAAAAACTCCTTTAAGTTAATAAAACCTTATTCATAATAGCATGAATAAGCTGAAATAAAAAAGTTTGACGTGTTAACGTCAAACTTTTTTATTAGAACTGTAGCAGTGCCAACAACAAAATGGCTAGGACGACTTGAACAGTTCCTACTGATAAACCATAGATTAAGAAACGTTTGCCTTCTTGGAAAAACTTTTTAAAATCGAGTCGTAACCCGATTGCTGCCAAGGCAGTAATTTCAAACCAAGAACTAAAGAAATGAGCAGTCTCACTGATCACGACGGGGAAATGAATCAAACTATTAAAGACACAGGCAATGAAAAAGCCAACTACATACCAAGGTAGGGCGCTACTTTTTTTGGTGACTTCTACCAACTCAGCCTCTGATTCTGCCGTCTTACTTTGCTTGAAACGTCCAAATAAATAGACAACTGCTACGAGTAGGACAATCCGCATAATTTTAAAGAGCATCGCAAGTTGAACTGCGTTCTCATTGACCATATTGGCACTGGCGACAACCTGACCAACTGATTGTAAAGTCCCTCCGATTAGTGCACTACGAGCCAACAAATTGGTACCATAGAGAATCCCACTTAAAATGGGTAAGGTCAACATTAAAACGGTTCCTAATAAGTTTACTAAAGTAATGATTTGGCCTTTTTCTTCCTCGTCTGCTTGAATTGCTGGAGCAATCGAAGCAATGGCAGAGGATCCACAAACGGCATTACCACCAGCCATCAATAAAGACATATTATCAGAAAAAGCCAGTTTTTTACCGATCAAATAGGCAAAAATAATGGTCAGCGACATTTGAATGAGAATAAATGCGACACCTTGTAAGCCAATTTGGGCAATCGTTTGAAAGGTCACGGTGGTTCCCAATAAAACAACAGAAAATTCTAGTAATTTACTTTCGGCTACTTTGGTTCCGCGATTTAAATTGGCACCGCGAACAAAGGTATTTCCCAAAAAGATTCCTAGTAAAATAGCGATCGTTGCGGCGCCTAAGCTAGGTAACCAGATGGCAAGAAACTTGCTAAGGCAGGCGACAAGGAAAGCTGTTAGCAAGCCGGGAAGAATTTGGAATAAAGATTGGATATAATCATTTTCTGAATTTTTCATTGAAAAAATCTCTCTTTCTTGTTCATTACTTCCAGTATAACGAAATTTTTTACATTTGAGAAATAAATAGTTAAAATAATATTTATAATAGAAAGTTATCGAAAGGATACCTATGTTTAAATTATTAAAGACTTTTCAAATTGTGTATGAGCAAATGAACTTTTCCAAAGCAGCTACCTGCCTATATATCTCACAACCAGCCGTTTCTAATCAAATCAAACAATTAGAAGAAGAATTAGGCTGTTCATTGTTTTTAAGAAATGGTCGACAAGATGTAGTCCCTACTAGGCAAGCAGAAGTCTTGTATAATCGTTTGCTAAATTTAGCTGATGATTGGCAAGAAACATTAACAGCTCTTCATCAGGCGAGATTACCTAAAGAAACTTGCCGAATTGCTGCGTCTAATACTTTTGCAGTTTATTATTTGCCGCAACTGATGCAGCATTTGCAGACACAGTATGCAACAATCAATTTTGTTTTAGAAATGAACAATTCAGAAGAAGTAGTGGAAAAAGTTGAAAAACATCAAGTTGATTTTGGCTTTATCGAAAAACCATTAATTACGAAAGGCGCCTCTCGTGAAGAAATTATTCAGGATCAATTGGTTTTAGCTGGGGACCCTGCCAATCAGAATTGGTTGGTACGTGAAAAGGATTCTGGGGTCTTTCATTATACCCAACAGTATTTAGAAGAAAGTAATCAAAGCCCAACACTCATGACGGTTAAAAATAATGAAATGATTGTTAAAATGTTGGAATTGGGTATGGGGCAATCGTTGCTTTCAAGAAAAGCGATTACTGAAAAAATTCCTTTCCAAACGTTAGGTGAAAAGTATTGGCGTTCCTTTTATTTTTTGACACGGGGACATTTAAAATCCTCCTTGCTTCAAGAAGTAAAACAAGCAATTTATCGATTCTATCAGAAGGAAATGAATAAATACTAAAACGTTCTCTTTGTTTATTTATCAATCTTTGACTACACTAAAGAAAACGAAGGAGGGAACCACAATGCCTAAATTTTCACCTTGTTTATGGTTTGACACACAAGCGGAAGAAGCTGCTAACTTCTATACAACAATTTTTGAAAAAGGTGCGATTCTAAGTAAAACGAACTACGTTAATGAGGAGCATCAACCTCAAGGAACATCATTAATGACCATTGAATTTACCTTGGCGAACCAAACAATCATTGGTTTAAATGGCGGACCAGAATTTTCCTTTACGCCAGCTAGTTCATTTTTTGTTGAATGTAAAACATTATCACAAACAGAAACGTTGTGGAAAAATTTAACAGCAGATGGACAGATATTGATGCCTTTTGGGGAATATCCTTTTAGTCCTTTATATGGTTGGGTAGTGGACAAATTTGGTGTCTCTTGGCAAGTGTCTTTTTCAGGAAAAGAACAAACAATTGTACCAACCTTTATGTTTGCTAATGAAAAATATGGCGAAGCAGCCAAAGCTCTATCAGAATGGTTGGCGATTTTCGGTCCAGGCGAAATAATTGAAAAAGTTGAATATGAAGATGGGAACGTTGCGCAAGCACTTTTCACATTACAGGAGCAACCGTTTCGAGTAATGGATGCACGAGATAAACATGATTTTGATTTTACCATGGCCTTCTCCATTTATATTGATTGTGAAAATCAGGAGGAAATAGATCGGCTATGGCAACAAGTGACTGCTAAAGGGAAAGAATGGCCGTGTGGCTGGATGGAAGATCAATTTGGAGTCAGTTGGCAAACAGGCAATCCTGAACTGAAACGTTATCTATCTGACTCAAATCCAGCTAGAGCAAATGAAGTGACCAAAAAATTGTACCAAATGAAAAAAATAGATTTAAACCAGTTAAAAGAAGTGTATGACAAATATAATCATTAGAAAAACTGAGGTTGTCTGATCCACTACACTTTGGTACGTTGGTATCAATTCCTATGCATGGAACATACTAGAGTTGAAGGACTTGTCTTTTAATGATTGAGACCTTCAACTCTTAAAAAAGGCTCGATTCTTGCGAGTTCCAAAGAGGCTACTTCTATTTTGTTGTTTACTTAATGGTTAGGACTCTGCCGATTTTTTTATAAGATTATGCTATAATTAAGAGTAGTAAATTATTGAAGGAAAAATGAAAAGTCCAAAATAGGAAGTGGTAAAATGATTGAGTTAATTGTGTTGTTAACAGTTTTTACTTATGGAACGAACTTTGTTTTATATCTTATTTTGAAAAATAAAAAGTCCATGCCAATTGTCGAAAAAGCTTCTATTGTATTAGGAATTAATATGTCTGTGTTATTATTAGATGGTATTTTTGCTTTTGTTGGCAAATTCATTATGTTATCAGAATGGGAATTATTAGCGCCTATTTTTGAAATAGTGTAAAAATCATCATAAAGTCCTATATCCAAAAAGAATGAAGTTTGTTAGGATAAGAAAGATGAAAATTTAGAAATAAAAGAGGTGGGATTGCATGGCTAAAATCATGATTGTCGAAGATGAAACAACCATTCGAGAATTAATTAGCGAGGAATTACAAAAATGGCAATTTGAAACGATTGGAACAACCGATTTTAATGATGTATTGGATGATTTTCAAGAGGAGAATCCCCAATTAGTCTTGATGGATATTAATTTACCTGTGTACGATGGGTACTATTGGTGTCAAAAAATTCGTGAAGTTTCTAAAGTACCAATTATTTTTATTTCGAGTCGTAGTACCAATATGGATATGATTATGGCGATGAACATGGGCGCGGATGATTTTGTTACAAAACCGTTCCAGATAGATGTTTTAATTGCTAAAATCAATGCTTTGTTGCGCCGCTCTTATAACTATTCCGATACGGATAGTGAAGTGCTTTCACATAATGGCATTACTTTAAATGTGGACAATGGACGGATGGAAATCAAAGGCGAAATGATCGATTTAAGTAAAAATGAATACCGATTACTGTATCTTTTAATGAAAAAACACGGAAAAATTTTAACACGTGAAAAACTATTGCGCGCTTTATGGGACGATGAACGTTTTGTGGATGACAATACGTTGACGGTAAATATCAATCGTTTACGAAAAAAAATTGAGCAAGCAGGGATTGCTGGCTATATTGAAACCAAAGTGGGCGTCGGTTATATGGTGCCCTAGATAGGAGTAGACAATGACCATTCTAAAGTATTTAAAAGATCGCTGGTTATTACTAATTGGTTGGTTATTTTTTCTGTTCTTAACTTGTTTTATTTTATGGTTGGCTCCTAATGTCCGCTTAGATTGGACAGTGGTTGGCTATATCTTTTTACTGCAAAGTGTTTTTTTATCGCTATTTTTAACAATTGATTATTATTTAAAACGTAAGTGGTGGCTTTCGTTGGCAACGGAAAAAGAGCCGCCTTCTTTACAAGAATATTTGAATACAGCAGAAAAAGAAGAAGAACTACTTGTCCAAACGTATATTAACGGTTTATTACAAGAGCACCAACAAACCATGCAGCAAGCAATCAACAACCAACAGGACCAAAAAGATTACATTGACTCTTGGGTTCATGAAATCAAAGTCCCCCTAGCGGCTATCACGTTATTGGTACAATCTGTCGAAGATGATATTCCAGAGAAAAAATATTATCTATTGGAAAATGAGTTAGGGAAAATTGATGAATACGTCGAGCAAGTCCTATATTATGCTAGACTGGATAGCTTTTCTCGAGATTATTTACTCCAAGAATATTCTTTAAAAGAAATTGTGCAATCTGTTGTTCGTACGCAAGCAAATTATTTTATCCAAAAAAGATTGCAGTTCTCAATTGAAGGGGAAGATGAAGCGGTTTTAACCGACCGAAAATGGGTCATTTTTATTTTCCGCCAATTATTAAGTAATGCAGTCAAGTATACGCCAGAAGGTGGCACGATTACGGTCCTAATTTCCAAAAATAAACAAGGTGTTTATTTATCTTTAAAAGATTCTGGAATTGGCATTCCGACGCAAGATCAACGACGCATTTTTGATAAAGGATTTACTGGTGAAAACGGGCGAAAAAGTGAACAGCATTCGACTGGTCTAGGCCTGTATTTGGCCCATAGCTTAGCGAAAAAGTTAGGTCATGATTTAACAGTTGAGTCGACAGAGGGGCAAGGTACGACGATGACATTGTTTTTTCCTTCCCTCAGTTATTATAATGAAGTGAAATAAAAAGTAGGTCTATCAGCAAATTAAAGAGGTGATAGGCCTTTTTTTATTTATTAAAACTTTCTTGCTAACTTCTCTTACTCTTCTTAGTTGTTTAGAAAACGTTTTTATTGTTAGAATGAAATGAAATAAATTTGTTAGGAGAATATTATGAGTTTACTTATCGCTTTAGTGCCCATGATTGCGTGGGGCAGTATTGGTTTAGTCAGCGGTAAAATTGGTGGAAGCGCCAATCAACAAACGTTAGGTATGACAATCGGCGCATTACTATTTTCAATTGTTGTCTTTTTTGTTATCCAGCCTACGTTGACGACAGCCACATTAATTGTTGGATTTATATCTGGTTTATTCTGGAGTTTGGGACAGAATCAACAATTTCATAGCATGAAATATATGGGCGTTTCAGTTGGCTTACCAATTTCAACTGGGATGCAGTTAGTTGTTAATACCGTTGCAGGGGCTGTTTTTTTCCATGAATGGACAAAAACAAAAGACTTTGTTGTGGGCTTTATCGCTTTGGCCTTTTTAGTTTTTGGGGTGTATTTAACAGCTCGACAAGATGATGACAGTCAACCGAAAACCTCAAACAGTATGTTAGATTTTAATAAAGGGATTCGGGCGTTGATTTTCTCAACAGTTGGGTATGGCGTCTATACCATCATTATTAATGCCACTGGTTTAGATCCGTGGGGAATTATTTTGCCACAAAGTATTGGTATGTTAGTGGGGGCTAGTTTCTTTGCCTTCAAAAAAGTCAAAGTTGATCGTTTTGTTTGGATGAATATGACGACGGGTCTGCTTTGGGGCTTAGGAAATATTTGTATGTTATTAACCATGCGTGAAATTGGCTTAGCTATTAGCTTCTCTTTATCACAAATGGGGATTATTATTTCGACTCTTGGAGGCATCTTCCTTTTAGGGGAAAGAAAATCAAAAAAAGAAATGTTTTATGTTATTTTTGGTTGCATTTTTGTTATTCTAGGTGGTATTCTTTTAGGGTATATGAAAGCGTAAATAGTTTATTTACGCTTATTTTTTTTACGGGGGTAAACACATGTCTATTTTCAGAAAAAAAGAAATCACTGTGCCTGTCAATGACAGTGGTGGGATGAAAAAAAATCTTAAGACGATGGACTTAATTTTTCTAGGAATTGGGGCTGTAGTAGGAACAGGGATTTTTGTTGTGACAGGTGTCGCAGCGGAACGCTATGCAGGTCCAGGGCTCGTCTTATCATTTCTGGTAGCAGCAGCCGCGATTATTTTATCTGGTTTATGCTATGCAGAATTTGCATCACGTATTCCGGTCATTGGCGGGCCGTATGCCTACATGTATGTGGTCTTTGGAGAAATTGTGGCTTGGATGACTGGTTGGATGATTATTTGTGAGTTTTTCTTGGCGGTTTCATCCGTTGCTTCAGGTTGGTCAGGCTATGTTCATGGCTTTTTGGATAGCTTAGGTTTTTCTTTACCGCAAGCGTTAAGTGGCGCTTATAATCCAACAAATGGTACATATATTGATTTGATTGCCATGTTGGTCGTTGTAGCCGTAACTTTTTGGGTATCTTTAGAAGCGAAAACAGCGTTACGTTTAAATAACTTAATGGTTTTCGTGAAGTTTGGGATTATTTTATTATTTGTTCTCGTGGGAATCTTTTATGTGAAACCAACGAACTGGCAACCATTTATTCCTTATGGTTTTTCAGGCGTTTTCAGTGGTGCTGCTTTAGTTTTCTTTGCCTTTCTAGGGTTTGATGCGGTCAGCATGGCTGCGGAGGAAGTGAAGAATCCGAAAAAAGATATTCCAAAAGGGATTATTGGTTCCATTATTATTTCAACATTGTTATATATTGTTGTTACATTAGTTTTAACTGGGATTGTTCCATTTACGGATTTAGGGGTCAAGGATCCGGTGGCTTTTGCGATGCGTTTCATTAATCATGGCGCAATCGCGACAATCATTTCAGTTGGCGCTATTTTAACCTTATTAACAGTAACGATTGCGATGATGTACAGTTTAGCCCGTGTGATTTATGCGATTAGTAAAGATGGATTATTGCCGCAGTTTATGAGCAAAATTGATGAGAAGCGGCACACACCTAAGAATGCAACCTATGTAGCTGGATTTTTAGCAATGGTTTTTGCTGGTGTTGTTCCAATGGAGATGTTGGCTGAACTTACAAATATCGTGACACTCTTTTATCTGATGTTTCTCGCTTTAGGAATTATCAAATTACGGACAATGAAAGGAGAACCGCAAGCAGGTGAATTTAAAGTGCCGCTTGTGCCGGTTCTACCATTAATTTCAATCGTGGTTTGCGCGGCTTTGATGTTCCAATTGTCTTTAGCTACTTGGCAAGTATTTGGCGTAGCCGTAGTGATTGGTTTGGCTATTTATTTCTTTTATGGCCGACACCATAGTATCGTTCGTTTCGAGACAAAAGAATAAAAATGAACAAAAAAAGAGAGGAATACTTGTCAATTAGACAGGTCTTTCTCTCTTTTCTTTCTGGCATTTTCTTCATTTTCAAGAGAAAACCGACAAGAAATATAGTTTAATAATGTCTAATTATGGTATACTGTTTAGGAGTAAATCCTGAGGGTTTAGGAAAATGACTAAAGGAGGTTTTTTCTGTATGTCACAGAAAGAAACATTTTATATTACCACCCCAATTTATTACCCAAGTGGGAAGTTACATATTGGGAATTCATATACAACAATCGCCTGCGATGCAATGGCCCGTTACAAGCGTTTAATGGGTTTCGATGTATTTTATTTAACAGGTGTGGATGAACATGGCCAAAAAATTGAAAAAAAAGCTGCTGAGTTGAATGTGACACCAAAAGAGTACGTTGATAAAATGGCAGCAGATGTTCAAAAATTATGGAAAACATTAGATATCAGCTATGATAAATTTATTCGGACAACGGATGATTATCACATGGCAGCCGTGCAACAAATTTTTGATCGTTTAGTAGAACAAGGAGATATCTACCTTGGAGAATATGAAGGTTGGTATTCAGTTTCTGATGAAGAATTTTTCACTGAAACACAATTAGCTGAAGTATATCGTGACGATGAAGGCAATGTCATTGGTGGGAAAGCACCAAGTGGTCATGAAGTTGAATTAGTTAAAGAAGAATCCTATTTCTTCCGCATGAGTAAATATGCGGATCGTTTGGTACAATATTACGAAGAACATCCAGAATTTATTCAACCAGAATCTCGTAAAAATGAGATGCTAAATAACTTCATCAAACCAGGATTGGAAGATTTAGCCGTTTCAAGAACGACTTTCTCTTGGGGAATTCCATTAAAAAATGATCCAAAACATGTGGTTTACGTATGGATTGATGCGTTATCAAACTATATTACAGCACTAGGTTATGGCTCAGAAGATGATTCATTATTCCAAAAATATTGGCCTGCGAACGTGCAAATGGTTGGGAAAGAAATCGTGCGTTTCCATACGATTTATTGGCCAATTATGTTAATGGCCTTGGATTTACCATTACCGAAAAAAGTCTTTGGACATGGTTGGTTATTGATGAAAGACGGAAAAATGTCTAAATCTAAAGGAAATGTTGTTTACCCTGAAATGTTAGTAGAACGCTACGGTCTAGATGCGTTACGTTACTATTTATTACGAGCAATTCCATTTGGTAGTGATGGCGTGTTTACACCAGAAGATTTCGTTTCTCGCTTAAATTATGATTTAGCTAATGACTTAGGAAACTTGTTGAATCGAACAATTGCGATGATTAATAAATATTGTGATGGCAAAGTACCAGCCTATGCTTCAAAAGTTACCCCATTTGATAGTGAACTATCGACAACTGCGGCGAATGTTATTGGAAAATATCATGAAGCAATGGAAAAAATGGAATTTAATACGGCCATTGCAGAAATCTGGACGCTAGTTTCTCGTGCCAATAAATATATTGATGAAACAGCGCCTTGGGTATTGGCTAAAGAAGAAGAGAAACGCAACGAATTAGAAAGTGTCATGATCCATTTAGCGGAAAGCTTACGAATTGTGGCAATCTTATTGCAACCAGTCATGACAGAAACACCAGGGAAAATTTTCGAACAATTAGGCTTAGATCCAGAAACAATGAACATGGAAAATATTCATTTTGGTGAGTTCCCAACAGACGTAACAGTAACAAGTAAAGGAACACCTATTTTCCCACGTTTAGAAATTGAAACAGAAGTAACGTATATTCAAAAGAAAATGTCCCAAAGCGAAAGTGCTACAGAAGAGGATATTAAATGGAATCCAGAAGAAACAACGTTGGTTTCAACGAAAGAAAAACAAATTAAGTACGATGATTTCGATAAAGTGGAATTAAAAGTTGCCGAAGTTATTGACTGTAAAAAAGTCAAAGGAGCAGATAAATTATTGCAATTCCGTTTAGATGCTGGAGATGAAAACCATCGTCAAATTCTTTCAGGTATTGCTGAATTTTATCCAGATCCAGCTGCGCTAATTGGCAAAAAAGTAGTCATTGTGGCTAACTTAAAACCAAGAAAAATGCGTGGTCAAATTAGCCAAGGAATGATTCTTTCAGCTGAATCACCAGAAGGTAAACTTCAAATTGTTGAAGCACCAAAAGAAATGCCAAATGGTGCAGGAATCGCATAAAAGCATAAGTGGTAAAGATAAAAGGTGAATTGTAACCTTTTATCTTTACTACTTTTTTTGTATACTAGAAGAAAAGTGATTTGATGTGGGGGAAGTTTGATGGCTTATCATAAATTTAAATTTTATGAGCAACGAAAAAATGATCCTAAATGGCGTCCGTATTATTTAGAAGCTATGAGAGTAAGGGAACAAGCACGGCTAACAGTTCAACGTAGAAAAAGAAGGGCAAGAATTAGAACCTTTTTAGTGGTTGCGATACTGGTTATTTTAGTTTTTCTGTTATTGGCTCATTGGACATATTCACAAACAAATGAACTCTCTTTCTCCAGTTTTATCGACGTCCTAAAATCGAAAATCAACGAATTTTTAAATTAAAAGAATCGAAGAAAAGCCTAGAAAAAATCATTTGCGATTTTTCCTAGGCTTTTCTATTTTAGAGTTTCACTTTTTTAGGTATTCGTTTTTTACCAAAACGGCCTTTCGTTAGGCGACTTGGTAAAATGATCAGTAAGAGTGAAAAAGGGACACTAATAATTTGCCACGTGAGTAAACGGCCTAAGCTATTATTTTTATAGAGCCACTCTAATATAAAATGCAGTCCTAAAATACTTAACAAAGCCAAGCCTGTCAGGAAATAAGGCGTTGATACCCAGTCGGTCGTTTTCAAGAGACTAAAACCTAAAGGAATTAGATAAAAGTAAGCACTTGTTAAAGTAATCCGCCAACTTTTCATAACGGTGCCTAAATTAATTATAAAAAAAAGTAAAGATAGGACTAAAGCAAAAGGTGGAAACAAAGCCACTAACGCCGAATAGATGGTTCCCCAGACGAGCATTAAGGGACCTTTAACAATAGCGGCAATAAGTGTAAACAAGCCAATTAGGAGTAACTGCTGTGTCAGTGAGCCAAAGGTTAGCAAGCCAAATAAAATAAGCAGTAGCCAGTGCCAAATGGTTTGGTTTTGTTGTTTTCGCTCAATAGTTACATTTTTTTGGATAGAGGTTTTTAAAAAATTTTCTAAATCAGGTGATTGTTTCACCTTATCACGCTCCTCTCAACTTAAGAGACAACAAACGAGTAGGTCTGCTAATTAAAAAGCAGTACCTACTCGTCTATTATAAGTGGTTTTTCTAAAAATAAAATCCGCCTTAAGTCTCAGTTACTGGGCTGCCAAGTAAGGTGTAAACCATTCAGAAAGTGTGCCGGTATAAGGTAAAACGACCCGTTTCATTCCACGAGAAATAGCAGTATACAGGATTTTTTTATCTCGTTTATTGTCGGAATAACGATTAACATTTGGGTTATGAAGAATTACATTATCAAATTCTAGACCTTTTGCCATATCAATTGATAAAACTTGCAGTGACGGATGCTCTTCCAATGAAAGAGAAGCACTGAGTTCTTTTGTTAATTGTTCTTTTTCTGCAAATGTTTTAGTAATAATGGCGGTGCTTTCTTTCGGATCAAAAGTTGCAATGGAAGTGACGATTGCTTTAAGATAGTCAGACGCAGAGTCACAAGGAATAAATGTCGGCTTTTCTCCATCATGCCGGATGGGCACAATGGTTAATTGCTCTGGTTGAGTGCCTAATGTTTGGAAGAGTCGTGTAATTTCTTTACTTGAACGGTAACTGTTTAATAATTGATAGGTTCCAACAGAACGGCTGGTTTCGTTAACCAATAGATCATGGGCTTCAGAAAATTCAATGGCTGTATTAAAAATGGCTTGATTTTCATCACCAGCTAAAGTAAAACTAGCTTTAGGGAAAAGTGTCAGCAGTAATAATAATTGGGCTTCTGTATAATCTTGGACTTCATCGACTAGGATAAAAGCCATTTGCTGGTTGGCGAGGTTTTCAATAAATGCATGTTTCACCAAAATAAGGGCCACAATTTCATCGGCTGTGAAAACAGCTGTCTCTTTTTGATACGATTTTTCAGTGAATAAAGAATAAAACGTTTCAAAAAAGGCCCATTGATCTAGCCAAGCATCATTTTTAATAGCGGCAGTGATAGAGCGATATTTTTTCTTCAAACGTTTTAAAGCAAAATCAGCCAGATGTTTTTCATTATCTTCGGTAATCACTGTGCCAAAATAACGAACTTGTTCAGCTTCTGTTAAATCTTGGAATTGATCCAACATTTTTTTAGAATGGGCTTGTTTTAATAAGTACCGTGTCCAAAGACTGGTTAATTTTTCTTTTGTAGCTGAAATTCGTTGGCGAATACTCAAGTCAGCTGGTGTTTCTTGATAAAGTTTAAAAATTGTTTCTGAAGTAAATAAGGTCTGCTTTTTAAAAGTTAAAGGACGGAAAAAATGTGGCTGCACAACCGCTTTTTCAGGATTGCTTAAAAGAAACGTTGCAAATTCTTTTGAACGAATAACGTGCTCTTGCTCCGTTGACTCAGAGCGAGTAATGCGTTCGAAATAGTCCGTTTCTTCTTCCATTGGCCATGATTCTTTGGTAGTGAAGCGCAAAAATTGTAAAAGAGTCAAATTCAAGGGATTTCGTTCGCCTAAATTCGGTAAAACTTGAGAAATATAATCAATAAATGTTGAATTTGGTGAAAGTAATAAAATATTATCCGCCGTAATTTCTGCTCGATGTTGATAAAGTAAATAAGCAATCCGTTGCATAATCGCAGACGTTTTCCCACTACCAGCAATCCCGTTGACTAGTAGGAGTGGCTGCGTTTCGTCACGAATTATTTGATTTTGTTCTTGTTGAATGGTTGTCGTAATGTCCTTCATATAAGGAGAAGCATCTTCTTCTAAAGAATGCAATAACACATCATCTTGAATCGCAATGGTTGTGTCAAAATAGTTGATTAATTGATCTTTTTCAATAATTAACTGTCTTTTCAAATCAAGTTGTACAGGAATGGTTTGTTGATGTGCCGTGTAGGCTGTTTTCCCTAAAACATTGTCATAAAATAACGAAGCAATCGGTGAGCGCCAATCGTGAATGCGCGTTTCTTCTTCTAAAGAAGTAAAATCGTTTACGCCAATATAAAAGTTTTCTGGCTCTTCAGGGCTGTCTTCAAAAGTCACGCCAATTTTGCCAAAATAAGGAACTTGTAATAGGCGTTTCACTTTGTCTAAATTTTTAGCCGTTGCTTCATTTTTTAAGTTCCACTGATCAATTTCACGGTTCTTCATTTCCAACATGGCAAACGTTTCTAAATTATCGGCATAACTATCAAAATTCAGCTTAGAATCGCGACCAAATTCTTCTAGCATATGTTTGCCATCTTTCATTGTGTTCGCCAATTGCTCTTCGTAAACTTTTTTAGCCGCTTGCAGCTCATGATAAACCGTCGTTAAATGCTGTTGTTCATAAATTTTTTCATCGGTCATGGAGATTCCTCCTTTTAATAACATGACTGAATAGTATACGTTACTTTTAGCATAAATGCAAGCGCTGTTTATGAGGAAATGGCGAATCTTGTCGCCTAGTCATTCAGATTTTTCAAGAAATATGATAAAGTAGAGAGGAGATAAAGGAGGCAATCATAATGATTTTTGATACACATACACATTTGAATGCAGAACAATTTAATGATGATATTCCAGAAACGATTGCACATGCCCAAGAATTGGGTGTTACAGAGATGGCCGTGGTCGGTTTTGATGAACCAACGATTGAAAAATCTCTTTTACTTAGTCAGGAATATGCCAATATTTATAGTATCATTGGTTGGCATCCAACAGAAGCGGGTAGCTATACGCCAGAGGTTGAACGACGATTACAAGAACAATTAACATTACCAAAAATTGTCGCATTAGGTGAAATCGGTCTTGATTATTACTGGATGGAGGATCCTAAAGAGGTGCAAGAAAAAGTCTTTCGCCGTCAAATTGCGATTGCTCGGGAAATGAATTTACCGTTTAGTGTGCATACGAGAGAGGCATTAGAAGATACCTATCGAATTTTAAAAGATGAAAAAGTTTCAGATATTGGTGGAATCATGCATAGTTTCAGTGGCGATGCTGAGTGGATGAAGAAATTTTTAGATTTAGGTCTGCATATTTCTTTTAGCGGCGTCGTAACGTTTAAAAAGGCGTTGGATGTTCAAGAAGCGGCGATGGCGGTACCACTAGAAAGAATGTTGGTGGAAACAGATGCACCCTATTTAGCCCCTGTTCCTTATCGTGGTAAACGGAATGAACCCGGCTATACACGATACGTAGTGGAAAAAATTGCTGAATTACGACAACTAACCTTTGAAGAAGTGGCAGAACAAACGAGAGTCAACGCTCATCGCTTGTTTCGGATAGATAAATGAAGGAAAAAATGAAAGTTGCAGAAATCATTGTCGTTGAAGGAAAAGACGACACACGCCGCATTCAAGAGGTAGTTGCAGCGGATACGATTGAAACGATTGGTTCTGCTATCAATGATGAAATTTTGACACAAATTGAACACGCACAAGAAACGAGAGGCGTGATTATTTTTACAGATCCAGACTATTCGGGCGAAAAAATTCGTAAAACAATAATGGAAGTTGTCCCTGATGCAAAGCATGCTTTTTTATCAAGAAAAGTTGCAGTTCCTAAAAAAAATGGCGGTAGCCTAGGGGTTGAACATGCTAGTGATGAAGCAATTATTGAAGCCTTAAAAAAAGTTGTAACACCTGTTCAAGCTGATGAAGACTATCAAGAAATTCCTAGACAAACACTAGTTGAATATGGTTTAATAGCGGGAGCAAATGCAAAAAAATACCGTGAATTATTAGGAGATGACCTAAGAATTGGCTATACAAATAGCAAACAGTTAGTCAAACGGTTAAGCATGTTTCGGATTATAGAAGCAGAATTGAAAGAAAGCATGACACGTATTTTAAAAGAACTTGAAAACGAAGAATAACTACATGGAGGAACAAGCGTGACGGACTATAAAGAAATTGCCACACCATCCAGAACCAAAGAAATACTAAAAAAGCATGGATTTTCATTTAAAAAGAGTTTAGGTCAAAATTTTTTGACAGAGCCTAATATTTTAAGAAAAATTGTAGAAACAGCGGGAATTAATCAGCAGACAAATGTTGTCGAAGTCGGGCCTGGAATTGGTGCATTAACAGAGCAATTAGCGATGAACGCGGCACAAGTTGTGGCTTTTGAGATTGATGATCGCTTGATTCCTGTCTTAGCAGATACCTTAAGTCGCTATGATAATGTAACAGTGGTTCATCAAGATGTTTTAAAAGCTGATTTGGTTGAGACAACCAACCAAGTTTTTCAAGAGAAGTATCCGATTAAAGTGGTGGCTAACCTACCTTACTATATTACTACGCCAATTATGATGCATTTTTTAGAATCTTCTTTAGATGTAGCCGAAATGGTTGTGATGATGCAAAAAGAGGTCGCTGATCGAATTGCTGCTAAACCAGGAACGAAAGCTTATGGCTCATTATCAATTGCTGTCCAATATTTTATGGAAGCCAGTGTCGCCTTTATTGTGCCAAAAACAGTTTTTGTGCCGCAGCCCAATGTTGACTCGGCGATTATTAAATTGACACGTCGTGCCACACCAGCGGTGACAGTGACCAATGAAAAAGAATTTTTCAAATTAACCAAAGCCAGTTTCCAATTAAGACGTAAAACATTGTGGAATAACTTAACGCATTTTTATGGGAAAGATGAACAAACAGTGGCTTGGCTAAAAGAGAGCCTAGCTGAAGCAGAAATTGATCCTTCTAGACGTGGTGAAACATTGTCTTTAGAAGAATTCGCTCGTTTAAGTAATGCTTTAGAAAAAAATAAACCAGTATAAAAAAGAACTTTCTGTTATTTATGAGAAATAACAGAAAGTTCTTTTATGTGTCTTGACACATTGCGGATGTTCAGCTACACTTGAGAAAAACAAAAAGGTGTCATGACACCTTTAGGAGGCAGTTTTAATGAAAACAAACTCAGTAAAACGTTTAACAATTTCAGCACTTTTAATTGCAATGGGGATTATCATTCCAATGGTTATGCCAAGAATTACCATTGGTCCAGCCAGTTTTACGTTAGCAAGTCACGTCCCAGTTTTTATTGCCATGTTTATTTCTCCAGTGGTGGCAATTGCGGTTAGTCTAGGAACAGGTTTTGGTTTTTTCTTATCCGCAACACCGATTATTGCTTTGCGGGCCTTATCTCATTTGATTTTTGCAGTCATTGGCGCAGTGATTTTACAAAAGCATCCAGAAATTTTAATCAATAAAGAGGGGAAATTCACTTTATTAAATGGGAAATTACAGTTGTTTAACGTGGGGATTGGAGTGATTCATTCCGCTGCCGAGCTAGTGGTTGTTTCTGTATTTTACACAATGGGCAACTTGCCAGGAACTTATTATACAGCCGGCTTCATGTATTCTATTTTTCTTTTGATGGGCGTTGGTGGATTAATTCATAGTTTGGTGGATTTCAGTATTGCCTACTTTTTAGCAAGTACCTTAAGTAAACATGTAGATATTCCAACTTTTACAGAAGCGAAACAACCCAAAGTGATAAAGAAGAAGGTTAAATTAGCATAAAGAGAAACAATCGAGGCATCCGTCATTGTGACGGATGCCTCGAGATTTTTTTATTTAATGACTTCTTCTGTTTGAGGGTCGAAGAAATGTCCTTTGTTAATATCAAAAGCTAAGTCAATCATTTCACCAGGATGGTGGAAGTCACGAGCATCTACTTTTGAGATAAACTCTGTATCACCAATTTTTGTATAAAGCATGGATTCAGCTCCTAATAATTCAGAAACAACGACTTCAGATTTAATCACCGCATCTTTCATTGCTGTTAAAGCCACTTGTTCGCTATGAATATCTTCTGGACGAATACCGAAAATTAATTCTTTGCCTTCATAACCATGTTCAACAAGCTCTTTGTTTCTTCCTTCAGGAATTGCTAGCTTTAAGCCATGTTGGTTAGAAATAACCCCATTGTTTAAGGTAACTTTGAAGAAATTCATGGCAGGTGAGCCGATGAACCCAGCTACGAACATATTTTTTGGTGTATTGTAAACTTCTTTTGGTGAACCAATTTGTTGAATAAAGCCATCTTTCATAATTACGATTCGATCAGCCATGGTCATCGCTTCGGTTTGGTCATGTGTCACATAAATTGTCGTAGTTTCTAAACGTTGGTGTAGTTTAGCGATTTCAGCACGCATGGCTACACGTAATTTTGCATCCAAGTTTGATAAAGGTTCATCCATTAAAAAGACTTTGGCATCACGGACAATTGCCCGGCCAAGTGCAACACGTTGGCGTTGTCCACCAGAAAGCGCCGCAGGTTTACGCTGTAAGTACTCTGTTAAGCCCAGAATATCCGCAGCATTTTCCACCCGTTTTTTAATTTCAGCTTTATCATATTTTCTTAGTTTTAAACCAAAAGCCATGTTATCAAAAACAGTCATATGCGGGTAAAGCGCATAGTTTTGGAAAACCATGGCAATATCACGATCTTTCGGTGCAACGTCATTCATGACTTTGTCCCCAATTGATAATTCACCTTCAGTAATATCTTCTAAGCCAGCAATCATTCGCAATGTTGTTGATTTACCGCAACCAGAAGGTCCGACAAAGACGATAAATTCACGGTCTGTAATTTCTAAGTTAAAATCTGTAACAGAATAATGTTCTGCATTGTCATATTTTTTATACACATTTCTAAGCGCCATTTCCACCATTTGATACGTCACTCTTTTCTTTTTGATTTGTTACTCATAGTTTAAATGAAAACGCTATCTTTCAGCAAGGGAGAGTTGCACAAGAAAAAGAAGACTTTTTCGTCAAGGTGACAAAGGACAAACACTCTCAGCGGATTTATCGATAAACTTTTGTTATAATATAACAAAGACAGGAGTTGGATAACATGAAAATCGCTTTAATCGCTCATGATCGTAAAAAAACATTAATGATCAAACTAGCAACCGCTTATAAACATATTTTAGAAAAACATGAATTGTATGCAACAGGAACGACAGGCATGAAAGTGATGGAAGCAACTGGCTTACCCGTGCATTGCTTTAAATCGGGGCCATTAGGTGGGGATCAACAGATTGGCGCAATGATATCAGAAGACAACATTGATTTAGTTATTTTTTTAAGAGATCCTCTTTCCGCGCAACCGCATGAACCAGATGTGACAGCTTTGATTCGTCTAAGTGATGTCTATGAAATTCCTTTAGCAACCAATATCGGCAGTGCTGAAATTCTTTTGAGAGGTGTCGAGGCGGGGTTTGCGGACTTCCGTGAAGTTATCCATGAAGGCGATCGTCGACCGTTAGCTTTTTAGAGAACCTTAATGGTTATTTTGACTATTTTGTGGTATATTTTATGAGGACTTTTGTCCAAATAAAATAACAGAGTAGGAGACAAAGCGTTAAGTGCTAAAAGGATGGGATGTTGCCTTTTGGACGAAGAACATAAACAGTGTGTTGCTAGAAAGTAAAGGTTCTTACTTTGCTTATCATCAGAACAACACGTTCAGCTTTTTAATGTTCGCGGTTTTGTTTTCGCATTCGCTGCATGGTTCGTCATGTAGCAGCTCTTAGAGGAGATGCTAAAAATGACAAAGAAAAAATTTGGCACAAAATCCATTGCGTTAATGGGCGTACTCATTGCGGTGGTCGTTGTTTTTTCACGCTTTTTTGCGTATGAAACAACGTTTTTAAAAATCAGTTTCACGTTTATCCCAGAATCATTGATTGGGATGATTTTCGGACCTTTTTGGGCTGGAATCGGCACGGCGGTGGCTGATGTGGTAGGAATGCTGCTTTTTCCAAAGGCAGGCTATTTTCCTGGGTTTACTTTAAATGCCTTTTTGGCTGGTGCTATTTATGGTTATTTCTATTATAAGAAAGAAATGACATGGCAACGAGTGATTTTGGCGACATTGTTGGTCACCGTTTTAATTAATATCATTTTAACGCCTTTGTGGTTAAGTTTAATGTATGGCGTCAATCTAGCAAATTTTGCTTGGTGGGTGCCACGCTTAATTAAAACAGTTATTTTCTTTCCTATACAAGTAATTGCCACTTATTATTTAGGCAATAAAATTCCCTTTAAACGTTTATTTGGGAAACCATTATCTGAATTAGATCAATAAATTTAAAATTAAAAGAGTCACTTTTCATCATCCCAGAAAAGTGACTCTTTTTTATTGTGCTTTTTGATTAAACTGTGCTTCGTAAAGGTCACGATAATAACCCTGTTCTTTTTGCAATAATTCGTCATGGGTGCCAATTTCAACTACTTGACCATTGTCCATAACTAGAATTTTTTCAGCACTTTTGATTGTTGCTAAGCGATGGGCAATAACAAAACTGGTCCGGCCAGTCATCATTTGTAAAAAAGCATCCTGAATTTTTTGCTCGGTCAATGTATCAACTGAACTGGTCGCTTCATCTAAAATAAGCATCGGCGGATTACTAATCATCGTGCGTGCAATAGTCATTAATTGTCGTTGTCCTTCAGAAATTTTAACGCCTTGGGAACCAATCTCGGTATCTAGTCCTTGAGGTAAACGCATGACGAAATCAAAAATATGGGCTTTTTTCATGGCTTCTATAATTTCTTCGTCAGAGGCTTCAGGATTCCCGTACGTTAAATTTTCCCGAATGGAACTATCGAATAGCCAAGTATCTTGGAGAACCATACCAAAACTTTTTCGTAAGCTGTCCCGAGTAATTTGAGTAATATCGTGAGTATCAACCGTAATTTGACCATGGTCGACCTCGTAAAAGCGCATTAACAAATTCACTAATGTTGATTTACCCGCACCAGTTCGCCCAACAATGGCAATTGTTTCTCCTGGTTCAGCAATTAAATTAAAGTTTTCGATTAAAGGTCGCGTCGGCGTGTAAGAAAAATCAACGTCTTTAAATTCAACACGGCCTCGCGCTTCTTTCAAAACAATTGCGTTCGGGGCATCAGGACGTTCAACTGGTTGATCCATCATATCAAAGGTACGTTCCAATCCAGCTAAGGCTGCTTGGATTTGGTTGGTGATTCCTGAGAGTTCAATAAAAGGTTTAGAAAATTGACTAGAGTAAATGGTGAAACTGGAAATAACACCAACTGTGACTAAAGGATTGCCACTTAAAACTAACAAGCCACCGACTAATCCAATCGATAAATAAGATAAATGGTCGATAAATCGAGAAAGTGGGTTGGTTAAGGAGGAAGAAAACTGAGCCTTCTGTCCTTTTTCATACAACGTTTGATTCAATGCTTCAAATGTTTCTTGCGTAGCTTGTTCTTGTTGAAAGGCTTTAACAATTTTTTGGTTGCCAACCATTTCTGAAACGAAGCCGGAAATTTCACCAACAATCGTTTGTTGTGCAGCAAAGTTTTTTTGTGAAGCTTTTGCAACAAGCCAGTTTACAATAAAAATAATCGGTGTACTGATAAGAACCACTAATGTGAGCAGGGGACTTAGCCGAATCATAAAGAGCAAAGCAACAACGACGGTGGCTATGCCAGAAAATAATTGGTTGAAGACAGCCGAGCAAGCCATTGAAATATTGTCAATATCGTTGGTAAAGCGACTGACGATATTTCCGTGTGACGTTTGGTCATAATAACTTAACGGTAATTGATTTAAATGGGCAAAGGCGTCTTTTCTCAGCTGTGTGGTCGATAAATAAGACACGCGATTACCGAGACGTTGAATCAGCCATTGACTTAGAACGGTTACGAGTAAAATCCCTGCTAATAAACCTAAAATTTTGATGAGTTGCGCAGCATTGACTTGTCCTTTACCAACCATTGTATCAACGGATTTACCTATATAATAAGTCATGAGGACAGTCGAAAAACCACTGAGAATTCCTAGGATTAAGGCGCCGATAATTTCTTTTGGATAGCGTAGTAAATACGGCTTAAAACGTGAGAAGGCACCAAAATGAATTTTTTTAGTTTGCATGGGTATCCTCCTGTGACGCAACGATTTCTTGATACTCTTTAGAAGAAGTAAGTAATTCTTCGTGGGTGCCAAGGCCAGCGACTTTTCCACTATCTAGGACTAAAATTTGATTCGCCGTAGCAATCGAACTCACGCGTTGTGAAATTAAAATAACGGTTGTCTCTGCTCGTTCTTTTTGTAAAGCACGGCGCAGATTCAAATCTGTTTGATAGTCGAGGGCACTCAAGGAATCATCTAAAATAAGTAAATGCGGTTTCCTAATCAAGGCACGGGCAATGGTCAACCGTTGTCTTTGTCCACCAGAAAAGTTTTTTCCGCCTTCGTTAACAGGCGTGTCTAACCCTTGGTCTAATTGTTCAACAAATTCTTTACATTGGGCGATAGCTAATGCTTCCCAACAGTCTTCATCAGTTGCATTTGGTTTGCCCCATTGTAAGTTTTCTCGAATAGTCCCTGTAAATAAGACGGCAGTTTGTGGGACACTTGCCACTTGTTGGCGTAAAGTAAAGAGCGGCCAATCGCGCACATTTACACCATTAATAAAAAGGTTTCCTGCACTCACATCATAAAATCTGGGAATGAGCTGGGTTAAGGTACTTTTCCCGCTGCCGGTAGGTCCTGTGATGCCGAGAATTGAGCCTTTAGGAATCGTAAAATTGATATTTTCCAAAGCCAAACCGGCCTCTGGTTCATAGCGAAAATCTACATGGTCAAAGGTAATATCACCAAATTGTGGAGATGTTTTTGCTGATTCTGGTGTATCTGTTAACTGGCTTTCTACAGTTAAAACCTCATTGACACGGTTTGCGGAAGCGGCGGCTCGCGTAAAAATTACCACGAGATTAGAAGCAACAATTAAAGCGAGCATCATTTGATTCATATAATTGATCAATGCTAAAACTTCCCCTTGTTGCAAGGAACCAAAAGAAACTTTTAAGCCACTAAAATAAAGTAAAAATAAAATTCCAACATTCATAATCAAAGTGGTTAAAGGTGTTAATAAAGCAGAGACATTCGATACGCGAATGTAAATATCGCCTAAATCATCAGAAGCTTTATCAACATGTCGTTGCTCTGTTTCCTTTCTAGCAAACGCACGGATCACACGGACACCGCTTAAGTTTTGGCTGATTTGACGGTTTAACCGATCCAAATATTCTTGGACTTTTTGATATAAAGGCACAGTCACCTTAATGATAATAAAGAGAATAAGGCTAAAAATTGGTAAAAGTAATAGGAAAAGAAAGCCCATCTGCACGTCAATGTAAAAAGCCATGACCACAGAACCGATACTTAAAAAAGGTGTCCGAATGACCAACCGAATAAACATCGCTAAAGCCAATTGAAGCTGGTTGATATCGTTTGTGATCCGGGTGATGAGGGTATCTGTACCAAAACTATTCAATTCTTTGTGTGAAAGCTGATTAATTTTCTTCATTAATTGATTTCTTAGCTCCGTCCCAAAACCTTGCGAAGCGACTGAAGCATAATATTGACAAATCATGACAAAAAATAAACCAACTAACGACATAACAAGCATCCAGAGGGCCATTTCTATGACAGTCTGTCGGTCGTTTTGACGAATACCGACATCGACTAAGTGAGCCATGAATAAGGGCAAGACTAACTCGAAACAAGCTTCTAAAAATTTGAAGACTGGACCGAGGATAATTTGTTTTCGATAATTTTTTGCGTATTTCAATAAACCAAACATAAGATTCCTCCCTTTGCTGCTCTCATTGTAGCCTAATCTTTCAATGAAAGAAAGTTGTTCGCTACATTTTCTCAACTTCTGGTAAAATAGAAGAAAAGAGCAAGGAAGTGGAGTGTGACAGAAACGTGGAAAAAATGAGTCAGGTTATTTTGTTATTTTTTATTTATTCCTTTATCGGCTGGTTATGGGAAACGGTGTATTGTTCATTAAAAGCCAAAAAATTTGTTTATCGAGGATTTTTGGTAGGGCCTTATTGTCCTATTTATGGATTTGGGGTCTTAAGCGTTCTCTATTTTGTGGAACCCTTTGAGAACAATCTCTTGGTATTGTATGTCGGATCGGCTGTTTTAGTGACGATTTTAGAATATGTCACTAGTTATGGCTTGGAAAAATTGTTTCATGCCTCTTGGTGGGATTATCATGATGTACCTTTTAATTTAAACGGTCGTGTGGCTTTACCGGTTTCTCTTTTTTGGGGATTGGGTTGTGTCTTGATTGTCAAAGTTATTCAACCAGAAATCGCCAAAGTTGTCAGTTTTTTACAAGCAACCTTTGGCAACTACTTAGCACTTTGCATAGTGATTGTAATGGGGCTTGACTTAATTTATACGTTGCTGAACATGCAAGGTTTCAAAAAACTTATTACCGAGATGGGCCAAACGTTGGAAACGAACCAACAAGAATTTAAGCAACGGTTGAACACAAAAATGGAAATCGCTACAGCTGATTGGCAGAAGTTAAAAGAACGAACCAAAAAAGAGCATTTCCAAAATCGGTTAAATTTCCAACAACGTCGTTTTATTAACAATTACCCAAAACTAACTTTAAAAAACATTAAAAATTCCAAAGAAGTTCGGCATCTCTTAGAAGATTTGAAGAAAAAGGGCCAATAATTAACAAAAAATATTACAAAATATTTCAATCAATGGTCTAATGGGATGAAAAAAAGAAAAATCGTCAAAAGCTAGTTTTTAAGGCGTCTTAAGAAATTCTTAAAGAATTGAGATAGAAATGGACTAATGAATAAACGCAGGATAAAAAAAGAGTTGCATTTAAATTGTAACAAATTGTAACATTATTGAAATAAAACAAGCCCTCCTGACTAGTATAATGAGTAGGTGTTTTAGATAAGTTAGGAAAGGTGTTGGATTTAGTGAAGGTTAAAAAGTTGATACCATTTTTAACAACAATGATGCTTATCAATTTTGGACTTCTAGTCGCTGCGGCAGCAGAATCACTTGATTCGTTGCAAGAAAAAGAAGCGCAAGCGAAACAATCTGGGGAGTTAATTAGTAAAGAAATCAATTCAGCCTTAGACGATGTAAATGCTAAATATGCGGAAATCGAACGTTTAAAAACGCAAATTTCGAAAGCGGAAGATACGTTGAAAACTTCGAAAGAGGAAATAGAAAAAACAGAAAAAAATATTTCTCGTCGTAAAGAAGCTGTTGGCGATCGTATGAAGGATATTCAATTAAATGGCGACCAACGTACTTGGCAAGCCTTATTAGATGCAGAAAATTTATCAGATTTCTTTAATCGGGCCTACGCCATGACCGTTTTACAAAACTTTGAACGGGAAAAGATTGAAAGCTTAACTAGCGAAAAAGAAAAGTTAGCTGCATTACAAGAAAAAGTTGAAAATACGCAAACAACTTTAAAACAAAATGAAGAGAAATTACAAGTTGAAGCTTCTTCAATGAATAATAAAGTCTCTGAGTTAAAAGAAAAAATGGCGAATAATGAAGAATTATTGGCTCAAATTTCGACAGACAAACAGAAAGAGCAACAACGCTTAGTCAGCGAAAAAGCAGCAGCTGAGGCACAGAAAAAACGTGCGGCAGAAACCGCTAAAGCAGAAGCAGCGAAGAAACAAGCAGCTGCCGACAAACAAGCGCAAGCAGATGCGGCGGCTAAACTAGAAGCCGAAGCTGCTGAAGAGTCAAGCAGTCAAGCATCAAGCTCTTCTACAAGTACGGAAAGCAGCAGCACTGAATCTTCAAGTTCTGCTAGTTCATCCGAATCGTCATCAACGACAGAATCATCGACAGGCGAATCATCAACACCAGGAACTGGCTCTGGTCGAGTGCTTCAGATGGAATCAACTGCTTATTCTTGGCGCGAAGCTGGTGCAAGTAATCTAAGTGCTATTGGCATTGACTTAAGTAAACAAAGCAATGTAGTTGCGGTTGATCCAAGTGTAATTCCTTTGCGTTCATTAGTGAAAGTCTCTGGTTATGGCTTTGCTATTGCTGGGGACACGGGTGGCGCTATTCAAGGAAATATTATTGATGTTCATTTTGATTCAATAGACCAATGTCATGTTTGGGGACGACGTCAGGTTACAGTAGAAATTCAATAATAAATTTGTTATACTAAAGACAAGATAAAAGGAATTGGCTAAGTCAGTAATGATAGTAGCCAGTTCTTTTTTAGTTAAATGTAAAGGAGAATTACAATGATTCGCTCGGCAACAAAAGAAGACGGTCAAGCGATTGCTCGGCTGGTCCTAGTTATTTTAAAAGATATGGAGTTACCAATTTTAGAAGAAGTCTCAGAAGAACAAATGATTGACCTGTTAGCAGAGGCAACGGCGTATCCAACCTATCGCTATGGCTATCAACGAATTTTAGTTTATGAACATGCAGGTGAAGTTGCAGGGATTGCTGTCGGCTATCCTGCAGAAGATGAAAAGATTATTGATGAACCTTTAAGAGAAGTCTTTAAAAAACATGGCTTAGCAGAAGATGTTCGGCTATTTATTGAAGAAGAAACCTTGCCTAATGAATGGTATTTAGACACGATTTCAGTGGATGAACGTTTCCGTGGAATGGGCATTGGTTCTAAGTTATTAGATGCTTTACCTGAAGTAGCCAAAGCTAGCGGGAAACAAGCCTTGGGTCTAAATGTTGATTTTGACAATCCCGGGGCGAGAAAGTTATACGCAAGCAAAGGCTTTAAAGATGTCACAACAATGACTATTAGTGGTCACTTATACAATCATATGCAAAAAGAAGTGTAAAAATAACGAAGCTAAAGTCAATCACTTTAGCTTCGTTATTTTTCATTAATCCGTTAAAGGATCAAAATCTAATCCAAAATCATCGGAAGTTTTTTGTTTTTTCTTATTATATAACCAGTAGTCAAGGACAGCTGCTATGCAGATGCACAACGGTGCGTCCTCATCATTGGCAACAGTTAAAACAAAATAGTCGCCTGTACAAAGCATGGTTTTATCCATTGACATGATTTTTTTATGGACTTGATAAATTGAATATTGGTGCGCTTTGATATCACCAACAACTGCCCAATGAAGGCCTTGAACATAATAGAAATCAGCATTCAAATTGAACAGTTTTCGTAGAGTACCCACTTTTTCAAAACGCTGATATAACTCAAATCGTGTACCAAAAGTCCAAGAAACTTGTTTAATACTGGCTAAAATTTCTCCGTTCATTGCATATAAAGAAAGCGCATCTCCTCGTGTGCCCCAGCGCCCCACCAATAGAAAAAGTGAACGGCCTGCTTGGTCTTTCACGATGGTTCGCGTAACTTTTCCTAACTGTTGTTCTTGAATAAAAAATTCAGACACGACACGATCTCCTTTCTATATATAAATGAGTGCTGTAACTGGTAGTGCTTATTACAAATCTTCTCTTATTGCACGCAGGATGGCTTCGCCAACACCATTTTCTAAATTAGTGGCTGTTTCATATTTAGCATATTCTTTTAATTCCAGTTCGGCATTGCCCATTGCAAAACTTACTCCGGCCCATTGAATCATGCTGACGTCATTTAAATTATCACCAATAGTCATGACTTGTTCAGCGGGAATCCCACGTTCTTTAGCGACGCGCGCAACCGCAATCCCTTTTTGTGCTAGGCGGTGGTTAATTTCAATATTATTAAGCGCAGAAGAGGTAACAACCAAATCATCTAGTTCTTCTACTTCCATCCCAGCAGGACCTAATACTTTCGGCCCATCCATACTGAAGCCAATAATTTTAAGGACTTCAATCGAATCATCTTTTAAAATGTCGTCTAAACGATCAACATAGGTAATATGCAATAAAGATAGGTGTGCTGAAGCCATGGCAATCGCTACTTTATAAGTTAAATGGGGCATGGATTCTGCAATATGAGCGGCAAAGTTTTCAATTCTTTTTTCTTGATGTTCAGAAAAAATACCTTTATTTGTAGAGATTTCATAGTAAACATTGTGTTGACTCAAAATAGTTAGTACTTCTGTTACTGTTTCTTTTTCGATCCCAGCCGTGAAAAGTGAGTGTCCATCTTTGTCAAACACTTGGGCGCCGTTTAAAGTAATCATGGCGCAGTCAATTCCAGCTTCTTCTAACGCGGGTTTCGCTTCGGTATATGCGCGGCCAGTAGCAACCATAAGTTCGATTCCTAAACGTTCCGCTTCGCGAATTGCTGAAGCGTTATCATTTGTGATGCTCATTTTTGCATCTAAAAGTGTTCCATCCATATCTGAAGCAATTAATTTAATCATCGATTCTCTACACCTCATTATCTATTTAAAGCTTACCTATAGTTTACCACGTTTTTCCAAGAGAAAGTACCCAGAAATTTCTTGTCAGGTTTGGAGAAATTCGTTATGCTTAGAGAGCGAAGGAGTGAGCATTATGAAAGAAATTATTCACAATAGTTGGCAAACCGTTTTATCTGCTGAATTTGAAAAAACGTATTATCAAGAATTGCGGGAATTTTTGAAAAAAGAATATCAGACACAAACGATTTATCCAGATATGTATCATTTATTTTCAGCGTTAGAACTAACCCCTTTTGAAGAAGTAAAAGTAGTAATTTTGGGACAAGACCCATATCATGGACCCAATCAAGCACACGGACTAAGTTTCTCTGTCCAGCCAGGTGTGAAAGTGCCGCCATCTCTTGCGAATATTTACAAAGAATTACAAGCTGATTTAGGGTACCAACCCGTCAACCATGGCTTTTTAGAAAGCTGGGCCAAACAAGGCGTGTTATTATTAAATACTGTGTTGACCGTTCGGGCAGGTCAAGCCTATTCTCATCGAGGTAAAGGGTGGGAGCAACTGACAGATGTCATTATCGAAAAGTTGAATGAGCGTGAAAAACCCGTTGTTTTCATTTTATGGGGACGTCCAGCTCAAGAAAAAATTAAAATGATTGATACGACTCGGCATGTGATTATCAAATCGCCACATCCAAGTCCATTGTCAGCGCATCGTGGTTTTTTTGGCTCACGTCCGTTTTCTCAAGCGAATGCCGCTCTAGAACGTTTAGGGGAAACGCCGATTGATTGGCAACTTCCTGAAACAGTGTAATGTAACAGTGCAAACTGTTATAGTGTAGAAGAGTTAGTTTGTGAAAAGTTTATCGGATTATTGGTTTTTTTGACTAATACAGCTAGAAAAAACTGTTATTTTCTTTGAGAATAGTGTATGATGGATTTTGTAAATATAAAACTGGAGGGTTTATCGTGGAATTATTCGATAGCTTAAAATTTAAAGTCGTACGCCGTAATATCAAAATTGTTTTCCCTGAAGCAACAGATCCTAGAATCTTAGGTGCTGCTGCCCGCTTAAAATCTGATGAATTAGTAGAACCAATCTTAATTGGTGATCCAACAGATATCGCAAATGCTGCTATGGCTCGTGGAATCAACACATCAAACTTTATTATTATCAACCCAAATGATTATGAAAAATGGGATGAAATGGTCGAAGCATTTGTTGAACGCCGTAATGGAAAAGCTACTAAAGAAGATGCTGAAAAAATCTTAAAAGATGTCAACTATTTCGGTACTATGTTAACTTACATGGGTATTGCTGATGGTATGGTTAGTGGTGCTATCCACTCAACAGGTGATACAGTTCGTCCTGCGTTACAAATCATTAAAACAAAACCAGGCGTGAGCCGTACAAGTGGTGCCTTCTTAATGATTCGTGGTCGTGACCAAGAAAGATATTTATTCTCAGACTGCGCGATTAACGTGAACCCAACTGCACAAGAATTAGCTGAAATTGCTGTTGATAGTGCCAAAACAGCTGAATTATTTGACATTGAACCAAAAGTTTCATTGTTAAGTTTTTCAACAAAAGGTTCTGCAAAAGCACCAGAAGTAACAAAAGTTGCTGAAGCTACAAAAATTGCGCAAGAATTAGCACCTGAATATGCGATTGATGGTGAATTACAATTTGATGCTTCTTATGTATCTTCTGTCGCACAATTAAAAGCGCCCAACTCAAAAGTTGCTGGAGAAGCAACAGTCTTTGTATTCCCAGATTTACAATCAGGAAATATTGGCTACAAAATTGCTCAACGTTTAGGTAACTTTGAAGCAATTGGCCCAATCTTACAAGGATTGAACAAACCAGTTTCTGATTTATCACGTGGTGCAAACGAAGAAGATGTTTATAAATTATCAATCATTACAGCTGCTCAAACATTAATGAACGACTAATTAACTATGTCGAAGCATGATAAATAAGCAAAGTAGAAGTTGAGGTTCCCAGGACACTTGGGCCTCAACTTTATTTTTTTGAAGCTGCCACTAGTCAACTTATTGAATTTTCGGTATACTTTCATACATAGATTCTTGCAGATGGGAGGCAAAAAAAATGAACATTGTCCTGAACAATCCATTGGAAACAGAAGCAATTGCTAAAATCATTGGACAAAAGGCACAAGCTGGTGATGTAATTGTCCTGACTGGTGATTTAGGGGCCGGTAAGACGACAATGACGAAAGGGATTGCTTTAGGATTAGGCATTTCCCAAATGATTAAAAGTCCCACCTATACGATTATCCGCGAATATCCACAAGGACGACTTCCGTTATACCATATGGATGTTTACCGTGTTGAAGAGGGTGCGGATGAATTAGGGTTAGATGAGTATTTTGAAGGAGATGGGCTATCCGTTGTAGAATGGGGCAGCTTGATTGAAGAAGAATTGCCTGAAGATTATTTAGAAATTATTTTAAATAAAGATTCTCAAAAAGCTGACAAGAGAGTTCTTGAATTCCGTGGAACTGGTCCATTGGCAGAAGAAAGAATAGCAGAGATTTTACAAGCGTGGGAGGCTCGCGAATATGACTGAACAAACATTTTCTATTCGAGAAGCAGTGCCTACTGATGCGGATCAATTACTATCTGTGATGTCAAAAATTGGGAGTGAAACGCCCTATTTGGTAATGGATGAGCGAGGAATGGCCATGTCGACAACAGAATTGGCTGAAAATCTAGCAACACTCTATGAATCGCCAAATAATGTTTTATTGGTGGCATTAGCGGGAGAAGCGATCATTGGCACCGCTTCTGTGTCTGCTTCTTCTAAAAAGCGGATGGAGCATATTGGTGAAATTGGCATTAGTATTTTAAAAGAATACTGGGGCTATGGACTGGGCAGTATCCTAATGGAAGAAATTATTCGCTGGGCGCATGAAAGTCGTATTATTCGTCGCTTGGAATTAACGGTACAGGATCGCAATCAACGAGCGATTCACGTCTATAAAAAAATAGGGTTTGAAACAGAAGCAATCATGCCTCGGGGCGCCAAAACAGACCAAGGTGAATTTTTAGATGTTCATTTAATGCGTTTGCTGATTGATTAATTATTGGTTAATAATTTTAATTTCTTAAATAATCGAACGATAATCGCATGAAAAAACAAAATTTTCGCAATTATCGTTTGTTTCATATTTATTTTTCTGATATTTTTGTTATAATTATAGAAGAATTTAACGAAAAAATGAAAATTTATTTTGGGAAGGAATGTAAGAAATGGCGAAGGCAACGAAAATGAATGTTAACTATCGAGAGTCGATCTTGGATCGTGCGTATCGTTTAGAGCTAATAAAAAAAGATGAGTATGCAAAACATCAAGAAAAATTATCATTATTAAATGAAAAATTGTCTGACGGGGAACCAGCTCAATTTGATGCAAAAGAAGAAACGTTTTGGAAAAAAATTTCGCAAAAAGTTATTTTATAAAAGTAATACATACGAATAAGAGCGTACACATAGAAAGAAGCGTAAGCAGTGTTAAACTGCTTACGCTTCTTTTTTAATGAATAGGAATAACTGTTTCACGCTTAATTAATTTGTGAGGAATAACGAGACGGACACCATTCGTCAATTCTTCATGGATTAATTCATATAATTTTTTCATCGCCATTCGCCCTAATTCTGACGTGTCGATGTCAATGCTTGTTAGATAAGGATGTGTCAATGTTGAAAAGATAGAGTTGTTGAAACTGATAATGGATAATGTTTCAGGAACTTGATAACCATAGATTTGCGCAAGTTGCATCGTCCGCAAAGCAAAGATATCATCAATCACCACCAACGCCGTGGCATTATTTTGATGAAGAATGTCATCGAAAGCCATGTAATCTTCAGGTTTTTCTAACGCAACGCTTGGTAAAACAGTTAATCCTTGCATCATCATTGCTTTTTGATAACCAAAGTAACGTTCAAAGTACAAACTTTCATGCGTTGTATTGGTCACAAATAAAATATTTTTATGGCCGTTTTCAATTAAAAATTCCGTCGCTTGTTTCCCTAATAATTGATTATCATTATCCACGTAAACTATTTCCGTTTCATGTTGGTAAGGTTGACCAATTAAAGTAAAGGGAATGTTGTTTTCATATAAGTAATCAATGACGGGGTCCTTACTATCTGAATACACAAGAATAAAACCGTCCACTTGTTTTTGAAGATGCATTCTTTTAACGTTTTCCAATAGTACATCAAAACTTTTGGCAGTTGCAATAGCAGTAGTCATATCATAAAGACGGGCTTCCTCGTTGATGGCTTCCATAATTTCTAAATAAAATGGATTCCCTAACCGTTCTTTCGAATCTAAAGGAGGTAAAATTACGCCAATGGCACTTGAAATTCGTTTACCCAAATTCCGTGCCGTCATATTTGGCACATAGCCTAAGTCATCCATGACTTTTCGCACTTTCTTTTTTGTCGATTCAGAAATACTTGGATGATCGTTAATGACACGCGAAACGGTTGAGGTTGCAACCCCCGCTTTCTTAGCGACATCTTTTACTGTAATTGCCATTTTTGCCACGCCTTTCTTAGTGATTATAGAAGGTTAAATTGATAAACCGTTTGGTAGGTTTGCTTTTTATTAGCTGGTAATAAAATAGAGCCCCACTGAGGATGATGAACAATGTCTGGATACTCTTGTGGTTCAATTGCTAAGCCATAGTTTGAATGCATCGCTTGTCCATTAATAGAAAAAGGAGCCTCAAAACCAGTCGTAGAAAATAATACCATACTTTGGTTCGTTGTTGCTATCGTCATTTTTCTTCCAGAAGTAGGTTCTTGTAAGCATAATTGTGGCTGTCTTAAGTCAGAGCCAACTAAGGGGAAAACATCATCTAACCCAGTTGGATAGCGTTGGAGGATTGTTTCGATAGGTGTCAGTTCATTAAAACGTATGGATAGTTCAGAAGCTGGTAAAATCCGTCCAGTAGGCAGCTTATTATCGTCTAATTCTAACATACCTTGACAGTTCAAAGATAGCAAATGTGACAGAATGTCTAACTTTCCATCGCCAGATAAATTAAAGTAGGCGTGGTTCGTAGGATTAAAAAGTGTTTCCTGTTTACTTCGTCCAGTACTGATCATTCGTAATTGATTATCCTCTAGCTGATAAGTGATGGTGGCCTCAATTGGTCCGGGATAGCCAGAAAGGGTGTCGGTTAAATGAAAGGCAACGCCAATGATATCCTTTTTTTCAAAGGGCTCGACTGTCCAATATTGAAAAGACCACCCCTTTGAGCCACCATGGATATGATGACTGTCGCTGTTTTGTTCTAATATTCCATTTTGCCAATGGCCATTACGAATGCGTCCAGCAACTGGTCCAACAGTGGCGCCAAAAAAGCTTTGATCCTTTAATACATCTTGATACGAATCATACGATAAAAGGATATTTTCCCAATGATTATTTTTGTTTGGCATCAAAAGTTGATGGAGGCGCGCGCCATAATTGAGAAGAACGACTTCTAAAAAGTCGTTCTTCAAAGTAATTTTTTTTAAGTTTGTGTTTGTAATATCGGTTACGGTGATACGATTATCCTTCATGATCAAGCCACACTTTTTTTAAGTAATCAAACGTTAAAGCGCTCGTCTCTGGCACGATGGGCAACCCTTCGCCTAACTCTTCTTTGCGGCCAACGCCAACAGGTTGCGCTCCGCTAGCAAGAATCGCTTGAATCCCAGCTTTGGCATCTTCAATGCCAAGACATTCTGCTGGTGTCAAATCAATTTCTTTCGCAGCTAAAATGAAAATATCTGGAGCGGGTTTACCTGCCTGGACGTCTGCTGGATTAGCAATGGCATCAAAAAGGGGCGTCAATTGCATTTTTTCTAAAAGAAAAGGCCCATTTTTACTTGCAGAAGCCAAGGCGATTTTAATATTGGCCGCACGTAATTCCGTTAATAAAGAAAGAATTCCTGGGTAGACATCTTCAGGCGTAATCGCTTGGATCATTTCCAAGTAATAATCGTTTTTCCGTTGCGCTAACTGGGCAAATTCTTCAGAAGAAAACGTGCCTTCTTTTTTTCCGTATTTTAACAGTAACTGCAGAGAATCTTCACGGCTTACACCTTTCAATTGTTCGTTGAAAACACGGTCAATGGAAATTCCAATTTCGTTTCCTAATTTTTTCCAAGCGTGGTAATGAAATTCTGCTGTATCAGTAATAACGCCATCTAAATCAAACAAAACGCCTTTAAACATGAACTTCTTCCTTTCTAATCGGTAAAACTAATCGATCTTTTAATGTGTATTTTTGATCGTAAACAGTTAATGAAATTGTAGGGCCGTCGAGTAAAGTGAAGGCCACTTGGTCTGCTGCAACTTCAACAAATAGTAAACGATTCCGGTAATTAATGTGGAACGAGTAGGCTGTCCATGTCGCTGGTAAAAAGGGTGCAAATTTTAGTTGCTGATGGTCCGTTTTCATTTGGGCAAAACCTTGAACAATCGCTAGCCAACTACCAGTCATTGAGGTAATGTGTAAGCCATCTTCTGTATCATTATTGTAATTATCTAAGTCAAGGCGCGCTGTTCGTTGATACATTTCCACTGCTTTTTCTTCCATGCCTAATTCAGCAGCTAACACAGCATGAATGCTTGGTGAAAGGGAAGATTCATGGACAGTCATTGGTTCGTAAAAATTAAAGTTCCGGCGTTTTTCTTCTAAAGAAAAGGCGTCATTGAAGAAATAAATTCCTTGAAGAACATCGGCTTGTTTAATGAAACAAGACCGCAAAATTTTATCCCATGACCAATGTTGATTTAAAGGCAGCTCACTAAGTGGTAAATCAGAAACAGGCATTAAATCTTTATCTAAGAAAGTGTCATGTTGTACAAAAATGCCTAATTCGTTATCCACTGGGAAGTACATATTTTCTACAATGTCTGCCCATTTAGCTAATTCGTCGTCTGCAATTTTGAGCGTTGTTTCTTCTTGGAATTTTAAATAAGACTCACGGGTGTAACGTAGAACCCACGCAGCAATTGTATTGGTATACCAGTTATTGTTGATATTATTTTCATATTCATTTGGCCCCGTTACGCCATGAATCATATATTGTTTATGACGTTGGGAGAAGTGGACCCGATCTGCCCAAAAACGAGCGATTGCTACAAGTACTTCAAGACCAGCATCTTTGAGATAGTCTTCGTCTCCTGTATAGTTGACATAATTATAAATCGCATAAGCAATCGCACCATTTCTGTGAATCTCTTCAAAAGTGATTTCCCACTCATTATGACATTCGACACCAGTAAAAGTAACCATTGGGTAAAGCGCACCCTTTAACCCTTGTTGTTGGGCATTATGAATGGCTTGAGGCAATTGATTGTGGCGATATTTCAGTAGATTTTTAGTAACTTCGGGCTTAGCCAACGCCAAGTAAAGTGGGACAGCATATGCTTCAGTATCCCAATATGTGGCACCACCATATTTTTCGCCAGTAAAGCCTTTTGGTCCGATATTTAAACGATCGTCTTCACCATAGTAGGTTGAGAAAAGTTGGAAAAGATTAAAACGAATGCCTTGTTGGGCTTCGTCATCTCCTTCAATAACAACATCAGCTAATTGCCAACGTTTTGCCCAAGCGGCAGCTTGCCCAGCTTTTGCTTCAGGGTACAAGGTAGTCATTTCTGCAAATAATTCGTTTACTCGTGTGATTTGTTGCGTTTCTGGCACATCACGACTGGTAACGACAAGCACTTCTTTTGTGATGGCGGTCGTTTCGCCTTCGTTTAAAGACACCGTCAATTCTGCGGTTAAAGCCAAGGGCTGTTGTGTATATGTAGGCACAACAGCGGCTCCATCGATGAAATGGCGCATGCCTGCAGTCACTGTAAAACGCTCTATTTCAAAGTTGTTAGGAATGGTCTTAGTCGTAACAAAGCCAAGTGTTTCTTGTGTTTCAATAGCCATTTCTTCCCAAAAATGTTCTTCATAATTGCTGTCTTCATTTTGAACATCGCCATCCAATTTTGAGTGAAGAGTGATTGTGCCTGTACCTTCCAGCATTTCAATTGTTAAGTGGATGTAAGCTGCTTCTTTTTTTTCTAAGCTTAAAAAACGTTCAAAAGAGAAGCGCACTTTGTTCTTCGGTGTTTGGATGGTGAATTGCCGAGAAAGGACCCCATTTTGCATGTCTAATTCTAAAGAAAAATCTTCGTAAGGTGTAGTGGCTAAATCAATTGTTTGTCCATCAATTTGTAAGTCCATTGCGATGAAATTAATTGCGTTAATCACTTTGCCAAAATATTCAGGATAACCATTTTTCCACCAACCAACACGTGTTTTGTCTGGATACCAAACACCTGCTAAATAGGTTCCTTGATGATAGTCGCCAGAATAGTGTTCTTCAAAATTTCCCCGCATCCCCATATAGCCGTTGCCAATGCTTGTTAATGATTCTTGTAAACGTAAATTTTCTTTATCTAAGTGTGTAGTACGGATTTTCCAAGGATCAATTTGGAATAAACGTTTGATTTGTTTCATGAGAATCCCCCTCAGTGATTTTATTGATAGGTCTATCATAAACGCAACCGATTGCATTAGTCAATAGTCAATGCTTAAAAAGTGTAATCTTATGAATAAAAGCTGAAACAAAGGTAGGATAGAAGGAACTTTATTTGCTTTATTAAAAGACAAAATAAAAAAGGATTAAGTAGTAGGGAGTTGTTTTCCACAATATTTTTGAAATTAAAGCATTTACAAAAAGGAAACAGGAGTATATAATGGCAACATAACGAAACCGATTGCGTAAGGAGTGGCAGGAATGAAAAAAATGTTTAGTTTTGAGTTTTGGCAAAAATTCGGGAAAGCTTTAATGGTCGTTGTGGCAGTAATGCCCGCAGCGGGTTTAATGATTAGTATTGGGAAATCGCTTCCTTTAATCGATCCTAATTTAGGCTTGTTAGTAACAACAGGCGGAGTTCTGGAGAGTATCGGTTGGGCAATTATTGGCAACTTACATTTACTATTTGCGTTAGCAATAGGTGGCAGTTGGGCCAAAGATCGTGCAGGTGGAGCATTTGCAGCGGGGATTTCTTTTGTTTTAATCAACCGTATTACTGGAGCCATTTTTGGTGTAACAAATGAAATGTTGGCAGATGAACAAGCTTTCACGCATACCTTATTTGGCACCAAGATTATGGTGAAGGGATTCTTTACAAGTGTCTTAGAAGCTCCGGCATTAAATATGGGTGTTTTTGTAGGGATTATTGCTGGTTTTGTCGGTGCGATGGCTTACAACAAGTATTACAATTATCGGAAATTACCAGATGCGCTATCATTTTTTAATGGTAAACGGTTTGTCCCATTTGTCGTTATTTTGTGGTCAACAATTGTCTCAATTGCATTAGCACTTATTTGGCCAAATATTCAAGCGGGAATTAATAATTTTGGGTTATGGATTGCGCAATCTCAAGATAGTGCACCTATTTTAGCGCCATTCTTATATGGAACGTTGGAACGTTTGTTATTACCTTTTGGGTTACATCATATGTTGACGATTCCAATCAACTATACACAATTAGGTGGAACGTATGAAATTTTATCTGGCGCACAAGCTGGAACCCAAGTCTTTGGTCAAGACCCTTTATGGTTGGCTTGGGCAACAGACTTAGTGAATCTTAAAGGTGCCGGTGATATGAGCAAGTATCAGTTTGTCTTAGAAAATTGGACACCAGCTCGATTCAAAGTAGGCCAAATGATTGGTTCTTCAGGAATTTTAATGGGGATGGCTTTGGCGATGTATCGTAATGTCGATGCAGATAAAAAAGCTAAATATAAATCAATGTATTTTTCTGCTGCTTTAGCTGTTTTCTTAACGGGTGTGACAGAGCCGCTAGAATTCATGTTTATGTTTGCTGCAGTGCCGCTTTATGTGATTTATGCGGTGATCCAAGGTGCTGCTTTTGCAATGGCTGATATTTTACCATTGCGTGTGCATTCGTTTGGAAATATTGAATTGTTAACAAGAACACCGCTAGCAATAAAAGCTGGTTTAGGTGGCGATTTAATCAATTTTGTTTTAATGGTCATCATTTTTGGTGTTGTCACTTATTTCTTAGCGAATTTCTTAATTAAAAAATTTAATTACGCAACACCTGGAAGAAATGGAAACTATGACAATGATAACGGCGAAGAAATCGCATCTGGCGCCGCTGGTTCAGGCGTCGTCGATCAGCAAATCGCGCAAATTGTCTACTTACTTGGTGGTAAACAAAATATCAAAGAAGTTGATGCGTGTATGACACGCTTACGTGTCAGTGTAAAGGATCGAGAAAAAGTCGGTTCGGAAGAGGCGTGGAAACGGGCAGGTGCAATGGGCTTGATTGTGAAAGATAATGGCGTTCAAGCCGTTTATGGACCAAAAGCTGATGTTTTAAAATCCGATATTGAAGATTTATTAGCTTCCGGCGTTGACATTCCAGAACCAGTTATAGCAGAAAGTACAGTAGGAGTGCCAACAACGAATTTCTTAGGCAAGAAAAAAGATTTCGTGGCTGTGGCGACAGGGGAAGTTATTCCAATGGCGCAAGTCAATGATCCTGTCTTTTCACAAAAAATGATGGGGGATGGATTTGCAGTTAAGCCTCTAGAAGGAGAGGTGGTGGCACCAATTTCGGGGAAAGTTCTAAGTGTTTTCCCAAGCAAACATGCGATTGGGCTACAAACAGAAGAAGGTATTGAAGTACTTGTCCATATGGGAATTGATACAGTTGAAATGGCAACACCTGCTTTTGAATCTTTTGTTAAAGAAGGACAATCATTGAAAGCTGGGACGAAACTAGCTAAAATGAACTTGGATGTGATTGAACAAGCTGGCAAAGAAACAACGATTATTGTCGCCTTTACAAACAGCGACAAAGTGGAACAAGTAGTTATTAATCAACTAGGAACCACCACTGCGGGAACTGTGATCGGACAGATTGAAATTTAAATGATTAGGTATGAGGTCGGGACAGAACCGTTTAACTCCGAGAAATAAGAAGGAATTTCCGGAAATTGCTTTTTAATTTTTGGATAATTTCGGCTTATTTCCGAAGGAGTTGGTTCTGTTCCCGCCGTTTATCAGGTTTTGCACGTGAAGCAAAAATCCAAAGTGATTTTTGTCCCACTCACAAACCTAATAACATGTAAGAGAAGGGGAAAAGATGAATCTTTTAACAATCAATACTCATAGCTGGTTAGAAGAAGAACCATTAAAAAAATTAGAGGAGATTGCCAAGGTGATTTTATCTTCTGAAAGTGAAATAATTGCCTTACAAGAAGTGAATCAGAAAGTCGCTTCCAAGAAAGTGCCGTTAGAACAGTTAACTACTTTTTGTCCCATAGCGACCCAAACGCCGATCCATGAAGATAATTTTGCATATCTAATCGTTCAATATCTAGCTGAAAAAGGCCAAAACTATTATTGGAGTTGGGAAATGAGTCACATTGGTTACGCTATTTATGAAGAAGGGAACGCACTACTTTCGAAATGTCCGTTGACTAGTGAAGCTCTCCTTATTTCAGAAAGCCAAGAACCAACGAATTATCGAACAAGAAAAATCTTAGTAGCGGAGACAGAGAGTTCAAAAGGTACGCTTACTGTTGTCTCTGGTCACTTTTCTTGGTGGGAAACACCCTGTACAGGTTTTGCCTATGAATGGCTACAATTAGAGAAATACTTAGCGATGGGGCAACAACCGTTAGTCATTTTAGGCGATTTAAACAACCCAGCTGGTACAACTGGCTATCAATTAGTGGAAAATAGTTACTTGCCGATTCAAGATGCATTTGTTGTAGCGGAAGAGACAAGCGGTGAAGCGACAGTAGAGAAAAAAATAGATGGCTGGGAAGAAAATGAAGCAGCCTTGCGGATTGACTACGCATTTGTTCCAAAACAGTGGCACGTACGAAAATATGAAGTAATTTTTGATGGTAGGAAAACACCGATAGTCAGTGATCATTTTGGCTTACTCATTCAACTAAAATAAGAAAAAGCGCTGAATTTTCAGCGCTTTTTCTTATTTATTCGCTCATGTAACTATTCTTCTCAGTCTTGTTTGGCTAATTCTTGATCCCGAAGGATGGTGGCCTCAATCCCTTTGATGACTGTTGAAATAAACGCATTGTTTTCTAATTCGACAATCCCAGCAACCGTGGTTCCACCAGGAGAACTGACCTGGTCGATTAAAGTCCAAGGATTCTCTGTGCTATTTGCCAAAGTTTGAGCGCTGCCTAGTACAGCTTGTGTGGCAATTTCTAAGGCCAACTCTTTGTTCATACCATTTTTAACGGCTGCTCGGGCAATCGAATCAATAAATAAGAAAGCATACGCAGGAGTGCTACCTGCAATAGCAGTAAAAATCGAAAAATACTGTTCCTCTAATTCCCAAGCTTGGCCAACTGCTCGAAACAACGATAAAACAGTCTGGATGTCTTCAGGGGATGCAAAAGCGTTACCACAGACAGCTGCTGCACCCGCGCCAATCAACGCATTCATATTGGGCATCACACGAACAAGACGAAGCGGTTGGGTAGTCTCAAACAGTTGATACAATTCTGCAATAGTCGTACCTGCTGCAATGGAAACAATTAACGGTTGCTTGTCTAAAATTGCTTCTTTTGCTTCAAGTAAAGCCGCTTGAACGAATTGCGGTTTCACCGCTAAAATAACTAAGTCAGCTACTGTAATAGCTTCTTGAGGCGAAGCAACCGCGTGTGCACCAATTTCTTGTGCAAAAGCGGCGGTTTTTTCGACTTGAATATCATAAAAATAAAGGTTTTCTGCGGCAATAAATTGCTTTTTTAGCGCACCTTTGGCAATAGCGGATGCCATATTTCCAGCACCGATAAAACTAATTTTCATAAAAAATTCCTCCTAAAAACTGTTGAATCTCTTTTTTCGTGTTACCATGTATCTAGTATAGAAGGAAACGCCAAAGAAAAAAATAGAGGGAGTAAAGTAAAAAGTGTTGGATTATGAGGTGATTAATTGGCAAGCAAAGAAGAGCAATATGCAGCATTTTATCAGTTTTTAGAGACCTTAGATTGTTATTTAACCACTACCAATGCTCTTGAGAATGAAGTAGCGCAATTTAAGGAAAATCCACATCGAGAAATTGCGGGCTTTATGCTGGCATCTTCGGAAACAATTGACGTTCCGAAAGGATTTATTCGGATGCTCTATTGTTTAGAGCAAGATGGCAATGCTTATTTGGATCAACAAAGGTGTTCGTTTTCGGCTGGCCAAGTCATGATTGTCAATGAGGCCACCTCGGTTAGCTATCAGGGGCAAGGAATGTCTATGATTATATTTTATTTTAAAAAGCACTATTTTCTTGATACGCTCTTAAATCAGCTGGCGGAAGAACCAGTCATGTATCGTTTTTTTACAGAAATTGCTAGCAGTGAATTTGAAAACATTCCTCGATATTTCGTTTTTGCCAGCCAGCCAAATTCGGATGTCCACGTCTATTCGCTATTATTACTGAAACAAATTGTGAAAATGGCCTATTTTAATAATAAAGTGACCAAAGCGGCCTTTGTTTTGCTGATGGTGGAACTAGGTCAACTGCCTAGAGAAGCTTTAAAGATGCAAGATAATTATTTGTCGAATCATCAACGTGTTGAGGTGATTTTAGCGTATATTGAGCAACAGATTGCACATGTCACTTTAGCAGAAGTCGCCGCTAAATTTCATTTTCATCCGAATTACTTATCGAATTTTTTAAAAGAAAAAACAAACAAAACGTTTACGGAAATTGTCTTAGCCTACCGAATCCAATTGGCGAAAAACTACTTGAAGCAAACAGATTTATCGATTCAAACGATTGTTGAACGAATCGGCTATCAAGACAAAGCCTTTTTTTATAAACGTTTTAAAGAAGAAATGGGCATGACCCCAAAACAATATCGACAGAAAGAAGGAATGGCAGATGTACGAAGAAATCTTTGAAGAATTTCAGTTAACTGTAGTAGAATTACCAATCGAATTCGTTGATGATTTGCCTGTCTATCGCGGACACTTAAAAGAATTAACGTTTCTTTCAGTGGAAGCCTCTTCACGAAAAAAACTCTACCAACAGCTTTTACAGGCTTATTTGTTGTATAGAGAAGAGAATCAAGCAGTTGTTGAAGAGGAAGAAATAACTTCCTCGTTATTGTCTACAGAACAGTTATTAAAATACTATGATGGTGAAACGTTCGATGGGTTTCAGTTGCCATCAAATGAATAAGAAAGCAGGGGAACAGATGGATACAATGGCAAAAATTAATCAATTTCGTGATGAAAGAAATTGGCGCCCCCACCATAATGAAAAAGATTTGGCGCTCTCAATTTGTTTAGAAGCAGCAGAATTGTTAGAACTTTTTCAATGGAAAACAGCAGAAGAAGGCATCAAACAAGAAGAACGAATCAAAGAAGAATTGGCTGATGTTCTCATTTACTCCTACATGATGGCTGATAATTTAGGGTTTGATTTGGAAGAAATTATCGAAGAAAAGTTGAAGAAAAATGCGGTGAAATATCCAGTGCCGCAACGAGATACAGACAGGACTTCAAAAAAATAAGCTGTGACCGATTTTTTGGAACGGAAACAGTGTTTAGTTTCAAGAATTGGGACTTATGTTAATTAATACTAGTCGAGCTTTTGAATTGAACTAGTCTCGCTGTCTATCTTGATCCTTAGAGCTAGTAAGTTAAGGCATTTCGAATTTTATCTAGTTATAGCAATTGCCAAGTGAACTAATTTGTATTTATATAGAAACTTTTTCATTGACTTTCACATGGTGTCAAGGTTTATGATAAGAATATCAATTGAATGAAAAGGAGACTCTATGTATCAAATTGGGCAATTTGCCAAGTTAATGGATATTTCCCCACGGATGCTGCGTCATTATGAAAAAGCAGGAATTTTTGTTCCAAATGAAATTGATAAAAAAACAGGATATCGCTATTATAGCGCACATCAAATTCCTTTATTGAAACAAATTTTACTGTTAAGAGATTCAGGGTTTAAAGTTGAAGAGATGGAATAAACTTTGAGAAAACTTAAGGATGCTTCTTTTTTGGAAACTATTTTGTTAAGAAAACGAGATCAATCGCGACATTTAATTCAAATGGAGGAGCAAAAGATTAAAAAAATTAATCAACAGTTAGTAGCTTTGAAGGAGGAAAAACAAATGATTAAAGGGACAGAAATCGATTTTATTGTTAGTGATAGCCTTAAGGCGCTTGCCTTATATAAAAAGGTGTTTGAAATAGAGGTAGTGGAAGCAACCGAATACCCTATCGGAATGAATGAAGCGGTTTTTCAACTTTATGGCACGAGGTTTCACATGTTAGATGCCAATGAAGAATATGGGTTAAAAGCACCAACCCAAGAACATCCCAATACTATCTGGTTTAATATAACGGTAGAAAATATTGAAGAGACGCATCAACTGGCAATGGAAAACGGTTGTCAAGAAGTACAGCCTATTACTGAAATGATGGAAGGAGCGCTCAAAAATTCATTGTTTATTGATCCGTATGGGTACATGTGGATGCTCCATCAAATCTATCAAGAGTTGAGTTTTGATGAGCGGATTGAGATTTTGGAAAACGAGCTGTAAAAATCACTATTCTTGTGTTTGTTTAACTAGTTATCTGAAAAGAACGTAACGCTTATCAACTAAGCGTTACGTTCTTTTTTTTGCGTGTTAACAGAAGTTTAGTTAAAAAGATAAAGATTTGAACGTCTATATTCGGTATACTAACTATTAAGAAAATAAATTTTTAATACAAAAAATTTATTTAGCTCTGTGGAAAATCAGAGCTAGAATATTCGGTAGGAGTGGAAGGGAGAAAAAATCAGTGTATGGGAAAAATAAAGTAGGGATAAAATTACAAATGAGCGTGGGGGAGTATCGAAAAACAAAAGTAAAAAGTATGGTAATGAAGAATTTAGTTTATCTAGCTGTTCTTTTAATAGGGATCTATTTGGGAATGAGTTTCTTAAAACGATTTGAAAGGACTTATTCAGCTCCAACAGACGATGTCGTAGTAAAAATTAATCAAAATCATCTTTTTGTTTCAGATAATGCACAAATTTTGAACGAAGAAGTCATTAATAATGTACAAAAAATTAATCAAGAACTTAGTAAGACGGAAACGAAACCACAACTAATGGTTATCACAGTTGAGCAAGTTCCTGAAAACGAAACGATTGAAAGCTTTACCAATCAAATAGGTAATAAATTAGGTATCGGAAATAAACTTTATAATAATGGAGTGATTTACTTAGTAGCTGTCAAAGACAGGCAAGCAAGACTTGAAGTAGGCTATGGGCTTGAAGAGATAATCCCAGATAGTTTAACCGATGAAATAACAGATAGTACCGTGAAAGATTTTTATAAATTAAAGGATTTTAATGCAGGAATACATATTGTCACCACTCGGATTAATGAACTACTTACTACTGATACTATGTCCAAAACGACCTCGCTACCTAAGGTTAGTTTTTTGCAGAAAATTTGGTTATATTTATTAGGAATAGGAAGGTCGTTAAAGCCTTGGCTAATTATAGTTTTTATTATTGTTATGTTGTATTTTTTATGGGAATTACGTAATGCGGGGAAAGAACTTAGTGCCCGCTTGGCTCTAGTTGACATGGCAAATCGCTATAAGGAAGATGTAGCTATGTTTTATAATGGCGGTATTGCCTCTGAGTCAATTGTTTTAGGAGAACAATCAGTTGAATTTAAAGCTGCTAAGGCGCGTTTGGAGAAAAATATTTTATATCCTGAAAATTCGAAAAAAGAGATAATAATTCCCGCATACTATGATATGGATTTTGCCTTTGGCGAGGTGACACCAAAGAAATTTATTTATAATTATGTTGCACAGTGGAAAGATTTAAGAAGCTCTTCTATGTGTGCTTGTTTTTGGAAGGTGAATCAACCATGGATCTATTTACCGCGTTTTTGGATAGGTGAAGTGTATTGGGAAAAAGTTCCAGAAACGAAACTGCCTGCGTGTCGGATTAGTGGAATTAATGATAACTTAATACCTGCTTACCTAAAAATTATTTTGTTTCCTCTTTCGATTTTATTAAAACATCCTTTTTTGGTATCGGCGACTCTGATTATTTATGTTCAAGTTAGTTTATCAGAGCAGTCGTTTCCTTCGACAGTTTTCACACTAATCACAGAGATTCTGACATTTTTAGAAGACGAAGACCCTTTAGTACCCATGGTTAGTCTGGTCTATTTTTTGATTCCGGTCTTTTTCTTATTTGGTTATATAAAATCAATAGGTGTTGGCTTACAAAATAGATTGCACCTGGATTCTATGATCCGTAAGTTTTTAAAAGATATCCAGCAAGTAAGTTCAGAAAAATCAAAATCATTAAAACAATTAGCAAACGATTTAGACAACCAGCAATATAAAATTGAAAAAAAATTATTGCGGAAAAAAATTAGAGAAAAAAAGATTACCAACAAAAAAGCTTCAAAATCCTTCTATCCGATAAGATTTATTAAGACTACGTATCCTGAATACTATGATATGCGTTTTTCTTATGGAAATGTGTCTATTGCTAAATTTCTAGCAAGTTCACGTTCTGACAGGCAACTAAAAAAGACCAGTATGTATGCGAATCGTCATGATTGGTGGGTTACAAGCAACGAGGGTTCTTCTGATGATGGCTCCGGTGACAGTTTCGGAGGTGGAGGTACTTCAAGTTGGTAGAAAGTTAAACTAGGTTAGGATGAACTTGGGATAACAAAAGCGTCTCTTAGAAACCCTGGTTTCTAAGAGACGCTTTTGTTATCGTTACGTCACAGGAGGGATTCGAACCCCCGACCGTCCGCTTAGAAGGCGGATGCTCTATCCTGCTGAGCTACTATGACAATAGTTGTAACACAACAAAGCTAATTATAATGGAAGTAGTGTTAGAAAGTCAATCGGAAATTTAAATAACAGAAGAAGTTTTTTTGGAGAGAGAAAGTGAAGAAAATAGAGAGTTTATATTGACGAGGTTTTCTGGTTCTGTTATTATAGTTAGTGTTGTAATTGTGGTCTCCACAGCTACAACCGCACAGAACAAGTTTTTAAGCATGAGTAATCATCACTTGGGATGGCGAGTCTAAGTCTAGAAGAAGGAGGTGCTGTATAGCATGTACGCAATTATCAAAACTGGTGGTAAACAAGTGAAAGTTGAAGTAGGTCAAGCAATCTACGTTGAAAAATTAAACGTTGAGGCTGGCGAGAAAGTTGTTTTTGACGAAGTTATCTTAGTAGGTGGCGAATCTACAAAAGTTGGTGCGCCAACTGTTGCAGGCGCAACTGTTGAAGGAACTGTTGAAAAACACGGCAAACAAAAGAAAGTCGTGACTTTCCAATACAAACCTAAAAAACACTCTCACCGTAAACAAGGTCACCGTCAACCGTATACAAAAGTTATGATCGAAGCAATCAACGCTTAATCTCTCTTGTTGACAGGAAAGAAGGCCTATCAATGATTAAAGGTTCTTTTAAACGAACAGGCTCCGGCCGAATCGTTTCATTCGAATTAACCGGGCATGCTGAAGCAGGTCCTTATGGCAGTGATGTGGTTTGCGCGGCAGTTTCTGCCTTAGCAATTAGCACAGTCAATGGGATTGATGCCTTAGCAGGTTTTGAACCGATTGTGGAAGTTGATGATGTAGAAGGTGGCTACCTTTATGTCGAGATGTTAACAACTGTCAATCAGGAACAAAAAAATATTGCCCAAATTCTATTAGAAAATCTTTTATTAGGTTTACAATCAATAGAGAACGAAAATACTGAATTTATTCAAATAAAAACAATCACTGAGAAATAGGAGGTGCAGACTATGTTATTGACTATGAATTTACAATTATTTGCCCATAAAAAAGGTGGCGGTTCTACATCAAACGGCCGTGACTCTGAATCTAAACGATTAGGCGCTAAAAGTGCTGATGGCCAAACAGTTACAGGTGGTTCAATTTTATACCGTCAACGCGGAACTAAAATTTATCCAGGTGTGAACGTTGGAATCGGTGGCGACGATACGTTATTTGCAAAAGTTGATGGTGTGGTACGTTTCGAACGTAAAGGCCGCGACAAAAAACAAGTATCAGTTTATCCAGTAGCTAACTAGTGTAATAGCTCAAGCCTTTGTTTATCAAAGGTTTGGGCTTTTTTTGTTGGTTTGAAAAATATTTGACCATACTTTTGACCATACTAGTTAAAAGCCGATGTATTTTGATAGTTTTTCGGTAGTTTTTTCTTTTCCATCATTTGTTAGATGTGTATAAGTATCTAAAGTTGTTTTTATGTTTGCATGTCCTAATCGTTCCTGAACTTCTTTATGATCTGCACCAGCATAGTATAATAAAGATGCATGCGTGTGTCTAAATCCGTGAAGCCCAATGTTTGGTAAGTTAGCCTTTTTACGATAAATATTATATCTATCTGTAATAGCTTGATTTATTGTAAATTCATTTTCTTCATTGGTGAAAATACGTGAGGGTTGTGTATAACCAAGTTTAAGAAGATATTTTTTTTGCTCTAATTTCCATTTTTTTAAGATAGTTATTGTTTTTGCATCTAATATTAGTGTTCTGTTTGATTTTTTTGTTTTTGGAGTATTTGATACATAATAATGGTCAGATTTAGCAATTGTTTTGTTGATTTGTAGTTCACCAGTTTTAATGTTTAAATCGTCCCAAGTAAGAGCTAACAACTCCCCTATCCTACATCCACTAAAAGCTAATAATCTGAATAATGTATAATCTCTTATTGTAATGTAGGTACTTTCGCTTTGTTCAATACTTTTTAAAAATATTTGAAGTTGATCTTTTGTATAAAATTTAATTTTCTTTTCTGATGTAATAATATCTTGATTTTTAGGAACTATTACATTAATCACTGGGTTTTGATTGGTAACCCCTATGTTAATAGCGAATTTAAAGACTTGATTCATATAATTTATAAAAAGGGGATATTGTTTTGAACTACCTTTTGAATGCCATGTATTCACGATTTTCTGACAATAAGCAGTTGAAATTTTTGATATTTCAATTTTTCCAAATGAAGGTAGTATGTGTTTTCTGAAGATTATTTCTGTTCGAGAGTAGCTACTTTCTTTTACGGTATTTTTATAATTTTCTAGCCACATAAATGCTACTTCTTGGAATGTTATATTAGTGGAAGAGGGAATGCCATTTTTTTGAATTTCCATTTCTAACCTTGCTAATGCAATTTTAGCCTCTTTTTGAGTGCGAAATCCTCTCTTAGTTGTATACTTCTTTTTTCCAGTTAGCGGATCGGTACCAAGATATGTTTTGAAGTACCATGCTTTTTCACCATTCTTTTTTTTATATTGTTTTATCATTGCCATAAAATTCTCCTTTCGAACATACGTTCTTTTGTATTTTAAAAGAAAAGCCAGAAGGCTAATCTTGATTAATTATTTAAATTATTTACTAATTCATTTCCTGAAACTAATAAATAAATAAGAGTTGCTCCAGAATTTTCCTCACCATCCCATTCGTAAATAGCTTTTATTCTGCCGTAATTGACATCATTACAGGTTACTATCCATCTATTTTTATTATTAATATAATTTAAAGCGACATTCCATGTATCTTTTCCTCGATATTTTAGAGTGTATCCTCTATCTTCACAATCAAGTTGGGTATAAGATATGAGAGTTTGCTCCTGTTTTTCAGTAATAGAAGATACTTCTTTTTCTTGGTTATCATACATTGAGTTAGTCTGATATGTTTCTTCAAAAATAACTGATGACGAGGTTTCTTGATTATTCTCAATTGACGAGCTTTGTCTGTCAGTCTCATATTCGTTTGAGGAATCACATGCCGCTAATACTAAACAAGATAGTAGCATTGAGAAAATAATATTTCTTTTTTTCATAAAACTAAAACTCCTTATTTAATAATAAAATTATTCATGTACTAGTAATAACTATAGTAGCTATTATAGTCTGCTGTTTCTTTCAAATAATCCCAATCAACATAGCGTTCAGCCCATTCAGGAACACCACAACTTTTTAATAAACATTCTCGTGTAGGGTATTCTGCTAGATTAATCCCATGCAGCAACAACTCAACCATAAAAACGTTTGCCTCATATTCGACACCATAGATAGTGAAATTTCTTCCTTGTCTAGTTAAGGTTTGTGTATTAGTGTCATGCCCACAACAATGATGTCCTAGTTCATGGCAACAAGTTTCAAAATTTTCTTGGTCTGTGTTATTGCAATTTAAAATAATAATAGGAATTCGTAAAATATGTGAACGATACCCCATAAATTCCTTACCAAGATCATCATAATCTATATGAATTCCTAAGTAGTTTGCTAACTCATAAGGATTTTTTGTATCGAATTTTTTCACATATTTATTTACCATTTTTCTAATATCATTTCTAAACACAATGTCACACCTCACTCGGCTTTGTTGCTACGGTATTTTTTAGGAGTGAACTTCTCTTTGGCGAGAATTTTGGAGCGACGTACGGTTCTTTCTAAAGAATCACGTAATAATTCAGCATCTTCTTCATCGATTTCAACTCCACCGTTTTTCAGAAATGCTAAAGAATTTTCATTGCTAAGTCCATTTATTAAATCTTCTAATATCAGTTGTACATCTTTTTCATCTTTTTTATTGAATTCAAGTGTATCAGTGCGACCTAGTAAGTAATCAGTAGTTACACCGAAATAATCGGCTAATTTTTTTAATGGCTCTATAGAAGGATTTTGTTTATCCCATTTTCCTATTGTTCCATTTGCAATATGAAGTTTACGTTCTAATTCAGCAATAGTGATTTTTCTTTGTGCTGCTAATTGCTTTATTCTATCTTTGGTATTCATTTTAGATTCCTCCAAAAAAATACAAAAATAGATATTTAGCTATTGACAAATAGATAAACGGCTATTATACTGAATGTGTACTTATGAGAGGGTACAAAAAGATAGCAGTTATAGGTGTCAAATAGGCTAAAATATTTATTTAGTATTTAGTTTATTTGCTATGCACTTATAATAGCTAACTATCTATTATTTGTCAACGGTTTTAGTTGAAAATCTATAGGAAGGAGATAAATTATGGTATACGAAAAAATTAAAAAGTTGGCAATTGCTAAAGGTGTTTCAATCTATAGGGTTGAAAGAGATGCAGGTTTGTCTAATGGGGCAATAAGTAAGTGGGGAAAAACTGCTAATCAGACTCCATCATCTGAGAGTCTAAAAAAAGTAGCAAAATATTTCAAAGTATCGATGGAATATCTACTAGAAGATGAAAAATAGGAGGTGTAATTTATGCAGTTAAACATTCCTGATGAAATGGTTCAAAACGAATTAGCAAATAACATTACTTTCATAGTATTAAAAGAAATTGAAAATCGTTTGAATTTATTGTCTAAAACCATTGAATTACCACCATATCCTAACAAATCGCAAGTAAGAAAGATTTTAGAGATTGGCGATGAAAAATTGAATAATTGGATTTCAAAAGGTTTAAAAATTCAACAATGGAGTAATCAGGATATTCGGATTGAACGATCTGAATTACAAAGATTTCTAAAAGAAACTTTTGAAATTTAAAGGAGGAAAAGAAGATGGAAAATCTAGTAATTACGAAAAACCAACAAGCAGTAACAACTAGTTTACAAGTTGCAGCAACGTTTAATAAAAATCATCGTGATGTTTTAGCAGCGATTGATGATTAAAAGAGGGGGTTGCGGAAAATTACGCAGACCTATTTTACGAAGATACCTACATTCATCCACAAAACAAACAATCTTATCGCCAAGTTATTATGAATCGCGACGGCTTCACTTTGTTAGCAATGGGGTTCACTGGTCAAAAAGCTTTGCAATTTAAATTGAAATATATTGAAGCTTTTAACCAAATGGAGGAACTGCTCAAAACTCAATCAAACTTACCGATTAATAACACAGAATTGTTATTAGAAGCTGCGTTAAAACATGAACGTGGATTGACTCTTGTAAATCAACGTTTAGATAAGCTAGAAACAGAAACAACAATTAATAGAAGCCAACAACGAAAGATACAAGGACTAGTTTCATCAACTGTTATCAAAGTATTAGGTGGCAAAAAAACATCGGCTTATAAGGATTCAAGTATTAAGCAATCAGCATTTAGTAATTGCTATAAACAATTGAAAGCATTATTCGATGTAGCCTCTTATGTAGATATTCCAAAAGTTCGATATGAAGAAGCATTAGCTCTAATTCCTAAATGGAAGCCTGACTTGGAATTACAAGCAAGAATTGATATGGCTAATGGAAACGGAGATATGTTTAAAGAAGTGAGCTAGATCAGTAAATAAAAGGATGGAAGCTAATGTTTAATTTTTTAATCAATCCAGAGTTTTGGAAAGGATTTATAGTTTTAGGGATTTTAGTAATTATAGCTATCTATTTGGCGATTAAGCTTGATAATTAATCACCTCATTTTCAACTAAATTATATTAAAAAAAGTATAGGAGGTTAACAACATGAAAGCAATACGTGAAGCACGATTGATAGGCGCATTTTTATTGATGATTGCGCTAGGTGTATTGCTGAAAAGTCACTTTTCAATGCCAATACTAGCAACACTAAGTGCACCTTTCTTTATCCATTGGTTTTTTAACTGGGACGAAGCCAAGTATCAATACTCTAAAAGGAGGTGATAAAAAATGTATGTAGCTGTAGGTGAAGCTAGTAGAGAAACATACGTGACTGGAGAAACCCAAGCAGAAGTCTTTAGAAAATTGCTTGAAGAATATCCATATATTTCATTTGATGAAGGTGTTTATCCAGAAAGGCTAAGCATAGTACAAAAAGAGCCCCAATCGTTTGCAGACGATTAAGGGCAAATATTGAACAAAAAAATTCAAAATTTATTAACTAAGGAGAGTATATCAAAATGAACGATAAAATTCAAAATTTATTAATGGAACTTGTTAAAGAATGTCGAAAAGGAGAAGTTGCTCTCGTTTTAGCAACTGTTGATCCAGAAAGAATGGAACCATCCAGTGTTTTACTTGCAGGTTCTTTGCCTGAACAAGCAATTGCATTTAGTGAATTATTTGAAAAATTTAAAGAAGAAGCACTTGCTCATGATTGTGATTGTCCGCAATGTAAACAAATAAAAGAATCATTTATTGGTGCAGAATCATCTTCAACTAAACAAAACAATGAGGAAAAACTAGATACATTGTTAAAAGATTTTTTACGAGGTGAGTTGTAATGATTGAAGTAAGAGGCTTAGGTAACGACATTTACGAATTAATGCTAGCAAACGCACAGAATAACATTGTCCAATCTGTTCGGACATCTGCATCTTATGGCAATACAAGTTGTGTGGTAAGCAGTAAAGGAGCTACAAAACCATTTTTAGATCAATTACAAATGCAAGGTGTCGATTATATCGAATTGGAAGATGAAAAAATAAAACTATTTTGGGAGGGGTTGTAATGCCTGAATTTGATTCGTTAGGGGCAAGACAAGAGCCGCCAGAAGAAAAAGAAGCATTAGAGCTAACGTGGGAATACGATGAGGAGGAAGAACAATGACCGAAGAAATATTACACAGTATCAAGAAAGAACAAGAAATTACAAATAGTTTGTTAGAAATTATCGCTAATAGAATAGAACGAAATCGTAAATCAGTAGTTTATTCTTCGGATAATTCAAAGGATGATCTTTTAAAAAGAATTGAAGAACTATCCGAAGAAAACATACTTTTGAAGAGTCGAGCGGAACAAGCTGAAAAGTCATCGAATATAGCTAATGATGAACTTTCTAAATTAAGAATGAGTATCTTTAGCAATCGAAGAATCGGATAGAAACAACTTAATGCTATCTAATTCAAAACCAATAAAATCTGTGTCAAAGCGATTGTTTTTGTATACTTTTTCAATCATTGATAAACAGGATGTATCCATTTCTAGTTCTAGGTGTCCGAGAATCGGTTTGGTAGGAAATATACCAGTAACAATGTCGTAACAGCTATTTTTATTTGGCAAAAGAAAATTAATAGAATGTCTCGTTTCGTCAATCATCAGTACAACATCTGATTTAAGTTTGATAAAAATGACATTTTCTCCACAAAGATAAGTTTTTACTTCGATGAATTCGCCATCAATAGTTTTTTGTAGTTTTGGCTCCATCAAATAATCATACATTAAAATCACTCCTTTAAGGAAAGTGTATCAAATTTATAATACGAACAAAAAGAGAACAAGGAGGTAAGTACGATGAGCAAATCAACGCTTGAAATGACTCACGATGAGTGGTTATTAGATCGTTTAAAGGGTATAGGTGGATCAGACGTTGCAACAATCTTAGGTTTGAATCAATATAAATCAGTTTATCAATTATGGCTAGAGAAAACAGGTCAAGTTGAGTTGAAAGATACAGAAAGCGAGCCAGCCTATTGGGGAAATGTTTTAGAAGAAGTTGTTGCGAAAGAGTTCCAAGAAAGAACAGGAAAAAAAGTTCGTCGTAGAAATCAAGTCTTCGAACATTCGCTCCATCCTTTTTTAAGAGCAAATATTGATAGAGAAGTGGTTAGAGAAAATGCCATTCTAGAATGCAAAACTGCAAATCAATTTTTAGCGAAGGAATGGGAAGGAAACGAAGTGCCGCTGAGTTATCTTTGCCAAGTTCAGCATTATATGAATGTTTTGAATAAAGACTATTGTTATATTGCAGTTTTAATTGGTGGTCAGAAATTTATTTGGAAACGAGTAGAACGTGATCAAGAATTAATCGATGTACTGACCGAGCAATTAGTTAATTTTTGGGAAAACAACGTAATCAAAAGCATTGAACCTATTATTGACGGAAGTAAGGCAACAGCTGACTTTTTAAAGGATAAGTATAGCGACATAGAAGAAACGCAAACCACTTTACCTGCTTCATTCGATGAATTGATAGATCAAAAAAATGAAATGAAGAAAACCAAAAAAGAGTTGGATGTAGCTATTAGAAAAATTGAAAATGAAATAAAAAGCGAATTGGGAAAAAGAAATGCAAGCATTGGTATTACCAAAAAACATATTGTTGAGTGGAAGGAAATACCTACTAAAAGATTGAACAGTAAAAAGTTTGCTGAAAAATATCCTCAAATTGCAGAAGATGAAGAAATATATATGGTTACTACGCCACGAAGATTAATAGAAAAGGAGATTAAGTAATAATGGCAACAAACGAAACATTAAAAAATCAATTATCACAACAAAATCAAAAACAAGTTCCTGCGAATCAATTAGGTTTAAAAGGATTAATGAATACTCCTACTATGAAGCGGAAATTTGAGGAAGTTCTTCATGAAAATGCTAATGCTTTTATGTCAAATGTCATGACTTTAGTTTCTAATGATAGCTACTTGGCAGAAAGCGAGCCAATGTCTATCTTAAGCGGGGCTTTAACAGCTGCTACATTAAATTTAGGATTAGATAAAAATCTAGGTTATGCCTATCTCGTACCATTTAATACTAAAAATAAGCAGACTGGCAAATGGGAGAGGAAAGCCCAGTTTATTTTAGGATATAAAGGGTATATTCAATTGGCTCAACGATCAGGTAAATATAAAGCATTAAATGTTATTGAAGTCTACGAAGGAGAGTTACTGAGTTGGAACAGGTTAACGGAAGAATTTGAATTTGATCCAAATGGTAGACAATCAGACGATGTAATTGGATATGTTGGATATTTTGAACTATTAAATGGCTTCAAGAAAACTGTTTATTGGACCAAACAAGAAATTGAAGCTCATCGAATTGCAAATAGCAAAGACAAAGAAAAAACAAAATTGAGCGGTGTCTGGGCTACAGATTATAATGCGATGGCTCGTAAAACAGTATTAAGAAATATGTTATCAAAATGGGGAATTTTGTCCATCGAAATGCAAGAAGCGACAACTTCAGATGAAAAAGTTCAACAAATGCAAGAAGATGGAAATATTATTTCCGAAACGGAAGTAGAAGAAAATACTACGATGAAAACAGCAGAAGTAATTAATGAAGCTAATTCAGATTCATTGAATCAAACAGATTTATTTGATACTAAAAATCCACCATTAGAGTAAAGAAGGAGATGTAATGGCAAGACCTGCAAAAGAAGGTTTGGATTATTTTCCTCTTGATGTTGGAATTTTTGAAGACGAAAAAATAGAAGCTATTGCTGGGGAATTTGGTATTAAAGGAGAACTTGCGGTAATCAAACTGCTTTGTGCGATATACAAAAAAGGATATTTCATTTTGTGGGATGATTTATCGCAAGCAACTCTTTTAAAACGCCTGCCTGGAGTAAGTAAGGAAATGCTCAATCAAATAGTGAACCGCTTAGTCTTATGGGGATTTTTTGATAAAGAACTGTTTGACTCGGTCAAGGTGCTTACGAGTGAGAATATCCAAGCGACATTTTTCGAAGCGACAAAAAGACGGAAAACACCAAAACCAACTAAATATATAGTTAATGTCAACAATAACTCTCAAAGTGAAACAGTTAATGCTGACATTAATGCACAAAGTAAAGTAAAGGAAAGTAAAGTAAATAAAAGTAAAGTAAACAAAAAAGAAACAGAAAGTAGCATTAATTCGTCGTCACCTGAAACGTCGGTTGAAAAAGCATTCTTTGAAGAGCCGTTAGGTGAAGAAAAGCTAACGGAGTTAATCCGCTATTATTCACAGAATGTAAGTCCTGCTACTCCTGTTAATATCACTGATTTACAATATGATCTTTCTGATTTCGACGGAGACCTCGAATTATTGAAAGAGGCTGTTAATATCTGTGCTAGAAATAATGAACGAAGATATAGCTATTTTGCTGGCATTTTGAAAAATTGGCGAGCAAATGGTGTAAAAACATATGCTGATTATCTAAATAACGAGAGAGAACGAGCAGATAAAAAAACACAAAATAAGCAATATCAAAATAAACCTGTTCGGCAAGAAAAGGTGCCTGAATGGATGAATCAAGAGAACGGTGAAGAAGAAAAAGTTTCGCCAGAAGAACAAGCTGAATTTGAAAGACAAATGCAAGAATTGTTGGGAGGATAAAACATGGATGAATTAGTTAAATTAGTGGAAGAATGGGCGAAAGAAAAGCGCTTAGATACAGCAGAGCCTGAAAAGCAAATGTTGAAAGTGATTGAGGAAGTCGGAGAAGTTGGCGCTGCATTGGCAAGAAACAACGAAAACGACCTAAGAGATGGTATCGGTGATGTGGTTGTGACGTTAATTATTCTCGCTATGCAAAATAACATGGACTTATACGAATGCTTAAATCAAGCATATAGCGAAATCAAAAATCGCCAAGGGGAAATGGTAAATGGAGTATTCGTCAAAGAAGCCGATTTGTAAGGTTCGAGGTGGAAGATATGCGAATTATTCTACCGATTGAACCAAAGCCACAAAGTCGCCCAAGATTCGCAAGGCGTGGAAATTATGTTCAAACGTACGAAGATCGAGCGATGAGAGCCTATAAACAAAAGGTAAAAGCGTATCTACGAAAGGTAAAACCAGAATTGATTGAAAAAGGGGCTATTTTTGCGCATATTACGTTTTATATCCATCCGCCTAAATCAGCTCTAAGCAATAAACAGAAACGCTTAGAAGTGGAATTAGAGCGGAAATATTGCGACAAAAAGCCTGATTTAGACAACTATTTCAAAGCAGTGACAGATGCTGCCGAAGGTATTTTATATAAAAACGATGGTCAAATTGCTGTGATGGTTTGCCAAAAGTTGTACAGTATGCGACAGCGAACAGAAATTGAAATTATGAGTTTGGAGGAAAAGGAATGACGAAAAACAAACTCAGAGAAACAAAAAGAGCCATTCGTCATAGAATTCTTTTTTTGACTGGTGATGATGAATCGTGGATGAATAATTCAGAAATCGTGGAAGAGGTCCAGAGATTATCAAAACAACTGAATTCTAATCTTATAAACGATAAGCGACCACTACCAAAAATAGATCCCGATAAGCTAACGAAAGAAGAATACCAGCGCTTATTAGACTTAGGTTATCAAGTAAACGATATTAAGAAAGCTCTCGGACTGGGAACAACCACATTTCAAAACTGGCGAAAGGCAAATGGCATAGAAAACATAATTAAGCGAAAAGAAAATAACAAAGTAGAGGAGAACAAACGCATGAAATTTAATTTAAATACAGCAACGTTACTTATTTCAAACAATTTTGGAGTGAAAGCAGAGGAATGTTTAACGATCTCAAAAAGCGGTCTGGCTTTAAGTGGTCCAGTAGTACAACGCTTGAACAAACCAGAATGGGTTCAACTATATTTAGACGAACAAAACAAAGCGTTATTTGTTTTGCCGTGTGAAGCAACTGCAGAAGGTGCAAGAAGTTGTGTAAGTCCTAAAGCAAATAAAAAAACAGGCTATCGAAAAAGCTGGAATGGTCACGTGTTAAGAAAAGCTGCCGAAGTTGGAGGCTTTAACATCGAAACAGATGTTTACCATGTAAAACCAGAAGAAGTGGAAGGACATCCAAACGCTTTAGGATTTGATTTGACAAAGGCGGTCAAAGTGAATGGGTAAAACTAAATCTAAAATCAAAAAGAAAAAACGCCGACTTAAAGAAAAAGCTATCGCAAACGGCACATACAATAAACGAGGTAAAAACGATGACGTGCATAAAATGCAAGGGACAGATGATTGTCTGGGAAAAAGATAGATTCGGTCATGCGAAAGCAATGCCTTGTCCGTTATGCAACAAAAGTGGGCAAGGTGTTGCGAAAAAGTTAGCTGAAATAAAGAAGAAATAAACGAAAGGAGTGGAGGTTTGGTCGACCATAAAGAATTCTTTACTCCTGAAATGATGAATAGTTACCAAAAGAAAAAGAAACGCAAAACACATTAGAAATACTAAAAGAAGCAATGGAACTTCTGGAAAATAAAACAAGCAGTTCATTTACTGAACCAGAACAGCTGTCATTATTTTAGAAGTGGATCCAAGAAGGCAAAGTGCAAAATCAGTGCGTGTTTTTGTCTGTTTTACGTTTCTTTATGGCTGGAAGGCTAAACCATAGAAGCAGAGCTGCAGGGAAAAATAGCAAGAAAACGTCTAAACTGATTTTATGTAATAAAAAGGCACCAGCGGAGGCTAATTATGAAATTAATCTATGTTTTAACTGGAAAAGAAGAAAATAAAAACTATGTAAAAAAATTTGTTGGAAATTATTGCAGTTTTGGACCTAAAGAGGATGCAAAAGCATTTACTAGTGAAGAAGCTGAACAGATGAGAAGACTGTTAGAGAATAGTGTAGGCAATGCGTTTGTTATTGATGATGACAGAGTATTATCACAAGGAGGATAAAAAATGGATGCATTAGAAGTATTACAAAAAATTCAAGAGTTAAAGGAAATATACGGTGACATTGAAGTTATGGTGAAATCGAATAGTGAAGGCAATGAATTTTTTAAGAAAATAATTGACGTTGATTTGCAAGCTGGAATGATTGACGAAGAAGGCGAATTTATTGATGAGAGAGTCATTTTAATTATTTGTGAGTAGGAGAGAAAGTGAATGATCTATATAAAAAATTTTATCCATGATTTTGATTCTTCAACAATTACCTTTGAAGTAGAACGTGAAGGGGTCACGAATCATGTAGAAACTAGAGATACTGGTTATGGAACGACTTATACAGATATTAATGATTTTACTGAAGATTGGCCAGATTCTGAATACAATCAATTAGAAGAGTTTTTAAACGGTTGTCAAGAAATAGTGCATTCATTTTATCGTTGAAAGATTATATCGTAGGTGTTGAAATTATTGATTTTGTAGAGGAGGAAGAAAAATGATTCCCAAAATAGAAGTATGGTTGCACGATAATTCTGTTGGTTATCCTAGATGGTTTGAAATAGATTCAATTGATTATCTTGATAATACGTTTGATATAGTAGATGAATTTGGAAATCCGCATGAGTTTTCTGGTAAAGGTCGTTTATTTAGAGTAAAAACTGAGGAGGAAAAACACATGAAATTTTACGAAATTAAAGAACCTTATTTTGCATTAATCGTTGCTGAGGATGAAAAACAATGTTTAAAACTTTACAAGGATATTTTTTGCGATGTAGAGGACGAAAAAGAGTTTTTGGATGATATGAAAACAATTGATAAATACGAAGCGTTCAAAATGCTTGCTAAAAGTCGTATTGAAGATGGTGGAGAATTGGGTGCAGAAGAAGCTTTAAATCAGTTAGAAAATCTTGAAACAAATGGCGAAGTATTGCTGATTGATAGCGGTTTGTTGTAGGAGGATCAGCGATGAATAAACAAGAATTGATTGAAGAGTTAGAATGTTTAGAAGTTCCTACAAACAGCCTTGATTATTTGAAAGGTGCTGACTATGCCAACGAAAGAGCAATTAGCTTAGCAAAACAACTAGACGAACCGAAAAAAGTTATATTACCTAAAACTGCTGATGATTTTATTGAAGAAAGTTTAGGAATGGGTTCTGATAAAGTTGATATTATCAGTTCCGCAGATTCTTTCTTAAGAGCAATGCCCGATGATGAATTTTCTTTGTGGTTTAAGTCGAACAGAGATTTATTTGTTAATGCATTAGCTAACGGTTACGAAGTCGAGAAGGAACCATTATATCATGTTTTATTACCAGACAAAGGGGCGACCAACATAGGATATACTTTTTTAAATTTAGCGGGAACAATTGATTTTACGATATGTAAGGAAAAGGTGGATACGTTAACAGAAAATCAAATCAAAGCAATTGATGAGCGCTATTGGCCGTTTGCTGTGAAGGTGGAGTAAGAATAGATGAAAGATAAGAAATTTTCACCTCTAACAATTATTTGTGTGATTATAGGCATATGCTGGGTTGTCTCAATTGTGGGAATCGGATATTTTATTTCACATCCAGAACTAATTGGACACTGGTTTAGTCGTTTAATAAGTGGGTTTAAATAGTTTTGAAACCAATGTATTTTAGTTTTTACAATCGATAGTATAAAAAACTACCTAGTTTCCGCTAGGTAGTTCTGTAAGAAATAATATTAAGTTTATTTTTTATAGTATTTTTATACCAAACCCATTATAAAAAATCAAGTATAAAAAAGCCAACCGACCACTGGTTGACTAAGAAGAATATTTTACCAGAAAAGTGGTAGCTTGTGATATGTGAGGTTACTTTACCCCAAACATTGGTCACAATAAAAATATTTTATCATAAATAGAAAAACTCAACTAGTTTTTTCTAGTCGAGTTTTCCAGATGACATCACTCAAGATGAATTGAGTTGTTTATATTATATCATGATGAAATAAGGAAATTCAATAAGAGTAAATAAAAAAAGCCGGATTGCTCCGACTGTGAGTAATGTTTTCGACATAGTTATTATACCACAAATCGCAAACGGAGGAATCATAACATGGTACTTTTTGATGTAAAAAAATATCAAATTCCTAATCCAGAAGAAATCGATATGAAAGCGACAAGAAAGAATTTTGAAACCTTTATGACAGCCTATGGTTCTGTTCGAGAAAAAGTTGGAAAAAATAGATTACCAAAAATCACTCAATCATTTAGTTTGATTCCTTCCACAACAAATAAAGAGTATTCAAGTGATGCTGAACGCTTTATGATAGAACGAGAAGAATATATGGATGAATATAAAGAATTAGAGGAACTATTTTCATTAGGTTATTTAGCAATTTGTAATCCTTTAAAAAATGGTGGTACTAATCGAAGAAGGCAAATTTTTATGCTTCGCTATGTTCATGGTATAGCTGTACAAGATATAGCGGAAAGCAAGTATCTTAGTAAAACAACAGTTGTTGAAGAGAGCCGTTTAGCATTGATTCAATTTTGCAAAGAAACAGAATTATTAATTTATAACGATGAAACAAAGCCTCTTATTGATGAGAAGAAAACTCTTGATTCTGAAAAATAAAATTTTTGGTCTTTTTCTGACTTTTTCCGACGCAAAATGGTCGAGCAATATTGTATTATAGTAGTGTCGAAAGATAAGGAGACGAGGTAAGGCATGCATTACCTATCTTAGCTCCGTTTCCCTTATCTTTTATAGCTACTTATGAAAAATAAAGAATAAGGATGTGGAAAGTCCAGTTCTTTCTGTCTCGTTTAGTCATAGGTAGCAAATATTGCAATAAACTTGGCATGAAGCTTACACGTAGACGTACGCCGAAAGCACTTGTCAAGATAGCGCTATGTAGTTTGCAATGATCACTCACAAATCAGATGTTCTCAAACTAAAAGAAATGGGGTGTAATTCCTCTCTCTTTTTTCTACAGGTTTGTGAGTGTTAATGGGATATAGCTTAACTGGTAGAGCAGCGGTCTCCAAAACCGTCGGTATAGGTTCGAGTCCTATTGTTCCAGTAGGTAGCATAGCTACTTAAATAAAAGAATCGTCAATAAATGTTTCTTACTTTAACGATCGGTTCACCTCCTTTCAGAATTAGCCAGCCTGCGGAAACAGGATAAAGTGGCTAGCAACCTAGTATTGTTAAATAAGTGTTAGATTGGCTAGGCAGTCTAATATAAATCTTTAGACTACTCAATAAAAATGAGTGGTCTTTTTTGTGTACATAAAAAAGCCACTAGACTATGGGATCTAGTGGCTAGGTAGCATTCGTGCACAATTTTTGTTGATTGCTATTTACAAAAAGGAGTTGCTACCCATAAATAGTATAGCAAGAAGTGATTTATTGAATCAAGTACATAAAACAACTAGGAGAGAAAAATATGAAAAGCTATTGGTATGTATCGCTAACACATAAATATCCACAGTCGAACCGCTCAACTATTTCGATGCGTGTTGTAATGTCTGTGCAGATAAAAAAGAATGCTTCAATTGTTGAAATGACGAGAGAAGCTACACCAAAGGAAATTGATGCGTGCAAGCTAGTTTATTGTGGGCATGGCTATTTTGATGAAAAGAACATTCAAGACAACATTAAGCGAAACATGAGGGATTAGATATGAATATTGAAAAGATGAAGTTATCAGAACTACGTCCTGCTGACTACAATCCAAGGGTTGAATTAAAGTCGGGCATGGAAGAATATGAGAAGCTTAAACAATCCATTTTGGAATTTGGCTTTGTTGATCCACCAATTTTTAATAAAAGAACAGGAAATTTAGTTGGTGGCCATCAGCGTGTATCGGTAGCAAAAGATTTAGGAATTGGCGAAATTGAAGTATCCATTGTAGATTTACCTATCGAAAAAGAAAAAGCTTTAAATATAGCTTTAAATAAGATTTCTGGCCAGTGGGATGAAGATAAATTAGTTGAGTTATTGGAAGAGCTTAACACAGATGAATTACCTCTAACAGGCTTCAATCAAGAAGAATTAGATGAGCTGTTAGCTGATATGAACAAATTTGAAACTACAGCCGATAGGGTAAAGGCAAATCCAACAAATACCAGTTTATTTGATTCTTTCTTGTTTCCGCCATTTTCTTATCTTGATACAAAAACTAAGCGTTGGTTAGATCGTAAACGCCAATGGAAAGAGCTAGGTATTAAGAGTGAGCTTGGCCGTGAAAATAATTTGGTATTCAATCCTAGCATGCAAGCGCCAGGACTAGAAGGAACATCTATTTTTGACCCTGTTCTATGCGAATTAGGGTATCGTTGGTTTACACCTAAAACAGAAAGCAATATTTTTGATCCATTCGCTGGTGGTTCTGTGCGTGGAATAGTAGCAAAAGTTCTTGGCCATAATTACACAGGTATTGATTTGAGAGCAGAACAAGTAAGTGCAAACTATGCTAATGCTCGAGAAATTGGTTTGAGTGATATTAATTGGATTTGTGATGATAGCTTGAATATAGACCATCATATTGAAGATGAAAGTCAAGATTTGTTATTTACATGTCCGCCGTATGCAGACCTTGAAGTTTATTCAGACGATGAACGAGACATTAGTAATATGTCCTATGAAGAATTTGCAGAAGTATATAGTGAAATATTAAAACGTTCTGCTAGAAAGCTAAAAGATAATCGCTTCGCAGTAGTCACCATTTCTGATGTCAGAGATAAAAAAGGCTTTTATCAAGATTTAACAGGTTTGACTAAGAGAGCATTTAGCAAGGAAGGTTTATATTTCTATAATGACATGATTTTGTTAAACGCAGTTGGCTCGGGTTCACTAAGAGCTAGACGTTTGATGAACAATAGAAAAGTAACTAGAATGCATCAAAATGTATTAGTCTTTTATAAAGGAAATCCGAAAAACATTAATCAACATTTCGAAGTTTTAGAAACATTAGATGATGAACTAGAAAATCTCGTAAATGGACTGGACGAATAAAAAGCAATCGTTTATGCTCTGCATGAGGTGAAGGGTAATGACAAATAAAGAATTAAAAAGCATAGCGGAAAACGCTAGAAGCCTATATAGAAGTAATCTAATTACTAGAGAAGAAGCAAAAGAACGTATCGAACCATTTATTGAAGCGTACAACAAAAAATCAATTGAGATTGCTAAGAAGTTTAACCAGAAACCGAAAACAATCTCTTTCGTTTCCTTTTTACGATAAAAAAAGAAGCCGAGTGCGCTAACACTCGACTACTTCAACGAGATACGAATACCCCGAAGACACAGAAGCTGGCATGCATGCTCAAAAGGAAGTTCTGTGTCTTTTAGCATTATATAATAGTGCGAGGTATTCTACAATGGAAACATTTGATTATGAAGTTCAACAAGCTTTAGAAAAGCAAAAGGTTGCAGAAGAAAACAACAAGATTATCAGGGCTGCAAAGGCTCAATGGATAAGCAACTTTAAAGCGGGTCAGATCAAATTGAATACAGTTAAGGACCTAAAAGACTTAATTGAAATTGAAAGTCAGTTAAAAGAATTATGATTGTAAATATCGAAAACAAAACTTAACTTAAAAAGAATGCGAGGTGGTGTGTATTGAATGGCAAGGAAACGTGATCCAAGACGTGACAAAGCTAAAAAGATTTGGCTAGAATCCAACGGAGAGAAGCAATTAAAGGAAATTGCTTCTGAGTTAAATGTTTCAGATTCTCAAATTAGAAAATGGAAATCGATTGATAAATGGAGTGCTGAATTGAAAGGTAATGTTACCAATGCAAAAGGTAACGTTACTAATCGGGGAGGCGCTCCTTTTGGTAATCAGAACGCAGTAGGCAACAAAGGTAATAGCCGAGCCTCGCCACCACTTGGTAATAAGAACGCTATTAAAACAGGCGAATACGAAACAATATTTGCCGATATGTTATCTGATGAAGAAAAGGACATCTATTCTAATCTGAATGATGATCCTTTTTTTATTTTGAATGATGAGATTCGCTTATTAAAGGTACGGCAGTTTAGAATGATGAAACGTATCAAAGAAGCTGAAAAAGGACTAAATGATGAAGAAGTTGAACGGTTACAACAGCTAAGGAAAATTAAAACACCAGTTGAAAAAGACGGTAGAAAGCTAGAAATAAAACGTGAAGTTATGCAAGACGTTCAAGTAACTCGTAAAACATTTAGAAAGTTAGATGACATCTTAGCTATTGAAGATTCGTTGACTCGTGTTAGTAATCAATTAACTAAGTCAATTAAGCAACTGAACGAATTATCATTGAGTCAAGACAAGAAAGTCATGCTTAATCGTCAAAACGAAAAACTTGCTGCTGAAATTCGGCGACTCAAAATTCAGAATGGTGACGATATTCCAGAAGTTGAAGATGATGGGTTTATTGCAGCTATCAATAATATAGTTAATGATAATGAGGTGTGGAATGATGACAATATCGAAACGTAAAACATCTGTTGTTTTCAAATTCACATCGTTTTCTAAAAAGCAGAAGCAAGTTTTATCTTGGTGGAAACATCCCAAGTATAAAGATAAAGAAGCTATTATTTGTGATGGGTCTGTTCGTGCTGGTAAAACAGTTATTATGTCGCTATCTTACATCTTTTGGGCAATGGAAAGCTATGATGAAGAGCAATTCGGAATGGCTGGTAAAACAATTGGTTCATTAAGGCGTAACGTTATACGGCCATTAAAAAAGATGCTTAGGGGTCGTGGCTATGCTGTTAAAGACAATCGAACAGATAATATCCTTGAAATAACTAAAAATAATAAAACAAATTATTTCTTTTTATTTGGTGGTAAAGATGAAGCTTCGCAAGATTTGGTGCAAGGTCTAACTGCAGCTGGATTTTTCTTTGATGAAGTGGCGCTTATGCCACAATCATTTGTAAACCAAGCAACAGCACGTTTATCTGTAGATGGTGCTAAATCATGGTTTAACTGTAATCCTGCTGGACCTCATCATTGGTTCAAACTTGAATGGTTAGACAAACTAACAGAAAAGCATGCTATTCGCATTCACTTTACTATGGAAGATAATCCTTCGCTTAGTGAAAGAGTAATTAATCGTTACAAACGAATGTATTCAGGAGTTTTTTATGACAGGTATATTCGTGGATTATGGGTATTATCTGAAGGAATTATTTTTGACAACTTTGATGCGGAAACGATGGTAAAAGAACCTCCCAAAAACGCTATAGCTAGTCAATATTACGTATCTATAGACTATGGAACTCAAAATGCTACAGTCTTTTTGTTATGGGCTAAATACGAAGAAAATTGGTATTGCATTGATGAGTATTATTACTCTGGTCGTGATGAATCAAAACAAAAAAGTGATGATAAATATTTGAAAGACCTGAATTATTTTGTAGAAGGAAAAAAAGTTAAAATTATTGTGGATCCGTCAGCAGCTTCGTTTATTGCATTACTTAGAGAGAATGGATACAAAGTTATAAAAGCCAAAAATAATGTTATTGACGGCATTCGTGCAACTCAAACAGCAATGAATGAAGGAAAGATTTATTTTTCTAGTAACTGTAAAAATTTATTTGCAGAATTTGCATCATATATTTGGGATGAAAAAGCGGCAGATAGAGGCGAAGACAAGCCTATAAAACAACACGATCACGCGTGTGATGCGCTAAGATACTTTGTTTACACCATTTTAAATAAATCACGAGGAATTAAGCTACAGAGCGTGAAGGGGGTTATTTAATGATAGAAAAAGTAAGTAGACCAAATACTGAAAGTAAAATACGTGAATTCGTTGACCTTTTAGGAAATCGTGTCTTTTATTGTGATAAAAACGCAAAGATTGACGAACGCTTGGTGGATAAATACATCAATAAGCATCGGAAATTAATTGGGTTTTACGAAGAATTAGAAAAGCTCTACAACGGTCAACATGATATTTATTATCAAAAAAATAAAGGAATTGGAAAACCTGACCATCGAATTGCAGTCAACTTTGCCCGTTATGTTGTAGATAGTTCTGCAGCTTTCTTTAACGGTAAACCAACAAAGATTACTCATCCAGATGGTGAGGTAAAAGAATTTGTTCAAAATTTCCGTAAACGAAATGAGGAAGAAGACAACGATGCAGAGCTTTCTAAGCTAACTGCTATTTATGGGCATGCTTATAAGCTTTTATATCAAAACGAAGAAGCAGAAACGTGCGTGACTTATTTAAAACCTACGCAAGGATTCATTGTTTACGCAGATGACTTATTAAAAGCGCCTATGTTTGCGGTTCTTTACAACAAAATGACAAAGGACGAGCTAACAGCAACTGTTTATCCACAAAATAGCACAGAAACGTTTATTTTTACACAAGACAAGACTTCTAAACGATTGGAAACTAAGAGAGGACCAACCGTTTTTCAGAAAGCCTTGTCTTATTTATTAGGTGGAAAAGAGGCAATCGCTAATCCGTACGGTGAAGTGCCTATGATTGAGTTTATGGAAAATGACGAACGACAAGGACGCATTGAGTCTGTGTGGTCGCTGATTAATAATTACAATGAAGCTCTATCAGAAAAAGCGAACGACGTGAGTTATTTTGCGGATGCCTACTTAAAAATGATAGGGGTAGATTTAGCTGACGAAAACGTCGCTTCCTATTTACGTGATAACCGAGTGATTAACAGCGCCGAGCCTTTAAATGAAGGCGAATCGGTAGATATTAATTTTTTAGATAAACCTAGTTCAGATACAACACAAGAAAATCTATTAGACCGATTAGAGCGGTTAATTTATCAAATGTCTATGACTTATAATGCAAACGATGAAAGTTTTAGCAATAACGCTTCTGGGATTTCGCTAGAATTTAAAATGCAAAATCCTAGGAATTTAGCACAAGCGAAAGCTAGGAAGTTTAAAAAAGCATATGCGCAAATGTACAAAATGATTTTTTCATTGCCTACGAATGTACCTGCTAATAAAGCTAAGGAATGGTTTAATTTAGAATACACTTTTGACTTTAATATTCCGCGCAATATTAAAGACGAAGCGGAAACTGCACAAAAACTTGAAGGGATTGTTTCAAGAGAAACGCAATTAGGCGTATTATCGATTGTTCCTGACGTAACTCAAGAAATGGAACGTATAAAGGACGAAGAAACGGAAGAACGTTTAAATCCACAAGTTGATTTCGGTAAATTTACTCGAAATACGGAAGAAGTGACCGAAGAACATGAGTAATTATTGGGCGGAACGAGAAGCAAAACATATCGAAGAAATGCTGAAACGACATGTGAATTACGAACAAGAAATTCATAGACGGTATTTACAGTTATGGAAAACGATAGAAGCAGAAATTCAACAGTTTTACGTCGCTTATGCAGGGAAAGAGAAGATTAGCATTGATGAAGCGAAACGACGTGCAAGTAAACATGACGTACAAATTTTCGCGGAAAAAGCGAAACGTTATGTACAAACAAGAGATTTTTCAAAAGAAGCTAACGAGCAATTAAGGTTATACAATTTAACGATGAAGGTTAATCGTTTAGAGCTTTTAAAATCGAAAATAGGTTTGTATTTAACAGACAACACTAATCAGCTACAGACCTATTTTACAGCAATGTTAACAGAGGAATCTGTAGCGGAGTTTGTACGACAAGCGGGGATATTAGGCGAGTCTGTTCTTTCCGAAGAAACTTATCGATTGTTTGCTAAAGCGATTATTGAGGGGTCGTTTCATAACACGACATTTTCTCAACGTTTGTGGGCAAACCAAGATGTTTTGAAAGCGAGTATCGATCGCTTATTAACAGTTGGGTTAGTAGCAGGCAAGCATCCAGATATTCTAGCTAGGGAATTACGCAAATTAGTTGTGATTGACAGCTTGCGAGGAAAGGAAACGGCTGATTATGTCGCACGTCGACTAATGATTAGTGAATCCGCAAGAATACAAAGTGAAGTACAAAAGCAAAGCTACGAAAAATATGGGTATGAAGAATACAACCTAATTGTAGAACCAAGCGCTTGTCCTATTTGTGTAGGAATAGCAAGTGCAAATCCACATAAGGTTTCTGAAATGAGTCCAGGAATCAACGCAAGTCCCATTCACAACTGGTGTCGGTGTAGTACTGCACCTGCTTATAAAGACAAAAAGTTCTAGCGAAAGTTAGGCTTTTTTTATTTGCCTTCTTACTGCTTACAGGCGTTAAAGAGAAAGCTGTTTCGATTGATAGGCGTAACCTATTAATTTCGATTAGCCACGTAATGGTTGGAGGTTTTAACATGAACGAAGAAAAACACTTATTATTACCGATGGATTTACAATTTTTTGCAGATGAGCCAAATTCTGATGAGCCAAACTCTGACAATTCAAACGAATCTGGGAATTCATCGACAAAGAATTCTCAAAATCCCAAAAATGAAAATCCAGACGGAAAAGAAACTGGAAAGACTTTTACCCGTGAAGATGTATCAAAAATGATTGCAGCAGAAACTAAGAAAGCAGTGGAGCAAGCAAAATCTGATTGGGAAAAGCAAAAATCTTACGAGCAAATGACTGCGGAAGAACGTGTTAAGGCGAAAGAACAAGAAGCCGCTGACAAAGAAGCACTAGCGGAAAAACGAGAAATGGAAGCCCAAGCCCGACTCGACCGTTTAACGCGTGCCGAATCTGTTCGTAATGATTTATCCGAGAATGGTCTTTCCGACTACGTAAGTGCTGCACAAGCCGATTTATTGCTTGTGAAAGATACGGACGAGGATACAAAGAAAGCTGTAGATGAATTAAAACAAATTATTTCAAAAGCTAGAGATGGTATCCAAAAAGAATTGCTGAAAGGTCAAACTGTAAACGTTGCTACAGCAACAAAAGAGACCGATTGGCGCAGCAATTTGACTAAAAATTTAGAAAAGAAATAGGAGATGAAAATTATGCCAGTTATTTTAGATAGCAAAGATTTAAAAGCAATTGACAAAGAATTTGCCGCAGGCTCTCAGGTTTGGGATTTATTGAAAGGTGGAGCTGCTGCAGTAACTGAAGCGGATTTTGTAGGCGCAAAAGAAGTCCGCATCAACAAAATGAAAGGTTTTACTGCTAGTGATTATAAACGTAACGAAGACAATAAACGTTCTAAAATTGATGTGGCAAAAGAAACGTTTAAACTAGAGAAAGAGCGTTGGTTTGGTTATGACTTAGACACATTAGATCAATCAGAAAATGCTTCCTACGAAGTTCAAGCGCTTGTGGAAGAGCATACTCGTTTAATTGCGATTCCTGAAAAAGATCGAACTGCTGTACAACGCTTATTAGAAGCGGCATTTGCTGAGGCTGCGGATGATGATAGCGAAGGAAAATACGTTGGAAAAACGGTAAAAGAAACCATTACTACAGAAAACTCTTTAGCTTCTTATGACGCAGCAGAAGCGTATATGACAGATGCAGAAATTGTCGGTCCGTTTATTATGTTTGCATCCACTGACTACTATTCAGCATTAAAAAATGCAAAAGGTGTTTCAAAAACATTTACTACGAACGAGCAACAAATTTCAGGTATTAACCGTAAAGTTGCGCAGTTAGACGGTTCCGATACTATTATTCAAAAAGTTGCAAAATCTCGTTTACAGGTAGATTCTACGAAGAAAATTAATTATATTCTTGTGCCTTTGATGGTTTGTTCGCCAGTTGAAAAATACAACTCTATTGATCTAATTCCAGCTTCACAAGATCGTGACGGCTACAGAGATACCATCAAAGGATTAAACTATTATGATGCTATCGTAACTGAAAAAGCTCGTCCTGCCATTTACGTTTCTTACGATTCAAAGTAAGCGCCCCGACCGTTAAAAAGGTAACACCAACGGCAGATGGGGCAGTTGTTGAAGCAGAGTAGGTGAAAAAATGACTCTTTCAGATTATCGCGTACTACTGGATATTTCAGAGGATACCTACGAAAAAGATAAGGCAAAAATTATCAAAATCTGGGACATTACTGAAAAACAGCTGCGAGTAAAATTGAAAGCTGATAAAATACCAGAAAAATTGGACTATATTGTTCCGTCAATTGTAGTGAAACGATATAACCGTTTAGGTTTTGAAGGCATGGAACAACACTCTCAATCAGAAGAAACAATCTCTTATAATTTGGATGACTTCGGGGAATTTCAAGATGAGATTAACGATTATCTTGAAGAACAAGGCTTGATTCGTAAAAGGAAGGTGTCCTTTTTATGAGAACATGTATTGATTACTACAACAAAAAACACGTGCTAATTTCGGAAAAACTGATAGGTAATGTAACCGAAGTCGGAACGGAAAAACAAATGACCATTTTCCCTAACATAAAGGAGCAGATGGTCATTTTTCGTTTTAGAGACCGCCTAGCTATTCGTTCAGGATTTCTTGAATACTACGACGAAGAAGAACAAAAAAATCGAAAATTTACCGTTGTTAAAAATTTGCGTGTTAGCAAAGGAACTTCGGTTTATGGAAGCGAATATCGATGACTTACCGAGTAGATATTTCAGGATTGGATGATTTAATCGAAGCGATTGAAGAAGCGAAAAAGCTAGACGATGTAAAAGAGGTCGTCAAAAATGATACTGCTTATATGGCAAATCAAATTGCAGAAGAAACACCAGTCAGAAGTGGATACTTAAAACGAAGTGAGACACCTTCTATTAAAGATGACGGAATGACTGGCGAAGTTGAAGCGATGGCTGACTATTCAGCATATGTAGAATATGGAACGCGTTATATGTACGGACGTTTCTATATGAAAAAAGGGCATACAGCAGCAGCTAAAAGATTTCTTGATAATATGGAGGCGTTAGTAAAATGACCTTTAAAGACCCGTATTCAGAACTTTACGAAGCGTTATTTGTCACTTTGGAGCAAACAGGCTATGAAACCTATGGGCATTTGCCAGATGACGACGCTTCTTACCCGTTTGTTTTCTTAGGCGAACAATGGTCTAAGGATAGACAAACAAAAACAAGAACGTTAGGTTCAACAAATATTATGATTCATGTTTATGATCATGACGACAAACGTCGAGAATTAAATCAAGTATTAGCCGATGTGCGAAAAATCGTTCATGAATTGCATCAGACTAAGAACTTTAATTGGTTAGTGACAGAAAGTAGCACAGAAGTAATTTATGAAAATACAACCAATTTTGGTACGAGCCTTGCACACGGTGTACTTGACATCACGTTAGAATTTGAATAAGAAAGAAGGAAACTCGAAATGGAAAAAGCAATTCAAGGTAAAAAAATTAAGTTAATGTTTCGACTAACACGTGAACGTGCGACAACAGCAGCGAAGTTATTAGCTTTAGAAATTTCACACGAATATAAGTCAGAAACAAAAACAGATACGCAATCAACAAAAGATGGGAATGTTCCTACATCAGGAATGCCGTCAGCTTCCATCGAAATGGAATTTTTACGGACAGGCACAGAAACTTACAACATGTTGAAATATGCGTACCGTAACGGGCTAGAAATTGATGTATGGCGCATTAATTTTGATAAAAAAGACCCAAAAACAGGGAAATACGAAGCGGAATTTGGCACAGGTTTATTGGATTCATTCGGAGATTCTGCTGAATCTGATTCTAATTCAAGCATTAAGCCAACTCTAGTTTTAAATGGTGATTTAGTGGAAGGATGGGCAACAGTTGACACTGAAAACGAAGAACTTGCGCGTGCTTTCTTCTACGACACTGTAGCTGGTGCGGAACCAGAGGAGCCTGTAGAAAAATACACACCAAAAACAATTGAAGTACCTAAAGTTGAAAGTATAACGCCGACATCAGATGGCGCCGTTGTAAAAGTGAAGGAGGAAGAATAATCATGGCAATTACTTATCGTATTTACAAAGGTAGTGAAAAAGTAGTTGAAGGAGCAAGTCCATTAACTATTACAGGACTTGATGCAGGAGCAAAAGTAGCAGCAGGAACGTACCATATTGTACGTGTGCAAGATGAAAAAGAATCTGAAAAAGTAGCTATTCCAGCTTTTACCGTATTGGCGGGGCGCTCTTTGGAAAATAAACCAACAGAAGCAAATACTATTCCTGAAATCAAAGAATGGTTAACTGCTCACAGTATTGATTTTACAGGAAAAACAACGAAAACAGATTTATTAGCATTAGTACCATAATTAAAAATTAGGAAGTAGGCGGCAATGTGAAGGCATTGTCGCTTTTTTAGGAGGAATTTTACATGTCAACAAACGTAAAACCTGTCGCAACAATTAACGGAAAAAAATATCCTTTGGTTTTCGGTTTTAAATTTTTAAATGAAATTAACGCATTAAAACCTGACGTTGAAGAAGTGGAAGGCTTCGTTCAATTGGTTGGCGGATTACAAGATGGCGACGCTTTTGCCTTTCAAAAATTAATGCATGCAGCGTTAATTACTTATGATGACTTAACAACGAAAGAAATTGACGACTACTTAGAAACGTCAGATGAGGCTTTAACGTTGTTTGAAAATTTTATCTCTTTCTTGGAGCAAGCACCGCTAACGGCTCTTCGGACGAAAAAAGCACTAGAAGCAATCAAAAAAATCATGGCTTACATGGAACAGATACAAGCCAATCAACAAGAAACGACAGCCTAGATTATGACGAAATAGTTGTCACTTGTTTTCAACATTTCCCCAATATCACTTTAAAAGAAATTGAGCGTATGACTCCTTATGAATTTAATTTACGGATAAAAGCTGTAAATTTACGTGCAATTAACGAAGAAAGGAAACTATACGTTAACGCGTTAGCTACACGTATTTTTACAACACCAGATGAAAAAGGGCAACGCTATATTTTTAACGAAGTGAAAGATGTCTATGACTTTGAAAAGCTTGAACGTGATGTGCGAGGGGAAATCTCGCAACGAGAAGTGGAAAAGCTAAGTGAGCTAGAAGAAAACGCTCGTCGATTAGAACAAGCAAGAAAAATTGTTGAGGAAAGGAGGAAAAAACGTGACACAAAGTAAAACGGTAACAGCCATACTTACAGCACGTGATAACAATTTTACCAGTGCGATGAACGGTGCTGTATCTTCGCTAAAAAAACTTAGCTCAAACGCTTCTGATATTCCTAGTAATTTGAATACAGTGAATGGTGCGATGAAAAGTTTTGGTGATAAAACCGCAAGTATCGGTCAAAGCATTGAAAAAGTCGGCGATTCTATGACTAAAGGTATCACACTTCCAATTGCGGGCGCCGTTGGCGCAGTAACAACCGCAGCGGTAAAATGGGAAAGCGCCTTTACTGGAGTTAAAAAGACCAACGATGAGATGGTCGATTCTAACGGTAAAGTCATTTATTCTTATGATGATTTAGAAAAAGGCCTTAGAGATTTAGCAAAAGAATTGCCCGCAAGTCACACAGAAATTGCAAACGTTGCGGAAGCGGCGGGGCAATTAGGTATCCAAACTGATAAAGTTGTAGGATTTACCAAAACTATGATCGATATGGGCGAATCAACAAACATGTCAGCCGATTCAGCAGCTACTTCCTTAGCTCGTTTTGCTAACATTACAGGGATGTCACAAGATAAATTTAGCAACCTTGGTTCAGCGATTGTTGACTTAGGGAATAATTTAGCGACTACCGAATCAGAGATTACAGAGATGGGCTTACGTTTAGCTGGTGCAGGAAAACAAATTGGTATGACTGAAGGAGATATTGTAGGTTTTGCAGCGGCGTTATCATCTGTTGGTATAGAGGCCGAAGCGGGTGGTTCAGCGTTCTCTCGGTTAATGGTTCAAATGCAATTAGCAACAGAAACAGGTGTTGAAGCTTTTGCGCCGCTGAAACAAGCAGTAGCGGAGCAAGGCGTGTCTTGGGAATCTTTTGTGCATGCTGTAAACTGGGGTGGAAAAGAACTGACGGCAGTTTCTAAGCAAATGGGAATGCCTACCTCAGAATTAAAAAAAATGTATAAAGAAGCCAGTAAAGCTTCAGGTAGTCTGGAAGATTTCGCGAATGTAACAGGTCGAACTGGAGAAGAGTTTGCACAATTATTCAAAAGCAATCCATCTCAAGCATTAATTGAATTTATCCAGGGCTTAAAAGACTCAGAAAAACACGGAATATCAGCTATTAAAGTGCTAGATGATATGGGAATTACAGAAGTTAGATTACGTGATAGTTTATTACGTGCGGCTAATGCAAGTGATGTCTTTGAAGGTGCTGTAAAACGAGGTAATTCAGCTTTTAAAGAAAATACAGCTCTAGCAAATGAAGCTGGTAAGCGTTACGAGACAACTGAAGCAAAACTTGGAATGTTAAAAAATGAATTTGTAAATATGGGAATAGATTTAGGTGGTCCTTTTGTAGATGCATTAAGAAGTGCACTACAGGCTTCTAAACCTTTAGTTGAAACTTTAGGAAAGATGGCAAAAGCTTTTTCAGAGGCCAATCCTAAAACTCAAGAATATATAATGAAAATGATTGCGTTAGCAGCTTCAGTTGGTCCCGTGTTAAAAGTCTTTGGAAAAATGACAAGCATTTTTGGAAAAACAATTTCAACAATGTTTGAAACCGCGGGAAATATCGATAGCAAGTGGAAGAAATTTATCAATAATCCTATTATTAGGGGTTCTAATAGCGCATTACAAGCTGTAAAAGGGTTTGTTTCTAAATATAAAGCAAATCTGGTTGGGCTTGAAAATGCGGGAGTTAATGTAAATGTACTAACAAGATTTACCACGTTAGGAGAGACTATTTCAGGTCTTTTTCCTACGTTAGATACATTTAGAGCAAATCTACGAGCAAGCCAAAGACAGCTAAATATGCTAGGAGAAGGGAATAAAGTTACTAACTTTTTTCGTTCTTTTTCTGCTTCTTTACAATTATCTAACAGTAAGTTAGCGAAATTTGCCTCTGTTGTTATTAATCCTGTAGGGTCGCTAAGAAACCTATCCTCTGCAGCTGGCAAATCGGGAACGGTTTTATCAGGGCTTGGCGTAGCTGCCTCAAAAGCAGGTGGAGGTTTTAGAACATTTGCGGTAACGGGTATACGATCTATAGCTAGTTTAACAGGAGCTATGTTGAGCAATCCCATAACAGCAATTTTAGTAGCAATAACCGCTACGATAGTTGGTGTAGTGCAAGCTTGGAAATCCAATTTTATGAACATTCAAGGCTACGTGAAAACTGCTTTTAGCGGAATAGTAAAATCGTTTAAAAGTGTACTTCCTAGCTCCTCGAGTGTTACTAAAACAATAAAAGGATTAGGAAATACCTTTAAATGGTTAGGTACTGGAGCAATTGTTGGTGTCACTTTTGCAATAGCAGGTTTTGTAGATGGATTACGTGCTATCGTTACTGTAGGAAAAACGGTAGTAAATGCAATAATGGCAATTTCAAACGGTGTAAAAGGACTTTGGAAACGATTAAAAGGCGATTCTAAAGGTGCTGATAAAGCATTTAAAGATATGAAGAAAAGCTTATCTGATATAGAAAAAGATTGGGATACAATGTTTTCTGATTCTGCCTTAAAAAAGGCTGCTAAAAGCACCGAAGAATTAGGTGAAAAGTCCAAAGACACTACGAAAGCAATTTCGTTAAATATGGAAGAAGCCTCTTCAAGTGTTGAAAATTATTCTTCAAAACTTGATGAAGCTAAACAGGCAATGACTGAACTTTTCTCACAGCAAAATGGTAGTACTGCTGGCGTAGAAACTTATTTCAAGAATACACTTGATTTAGTTACGAATTTAAAGGAACAACAGAAAAAGGCTGTTGAAACCTATAACAAGCAAATTGAAGGGGCAGAAGGAAAATCAGAAGCAGAGAAGCAAAAGATTTTTGCCAATGCTTCAAGCCAGTATATGAAAGCTGTTCAAACGAATAATAGTGATTTATTGAAGGTATATACTGATTATTCTAACCAATTGAAGAATAATAAAACAGTAGAGGGTCAAGAATTGACAGAACAGCAAAGAGCTACTTTGCAAAATCAAACGAATATTATTCGGGATCAATTATTACAACAGAACCAACAATTTGTTGAGGCTGGTATGAATAAGTTGGCTAATAAACAAGCATTAAGCGAGCAAGAAAAAGAACAAACTTTGACAAGCTTGCGAACGCTTGGGGAAATTCAAGCGCAACAAGTGCAAGAAAATAACGCCCAAATTCAGCAACTAGAAACACAAAAGAACCAAGCAAAAACGGAATCTGAAAAAGCAGCTTTCCAAAATCAAATTACACAATTACAAACGCAAAATGCTCAAATACGACAAAGTGAATTAGAGCAAGGAGCTCAACTTCTAGCGATTATTTCACAAAATGGTGCAAATAAAATTGCAGTGACAGCTGATAATTTAGCACAACTTAAAGGCGTTACAGACCAACAGCTTTTAGGCATTTATCAATCTTATGTAAATAATGGTGCTAGCATTGACCAACAAATGGCTTTATTGGCAGGAATGCTACGTCAACGAGGGATTGATGGCTCTAACGGACTAGTTCAGGGATTACAAAGTAATGATCCAACGAAGTGGGCGAATATGTCAAGAGCTGACATTGTGAATACTTTACAAGCGTTGCCTCCTGACTTATTTAGAAATGGTCAAGACGGAAAAAACCAGTTAATTGATGGATTAAACTCTGGGAAAACACAACTTAATAATGTTGGTAAAGAATTGATGTCTTCGATGAATAGTGGTCAATCTTCGCAAAAATCTAATTCTAAGAAAGCTGCCGCTGATAATAGTAGTGCAGCTGCTTCTGGAACAAGAAGTAAAAGTAATGAACATAAAAATGCTGGTAAAAGCAATGCTCAACAGACAAATGCTGGAATAAATTCTGAAAAAGGAAATGCTAAGAATTCTGGAAGTCAGCTAGGTGCGGCAACGATTCAAGGATATTTAACTCAGTTACCCCCTGCAAATAATGCTGGAAGGTCTTTAGGAAATGCGGTAAGTCAGGGTGCAGGTTCTGTAGATATGAGCCCTGTAGGTTCAAATATGGCTAGAGGTGTTGCTTCTGGTATTCGTGCAAGTCAGGGCGAAGCAGTGGCTGCTATGCAAAATTTAGTAGCCGCCGTTAATGCAGAAGCACAGAAAAAAGCAAAAATTAAATCACCATCACGCCTATTGAAATATGATGTTGGTGTTTTCCTTGCACAAGGTGTAGCTGCAGGTATTCGAGAAGATACGTCGGTTGCCGTACAAAGTGCAAAAGATATGATTTCAAGTATCCATCAATCCATTACGGGTAGCCGTTTGATGAAACGTTCAAATGCAATTGAGGTAAAACATTCTATAGATAATACACCAATGGGAAAAATGGTAGAAATCTTAGAAGAAATACGACATTTAACTGTTGTTATGGATACTGGTCAAGTAGTAGGAGCGCTAGGTAGCCCAATGAATCTTAATTTAGCAGAACAACAAAAGCAAGATGGGAGGTATCGTAGTTGATTGAAATTGTAGAATATATGGCCAAAGGTCGTTTTAATAGCAAAGAACATGGTTTCTACATTATTGAACACGATGCTCCTTCAGCGGAAGAAGTGGAAATTATTGAACAGATCCCTTTCATGCAAGGTCAGTATGATTTTTCCATGCTTACAGGAGAACGAATTTTTAGTAATCGCATTGTCACTGTTACTTTTTGGCGACCTAATACGCCATACGAAGAACGAAAGGCATTAGAGGCGAAAGTAAAAGAAGAGTTGATGATGGATGGAATTGATTACATTGATGATTCTTGGTTACGTTCAGGGCTTCGCTGGTATGGAAAATGCAAAAGTGTGAAAGCAGAAGATGACTCGTCAAGTAATTCATTAACGTTAACCGTAGAATTTGACGTGTATCCTTTTGCTTTAAGGGAAAATATTTCTTATTCCGATGTCTTTGACGAGGACTATTTCACAGACGATAGCGCCGACAATTGGACAGGCTACTATATTCACGGAAAAAGAGAAATTTTTCTTATCAATATGGGAGCGAATGCTTCTAGTCCAACAATAAAGGCAACGTCTACAATGCAATTAACTACTGATGACGGAACAACAATAAAAGTTCCGAAAGGCGAATCGCAAGATTATTTCTTTAAATTAAAAAGAGGGACCAACCACTTAACTATTTATGGCGAAGGTCATATCTCTTTCTTTATGTCTAGTGAGGTGATGGTCTAATGTATCGAGTATTATTGTTTGATAATCCGAACAGAAAGAATCCAAAGATTGTTCATGAGCCATATAGCTATGGTGAGAAAATCAAAGATAGTGAAGTATATTTATCGCTTAACGGATTAGGAATTTCTACTTTTGAATTTACCTTTAATATTAACAATAAATACTATCAAAAGATTGAGCCGATTATTCACTTTATCCAGATTCTGGATGTTACAAGAAATAAAGAAATTTTTTATGGTAGAGTTGCTAAAATCACGAATAAAATGGAAGCATCAGGAAGCTTTTCTCAAACTCTTTTAGCGGAGGATGAGAAAGCTTTTTTATATGATTCTGTTCAAACCTATATGAAACCAACACGGATGACTGTATCTGCTTATTTACAAAAAATACTCGATGCACACAATAAACAAGTTGAAGCGCATAAGCAGTTTCGGCTTGGTGAAGTGAATGTTGTAGATAATGGGGACTTGCTAAGAGGATTAGGCTATCAAAGTACAGCTGATACCATTAAAGAAAAATTGTTGGATAGGCTGGGCGGTACGTTAACACTTCGACGCGTTGGAAATATAAATTATTTAGATTATCTATCTAATTATGGTGTGAACAGTGAAACTCCTTTACAGTTAACCAAAAATCTAAAAAGTGCTACTCGAGATATTGATATTTCTGAATTGTTTACAAGGATTGTGCCCGTCGGTCAAGATATTGAAGATACGTCAAATACTGATATTGAAGTGGGAACAGATTTTTCACGACCTAAATACACCATCGAAAAAGTAAATGGCGGTAAGAATTACCTTGATGATGAAGCGTTAATCAAAAAATTTGGATTAAACACGGGCATTGTAGAATTTTCAAATGTCAAAGACCCATCAATTTTAAAACGTCGAGGGTTGCAATGGCTAAAAGACCAAAGCTTGATGCTGGTAACTTGGACAGTTGAAGCCATTGAGTTAGGGCTATTGGATAAAAGGTATGAATTAATCACTTTAGGAAACAGTTATAAAGTAGATAATCAATTTATTTATGCTGTAGAACGATTACAAGTGATTGAGAAAAAATTTAGTATTTTAGAACCGCAAAAGGTTACTTTGACTATTGGTTCGAAAAAGAAAAAACTGACCGATTATCAAAACGAAATAAAAGCTATTCAATCCAATTTAGTAAACGTAAAAAAATTTGCGACGGCAGGAGTTCAAAACATATCAGAGTTGATAAAAAGACAGGAAGAATTTGACAATGATTTATCTGTTCAAAGTAGTAAAGTTAGTTCTTTGGAAGACTTAACCAGTGAATTATCAACAACCGTGACAGAATCGGCGGAAGCCTTTAAACAATTAGCAAGTGATTTAACAAATACAGTCGAATCTGTAGGTACTGCTCAAACTGAGATGAAAAAGGCGTTAGACGATTTAATTAAGCGCGTAGAGAAATTAGAAAAATAAGAGAGGTGAGACGGTTGGCACAAGAATTTAAGGATACTCGACCAACAAATGAACCAAATACAACAGTTGATTATCAAGACCCGACCGATGTCGATGAGGTGCAAGATGAAATAAAAAACGGTGTGATTGATCCTATTTCTCAAACGTTCGCTTTGTGGATTCGAACAAAGATGTATCGACGACATGTTCGAGAATCTTTAGCTCGTATGATGGAGTATACCAGTGTTTTATTTAATAAAATAAAGGCTATTTCTGAAAATACAGAAAAACGCCAATCTAAAGTAGAACAACGTCAAACCAATTTAGAGGAACGTTTTAAAGATGTAATCGCAAATGCTACAACAGATAGCGAAGTTATCGATGCTCGAAGTAGTGAACGTTTGGGGAATTTTAAAACGTTGGATGAACGGCTAGAATATTTTGAAAATATTATTGCTTCTGTAATTCCAGTTGGTTTTGATGTAACTATTGTTCACAATTTAGGAGCTCAACCAGTCGTTAATGTTCGTACTTGGACACATGGTATAGGTGTACTGCCTTTAGGTACAGAACCAACAGGGTTATTTGGCGGTAGTGCTTCTCAATCAATTCAAAGCACTGTAAGACATGTTAATTCTTCAGAGTGCATTGTATCTATTCCTTTGGATTATACAACGGAATTTTTACCAGTAAAAATTAATGAATATAAATATTTACTTATAGATGAAAAAAATAGTCGATCCATAGTGTTTGATTTAATTATATAGAAAGGATGTTGAGAATATGGAATTAACCAGAATTTATCGAGGGATGGAGAACGGAGCAGAAGCTATTGAAGAAAATTTTGATAGTCTTGAAAAGTTACTAAATAAGTTATCTGAAACAAATATTTTAAATGTAGGTAAAAAAGTTTGGTCAGGAGCATGGTATATGGGGGAAAATCAATCAATTAATCCGAGTTTACCATTGGATCAATGTCTTTCTGGCTGGTTATTTTTATATCAACCATATAACACAAGTACAAGCCTAGGAGACAATTGGGATTTGAACTATGTATTTGTTCCAAAAACGCATATAGTGGAATTTGGAGGTCGTGCGGTTGTTCATCATTTAGAAACATTGAATGGAGCAAAATACAACAAATATATTTATATAAGCAATACGCAAATTTTAGGCCATAAAAATAATAATACTGCTTCAAAAACTTTTGTATTGACACGGGTGTATGCAATTTAAGAAAGGAGAAAGTTAGCTATGAAAATTTGGATTGAAAATAGAATTGGCTATTTAGAAGGTTATTCTACAATGGAACAACCAGATAATGTTGAGCTTGAAGTGAAAAAAGAACCGTTTGATTTTATGAATTGGCGTTATGATGGCGCACAATTGATTCATGATCCAGAAAATGCACCACAACCAGAGCCAACACCACCAACCGACATTGAGGTATTACAAGCCGAAAATGCGGAATTAAAACAATTGAATTCAAAACTCATGGTTAATGACGTGAATTTAAAAAAAGAGCTTTCAGAAGTAACGAAAAAAGCAGATAATTTTGCGCAAATTAGTGCAAAATCAATGCTTGCGATTAATCAATTAACCAATCAGGTAAAAGAAATTAACGAAAAATTAGCAGAAGGAGTGGAATAAAATGTTTACATTTGATGACATTAAAATGATGTATGACTGGGGCTGTTTTACAGATGAACAAGTTGCAGAATTTGTACCACTTTGTATAACAGAAGATGAATTTACAAAAATGACAGGAAAACCGTTTAGCAAAGGCTAAGCGGTTTTTATTATTGGAAGGTGGAAGACATGGTGATTATTGATAATCAAGCGTTAATAGCAGAATTTAAAAATTTAATTTCAAACGGCTTTATCCAAGTGTTTGTTTGGATTGTGTTAGGAGATATTGCAACAGGTATTTGTAAGGGAATCTACAGGGAAGAAGGAAATAGTACAAAGGGATTACCTGGATTAATTAAACATTTACTTGTTGTATGTTTAGTTATAGTGACCTATCCATATTTAAAAATAATGGGATTCTCATCTATTGCTGATGGTTTTGTTTTATTTTACATTGCTGTTTATGGTCTTTCGATTACAGAAAACTTAGGGCAGCTAGGTGTTCCGTTACCTTCTTGGGTTAAAAATCATCTAAGCAAATTAAAAGATGAAAATGATAAAGGAGGTGAACCGAAAGATGGTACAGGTAATTAATCAATCTGTTTGTGGAGGAATTGCTGGTAGACGCCCCAACGCAACACCAAAAGGCGTTGTCATTCATAACGATGCAGGAAGTATTTATGCGACTGCTGCGCAATATGTTAATGCTTTAGCTGTAATGTCTCCTACGCAATTAGCGAATGGTTTTGCTCATTATTATATTGATCGAAATACAATTGCACGTGTAGAAGATACATTCAACGCAGCTTGGCATACAGCAAATTCAGATGGAAATTTGAACTATGTTGGTTATGAGGTTTGTCAATCGATGGGCGCTAGCGATGCAGACTTTTTAGCGAATGAGCAAATGACATTTAAGCAAGTAGCCGAAGATATGAAGTTTTGGGGAATGCAACCTAATAGAGATACTGTAAGATTGCACAAAGAATTTGTTCCTACAGCATGTCCTCATCGTTCGTGGGAATTGCATGGAAAAGAAACAAACGCAGTAAAAGACTATTTTATTAGCCAAATAAAAAAATATATGGGAAATCAAAACGAAAACAATAGCAACTCAAGTAATAACAATCAAAATACAATAAAAGGGAGAGAAGCAACGATGTTTTGTTTATATCAACGACCAATTAATAGTAAAACAGGAAAATTAGAAGATAACGGGGATCACTGGGCTACATTCTTCTGTAATGGAGTGAATTGCCGACGTTTATATCATGGCGATGAGGCAGAAGTAATAAAAACAGTATACAGAGAGAACAACGGAAAAGAAATACCGTTCTTTGGTAAAGAGAAATGGCCTAAAAATGCTCCATGGTACAAACGTTTAGAGACTGTTTGTCCAGTTGTAAAATAGCTTGAAATTTAAAAGCATCTGATTTAAAATATAGTTACCTTTTGATATTTCCATATTTGACCTTCTTTTATGAGAATAAAAGAAGGGTGCACCTATCTTTTTCCAAGTCCTAAGATAGGTGCATTTTTTTGTTGAAATTTAAAAAAGAAAGCGGTAAAATATGTTTACCAAACTTTTTGTTTTATTACTACTTATTGCCGCCTTTCCCAAACGAGGCGGCAACTTTTTACATAAAAATTATTGAACTCAAAAAACAGATATTGTAAAATATTGATACATATTTAAACTCTTATTTTTTCACGCAGACCGCCTTTTCTCAATAAGACGGTCGTTTTTTTGTTGAAAATTGAAAATCAGTAAAGTAAAATTATTATATATCAAGCTATAACCAGTAAGAACTATTTTATCCCCAATAAGGTGGTTCTTACTTGGACCATTAGCTCAGCTGGTTAGAGCAAACGGCTCATAACCGTTCGGTCACAGGTTCGAGTCCTGTATGGTCCATATATTTTTATTTGCAAATAAAATAATAGAGGAGTAGACTTAAAGTATCAAATGTTTAAGGAGTGTTATCTATTATGTCAAACTATGAAGAAAAAGAAGCAAAAGCATTAGTAAAAATTGCAGATGTTTTGAACAAACTGGATTCAAATTTAGAAGAATTAGATTCTCTAAATGAAGATGCAAAAAAACATAGTATGAAAAAATGGCTTGTTGAGAAAAGAGCCATGCATGAAATTAAAAAGATTGCACACGAAGCTGGTAAGTATGATAAGTACGATGAAAAAGAATTACAAAAAGAAATTGAACATGTAGAACAATATATGTAAAAATAAAAACTATTCCTTTTTTAAGGAATAGTTTTTTGTATTTTCCGCACACACATTTTCACCACAACTAGTTGCCTTTTTTGATTATACCTACCATAAACAGCAAGCTCTGTGCCATCAGGTAACATGAGTAATTCATCCGCCAATTCTTTTTTAGAAATAATGCAGTTGATAGTCTCTTTTTGAGTTTGCAAAGAAAAGCGGACTAACATTTCTGGATAAGTAGTTAATACCTTAATTTTATGAATTGTTCCTACATAATTTGGTTTCATAGAAATCAACTCCTTGCTAGTAGTTAACTATATTATATTAAGATTATTTTTATTCGTCTAGGTATGAAATGACCATACTTTGACCATACTTTTTAAGAAAATATAGGAATTATCAGAATATAGCACTTAATACAAATGCCTATTTTATAAGCGTTGAATAAAGTTAGGGATTATTAGAAAAAATAAATCTTAAAGTATCAGTTTATCCAGTAGCTAACTAATATGATTAAAAAGCTGAATCTGCGGATTCAGCTTTTTTTTGTCTTGCATAAAGGGTTAGCCGGAAAATAAAGAAACATCTCAAAATAAAAAAAATCTCACATTGGGTTTAACTGCTTGTCTGACAAGGTTAATTGATGATATATTTAATGTAATAACAAGCATGTTATAAAATAATTGAGTCAAAAGAAAGAAGGGTATTATGCAGAAGAATTTTAGTGTAGTAAAGAAGTACGTGAATTTGATTTTGGATATTGTATTAGGGATTTTAGGAGTTTTCTTATTAGTATTTATGGCTAGTTATTTAGTTGACCTCGCTACATATCTCATGAAGCCAATGACGCCGGATAATTTTTCAGTTATCATGCAAGAAATTATTTCATTCTTTATGTTATTTGAGTTTATTATGATGATTCTTCGCTATATTCAAGAAGGACACCATATTCCGATTCGTTATTTGATTTTAATTTGTTTAACCGCAATTTTACGTCAATTAATGGTTGCACATGGCGATGGCTTGCAGACCTTATTGTTATCTTTATCAATTCTTTTACTAGTGGTTGTGCTATTTATTCTCGGGTTAAATGGCAGCAAATTTTATACGCTAGGAAAAGCGAAAGTAGAAGAAGATCACGAGCAAGATTTTCATCATTAATCGAACATAATCAAAGACCGTCCAACGTGAGAATTTTTCTCTAACGTGGGGCGGTCTTTTTAATGCATAGTTAAATAGTTAACTCAATCAGTTCAATTGTTGGTAAGACACCAAAGCGTGCGCTGATTTTAGTGGTTCCGATTCCTGGGTGAACAATTAGCGGCGTTTCATCTTCTAAATGATAAAGCCCATGTGTATATTTTTTGGCAAGCTGATTTTTGTAAGTGAAAAAAGGCAAGCGAATCTGTCCGCCGTGACTATGTCCTGCTAAAATGAGGTCAATGTTTTTGTTGACTGCTGAGTCTGCGACATCTGGCTCATGGGTTAGTAGCAGAGTGGGCGTTCCAGTAGGGCGGTTGACTAAAGCTGCAGCTAAGTCGGTTTGTCCATATAACGAATCTTCTAAACCAGCGACGTACAAGGAGATGCGGTGTGAGACAGGCAGTAATTTGCCCGTGTTTTTTAGTACGGTAAAGTCGGCAGCTTCTAAGATTGTTTCGTAAAAATTGGTATCTAACCCGCTATACTCGTGGTTGCCATAAATAGCGAATTTGCCATAAGGGGCGTTAATTTTACGGAAAAGTTGACTCACTTCATCCTGAATTTCGATACCGAAACGGGCATAATCATCAAATAAGTCTCCTGTAAAAACGACTATGTCTGGTGGTAATGTATTTGTTTTTTCAACAATCTGTTTTAAGGCCTTCACAGAATAATTCTTTTTTAAATGAATATCAGAGAGTTGAACAATCCGTAAGGTTTTCCCTGATTCTGTTACTTTAATTTGATTTTTGTGTATGACTAAGCATTTAGGTTCAATAAAAAAACTATAGCTTAAAATGCCGATAATAATGAAAAATAGTGCCAGAAATAAATAAACGTTCATAATTTCCTCCTTGAAGTCGCTAAATTAGTTTACTACAAAAGTGTTAAGCAAAAAATAAGGAAAGGTAAAATTTTCAGTAAACTTTCTCGATGAAGTTTTTTGGTGATTCATGCTTTTCTGAAGCAAATTTGCTATAATGAAAAATGAGAAAAAAGAAAGAAGGTCGAACCAATGATGGCAAGAGTCGAAAAGCTACGGGAGTTAATGAAAGAAAATAATTTACAAGGATTTTTAGTGACAAGTCCGTATAATTTACGTTATTTAACCAATTTTACTGGGACAACGGGCTTGGCAATGATTACATTAGATAAAGCTTTTTTTGTAACGGATTTTCGTTATACGGAACAAGCTGCGGAACAAGCAACTGGTTTTACTATCGTTAAAAACACAGGACATATTTTTGACGAAGTAGCAGATTTAGCTGAACGTTTGCAATTAGATAATTTAGCTTTTGAAGAAACGCAAGTTAGTTTCGCTGATTATAGCTTATTGGAAGAAATTTTACCATGTGAATTAGTTCCTGTAATGGGTTTGATTGAAGAATTAAGAGAAGTGAAAGATGAAGAAGAAGTAGCGATTATTGAAAAAGCGTGTGCCATCGCGGATCAAGGATTTGCCTTTGTCTTAGAGATGATTAAACCTGGAATGACAGAGATTGAAGTGGCTAATCAATTAGATTTCTTCATGCGTTCAAAAGGAGCCAGTGGTGTTTCTTTTGAGACAATTGTGGCCAGCGGTCTACGTTCGGCGATGCCACATGGCGTTGCTAGCCATAAAGTCATCGAAAAAGGTGAGTTAATCACTTTAGATTTCGGTTGTTATTATGAAGGCTATGTTTCTGATATGACACGGACATTTGCCATTGGTAGTATTCAGCCAAAACTAAAAGAAATTTATGACATTGTTTTAGAAGCACAATTAAAAGTGTTAGAAGAAGCTGAACCTGGGTTGACGGGCATTCAATTAGATGCGATTGCACGGGATCATATTGCTTCCTATGGCTATGGCGATGCGTTTGGCCACAGTACTGGTCATGGCATTGGATTAGAAATTCATGAAGGACCAAATGTTTCATTCCGAGCAGATAAACAGTTTGTACCAGGGAATGTGATTACGGACGAACCTGGAATTTATTTGCCAGGAATTGGTGGCGTGCGTATTGAGGACGATTTATTAATTACTGCTGAAGGTAATCGTGTATTAACACATGCGCCAAAAGAATTAATCATTTTATAAAGGTTGGGAGAACATGGATATCCAAGAGTATCAGCGGTTTATTAGCGCGTTTTATAAAAAACGTAACTGGTATCAATATGATCCGTTTATTCGTTCCAACTTTTTAACAGAAGAAGTCGGCGAAGTTTGTCGGGCCATTCGGACAATTGAAATTGGCCGTGATCGACCGGATGAAACAGTTTTGGCGGATGAAGAGAATCTGGAAAATTTAACGGAAGAGTTAGGCGATGTGTTGGATAATTTATTTATTTTAGCCGATAAATATGACATCTCTTTAGAAATGATTATGCAAAAGCATCGGACGAAACTAATGGAACGTTATCCTGAAGAATAAAGACGTAAAAATAAGAAAGCCAAAATTACTTGGTCTTTCTTATTTTTACGTCTAAAGGCTTGAATTAGAAATTTATGACAAGAAATTATCTGTTCTTTTAGTCAGAACTTAGCTTTTCTGGTAGCGAAATAGGCTAATTAATGATAAACTAAGAACGAGTATTGATAAGCAAAATTTGGACGTTCTTTCACAACTAACTGAAGAAACCAGTGTTGTTTTAATTTTTAAGAATCATCCGTTGCTTAAAAGAGAATCCTTAAGAGACTTAGTGATTCATCAAATAAATCGTTTATTGAACGATTTTGTGCGTAATAGATAAGGAGGACAACCAAATGTCAGAAGAAAAAAATCTTGTAATCAATGCAAACGATTCTTTAGGAGAAATCGTGATCGCTCCTGAAGTCATTGAAGTAATTATCGGAATCGCTGCTTCAAAAGTAGAGGGCGTTTATGGGATGCGTGGCACGTTCGCCAATAATGTGAATGAATTATTAGGCCGTGCAGCACACGGCAAGGGTGTATATTTACGAACAGAAGAAGAAGGCTTAAAAGTCGATATCTATTGTTACTTGAACTACGGTGTTTCTGTGCCAAAAGTTGCGTTAGAAATGCAAGACCGTGTGAAACAACAAGTCTTATTTATGACAGATATTGATTTAGTTGAAGTGAATATTCATGTTGTAGCGGTAGTACCTGAAAAAATCCCTCAACCAGACTTAAATGAATTATTCCCAGAAGATGAAGATGGAGAAGAGAATGAGTAAAACAGAATTAACCCGTCACGAGATTCGTGAAAAAGCGCTCCAAGCCCTTTTTCCTTTAGATTTTAATGCTGATTTAACCAAACAAGATGCCATTGATTATGCATTGGCTTATGATAATCGGGAAATCGTTAGTGAAGATGGCGAAGACCTAGTCCCTACGTATTTAGATTTACTTGTCGGCGGTGTGTGTAGCCGCAAAGCAGAACTAGACGAAGTGATTACGAACCATTTAGGTAATAACTGGTCTATGCAACGCTTAGCCAAAATAGATATTGTTATTTTACGCTTAGCTATTTTTGAAATGCTATACGTTTCAGATGTGCCAAACATTGTGGCATTAAATGAAGCCGTTGAGTTAAGTAAAAAATACAGCGACGACCGTTCACGTAAATTTGTTAATGGTGTGTTATCAAATGTAATGAAAGAAATTGATTCAGAGGCGTAAGCTCTGAATCTTTTTTTACTATCTAACTGGTGTTAAGATACTGGGTTATATGCTAAAATAAATACTATTAAAGAAGTAAAGAAACAATAGAGGGAGCGAAGGAATGAGTACAGTAATTAACGGTCGTGAATTAGCAGATCAAATGCAAGCAGAGATTCAAAAAGATGTAGAAAAGATGACACAACAAGGCATCCAACCAGGATTAGTTGTTTTATTAGTTGGGGAAAATCCTGCCAGCCAAACGTATGTGAGAAATAAAGAACGTGCAGCAGCCAAAATTGGCATTCTGTCAAAGGTCGAAAAACTGCCAGAAACTATTTCAGAAGAAGAATTATTGGCTGAGATTGATAAATATAATCAAGATTCACGCTTTCATGGCATTCTTGTACAACTACCTTTGCCAAAACATATTGATGAAGAAAAGATTTTATTAGCGATTGATCCCAAAAAAGATGTAGATGGGTTCCATCCAATGAATTTAGGCCGTTTGTTTGTCGGCAAACCTGAAATGATTCCTTGCACGCCGTATGGAATTATGAAGATGTTTGAAGCCTATGATATTGATTTAACAGGTAAACGTGCGGTGGTTATTGGTCGAAGCAATATTGTTGGCAAGCCAATGGCACAATTATTGTTAATGAAAAATGCGACCGTGACGATTGCCCATTCTAAAACTGAACATTTAGCAGAAGTTGCAAAAGAAGCGGATATTTTAGTTGTAGCAATTGGACGCGGGCATTTTGTCACCAAAGAGTTCGTGAAACCAGGTGCGGTAGTGATTGATGTGGGTATGAATCGCAATCAAGAAGGAAAATTGATTGGTGATGTAGCATTCGATGAAGTTTCTGAAATTGCAAGCTATATCACACCAGTTCCCAAAGGTGTTGGCCCAATGACGATTACCATGTTAATGTATCAAACAGTCGAGGCAGCAAAAAAACAAAAGTAAGGTGAAAAAATGACGCAACAGTATTTAACAGTAACAGCCTTAACGAAGTATTTAAAACGTAAATTTGATGCAGACCCTTACTTAGGACGTGTCTATTTAACAGGTGAAATTTCGAACTTTCGCTTCCGAGCGAACGCGCATCAGTACTTTAGTTTAAAAGATGACCATGCGAAGATTTCTGCAATTATGTTTAAATCAGCCTTTCAAAAATTGAAGTTTCAACCAAAAGAAGGCATGAAAGTCATGGTGGTGGGGCGGATTTCGCTTTATGAAAACAGCGGCTCCTATCAAATTTATATTGAACATATGGAACCAGATGGTGTAGGTGCACTTTATCAAGCATTGGCAGAATTAAGAGAAAAACTAGGAAAAGAAGGACTTTTTGAAGGGCCTAAACAACAGTTGCCTCGTTATCCCAAACGAATCGCTGTGGTTACAAGTCCTAGTGGTGCTGTCATTCGGGATATCATTACGACAGTCAAAAGACGGTATCCGATTGCACAACTGGTCCTTTTTCCAACCTTGGTCCAAGGCGAGCAGGCGGCGGATGACATTGTGCGGAACATTCAGCGAGCCGATGCGCAAGGCGATTTTGATACGATGATCATCGGCCGTGGCGGTGGTTCAATCGAGGATTTATGGCCATTTAATGAAGAAAAAGTGGCTCGAGCCATTCATGCTGCCACCACACCGATTATTTCATCGGTTGGGCACGAAACAGATGTGACAATTGCCGATATGGTAGCAGATGTTCGTGCAGCAACGCCAACGGCAGCAGCGGAACTAGCGGTACCAGTTTTAAATGAAGAACTATTAAGAATTAGTGAACGGCGTAGTCGTTTAGAACAAAGCTTTTTATATCTCTTGCAACAACGAACAGAACGTTTCCAACGACTACAAAACTCTTATGTGTTTAAGCAACCTGAGCGACTTTATGAAGGTCAAACGATTAAATTAGATCGAATGACGCAACGTCTTTTCCAAGCAATGACAACGATTCATCACCAAAAACAACGTCAAGCCCAAGGAATTATCGCTCAATTGCAACAACAGACACCAAAGGGACAATTAAGAGAAAGTCAGCAACAGTTGGCATTTTTACAACGAAACTTGCAAACGCAAATGACACAATTGTTCCTAAACAAACAAAAGCAATTCACGTCTGCTGTTCAACAATTAGACTTACTCAGCCCACTCAAAATTATGGGTCGAGGATATAGTTATACTACAAAAGAGGACCGTGTCGTTAAAACTGTTACCGAGTTACAGCCAGCAGATCAATTAACGATTCATTATGCTGACGGTACAGTTCAAGCAAATGTCGAAACAATTACAGCGAAAAAAGAGGAGTTTTAACATGCCAGCAAAAGAAAAAACGTTTGAAGAATCATTAAATGCCTTAGAAGAAATCGTTCAGCGCTTAGAACGAGGAGATGTTCCTTTGGAAGAAGCCTTAGCTGCCTTTCAAGAGGGCATGGCATTAAGTAAACAATGTCAAGATACATTGGAAAAAGCGGAAAAAACTTTAACGAAAATGATGACAGAAAACAATGAAGAAATTGTTTTTGAAGAGAGCGAGGAAGCGTAATGACGAATTTTAGTCAACAGCATTTACCGTTGGTTGAAAAAGTCATGGTCGATTTTATCGCAGAATATACTGAAAATGAGCGTTTGAAAGAAGCAATGCTCTACTCAATACACGCAGGTGGTAAACGATTACGCCCGCTATTAGTGCTAACAACAGTGGCCGCTTTTCAAAAAGAGATGGAAACACAAGACTACCAAGTGGCTGCCTCTTTAGAGATGATTCATACGTATTCATTAATTCATGATGATTTACCAGCAATGGATGATGATGATTTACGTCGTGGCAAACCAACCAATCATAAAGTGTTTGGTGAAGCGACTGCCATTTTAGCAGGGGACGGCTTATTAACAGGTGCATTTCAGTTACTTTCTTTGAGTCAATTAGGCTTAAGTGAAAAAGTTTTACTGATGCAACAACTGGCAAAGGCAGCGGGGAATCAAGGCATGGTTGCCGGCCAAATGGGTGATATTGAAGGAGAAAAAGTCAGCTTGACTTTAGAAGAGTTAGCGGCTGTTCATGAAAAGAAAACTGGAGCGCTAATTGAATTCGCCTTAATTGCTGGGGGCGTATTAGCCAATCAAACAGAAGAAGTCATTGGTTTACTGACACAGTTTGCGCATCACTATGGCTTGGCTTTTCAAATTCGTGATGACTTATTAGATGCCACAAGTACAGAAGCAGATTTAGGTAAAAAAGTAGGCCGAGATGAAGCGTTGAATAAAAGTACGTATCCAGCTCTTCTAGGGATTGCTGGCGCGAAAGATGCGCTAACACATCAATTAGCAGAAGGCAGCGCTGTTTTAGAAAAAATCAAAGCAAATGTTCCTAACTTTTCAGAAGAACATTTAACAAACTTGTTAACTCAGTTACAATTGAGATAGAAAGAAGGCACTTATGAAAAAAGAACGCGTCGATGTCTTGGCGTTTAATCAAGGACTATTTGAAACACGAGAAAAAGCCAAACGCAGCGTGATGGCTGGTTTGGTTTACAATGATAAAAATGAACGTTTAGATAAACCAGGGGAAAAAATTTCTGTGGAGACACCCTTACATACTAAGGGCCAAGTAATGCCTTATGTTTCTCGTGGGGGCTTAAAACTAGAGAAGGCACTAAATGTTTTTGCAATCAACGTTCAAGGCAAAACAATGCTAGATATTGGTTCCTCCACAGGTGGTTTTACCGATGTCGCTTTACAAAATGGGGCTCGTTTGAGTTACGCTTTAGATGTTGGCTACAACCAACTAGCATGGAAAATTCGGCAAGATGAACGCGTGGTGGTAATGGAACGTACCAATTTTCGCTATAGTAAACCTGAAGATTTCACCGAAGGGGTGCCGGATATTGCAACGATTGATGTTTCCTTTATTTCATTACGCTTAATTTTGCCACCTCTTCATGATATTTTGAAAAAAGACGGTAGTGTGGTGGCGTTAATTAAGCCACAATTCGAAGCTGGCAAAGAGTTTGTTGGGAAAAAAGGAATCGTGCGTGATCCAGAAACCCATCAAATGGTTGTGGAGGAAATTACACGCTTTGCCATGAATAATGGTTATGATGTGAAAAACTTGGATTTTTCACCAATCACTGGTGGCGAAGGAAACATTGAATTTTTGGCACATTTAGTTTCTGTTGAGGGAGAAGGATCCTATCAAGCGACAGAATCCATTGAAGAAGTTGTCGCGCATGCGCATCAAAAATTAGCGGAATGATGAGAAAGGCAGCAAAGTTTGTAGACTAAGCAATTAAACAAAAAGGGATTTGAGACAGCCATTAGAAGTATAACTGTCTCAGGTCTTTTTTTATTTTATAAATGAATTAGTGAGACATTTAATAATGATAGAAAGGGATTTGAATAAAAATAGTCGTTGAATTGAACTTTATTAGTCCTTTTTTATCGTGATGAAATAACATTTTTAAGATATGTATCTTTTAAATAATAATTAAAAAAACATCGAAAATATTATTTAATCTTATTTTAATTTACTGGTGTATTTTTTAATGTTAAACTAAGGATAGTTCTGATCAGACAAACTATTTTAGTAAGACCAAGTAATTGAATAGAGAGGTAAAAAAATGAAAAAAATGAAGTTATTAATTTCTGGTTTTTTTTGTAGCAATCGTTTTGGGTACTGGTGTTGATGCATTTGCAGCCTCTAGGTTTCCTGGCGTATTATCGAGAGGAATTAATGGGATTAGTTATTGGTTAGGACCAACCGCAACATTTGGTAATACCGATACAGCGATTAGAAATTGGATGTATACTCCGTGGGGGAATCCTTTGTATATTTATAAACAAGGAAATAACTATGGGACATCAATTGATTTTTATTCGACAAAGTTAAATCCGGGAATAGGTGGGGTTACAGATTTTTTTGATGGCAGAGATAGGATGATTGCAACTGGGATGCGAGAAGCTACGCGAATAAACTACTACTATGCTAAAATTAATTATAATACTATGTATTTACGAGCTTCATCGATGAAGAATGGGACTATTGCTAGACATGAAATTGGGCATGCGCTCGGGATTGCACATTCAAATGGCATTATGATACGTTCTGGAAGTACTAATACAAATCTTGCTGTTGATAAAGCGAATAATGATATCTTAGCAAGAATATATGGGTGGTGAAAAAATGAAAAAAAATCCCATAGTATTTTTGGTAGCGCTTTCTTTGTTGGCGTTCGCTTTCTTAATGATTAATTTCGTTAAAGAGAACGAGAAGAAACAAGTTGCTGCTGAAAAAATAACAACAACTTCCAATTCATTAAAGAAAAAAGCCTTGAAAAATAGTATTGATTCTTCAGAAAGAAAATATTATTCATATCTTGATGAAATTGACCAAAGTAAGGTTATTAATCAATCCGGTGGATCGCAACGACTGTTAATGTATAATCCTGAAATCCCAAAAGATATCCAATCTTTGTCAACAAATATTGTTATTGGCAAAGTTCTTTCTTTAGATAAAGCAGACGCGCCTGCTAATGATCCTAGTAGTCCTTATAATGGAGAAATCTACCCATGGACATTTGGAAAAATCCAAGTACTAAAAAATATTCAAGGCGAATTAGCACCTACGATTGAATTTGCGCGACCAGGCGGTATTATGGAAGAAGGGCGGATGTTTTTAAATGATGCGAAAGAAAATGTTGATAAATTGAATCGTGGACGTGCAACAAGACGAATGCCGCCAATTCAGCAAAGTCGTCAGCTTGTTGAAATACTACAGTATGAAGGAGATTTTTATTTAGCAGCTGGTGAGACCTATTTGTTTTATGTTTATTGGGATACGGAATGGAATAAGGGGTTAATAATGGGCTATCAATACGGTTCTTTACGTTTAGAAGACGAGCAGCAACCTGCTGAAGAATTAACCAAAAGGAATCGCCGAGCGATTGGCAAAACGTGGAATGTTGTCAATGAATCAACCAAAGAAACGACTAATTTAACTACCTATTTAAAAGATGAATTAGGAATTGAACTTCCAGCAGAATAGAAGTAGAGAATAACAAAAAGTCAGCGGAGCTTCCCTTGCTTTTTGTTATTCTTTTCTTTGTTTAGTCTTTTAAAATGCATAAAAATAAGCTATGATGAGGGCAAGAGTAAACTGAAAAGGAGAGCGGCGCCATGAGAAAGCAAGATAGACACCGTTTAATTACACGTTTATTGACTGAAAAAAATATTCAAAAGCAAGAAGATTTTGTCAACTATTTACAAGAAAAGGGCGTAGCTGTTACACAAGCAACGATTTCTCGCGACATTAAAGATATGAAACTGATTAAAGTACCTTCTGCAGAAGGGGGTTATCGATATAGCCTTCCATTAGAAACACAAGCTAATACGAGTGCTAAACTTGCAAAGCTTTTAAAAGATGCCTTTGTAGCTGCAGAACAAATGGAAAAATATGTCGTATTACGAACCATTCCTGGCAATGCAGCGGCGTGTGGTAGTTTAATCGAAAAGAATTACCAAGAGAAACTTTTTGCCGTCATCAACGATGATGATAGTGTCCTCATGATTGCACGAACTGAGGAGGCGGCAGAAAAACTTCATAAAGAGCTGTTAAGCTATCTATAAAGAATGAGGTGAACAAGATGTTACAAGAACTTTCCGTGAAAAATTTTGCGATTATCTCTTCGCTACAATTAGAGTTTCAAATGGGTATGACCGTTTTAACGGGAGAAACGGGTGCGGGGAAATCCATCATTATTGATGCAATGGGATTACTCACAGGCGGACGTGGCTCCAGTGACTATATTCGTCAAGGAGCAAATAAATGCACCTTGGAAGGACTTTTTTCAATGCCGAAAAGTCAAGAATTAAAGCAATTATTAGAACAATTAGGTATTGAAACAGAAGAAGATTCTTTAGTGATTCAACGAGATATTTCCGCTTCTGGTAAAAATGTTTGCCGTGTCAACGGACGAATTGTCAACATTACTAATTTAAAAAGAATTGGGGAATATTTAGTAGATATTCATGGCCAAAATGAACATCAAGAATTGATGCAAAGTGAACGCCATATTGATATGTTAGATGAATTTGGTGGGAAAAAACTTTTAGCAGTCAAAGAAAAATATACACAGGCGTATCAAGAGTATCGCGCACTCGAAGCCAAAGTCAGAAAGCGACAAAAAAATGAAAAAGAATTTGCCCAAAGAATGGACATGCTTCATTTTCAAAGTGATGAAATTGCTAGTGCACAGTTAGTGGCTGGTGAAGAAGAACAATTGCTAGAAGAACGCAATAAACTGAACAATTTTCAAAAGATTGCTGATGCACTGACGATTAGTTATGCCGCGCTAAATGGTGAAGACGATAGTAGTTTGGATAAAATCGGAACAAGTATGAATGAACTCGCTTCGATTGAATCCCTTGATCCAGAATATAAATCATTGTCAGATACTGTTCAAAATGCCTACTACTTACTACAAGAAGCTAGTGGAGATCTTTCTAGGTTGATTGATGGCTTAGAACTAGACGAAGGTCGCTTGAATGAAGTAGAAAATCGTTTAGAATTAATCCGTCAAATGAAGCGTAAATATGGCGATTCGATCGAAACGATTTTATCTTACTATGAAGAAATTACCAAAGAGTTAGCAGAGGCTGATTTTTTGGAAGGTGGTACAGGTGACTTAGAAGCGTTGCTTGCAGAGAAACAACAAGCCGCTCATCAACAAGCATTAGCTTTACGAAAAGAACGAAAGCGCCTAGCCAAAGAGCTCGAACAACAAATTTTAACCGAATTAAAAGAACTATATTTGGAGCGAACTGAATTTGAAGTCCGTTTTACAGAACTTGAGCATTTACAAGAAAATGGCTTAGACGGAGTAGAATTTTATATTACTACTAACCCAGGGGAACCATTAAAACCGTTAGTTCGGGTGGCTTCTGGCGGAGAACTTTCGCGAGTGATGCTGGCTATGAAAACAATCTTTTCTCAAACGCAAGGGATCACTAGTATTGTTTTTGATGAAGTAGATACAGGAGTCAGTGGCCGTGTAGCACAGGCGATTGCCGATAAAATTTATCAAATTTCAGAAAATTCGCAGGTGTTGTGTATCACGCACTTGCCACAAGTGGCAGCCGTTGCTGATGAACATTATTTTATTGAAAAAGAAATTGTGGCGGGTCGGACAGAAACAAGCGTCCGAATTTTATCTGAAAAAGAGCGAGTAAACGAAATTGCGCGTATGCTCGCAGGAAGTGAAATTACGAAATTAACCATTGAACATGCACAAGAGCTGTTGGCGATGGCGAAAAAATAGCCGCTCTATTTGAGCAAGTAAAAAAACAGCCCCTTCTATCAATTGAAAGGGCTGTTTTTTTACTTTTAATGTGTGAAAAAGTTCTCCAGTTTAAAGACTAAGAATTGCTGTTAAAACAGTTGAACCTACAATTGCGATCAGCATTAGCCAAACCACGACTTTCGTGATTTTTGAAAAGCGACTTTGTTCTTTGTCGTTCATAAATGACACGTCCTTTTTAATTTCTGCTAATAGTGTACAACCTTTTCCTGAAAACAGCAACCTAAAGTTATAAGAGATTCTTTTTCTTTAAAATTCGAATACTAATTACGCAGATTAAGGTAGTGATGGCAAAAATAATCCAAAAAGAATATTCATGCTCTGCAAAAGGGAGTTTCACATTCATGCCGTAAATTCCTCCGATGATGGTCGGAATGGTCAGGACAATTGTTAAGGATGTTAAAATTTTCATGACATTATTTAAGTTATTTGAAACGATTGCTGAAAAAGTATTACTAATGTTATCAACTAATTTTAGTTGTATTTTAGTCGTATTCAGTCCTTGTTCTAGTTCAATCAGAATATCCCTTAAAAATGGCAAATGTTTTTCTGGATGATTAAAAATTTCAGCGCTATATAAACGTTTTAATACTTTTAAATTATCCGTTAAAGCTGCTTCGAAATAAACTAGACTTTTTTGAATGTCCATAATCTGATACAATTGACTATTTTCTGTGGCTACTTGGAGCTCTCCTTCAAGTTTGTTGGTTTGTTGGATAAGTGCTTGTAAGTTTTTATTGAAGGAAAGGGCCATCTTCCATGAAAGGGCTAAAATTAAGGCCTTCTCAATAGAAAGATCTTGATGCGTGAACGCCTCTTTTTGAATCCCATGAACGATGTCGTTAGGCCCATTGCTAACAGTAATTAGTTTGTTATCGACGGTTGCGATTAAAGCAATCGGCACCGTTTCTACTTGCAGATAGCCACTAGGACTGATACTAGCTTTGGGATAACGAAATAAAAGTAACGTAGGCGTTTGTAATTTTTCGTGGCGGAAACCTTCCACTCGAGCATTTTCTTCATCATCTAAAACGCCGGTAAGATAATCTGTTGGTAAGTGGTATTGATTGACGAGACGCTCGATTTCTTCTTCTGTAGGAGATTCTACCGAAATCCAACTTAGGGCTTCATCGTCTGGTGAACAAGGTTCAAAATAGTCATTTTTCAATAATAAATAATTAATCAAAAGATTCACCCCGAATCAACATTTTTTGTTCTAAATCCATTATAATAGAAGTATGACACAATACGAGAAGAAAAGCTTATAAAAAACATTCAAAAATAAGTGGCCGCGATAGGTGAGGCCTCGTTTTAAAAATGGTTTGATAAGTAATCCGTTTTTTATATGAAAAAGCAAGCAAAAAGGGCTTTTAGCACATATATTTAAACGAAATGAAACATCTGTGTAACGTTGATGAAGTATAGTTATAGCAGGTGGAATGAAAGGATTTGTTGAGAGAATGGTGTCGTTTTCGGCAATAATGTTATTTTGGTATATTTTTCCGGTAATTGTGCTCTTTGCGTGCAATTTTCTCGTGTCCACTTTTTCCCTAACGGAACGTTGGAAAATAAAAGCACCGGATTTGGCCATTCCGTTTTTATTCATAGGGATCCATGAGTTATCCAAAGATAGTTATGATGAATCGATTATGCCGTATTTTGTGATTTCTATTTTGTTATTAGGAGTCGCTGTTGCCCTGTTTCAAGCTTATTATTATGGAGAGATTTTATATAGACGATATTTCAAGATGTTTTGGCGGTTGACGTTTTTACTAACGTTTGTGTTGTATGTGTTGCTTATCTTGCTAAATATCAGTCATTATCTACTGTAATAAAGCGTGGAGACAATAGGGGAAATACGCTGTGGGAAAATGTCCCCCACAACTCCCCACTCCGTGGGGTTTTTTTGTTATTTTGGGGGTTATTTGATAAAAAACATAGTAAAAACCTTGTTATAATAACATTTTTTGTTGGATGATGCTTGTTACATAAAACCCTGTAAATATTACAGAAATTTTAAATAACAGTTAAAAAATAGAAGTTTTTAGATTTATAGTGGTAGAAAGTGGTGGGATGTGGTAGACTTGTTCTATCAAGTGGAAAAGCGGGTGTATTGGCTATGCTTATGGGTGAATACCAACATAATATCGATGCCAAAGGCCGCCTAATCGTTCCATCAAAGTTTCGTGAGGAACTTGGTGAAAAATTTGTGGTAACGAGAGGGATGGATGGCTGTTTATTTGGTTATCCTTTAAATGAATGGTCACAACTTGAAGCAAAACTTCAAGAAATGCCCTTAGCTAAGAAAGATGCACGTACCTTTGTACGATTCTTTTATTCCGCTGCAACAGAATGTGAGATTGATAAGCAAGGTCGTATCAATATTCCAGCGAATTTACGAACACATGCCAGTTTAGAAAAAGGCTGTGTTGTTATCGGCGTCTCTAACCGAATTGAAATTTGGAGTGACGAACGTTGGCATGCATTCTCTGATGAAGCTGAAGAAAACTTTGATGAATTAGCAGAAACAATGATTGATTTTGGATTTTAGGAATGAGGCAAATGATGACTGAAGAATTTCGCCATTACACCGTTCTTTTAAAAGAAACAGTGGATGGATTACAAGTGAAGCCGGATGGCGTATACGTAGATTGCACACTCGGTGGTGCCGGACATAGTGAATACTTACTGACACAATTGAATGAGCACGGTCATTTATATGCCTTTGATCAAGACCAAAAAGCGTTGGCACATGCTAAGACTCGTTTGCAGAAATATGTAGACAAAGGTCAAGTGACCTTCATCAAATCAAATTTTAGAAATATTAAAGAAGAATTGGCAGAACACGGGGTGTTCCACGTTGATGGGATTCTATACGATCTAGGTGTTTCTTCACCACAATTAGATGAAGCAGAACGTGGTTTTAGCTATCATCAAGACGCGCCCTTAGATATGCGCATGGATCAAGACGCACCCTTGACGGCTCGCGAAGTGGTGAATACGTATAGTTATAGTGAGTTGGTAAAAATTTTCTTTCGTTATGGGGAAGAGAAATTTTCGAAACAGATTGCTCGAGAAATTGAACGTGTTCGCGAAAAGCAACCAATTGAAACAACAGGTGAACTCGTTGAGATTATTAAGACGGCGATTCCAGCTCCAGCAAGACGCAAAGGTGGACATCCTGCAAAACGAATTTTCCAAGCAATTCGCATTGCCGTTAATGATGAATTAGGGGCAGTTGAAGAGTCGCTAGAACAAGCAATTGATTTGCTAGCGAAAAATGGCAGAATCAGTGTGATTACGTTCCATTCGTTAGAAGATCGTATCGTTAAAACAATGTTTAAAGAATACAGTACGGTACAAGATTTGCCACCAGGCATTCCAGTGGTACCAGAAGAATTTCAACCAGAATTAAAAGTAATTACCAGAAAACCAATTTTACCAAGTGACAGTGAGTTATCTGAAAATAATCGTTCACGAAGTGCGAAGTTACGCATTGCCGAAAAAATAAAATCTAGATAGAGAGAGGGGTAGACACATGGCTGAATTGAAGAAAGTAAATGATTTCCATTATGAAGCACCAGAAATGGATCAGCCAACTGTGGCAACAGAGCAAGACAGAAAAATGCAAGAGGAAACACTACCTGTCCCCACTCTATTACCCAAAAAGAAACTAAAAAATGTCTCTTTACTAGAAAAATTAATCGGTGTTGTATTAGTTTGTGCAACGATTGGTATTGCAATTGCGACAATTCAAGTAAGAACGACAATTGTCCAAACCATGAACGATATTACAGAAACACAAGCAGTCATTAAAGAAAAGGAAGATAACGCTTTGAAATTGGAACAAGAAAGAAGCGAACTTTCTAAATCAGATCGAATCAAAGATGTCGCTAAAAAACAAGGGCTAGAAAATAACGGCGACAATGTTAGGACTGTTAAATAATGAGTAAAAGACATAAATTTAAACAATTCATGAAAAAGAAAAACTTAAATCCGATGAACAATCGTAAAAAAGTAGGCATCATTTTATTCGCTACGAGTATTGGATTGTTCTTTTTATTTGCCTTTAGAACGACATACATTGTGGCAACAGGCAAAGTAGCCGGTGTATCACTAAAGGAAAAAACAGCTTCTTTATATGAAGGAAGCCAAGTGGTAAAAGCTAAGCGAGGATCAATTTTAGATCGATATGGTAATCCGATCGCAGAAGATGCTACTTCCTATTCGTTATATGTCGTATTATCAAAAAAATATACGGGACAAAATAATGAAAAGCTATATGCGGAGAAAAAAGACTTCGATGATATTGCTGAAATTTTAGCGAAATATACCAAACTAGACAAAAAAACAGCATTGAAATACTTGAATAATGGGATCCATGAAGATGGGTCAACACAATATCAAGTGGAGTTTGGTACAGGTGGTCAAAATATTACCTTGGAAACACGCCAAAAAATTGAAGCAGATTTGAAAAAGAAAAAAATCTCAGGTGTTTATTTCAATGAACATCCAGCCAGATTATATCCCAATGGTCAGTTTGCTTCTCACTTTATTGGCTATACAAAAGCAGCCAATCCAGATGATGATAAAGAAGGCTTAGTAGGTGCGATGGGACTAGAACAGACCTATAATGATATTTTAAGTGGAACCGATGGCCGTGTGTATTTTGAAAAAGATATTTATGGCAATGCCTTACCAGGAACTGTGGCGGAAGAGAAAAAAGCAGTGGATGGTCAAGATATTTACACAACGCTAGATAGTCGCTTGCAAAATACCTTAGAAGATTTAATGACGCAAGTTAATGAAAAATATGAACCAGTTTCTATGACTGCCATGTTAATGGAAGCAAAAACAGGCGAAATTGTTGCCATGTCTCAACGGCCAACATTTAATCCTGAAACGAAACAAGGGTTAGACGATAATGGCACGTGGCAGAACCTATTAGTTGAAAGTCCTTATGAACCAGGCTCAACAATCAAATTATTTACAACAGCTGCTTCTATGGAACAAGGACAGTTTAATCCTAATGAATTATTCAATCGTGTTGGTGGAATTCAAGTTGGGGATGTAACTGTGAATGACCATGACTACACTCGGTTGAATGGCAAAGAATATTTGAATTATCGTCAAGCCATTTCTTGGTCTAGTAATATTGGTATGGTAAAACTAGAACAAAAAATGGGTGATGAAAAATGGATGGAATATTTGAAAAAATTTGGTTTTGGTACGAGCACGCATTCAGGTTTAAGTGGTGAATCTGCTGGTAAATTGCCAGGAACAAACTTTGTAGATAGAGCAATGTCGGCATTTGGTCAAGCAATTACAGTTACTAATTTCCAAATGATGAAAGGTTTCTCAGCTATTGCAAATGACGGTTCAATGTTGCAACCTCATTACATCAGCAAAATTGTTGACAAAAATACAGGAAAAGAAACGATTACGGAACCACAAATCGTAGGAACCCCAATCAAAGCGCAAACAGCTCAACAGATTCGTACGTACATGATTGATACTGTTGAAGACCCGACTTACGGGATTGCGTATGATATTTATAAAGTACCAGGCTATCATGTTGCTGCCAAAACAGGAACTGCCCAGATTTCAGATGGTAAAGGGTACGTTGATGGAGCAAGTCAAGTCTTGTCTTCTGTAGTGGAAATGGTCCCAGCGGATAATCCTGAATATGTTTTGTATATTACACTTAGACAAGCAAAAACAGGTTCACCTTCAGAAGCAATGGCGGCAATTGCAAACCCATTAATGAAATTAGCGTTAGACATTAAAGAGACAGATCCGGAAACAACGAAAGTAGCTTCTGATAAAGTCACAGTTGCTGATTATAAAAATATGACACCAGCGGAAGCGTTGGCCAATGCCAAAGTGAACGGGGTGGATCCTGTGATTATCGGCGATGGTGAAAAAATCAAGAAACAATCAACGCCGTCTGGTCAAACATTAATGCCTAATCAAAAACTGATTTTGATCACAAATGGAACAAACTATATGCCTGATTTAACCGGCTGGTCCAAGAGCGATGTTACCAAGTTTGGCGATCTATTAGGTTTGACTGTCGAGTTTAAAGGTGAAGGCTATGTGACGAAACAAAGTATCGCTGCTGAAACTGAAATTACGGAGAAAAAATTAACCGTGACTTTAGAAGGCACAGAATAATAACGTAGAATAATTAGGAGAGATAACATGGAGTGGACACAGATTTTTATTCCCATAGTGGTGAGTTTTGCCATTACAGTGAGCGTAATGCCACTATTCATTGGCTATTTTCAAATGAAAAAACAAGGGCAGGTTACTCGTGAAGATGGCCCGACTTGGCATAGCGTGAAAACAGGTACCCCTACAATGGGGGGAGTCGTTTTCCTTGTAGCCAGCTTGATTACTTCATTAGCAATGGGGTTGTTTTTCCACCAATTTACGCCGTCTCTACTAATTATTCTATTTATTTTAGTATTATACGGTTTGCTAGGTTATTTAGATGATTTCATTAAAGTCTTTAAAAAACGGAACATGGGCTTGAATTCTCGTCAAAAATTAATTGGTCAAATTTTTGGTGGGTTGGTTTTCTACTTTGTTTATCGAAGTGAAGGCTTTTCAGACACCTTAGATTTGTTTGGAGTAGCAGAAGTTCCGTTAGGTATTTTTTATGGCGTGTTTATTATTTTTTGGTTAGTCGGTTTTTCTAATGCCGTGAATTTGACAGATGGGATTGATGGCTTAGTTGCTGGTTTAGGAACAATTTCATTTGGTACTTATGCAATTATTGCTTGGAAACAACAACAATTTGATGTTGTGATTATCTGCCTAAGTGTGATTGGTGGGCTGATTGGCTTTTTCCCTTATAATAGAAAACCAGCAAAAATTTTCATGGGTGATGTTGGTTCATTAGCATTAGGTGGATTGTTAGCAGCAATTTCAATTATTTTGCATCAAGAATGGACGCTACTTTTAATTGGACTTGTCTACGTTTGTGAAACAGCAAGTGTTATTTTACAAGTTGCTTCATTTAAATTATTTGGTCGACGGATTTTTAAAATGTCACCAATTCATCACCATTTTGAAATGTGTGGTTGGTCTGAATGGAAAATTGATTTTGTCTTTTGGTCTGTCGGTTTAATCTGTTCAGGAATCACATTATGGATTCTTTTCTAATCTATCAAAGGGGAAATTGACAATGAAAAAAATAACAACCTATCAAAACAAAAAAGTGTTGGTTTTAGGACTAGCTAAAAGTGGTGTCAGCGCAGCGAAACTCTTACATGAGTTAGGTGCGCTCGTTACCGTTAATGACGCAAAACAATTTGATCAAAACCCTGACGCCCAAGATTTATTAACCTTGGGTATTCGTGTTGTTACAGGGGGGCATCCAATTGAATTGTTGGATGAAGAATTTGAACTAATCGTTAAAAATCCTGGCATTCCTTATACAAACCCACTTGTGGCAGAAGCACTAACTCGGAAAATTCCTATCATAACTGAGGTGGAATTAGCAGGTCAAATTGCCGAATGTCCAATTGTCGGCATTACGGGCACCAATGGCAAAACAACCACGACCACGATGATTGGTTTACTGCTAAATGCTGACAGAACGGCTGGTGAGGCACGTTTGGCGGGAAATATTGGTTTTCCAGCGAGTACGGTGGCTCAAGAAGCAACGGCCAAGGATGATCTTGTGATGGAACTTTCTAGTTTTCAGTTAATGGGAATTGAGACGTTTCACCCACAAATTGCAGTAATTACAAATATTTTTGAAGCACACTTGGATTATCATGGTTCGCGGAAAGAATATGTTGCTGCAAAATGGGCCATTCAAAAAAACATGACCGCAGATGACACCTTGATTTTAAATTGGAATCAAGTAGAGCTTCAAACGTTAGCCAAAACCACAGCTGCCAACGTATTGCCTTTTTCAACGAAAGAAGCAGTAGAAGGGGCTTATCTTTTAGATGGGAAATTATATTTTAATGAAGAATATATTATGCCCGCCGATGAGCTAGGGATTCCTGGTAGTCACAATATTGAAAATGCACTCGCAGCGATTTGTGTAGCTAAATTAAAAAATGTATCGAATGCTCAGATTAGACAAACTTTGACAAACTTTTCAGGCGTTCCCCATCGAACGCAATTTGTTGGCGAAGTTCAGCAAAGACGTTTTTATAACGATTCAAAAGCAACCAATATTTTAGCTACAGAGATGGCGTTAAGTGGGTTTGACAACCAAAAGCTACTTTTACTTGCGGGTGGCTTGGATCGCGGTAACTCATTTGATGAATTGGTTCCTGCTTTGCTGGGACTCAAAGCAATTGTTTTATTTGGAGAAACCAAAGAAAAATTGGCGGAAGCTGCTAAAAAAGCGAACATTGAAACAATTTTATTTGCTGAAAATGTTCAAACGGCGGTTACCATTGCCTTTGATTATTCGGAAAAAGATGATACTATTTTACTATCACCTGCTTGCGCAAGTTGGGATCAATACCCGAATTTTGAAGTACGCGGGGAAGCCTTTATGCAAGCTGTTCAACAATTAAAAGAAAGTGAAATGTGAGAAAATGAAGATACTAGTAACTGGTGGTGGCACAGGTGGGCATATCTATCCTGCGTTATCCTTCGTCGAACACGTCAAAAAAGAAGCACCTGCAACAGAATTCTTGTATGTGGGAACAGAAAATGGTCTAGAAAGTCAAATTGTGCCAAAGGCGAAAATTCCATTTAAAACGATTAAAATTCAAGGATTCAAGCGTTCGCTAAGTCCTCAAAATTTTAAAACAATTTATTTATTTTTAACAAGCATTAATAAAGCAAAAAAAATTATTCGTGAATTTCAACCAGATGTGGTCATTGGTACAGGCGGTTATGTTTCTGGTGCAGTGGTTTATGCGGCCCACCAATTAAAAATACCGACAATTATTCATGAACAAAATAGTATCCCCGGAATGACAAATAAATTTTTAAGTCGTTATGTGGATAAAATTGCGATTTGTTTTCCGGATGTCGCTAGTTTTTTCCCGAAAGAAAAAACAATTTTAACAGGGAACCCGCGGGGACAAGAAGTCGTAACGGTGGAAAAGTCAGCTATTTTATCAGAGTTTGGCTTGGATCCAGAAAAGAAAACGGTGGTTTTATTTGGCGGAAGTCGTGGCGCTTTGAAAATCAATCAAGCGTTTGAACAGGCCTTTCCTTTGTTTGAAGAGAGAGAGTATCAAGTTTTATACGCTTCAGGAGAAAGATATTATCAGGAACTTCAAGAAAGTCTAAAGCTTTCTGAAAAGAAATTGACAAACATAAGTGTGCAACCGTATATTGATAAAATGGTTGAAGTGATGGCTAATACCGATTTAATGGTGGGACGTGCAGGAGCAACCTCAATTGCAGAGTTCACCGCATTAGGATTACCAGCAATTTTAATTCCGAGTCCTTACGTCACAAATGATCATCAAACGAAAAACGCGCAAAGCTTAGTAAAAGTTGGTGCTGTTGAAATGATTCCAGATGCAGAATTGACCGGCGCTCGTTTAGTTGCGGCAATTGATGATATTTTATTAAACAATGAAAAAAGACAACAGATGGCAACGGCGTCCAAAGGGGAAGGCATCCCAGATGCAAGTGATCGTTTGTATCAAGTTGTGAAAACGTTAGTCTGAGATAGGAGGTGTGGAAGATTAGTAACGAGAACGATATATTCAAAAAAAGAAAACCATTACCTCCAAAAAAATCGGAAGAGTCTCAACCTGAACTGACACCTTGGCAAAAACAAAACCAAGAATATTTGAAGAAGCAAGCGGAAGAAGCTGCTTCAAAAGGTGAAAACGAACAAGCAGAAGTCACCATCACTTTACAAGAACAAAGTCAAGAAGAGCCTCAACAACATCTTCCACAAGAAACAGTGGAAGAAGAGGAGCATTTTGCAGATCGTTTACCGAACGTTAAGAAAACACGGAACAAGCGCTTATATAGGCGTTTAGCCTTTATTTTAACTTGTTTAGGGACAGCCATTTTAGTGGCATTGTATTTTGTTTCGCCTCTTAGTCGATTGAGTGAAGTAACAGTTTCAGGCAACAAAAGTGTGGAGAGTCAAGCGATTATTCAGCAGTCAAAACTTGAAACGGGCAGTGGTTTATGGGAGCAGTATTCAAATAGAAATTATTTTTCTGCAAATATTCAGAAAAAGTTTCCAATTATAAAAAAGGCGAACATTAAGTTAAATGGTATTAATTCATTTAAAATTGATATTCAAGAGTATCAAATTGTCGCTCTTGCTGCGACTAAAGGCGGCTATCATCCGATTTTAGAGAATGGTAAAACTTTGGCGGAAACCACCAAAGCTGCTGAAAGTGGCAAACCAATTTTTGAGAATTTCAAAGAGGATAAATTAATCCCTGAATTAATGGCCTCTTACAACAAATTACCTCAAGAAATTAAACAAGGAATTTCAGAAATTAAATATGCACCATCCAAAACCAATAAAGACTTGATTAATGTCTATATGAATGATGGCAATCGAGTGATTGTTAATATTTCTGATTTAAGTGAAAAAATGGCTTATTATTCACAAGTAGCCGAGCAAATGGACAAACCTGGAATCGTTGATATGGAAGTCGGCATTTTTTCTTATCCGTATGAAAAAGAAAGTGAAGAAACGGGCAGTGAAGTTTCCGAAGATTCAGCGGTTGAAAATCAAGAAGTTGTGGACCCAAATGCAGGCGTAGCAACGGATGAAGCGAATAACGGTACGCCGACAAATGGAGAAAATCAAGAAGTGCAACAAGCAGAATAAGTTTTTTACAAAAATGTTTCAAAAATTAACGAACAAATTCGTATAATCTGCTTTCTAAAACCCCCATTTTTATGGTAAAATTGGAAGAAGTGAATAATACTAAAAAAGAGATAGTTAAACGGACGCCTTTGTCCGCTTAGATATTGGAATTAATAGGAGGAGGAATTCCGTTCATGGCAAAAACAGGAATGTATGTAGGCCTCGATATTGGTACAACTTCTGTCAAAGTAGTTGTCGCTGAATATATTGAAGGTCAAATGAACATCATCGGCGTTGGAAATGCAAAATCAGACGGTTTGAATCGAGGGATTGTCGTCGATATTGATCAAACAGTTCAAGCGATCCAACGGGCCGTTCGACAAGCCGAAGAAAAAGCCGGCATTCAAATTAAAAGCGTAAATGTTGGATTACCAGCGAATTTATTAGAAGTAGAAAGCTGTCAAGGAATGATAGCTGTTAGCAGTGAATCAAAAGAAATTACAGATGAGGATGTGCGCAACGTCGCATCTGCAGCTTTGGTTCGTTCAACTCCTCCTGAACGTCAAATTGTTGCAATCTTACCGCAAGACTTTACCGTCGACGGCTTTGAAGGCATCAAAGACCCACGTGGAATGCTTGGCGTTCGCATGGAGATGTTTGGCGTTGTCTATACTGGACCAAAAACAATCATCCATAACATCCGTAAATGTGTTGAAAAAGCTGGCTTAGGAATTAACGAATTAGTGATTACACCGCTTGCTTTAACAGAAACAATTTTAACAGATGGCGAAAAAGACTTTGGAACAATTGTCATTGATATGGGTGGCGGTCAAACAACGACATCTGTTATCCACGACAAACAATTGAAATTTACTCATGTTAACCAAGAAGGCGGCGAGTTCATCACGAAAGATATCTCAATCGTATTGAATACTTCTTTTAACAACGCCGAAGCCTTAAAAATTAATTATGGGGATGCTTATCCAGAAAGAACTTCAGCAAACGAAGAGTTTCCTGTTGATGTTATCGGTAAGTCAGAGCCTGTAAGAGTGGACGAACGTTACCTTTCAGAAATTATTGAAGCGCGTGTGGAACAAATTTTGAGAAAATCAAAAGAAGTTCTGGATGAAATTGATGCGTTTGAATTACCTGGAGGCGTTGTGTTAACTGGTGGCGCCGCTAGTATGCCAGGTATTGTCGATTTGGCGCAAGAGATTTTTGAAGCCAACGTAAAACTATACGTACCAAATCACATGGGCTTACGTAACCCAGTCTTTGCTAATGTCATTAGCATTGTGGAATATTCAGCGCAACTAAACGATATTTATCACATTGCCAAATATGCAATCCCTGGTGAAAAATCGAAACCAGCACAATCAGTCGCTGTCCAACAAGAAGTTCGCTATGACACATATGCTGAACAGCCTCAAGAAGAATACGAAGAATTCAACGAACGTGAGTCTGGTGAAAAAGTGACAGGCAAAATCAAAGACTTCTTCTCGAACATTTTCGACTAATCACACAAACAGGAGGATACGATATCATGGAATTTTCATTAGACAATAACATTAACAACGGTGCAGTCATTAAAGTTATCGGTGTAGGTGGCGGCGGCGGAAACGCTGTAAACCGTATGATCGAAGAAAACGTTAAAGGCGTGGAATTTATCACAGCCAATACAGACGTTCAAGCCTTAAAACATTCAAAAGCAGAAACAGTGATTCAATTAGGACCTAAATACACTCGTGGTTTAGGTGCTGGTTCACAACCTGAAGTTGGCCAAAAAGCTGCAGAAGAAAGTGAACAAGTGATTTCAGAATCATTACAAGGCGCGGATATGATTTTCATTACTGCTGGTATGGGTGGCGGAACTGGTACAGGTGCTGCCCCAGTAGTTGCAAAAATCGCTAAAGAATTAGGCGCTTTAACAGTTGGTGTAGTAACTCGTCCATTTAGTTTTGAAGGTCCAAAACGTGGTCGTTTTGCCGCTGAAGGAATTGCCTTATTAAAAGAAAACGTTGATACACTATTAATTATCTCAAACAACCGTTTATTAGAAGTCGTTGACAAGAAAACGCCAATGCTTGAAGCATTTAGAGAAGCTGATAATGTATTACGTCAAGGTGTTCAAGGAATTTCAGATTTAATCACTGCACCAGGTTACGTAAACTTGGACTTTGCTGACGTGAAAACAGTGATGGAAAACCAAGGAACAGCTTTAATGGGAATTGGTGTAGCGAGCGGCGAAGAACGTGTAATTGAAGCAACGAAAAAAGCTATTTCTTCACCATTGTTAGAAACATCAATCGATGGTGCGGAACAAGTCTTATTAAACATTACTGGTGGCTTAGACATGACCTTGTTTGAAGCGCAAGATGCTTCAGATATCGTTACAAATGCTGCTTCAGGTGATGTGAACATCATCCTAGGTACATCAATCAATGAAGATTTAGGCGACGAAATTCGTGTAACAGTAATCGCTACAGGTATTGATGAATCAAAAAAGGATAGAAAACCGCACCGTCAAACAAGACAAGCGGTTCAACCAATGCAACAAACAACTCAATCTGTGGAAATGGATCAACCAAAATCACAAGAAGAAGCAAGTGCTTTTGGCGATTGGGATATTCGCAGAGAACAAAATACACGTCCAAAAGTTGATGAATCTTCATTAGAACAAGTAGACAAAAAAGAATTTGACACATTCCACCGTGAAGAACCAAATCACAATGATGACGAATTAAGTACGCCACCATTTTTCCGCAGAAAACGATAAGGAGCATCGATTAGAAATGATAGCTGAAAACTTAACAAATATTAATAATCAACTTCAGCTAGCATGCAAAAGCTCACAGCGCTCTGTTGCTGATGTGACAATGATTGGCGTCACTAAATCAGTAGGAATTGAGGAAGCAGCAGAGCTTGTTCAGCTTGGTGTCCAGAATTTAGCTGAAAACCGAGTAGATAAGTTACTAGAAAAGAAAGCTGGATTGGAAAAATTTAATGATATTCAGTGGCATTTAATTGGTAATTTACAACGTAGGAAGGTAAAATTAATTATTAATGAGATAGATTATTTTCATGCATTAGATAGTCTGAGTCTAGCCAAAGAAATTCAAAAAAGAGCAACGAAAGTTATTCGTTGTTTTGTTGAAGTGAATATAACTGGGGAAGAAAGCAAGCACGGCTTTCGTAAAGAAGACGTCTTACCTTTCATTCAAGAACTTGCTGATTTGGACAAAATTCAAATCGTCGGTCTAATGACTATGGCACCTTTTGGGGCAAGTGAAGAAGTATTACATGCAACATTTAGAGAATTAAAAGAGCTGCAAATGACCGTAAATGAGAAACATTTATCTTTTGCTCCTTGTACAGAACTTAGCATGGGAATGAGTAACGATTTCCCAATCGCAGTTGAAGAAGGTGCAACTTTTATACGAATCGGAACAGCGTTATTCAGAGATGCGTAAAGGAGAGGAATTTATGTCAATTTTTAACAAGGATGCGTTATCGAGCTTTTTTGGCTTATCTGGCGAAGAAGATGATTATTATGATAACTACGAAGAATATGAAGAGCGCAAAGCAGTTAATGAACCACCGCGTCGTGCAGCTCGGCCTAAACCACAACGCCCTGTTCAACAACAGGAAAGTTACAGTCAGCCAGCTTATACACAACAAAGTGAGCCTGTAGTTGAAAAACCTTCTGCACGCTATCGTTCTGCTGAAGCGCATCAAGAAAGAGACACACAACAAGCTGCTTACACAGAGAAAAAAGTGGTTTCTATGCGTAGTTCTAATCAATCAGCGACTACGAATACAAGACGAGCACAAGAAAGCACCGCCAATGCAAAAACACATAAAATTACTATTATTGAACCACGTGTGTATTCAGAAGCAATGAGCATTGCGAAACATTTATTTGCTGAAGAAGCTGTGCTAGTTAATTTTACATTAGTAGAAGAAGACCAAGCACGACGCATCGTTGATTTCTTAACTGGTACTGTGTATGCTTTAGACGGAGATATTCAGCGCGTTGGCAATGAAATCTTCTTATGCACACCAGCGAATATGGAAATTGATAGTGCGACAGCACAATCTTTAGCCAACAAACAATTCTTTGATTTCTAAGCCTTAGGGAGGTGTTATTATCGCAACACTGATTACTCTATTATACAAAGGCGTTCAAATCTATTCAGGATTACTAGTGATTTACGCGCTACTTTCATGGTTTCCAGGAGCATATGATTCTGCTTTCGGGCGTTTGCTCTCTAGAATTTGTGAACCATACTTAAGTTTGTTTGACCGTTTGAATTTAAGGATTGGAATGGTTGGATTTAACGTAATGGTAGGGATTATTGTCCTTAACCTAGCAGCGGGTGGCTTAGCAGTCATTTTACGAGCTATTGTTTATTAATAACTTTTAGAAAGGATGATTTATCTATGAACGCAAATGTGTATCAACATTTCCGCAAAGATGAACATCCTTTTATTGACACTGTCGGGGATTGGCTAGAGCAAGTGGAGATGCAATACGCGCCTTATTTGACAGACTTTCTTGATCCTAGACAGGCGTATATTTTGGAAACGTTGATTCGACAAAACAGTGATTTATCGTTTACTTTTTATGGTGGTTATGAGCAAGCAGAACGAAAACGCTGCTTGATTTATCCAGCGTATTACATACCAGAAGAGACAGATTTTGGTGTTGTATTATTTGAAATTATTTATCCATCTAAATTTGCGACATTATCTCATGGGAAAATTTTAGGCACCTTGATGAATGTTGGGGTTCGTAGGGAAGCCTTTGGAGATATTATTTCCGATGGTGATAAGTGGCAGGTTTTTATAGCACAAGAAGTAGCTGGCTTCGTTGTTAACCAAGTCGACAAAATTGGTAAAATTACTGTTCGCTTAGAAGAGCGGGATTATACACAAATTTTGATACCGAAGGATGGTTGGCAAGAAGAGCGAACGACTATGAGCTCTTTGCGGCTGGATAGTGTGATTTCCGCCGTATTTAATATTTCAAGGCAGCGATCAAAACAATTGATCGAATCTGGTAAAGTAAAAGTCAATTGGACAGAAACGACACGACCAGATTTTGCCTTAGACTTATTAGATATTGTTTCGATACGAGGATTTGGGCGCCTTCAAATTCAAGAATTAGAAGGAAAAACAAAGAAAGAAAAATTTCGTGTCCTCTTAGGGGTATTGAGAAAATAATCTCGAACTTTTGTTTAAGAAAACCATTTTGGCTGTTCATTCAGACGAAGTTGTGTATAATAAAAAAAGTAAGATATTTGCTATTTCAGGATTAGTATGAGAATGTGTTCATAAGGGGTTTTACAAAAATAATCCAAAGAGGTGAAGGAATATGGCATTAACTCCATTAGATATTCAAAACAAAGACTTCTCAACAAAAATGAGAGGCTATAACCAAGACGATGTAGATGACTTTTTAGATCAAGTCACACGTGATTATGAAGATGCATTACAAAAAAATCGTGAACTTGAGAAATCATTAAAACACGCAGAAGAAAAATTACAATACTTCAATGAATTGAAAGATGCATTGAACCAATCAATTATTGTTGCACAAGATACCGCTGATAAAGTGAAATCAAGTGCCAATAAAGAATCAGAAATGATTATCACTTCGGCAGATAACCAAGCCAAAGAAACCTTGGTAGAAGCTGAACGTAAATCAAATGCAATGATTGCAGATGCTGAAGCGAAATCAACACAAATCTTAGCAGAAGCAATTGAACGTGCTCGTCAATTAGCTGGGGAAACAGAAGACTTGAAGAAGAAAACACGTGTCTTCCATCAACGCTTAAGCTTAATGCTTGAAACTCAATTAGAGCAAGTGAAGAGTGAAGAGTGGGAAGAGATTTTAAAGCCTTTTTCTAGTTATGTCGGAGACAAACATACAGCAGTTAAGGAAATTCTTGATGAACAAGACCTTGACAACGAAAATGAAACTGTTGTAAACTCTGAAGAGAACACAGATGCTGTAGTAGAAAAAAAGCCTGTAATTGAAGTCACTGAAGAAACAATTGAAGAAGAATCAAAATAGATAGAACAGAACGTTTAATGTTTATTCTTAGCAGCGAGTCAATGATAGTGAAAGTTTGACAGACACTGGCATTAAACAGATCCTCTATCCTAGATGCAGTTCTGAACACTTGAGTAGGAACTGCCGGATAATTACCGTTATCAATTTCAGAGAAAGTAGGGGCAACTCTACTTTGAATTTGGGTGGTAACACGAGTACTTCGTCCCTTGGGATGGAGTACTCTTTTTTTATCTACTTTTATCAGCTATCGTTCATCTTTAGTATGAACTAACACAATTAAATCGATAAAATGAAAGCGAGGCAAATGCATATGAAAATGAAAGAAACATTGCAATTAGGAAAAACAGCTTTTCCAATGCGCGGGAACTTGCCAAACCGTGAAGCAGAATGGCAAAAAGACTGGGAAGAAAAAGGCTTATATGAACAACGTCAAAAATTAAACGAAGGAAAACCAACCTTTGTTTTACATGATGGCCCTCCATATGCAAACGGAAATATTCATTTAGGACATTCTTTGAATAAAATCAGTAAAGATATTATTATTCGTTCAAAATCAATGTCTGGTTTCCGTTCTCCTTATGTGCCTGGTTGGGATACCCATGGTTTACCAATTGAGCAAGTGTTAACCAATAAAGGGGTTAAACGTAAAGAAATGACTGTCGCTGAGTATCGCGAAAAATGTAAAGAGTATGCCTTATCACAAGTCGACAAACAACGTAACGATTTTAAACGTTTAGGTGTGTCAGGTGATTGGGAACATCCATACATTACGTTAGATCCAGAGTATGAAGCAGCAGAAATTCGTGTTTTTGGTAAGATGGCAGAAAAAGGCTATATTTATAAAGGCTTAAAACCAATTTATTGGTCTCCTTCAAGTGAATCTTCTTTAGCAGAAGCAGAAATTGAATACAAAGATGTAAAATCACCTTCTATTTACGTAGCTTTTAATGTGGTCGATGGTAAAGGTCTTTTAGATAACGAGACAGCCTTCGTCATCTGGACGACAACCCCTTGGACATTACCAGCCAACTTAGGTATTTCAGTTAATCCTGATTTTACGTATGTTGAAGTGAAGGCAGACGGTCGTAAATTTGTAATTGCTAAAGATTTATTAGCAACAGTTAAAGAAGCGATTGGTTGGGAAGAAGTAGAAGTCTTGCGAGAATTTTCTGGTGAAAAATTAGATCGTATGACAGCTCAACATCCATTCTATGATCGAACATCACTTGTTATGCTAGGCGACCACGTGACGCTAGATGCCGGGACTGGCTTAGTTCATACCGCACCAGGACATGGGGAAGATGACTATATTGTTAGCCGTAAATATGATTTACCTGTTATTTCTCCTGTTGACAGCCGTGGGGTCTTTACAGATGAAGCACCTGGTTTTGAAGGAATTTTCTATGACAAAGCGAATCCAATGATTACTGAGTTATTAGAAGAAAAAGGCGCGTTATTAAAATTAGATTTCTTTACGCATAGTTATCCACATGACTGGCGTACCAAAAAACCAGTTATTTACCGTGCAACGCCACAATGGTTTGCTTCAATCTCTAAATTCCGTCAAGATATTTTAGATGAAGTTGAGAAAGTTGACTGGCTAATTCCTTGGGGAAAAACACGTTTGTATAATATGATTCGTGACCGTGGTGATTGGGTAATCTCTCGCCAAAGAGCGTGGGGTGTGCCATTACCGATCTTCTATGCTGAAAATGGGGAAGCCATCATTACGCCAGAAACAATTGAACATGTAGCGAATTTATTTGCAGAACATGGATCAAATATCTGGTTTATGCGTGAAGCAAAAGAGTTACTACCAGCAGGCTTTACACATCCAGGTTCACCAAATGGCGAGTTTACCAAAGAAACAGATATCATGGACGTTTGGTTTGACTCAGGTTCTTCACATGAAGGAGTTTTACGAGAAAGAGAAGAGTTAACTTTCCCAGCAGATATGTATTTAGAAGGTTCTGACCAATATCGTGGTTGGTTTAACTCAAGTATTACAACAAGTGTTGCTATCAATGGAGTAGCGCCTTATAAATCAATTATTTCTCAAGGGATGGTACTCGATGGCGAAGGCCGTAAGATGAGTAAATCGTTAGGCAATACTATCTTACCTGAAAAAGTTATCAACCAAATGGGTGCAGATATCTTACGCTTGTGGGTAAGTAGTGTTGACGCGGAAGCCGATGTGCGTGTCTCAATGGATATCTTAAACCAAGTATCTGAAGTGTACCGGAAAATCCGTAATACTATGCGTTTCTTGTTAGCGAATACGAGTGATTTTAATCCAGCTGAGCATACTGTAGCTTATGCCGATTTACGTTCTGTAGATAAATACATGACGGTTCGTTTAAATCAAGTCATTCAAGAAATCCGTGAAAATGGTTATGAAAAATATAATTTCATGCATATTTATCGGACAGTTATGAACTTCTTAACTGTAGATTTATCTTCTTTCTATTTAGACTTTGCGAAAGATGTCGTTTATATTGAAGCTGAAAACGATTATCAACGTCGTTGTATGCAGACTGTTTTCTATCAAACATTGGTTTCATTAACAAAATTATTGACACCAATTATTCCACATACAGCGGAAGAAATTTGGAGTTTCTTACAAGAAGAAGAAGAGTATGTGCAATTAGCTGAATTCCCAGGTTACGAAACGTTTACTAATGAAGAAGAATTGATGGATACATGGGCAGCCTTTATGGATTTCCGTGACAATGTCTTAAAAGCGTTGGAAGAAGCTCGTCATTCTAAATTAATCGGTAAATCGTTAGAAGCCAAAGTGACCGTTTATCCAAATGAACAAATTCGTCAATTAATGACAGCTGTTGATGCAGATATTGCTCAATTACTAATTGTTTCCGACTTTGAAGTATCAAAAGAAGTAGCACCTAGTGAAGCTGTTCAATTTGAAGACATGGCTATTTTAGTTGAAAAAGCAGAAGGCGAAACGTGTGACCGTTGTCGTTCCGTTCGTCAAGATGTCGGCTCAGATGAAAAATTACCAACACTTTGTGGCCGTTGTGCACACATTGTTGAAGAAAACTATCCAGAAGCGGTTGCTGAAGGATTCGAATAAACAAGGAAAAAGATCCGCTAGTTGTTAACTAGCGGATCTTTTTTGGCTTATTTATTGATCAAGTTGACCGCGGTCACGGTACCAGTTATCTGGTTGCCATTCCCAAGTAAAGCCATCTTTTTCTAATAAGTCGAAGGCAGCTTGCGGGCCCATTGTGCCAGCGGCATAATTAGGGAAAGAAACGTCTGTTTTATCCCAAGCATGTCGAATAATGTCAACAATGCGCCAAGATTGGGCAACTTCGTCCCAATGAGAGAAGTTTGTACTATCGCCATTTAGGCAGTCTAATAGAAGTTTTTCGTATGCTTCTGGACTATTTTCAGTCATTTCAGCACTTTGACGGAAATCAAGTTTCACTGGAGTTGTATTGAACCCTTGACCGATTTCTTTTCCATTTAAGGTTAATGAAAATCCTTCAGTTGGTTGGATATAGATAGTTAAAACATTCGGTGGTAAATCGGTTTTATCGCATTCTTCACACGTATCATCTTTGAAGACATTAATAGGTACTTGTTTAAAGACGATGTTAATGCGTGTGCCTTTTTCAGTTAATCGTTTACCTGTGCGAACATAGAAAGGGACGCCAGACCAACGGAAATTATCAATTAAAAATTTACCAGCAACAAAAGTTTCAGTGGATGAAGTTTCTGCCACATTTGGTTCATCACGATAGGCTGCAAATGTTTGATCAGCTAGCTGACCTTCGCCGTATTGTCCGCGCACGAAATTTTGAAGGGCTTCTTCTTCAGAATAAAGGCGGATGGCACGTAAAGCTTTTACTTTTTCAGTCCGAATTTCTTTTTCAGAAAAGGCAACAGGAGGCTCCATAGAAAGCAAAGCAACAACTTGTAAAATATGATTTTGAACCATATCTTTTAGTGCGCCACTGTGGTCATAATAGCCGCCACGATCCTCGACACCTAAGCTTTCAGCGAAGGTGATTTGGACATTATCAATGTAGCGATTGTTCCATTGTGATTCAAAAATATTATTGGCAAAACGAATGGCTGAAATATTTTGGATCATTTCTTTGCCTAAGTAATGGTCAATTCGGAAAATATCTTGTTCAGGAAATGCAGCACGAATTTCTTCATTTAATTCGTAGGCAGATTCATAATCAGAACCAAATGGCTTTTCGATAATTAGACGATCAAAGCCTTCTTCCGAAATAATATGTTGTGATTTCAAGTGATTAACAATGGTTCCAAAGAATTGAGGGGCCATAGCTAAATAGTAAACGTGATTGCCTTCTAAGTGGTATTGTTCATTTAGGCGATCAGATAATTCTTTTAAGGTATTATAATGTTCCGTATCATTCACATTATGTGATTGGTAATAGAAATGACTAGAAAATTCAGTTGCCTCTTCGGCCGTGGGATTTAAGTCTTGAATGGTTTCACGAACGATTTCACGATAGTATTCGTCTGTCCATTCCCGACGTGCGGTACCAATCACCGCAAAACGCTCAGCTAATAATCCTTTTTTATATAAGCGGAACAGGGAAGGATACAATTTGCGTTTGGCAAGATCACCTGTCCCCCCGAAAATAGTAAATAATGCTACTTTTTCATTCATTAGTTTTCCTCACTTTCTCTAATCAACGGCTCAACAAAAATTGTGTTTGCTGCTTTAAAGCTGACGGATAATTCTTTATTTTCATTACAAATGGTGATAGGTCCTTCATATGCAGCAATCTCTTTAATCGTATATTCTTCTTGAATATTTAAATCAATGGAAACTAAATAATCCAGTAATTCTTTTTCGTCTAAGACACGTGCAATCCGAACTTTTGTGCCAACAGGGTAGTCTGTTAACGTTTGGCGTTTCTCCTCATGAATGGGTTGATTATCTTCGGGAATAACACCACCGTGTGGACAAAATTCTGGATGATTTAAATAATCCGCTAAACGGTTCACAAGCGTCTGTGAAGTAACATGTTCTAAAACTTCTGCCTCTTCGTGCACATCATTCCAAGTGTAATTTAAGTGCTCTACTAAAAAGACTTCCCAGATTCGGTGTTTGCGAATTAACGTACTCGCTTTTTTTAAGCCTTTTTCAGTTAATTGTACCCCTTGATAAGGAGAATGCTCAACCAAATCTTCTTTTACTAACTTTGAAATCATCTCACTAACCGAAGCTGCCGAAACATCGAGTCCAGAAACAATTTGTTTATTATTCACTTTAACTTCGTCGCCACCTAGTTCAAAAATTAATTTTAAATAGTCTTCGCGATTTGGTGTCATAGGGGCTCATCCTTTCAAAAAAACATCATCCTAAGTTTATCAGAAAAAGGCGCATTTGACTATTTAATAATATTCAAGTTGTAAGAAAACTTTCTGAATGCTTTTGCAAGGGATGTAAAAAAATAAATCACCCACTGCACATACTTCATTTTATGTGTCGTGGGTGATTTATTAATTGTAAATGGCCCGTTCTAGTGTGTAGGTTTCGTCGTCGGCTTCATCGTAAAGCGTCGCAGGGACACCATTTTCACATTGAATGATTAAATGGTAACCTAACTTGTCTAAGATAACTAAGCGTTTAGGGGTTAATTCAACAAGCAAGGCATGCGTTTGTTTGCCATCAATGAAAACATTGAAAGATGAGGTGATTTCTAAGGTGTGTTGCGTGGCTTTCTTCACGTCTACAAACCACCAATGCCCAGTATAATTGTGTTGAAGCTCCTGTGGGGAAGGGAGCTGTTTATTTTTTTTCCAGAGGATAGAGGAGCCTGCTAATCCAGTAAGTAAAGATGCACCAACCAAGAAAGTCCAATGTTTTTTCAAAGAAATTCCTCCTAACCTTCATTTTCATTTATTCGTCTTCGTTACCTTTATTATATAGAACTTGTCTAAAATATTCGACTAAATCGCTGAGAATTGACAAATATTTAATGATTGACACAAGATAGTAAAATTGTTGGTTTTGGTCTATACTTTTCCTTGTTTTTTTATGGTATAGTGTGTAAGAAAGGAAGTCTGTGTATGAAGTACCCGAATGTCCAACTTGCTTATTTTATCGAACGACCCAATCGGTTTATTGCACACTGTCGTTTAATGGAAACGAATGAAGAAGTGGTCACACATGTCAAAAATACTGGCAGAGGGAAAGAAGTTTTTTTACCAGGTGCTGTTGTGGCGCTTAGTTATCAACCATCGCCTAAAAGAAAAACAGATTACGATTTGATTGCAGTAAAAAAAGGTTCTTTTTGGATTAATATTGATAGTCAAGTACCGAATACATTAGTCAATGAAGCGTTAAAAAATGGTCAAATTGTGCTTCCTGGTTTGGTTGGTACGATCCAAACTGTTAAACGTGAGCAACGATTTGCACATTCAAAATTTGATTTTCTAGTGGAAACGGATGCAGACGAACAAGCTTTTGTCGAAGTGAAAGGCATGACTTTAGAAAATAAAGGCATCGGTGCTTTTCCTGACGCGCCAACACTTCGTGGCTTGAAGCATGTCACTGAACTAATGGCTGCAACTAAAGCTGGTTACCGCTGTTACATTTTGTTTGTGGTCCAATTTGAAGAAATTAAGCAAGCAACGATTCACCAAGAGATGCAACCCGCCTTTGCTGAAAATCTGGGTGCTGCAATTGATCAAGGTGTGCAAGTCCTTGCTTACAATTGCCACGTAACACCCGCAACGATTGAACTTAAGTCACAGGTAACCTTTGATTTATTACAGGCATTTGATGATCCTAATAAATAACTTGAAGAACTCCTAGCGCTTTAAGGCAGGGTAATTACGTGACTTTTGTACGAGAGATTACTATTATAAAGAGAGTAAATAAACAAAAAATGGAGGTTTTTGATTATGATACATTTAGGCGTAATTGGTACCAATTGGATTAGTCATCAATTTGTTGCAGCAGCTTTAGAAACGGGTGCGTATGATTTAACGGCTGTTTATTCTCGGAAACTAGCAACGGCACAAGAATTTGGTTCTCGCTATGGGGATGTGGAATATGCAATTGATTTAGAGACGTTTTTTGGTATTGCACATATGGATACGGTTTATATTGCCTCACCAAATTCATTACATTTTGAACAAGCGAAACAAGCAATTTTAGCGAAAAAAAATGTAATTGTTGAAAAACCAGCTTTTTCAACGCCTGATGAGATGGCAGAAATTATTGAATTAGCGAATAAAAATCGTGTGTATTTCTTTGAAGCGGCCCGTAATATTCATGAGCAAAGTTTCCAAAAAATTGCTGAATTATTGCCATTAAAAAACCAAATTTTAGGTGCGAATTTTACGTATATGAAATATTCTTCTCGCTATGATCAAGTATTAGAAGGCAAAGAGCCAAATATTTTTTCTCCTCATTTTTCTGGGGGAGCCTTAGCAGATTTAGGCGTTTATTTAGTTTATGCAGCCTTGGGCTGGTTTGGCGTACCAAACGAAAGCCATTATTTTGCTAGTAAAATTGCGACAGGTGTCGATGGCTTAGGAACAATTATTTTACGATATGATCAGTTTAACGTGACGTTAAACACTGGGAAAATTAGTGATTCTTTTGCGCCATCCGAAATTTACTTTGAAAATGGGACCTTGATTTTAGATAGTGTCAATGCTATTTCTTCGGCTGAGTACCATGATCGCGCACATGAAGAACGTGATGTCTTAGATATTCAAGTAGCCGATAATCCAATGATTGAAGAAGCCCGTGATTTTGCAGCAGTTTTAAATAACCCAACAGATAAGTATTGGGGCACCAAGTATGAAGAATGGGTTGAGCTTGCTCGAAATGTCAATAAAGTAGTCACTGATTTACGTCATAGTGCCGGCATTATTTTTGATGCTGATAAATAAGAATTAAGCGATAGGAAAGGAACAATATGAGATTTTTAGAACAACTTCCAGAGGCTTGGCAAGAACAGTGGCAAGCTTCTGGCTTTAACGAACCATCAACAATTCAAGAAAAAAGTTTTACGCCCCTTCGCGAAGGAGAAAATGTTTTAGGAATTTCGCCGACAGGAACTGGAAAAACACTTGCTTACATGCTACCTTTACTCTTAACTGTTGAAAAAGGACAGGGAAATCAATTGTTGATTATTGCTCCGTCTCAAGAATTAGCTATGCAAATTGCTGAAGTTGCTCGGACTTGGGCTAAGCCACTTCAATTAACGGTTCAAACGTTAATCGGTGGGGCAAATGTTTCACGCCAGATTGACAAGTTAAAAAAACGTCCCGAAGTGTTAATCGGAACACCAGGTCGGATTCTAGAGTTAATGAAGAATAAAAAAGTCAAAGCTCAGTTGTTAAAAACAATTGTAATGGATGAAGTTGATCAACTTTTCCAAGAGGAAGAGCTAAGTTTAACCAAACAAATTTTGACACACACACCAACCGAATACCAACTTGTTTTTTATTCAGCGACTGCTGATCGTGTCGTGAATCAAGCGCAATCTTTAAGCCAAAAATTACAGGTGATTGATGTGACGGAAGAAGATACTTCAGCAGGTCAAGTCGCCCACTACTTTATTCGGTTAGCACCAAGAAAAAAAGCTGATTACTTACGTCGTTTGGCCCATACAGAAGCATTCAGAAGCATGGTCTTTTTCAATCAAGTTGCTGATTTAGGTGCAGCAGAAGAAAAATTAGTTTATGAGAATGTGCCAGCTATTGGTCTGGCTTCAGATCAAAGTAAACAGTTGCGTAAATTGGCGATCGATCAATTTAAAGCAGAACGAGTGAAGTTGTTATTAACCACGGATATTGCGGCACGGGGCTTAGATTTCACAGGGGTCCCTTACGTCGTAAACGTAGATGTTCCTTTAACCGAAGAGAGCTATATTCATCGTTCTGGTCGCGTTGGCCGGATGGGTGCACAAGGGGCAGTGATTACGTTTATCAACGACGGCACCAAAAGAGATTATCAACGTTTGATGAAACAATTGGCCATTCCTTATCAGGAAATCTTTTTATATGATGGTGCACTTCATGAGCAGCCAAAAGCCAAAGATGAACTAGAAAAAAAGAATGTAGCCAAAGATACGTATTCAGAAAAAAAGAGTACGAAAGAAAGAAAACCAGAAACAGTAAATTCTGTTGTCAAAGAACCACAAGAAACACGCAAAAAGAAGAAAAACAAAAAGAAAAACACGAAAAACAAAGGAGCTCGTAAAGCGAAGAAATAACGCTTTACGAGCTTCAAGCAGAACGTTGTATCGAGGAGGATTCCATGAAATCTCGGAAGGAAGAAATCTTAGCGTTACTTCAAAAAAATGAAACTGGCTTAACGGCAGGAGCGGTAGCAGAACAGTTAATGATTGATCGCAGTAATGCCAGCCGTTATTTAAATGAATTATTCAAAGAAAAGAAAATTACTAGAAGTACTGGACGTCCTGTTATCTATTCAGTGCCAACAATCAATGAAGGAGAACAAGTCCATGTAGATGAGTCCACCTCTGTTAGTTTTGACACATTAGTAGGTGCTAATGATTCTTTAAAAGTGAGTATTCAGCAGGCCAAGGCGGCTATTTTATATCCACCAAGAGGTTTGCATACGATTATCTTTGGGAAAACAGGAACAGGGAAATCTCTTTTTGCTGAATGTATGTACCGTTTTGCCATTGATTCAAAAACCTTAGATGAAGATGCCCCTTTTGTCTCTTTTAATTGTGCTGATTATGCACAAAACCCACAATTATTATTTGGTCATATCTTTGGCGTAAAAAAAGGCGCCTATACTGGTGCGAATGAAGATAGTCCAGGCTTAATGGCAAAAGCAGATGGCGGGATTCTCTTTTTAGATGAAATTCATCGTTTACCGCCAGAAGGTCAAGAAATGCTCTTTACGTTTATTGATAAAGGCGTGTACCGTCCATTAGGAGAAAGTGGCCAAACCTATGAAGCCTCTGTTCAAATTATTGGTGCGACAACGGAATCCTCAGAAAACTTTTTAACCACTTTTAATCGGCGGATTCCGATGTCGATTACATTGCCATCTTTAGATGCACGGACGCTAGATGAGCGTTATGCCATCATTTCGTTATTTATTCAGCAAGAGGCAACACGTTTGGGCCAACAAATTGATATCGAACGCGAAGCAGTTTTGGCTTTTATGTTATACGATGCAGAAGGAAATATTGGTCAGGTGAAGCGGGACTTAAAATTAGTTTGTGCTAAGTCATTCCTTTATTATCGGACGCACAATTTAGAACATTTGGTTATCCGTAAACGGGATTTGTCGTTACCTGTCCAAAAAGGATTATTAAAAATTAAAGAAGTGCCTGAGCGCTTGGATCAATTTGTCGACAGTAAAAGTAATTATTTATCTTTCCAACCAGGTACCAACAAAATTGTTTGGTCGCAAGATCCAGCTAGAGACATGCAAGTTTACAATGAAATCGAAGAAAAAGTCGCTGACTTGTCTGAAGCTGACTTAGAAAATGTTGATTTAGAAGAATTGATTTCCAAAGATATGAATGCGTATTTTAAAAATTATGTCGAAGAATTAACCCAACATTCTTTACATAAGGAGTTACTACCAGAAGCTATTTGGGACTTAACGAATCGTCTTTATGATATCGCAGAAGAGCGTTTGGAACACACGTACAATGAAACAGCACGCTTTGCCTTTGCGCTTCATTTACAAAGTACGATTGAACGTGTCAAAGAAGGTCATGTGATTGTCCATCCTGATTTAAATAATGTCCGTAAAAACATGAAAAAAGAATTTCAAGTAGCCTTAGATTTATCTTCTATTATTGAAGAAGAGAACAACATAGAGATTCCTTTCGATGAAATTGGCTTTATTAGTATGTTTTTATCTATAAATGTCGGTAAAGAAGAAAGAACTCCAGAAAATAATGTTGGTGTGTTCGTCTTAATGCATGGGGATTCTACTGCCTCAAGTATGTTGAAAACCGCCCAAGAACTTTTAGGAACGTCAATCGGAACAGCGATGAATATGCCGTTAACGATGGAAGTTCAAACAATGTATGAACAATTACGAAACCAAGTAATTACGCAAAAAGAATCGTTAAATAATGGGATTTTATTACTGACGGATATGGGTTCATTAAATTCGTTTGGAAATATGTTGTTTGAAGAAACAGGTATTCGAACGAAGGCGATTACAATGACGAGCACAATGATTGTCTTAGAAGCTATTCGAATGGCAAGCGTGGGACGAAGTTTAGAGGACATTTACCAAAATATTCAACTTTCTTTTGAAAGCGTTGTGAGAGAACAATTTCGTTCTAGTCTGCAAAAACGTCAAAACGTTAAAAAAGCAGTAATCGTGACGTGCTTTACAGGAGAAGGGGTTGCCGCAAAACTATATCAACGAATCTTACCAGTTATTGATGAAACAAAAGTGGAACTGATTCAAATGCAATTTATTGAACGAGAAACATTTAAAAAGCATATCGACAACTTGATGGAAGAATATGAAATTAAGGCCATTGCGGGAACTGTGGATGTTGAATATCAAAATATTCCTTTCTTTTCCGTCTATGATATTTTTGATGATGAAAAATTAAATGTACTGAAACGGATTGCTAGTGATGAAGTGGCGATTGATACAATTGTTCATTCACTAAGTGGCGTCATTACTTCTGTGGACTCCTTACAAAAATTAATTCTCATGTTACAAAAAACAGTTCATCAAATACAAACAGACATGCATATTATTGTTGAACCAGGGGTGGATGCCGGAATTATGATTCATTTGGCTTTTCTGGTAGATGCTTTAATTAAAGGAGAAGAAGCAAGAACTTTTCCAAACTTAGCGGAATATGTTAAAACACGTCGTTTAGAAATCGATGTCGTACGCACGAATTTTATGTTAATTGAACGGGCGTATCGTGTGACGATTCCAGAAGCGGAAGTTGCGCATGTTACCCAAATGTTTTTAGAAAATGAAATTAAAAGTAAACAATAATAAATAAAAAAACATCAAGAAATGAGAAAACGCTCTCTTTTTTCTTGATGTTTTCTTTTTGTAAATTACACACAATTTCATGTGTGTAAGCGTTTTCTTTTAGTGTGTGCACGCTTTTTTTGATGATGAAAGCTGTTATATCAGCATTTTAATGAAGAAAAAACTTGGCACAATTATTGCTATAAATAAAGTGTATAACGTCATAACTTTTAAGGAGATGAAGAAAAAATGGCAAAAAAAACAATTATGTTAGTTTGTTCCGCAGGAATGAGCACGAGTTTATTAGTAACAAAAATGCAAAAAGCAGCAGAAGATCGTGGCATGGAAGCAGACATCTTTGCAGTATCGGCTTCTGAAGCTGATACAAACTTGGAAAATAAAGAGGTGAATGTTTTACTTTTAGGTCCACAAGTTCGTTTCATGAAAGGGCAATTTGAACAAAAATTACAACCAAAAGGGATTCCTTTAGATGTAATTAACATGGCAGATTATGGCATGATGAATGGCGAAAAAGTTTTAGATCAAGCAATCTCATTAATGGGATAAGGACTTAAAACGTTTAAGAAAAGTGAATAGCAAACAAGGATAGTGCATGTTACCAAAGGTTTTATTTTGTACGCTCGATTCATTCGTTTAATGAGGCTACTGCCTTTTTAATAAATATAAATGGATACAGGAGGAATAAAAATGAACGGATTAATGGCATGGATGGAAAAATATATCTTACCAACTGCCGCAAAAATTGGTGCACAGAAACATCTGGTGGCACTAAGGGATGCTTTTATTGGTACATTACCTGCGACAATGGCTGGATCAGTCGCCGTAATGATTAACGCAATTATTCGAGATCTTCCCCAAGAGTTTGTCTCAACTTATGCGGCAAGTTTGGAAGCAGACAAAGGTATTTTTGCAGTATTGAATGTCATCATTGGGATTAATGGTTTTGTTTGGAATGGTACATTGGCTATCGCTGGTTTGATTTTCGCTTTTTCTTGGGGCTATAACTTAGCGAAAGCATACAATGTGAATGAGCTAGCTGGTGGGATTGTCAGTTTAGCTACCTTAATTTCAGGTGTTGCTTTTGCACCAAATAACACAGCTGAATTAGCTGTAAAAGTGCCAGAAAATATTGCCAACGCAATTAATGGGGCAGAAATTGGTGCATCAATTGCTAATAATCAATTGACTGTCAATCCATGGGGTTGGTTAAATCTCAATCATTTAAATGGTAACGCTTTCTTTACAGTGATGATTATGGGCGCTTTATCAACCATTATTTTTTGTAAATTAATGCAAGCGGATTTAACAATAAAAATGCCTGATTCTGTTCCGCCAGCAGTTTCAAAAGCGTTTGCGGCAATTTTACCAGCAACAATCGCGTTGTATGTCGTAGCAATTATTAACTTTACGGTGTCAAAACTTTCAGGCGGTCAATTATTAATTGACTTAATTCAAAAATATATCGCGGAACCGTTTCTTGGGTTATCACAAGGACTAGGAGCTGTGTTAATTGTAACGGTTTTTGTTCAAATTTTCTGGTTCTTTGGTATTCACGGTCCAAACGTTTTGGCACCAGTTCTTGAAGGAATTTGGGGACAAGCACAATTAATCAATATTGATATTTTCCAAAAAGGTTATGAAGGAAAAACAGGAACAGCTGCGGTTTTAGCCGCTATTGACGACGGTAAAGCCTACATGTGGGTCCGTGGTTCGTTTGATGCTTTTGCTTGGTTTGGTGGTTCAGGCGGTACAATTGTCCTAATTATTGCAATCTTGTTATTCTCCAAACGAGCAGATTATTTAACAGTCGGTAAATTATCATTAGGACCTGGGATCTTTAATATCAATGAACCGATTATGTTTGGTTTACCAGTTGTTCTGAATCCAATTATGTTTATTCCATTTGTAATTGCGCCATTAGTTGCTACTACAATTGGCTGGGTTGCAACGTATCTTGGGCTAGTCGCCCCAGTTTCTCAACAAGTCGCATGGGTGACACCGCCGTTGCTATTATCTTTCTTAGCGACAGGTGCCGACTGGCGCGCACCAATCGTAGCGTTGGTATGTATGGTAGTCACTTTCTTGATTTGGACACCGTTTGTTATCGCTGCTAACAAAATGGATCCTGCATTAGGCGAAAGTGAGCAATAGGCAATAAAAACAGCAATTACTTGTCTAGAAAGGAGCGAGCGGCATGATTTCGATTGCAAGTGCAATGAAGCAAGAGGAAATTATTACTTTATTAGAGGCATATCAAGGGGAAAATGAAACATTTACTTTTAAAGAAAAGAATGGTATTAAGTTATTTTTTGAAGTTGAAGGAGACCCTGAAACTGCTGCACAAGTTGCAAAACAGCTGATTAAGGAACAACCTTGGGGTGGCGTTTTATACTTCCAAGCAACGGTAGTCTAAAAAGATAGGATGGATGAAAATGATTAGAAATGGATTATTTTTATGTAGTATTGGCTTCTTGATTGTTTTGTATTCGTTGAATCCCAGCTCCTTAAACTATGATTTATTAAGTCTGACAACGGGAATTTTTTTCATTGGACTTGGTGGTTACCTGTTTTTTAAAGGAAAAAAAGTTGCTGAAGAAGAGGCGACAAAGGATGAGGTGAAACGGTAATGGAAATTACGAAAACATTAACTATTTCAGCAGATGAATTTTACACGCAATTAATGAATTCTGTTATTTTTGATATCCGTAAGCAAACAGGCAAAACTCTTACAAGAAAGCAGTTACGTAAGTTTGAATATATCAAAGAATATAGTAAAAATAGTCGCGCGAAAATAGTTATTGAAGAAGCTGTAGAAAATAAGACCTATCAATTTCGAACATCCACAACTAAAAATGATTTCTCGGTGCGGTATGAGCTCCAGCCAATTGATGAAAAAAGCTGTGAACTGCGTTATACAGAAACAATGGTTTCTTATGGGGCGTTACAAAAACTGAATGATGCAGTATTAGGTATCTTTTTAAGTTATTTTAAAAAGAAACAGTTTTATAAAATGCTTAAAATGATGGAAACTGCTTAAAGGGAAAAAGCGGCTTTTGTCCAGTTGATTCTCTTCAGCTTTAGAAAGTGAGTGATGAGTCGTTTCGACTTAGCGCTCACTTTCTTTTGTTGCCCTATTATTTTGGAAACGCACACAAAAAAGCTGTGTGTAATCGTTTTATTTTTAGTGTGTACACGCTTTCTATATCAGAAAACGTTGTCATATCAAGGTTTTTAATGTATTAAAACTTGGCACACTTCTTGCTTATATAAAGGTGTAAAGCAAAACAAAGAGAATTTAGGAGATGAAGGAAAATGGCAAAAAAAACAATTATGTTAGTTTGTTCCGCAGGAATGAGCACAAGTTTATTAGTAACAAAAATGCAAAAAGCAGCAGAAGATCGTGGCATGGAAGCAGACATCTTTGCAGTATCGGCTTCTGAAGCAGATACAAACTTGGAAAACAAAGAGGTAAATGTTTTATTATTAGGCCCACAAGTTCGTTTCATGAAAGGACAATTTGAACAAAAATTACAACCAAAAGGGATTCCTTTAGATGTCATTAACATGGCAGACTATGGCATGATGAATGGCGAAAAAGTTTTAGATCAAGCAATTTCATTAATGGGATCATCAAACTAGAGCAGAAAATGGGGTAGAGGTAATGGACGGACAACAGAACTTAGAAGCAATCATGGGTTTAATCATGTATGGCGGAAATGCTAAAAGCGATGCAATGGAAGCGATTGCCGCAGCAAAATCGGGGGATTTTGAATTAGCAGACAAAAAAATTGCAGATGCAGAAGAATCACTTGTACATGCACATCATTCGCAAACAGGAATGTTAACAGAAGAAGCAAAAGGCAATAACATGCAAGTAACATTGTTAACAGTGCACAGTCAAGATCATTTAATGACTGCGATTGCATTTACAGATTTAGCAAAAGAAATTATCGATCTTTATCGCCGTATTGATAACGAGTAATCTCGTTGTCAATGCGTCTTATAAGAAAAACGCGCTTGAGAAAGCGTTAATTAGGAGGAATAACAATGGACGGATTTGTTCAATGGATGGAGAAACACTTTATGCCGAAAGCGTCAGTAATCGCAGCGCAACGGCACTTGGTAGCAATTCGTGACGCGTTTGTCGTAACGATGCCATTAATGATTTTAGGGGCTTTGGCGGTATTAATTAATAATATTCCAATTCCAGGATATGAGGACTTTTTAAACAAAATTTTCCCAATGATGTATAACGATGCACCAATTTGGAAAAGCTTTGGTGGCAACATTTGGAACGGTACATTCGCAATCTTTGCCGTTTTAGTAGCCTTTTTAGTAGCACACAATTTAGTTAAATCTTATGGAAAAGACGGCATTGCAGCCGGTACAGTTTCTGTAGCTTCATTCTTCGCAGTTGGCGGCTTAGAAGGCATGGGCGCAACTGGATTATTTATTGCTTTGATTATTGCACTTATTTCAGGAGAACTATTCCAACGTTTATCTGGCAATCCTAAATTAGTTATCAAAATGCCTGATGGTGTACCACCAGCAGTAGCAAAATCATTTGCGGCTTTATTACCAGCAATGATTACAATCAGTTTATTTAGTTTAATTACATCAATTCTATTTGCTTTAGGAATCGACAATATCGTTATTTCATTCTATGAAGCGGTTCAACAACCATTTATGGGACTTGCAAACAGCTACCCATCAGCATTATTGTTAGCTTTCATTACACCATTCTTATGGTTCTTTGGTTTACATGGTGCCAACATGGTTGACCCATTAATGCAAACAATTAACGTACCAGCGATTGATGCAAACATTAAAGCTTTAGAAGCAGGTAAAGCAATTCCTTATATTGTAAACAAACCTTTCTTTGATTCATTTGTAAACTTAGGTGGAACAGGGGCAACATTAGGTCTGTTAATTGCTATCTTTATCGTAGGTCGTCGTAACAAACCATACAAAGTCATTACAAACTTAAGTTTAGCACCAGGACTATTTAATATTAATGAACCAGTCATGTTCGGTTTACCAATTGTTTTAAACCCAATTATGTTTATCCCATTCATTTTAGTCCCAATGGTTCTTGTAACTGTTGCGTATGTGGCGACAGCAACTGGTTTAGTGCCAGCTGCAACCTTTATGCCACCTTGGGTAACACCACCAATTATTGGCGGATTTTTAGCAACGAAGAGTATCGCCGGCGGAGTTTTAGCAGCTGTTAACTTATTGATTTCTATTTTGATCTACATGCCTTTCGTAAAAGTAGCAACAGATCAATACTTGAAACAAGAAGCAGCCGCAGAAGCAGCTGAGTAAAAAATCGAAGGATTGAATCGTCCGGACTCTTACGGAGGGTTCAATCCTTTTTTTAATGATTAAATCGTAAAGGAGCAAATAACATGAAATATCAATTTCCAGAAAATTTTTGGTGGGGTTCTGCAGCCAGCGGTCCTCAAACAGAAGGCGTTTTTGAAGGTGATGGTAAAGGTCAAAACATTTGGGATTTTTGGTATCAAGAAGCGCCAGAAAAATTCTTTCAACAAGTCGGTCCAGATAAGACCTCACAATTTTATAAAAAATACCAAGAAGATATTCAGTTAATGAAAGAAACGGGACATAACTCCTTTCGAACATCCATTCAATGGAGCCGTTTAATTCCAGATCCTACAACAGGGAAAGTCAATCAAACAGCAGTTGATTTTTATAATCAAGTGATTGATGATTTATTAGAACACGGGATTGAGCCCTTTATGAACTTGTATCATTTTGATATGCCGATGGTACTTCAAGAAAAAGGTGGTTGGGAAAGCCGTGAAGTGGTTGATTTGTATGTTGACTTTGCCAAAACCTGTTTTAAATTGTTTGGCGATCGCGTGAAAAAATGGTTTACGCACAATGAACCAATTGTACCAGTTGAAGGTGGTTATCTCTATGGCTGGCATTATCCTGATAAAGTGAATCTAAAAGAAGGGATTCAAGTACTCTATCATGAAGCTTTAGCTAGTGCCAAAGCGATTGCCGTCTATCATTCTATGAACTTATCAGGTGAAATTGGCATTATTTTAAACTTAACGCCGACTTATCCTCGTGATGAGCACAACGAAGCCGATGTAAATGCGGCTAAATTTGTCGATGGTTTCTTTAACCGTTCGTTTTTAGACCCGGCTGTTAAAGGTCATTTTCCAGAAGATATGGTTGCTTGGGCGAAAGCAAATGACTTGTTGCCAGAAACAACGCCAGAAGATTTAGCAATAATTGCTGAAAATACTGTGGACTTATTAGGAGTAAACTACTATCAACCACGTCGTGCCAAAGCAAAAGAAACACCTGTTGAAACACGACCAGAAGGCTTACTTCCAGAAGATTTTTATGATGTCTACGATATGCCTGGCAAAAAAATGAATCCTTACCGTGGCTGGGAAATCTACGAAAAAGGCATTTATGATACATTAATGAATTTAAAAGAAAATTATGGCAACATTCGCTGCTACATTTCAGAAAATGGCATGGGCGTAGAAGGAGAAGAACGCTTTGTCAATGAACAAGGAGTCATTGAAGATGATTATCGGATTGAATTCGTGCAAGATCACTTGAAATGGGTGCACCAAGCGATTCAAGAAGGTAGTAATGTTCAAGGATATCATATGTGGACGTGTATGGATAACTGGTCTTGGCTTAATGCCTATAAAAATCGTTACGGCTTCATCGCTGTGGATTTAGATGATGATGCGAAACGGACTATTAAGAAAAGCGGTCGTTGGTTCAAAGAAATGACAGCAAATAACGGCTTTTAGAAAGAGAATCGTTTCTGTGATAAAATGAATTGATATAATGTGCGAGGAGGAAAGAAAATGACAACTAAAAGAGTCAAAAAAATGGGCAAAGAAGAAATGAAAGAGATGTTTGATCTTGTTATCTATGCTTTTAATCAGGAACCCACGGCGGAACGCCAAGAACGTTTTGAAAAATTGTTGTCACATACGCAAAGCTATGGCTTCCTAATTGATGAGCAATTAACAAGTCAAGTGATGGCGACACCTTTTCAAGTGAATTTCCATGGTGTCCGCTATCCCATGGCTGGAATTGGCTATGTGGCTTCTTATCCAGAATATCGTGGTGAAGGCGGCATCTCTGCTATTATGAAAGAAATGTTGGCTGATTTAGCGAAACAAAAGGTTGCCCTTTCTTACTTAGCACCGTTTTCATATCCATTTTATCGTCAATATGGCTATGAACAAACATTTGAACAAGCGGAGTATACAATTAAAACGGAAGATTGGCCACGTGTTAAACGAGTTCCAGGTACCATTAAACGAGTTTCTTGGGCTGACGGTAAAGAGGTCATTAAAGACGTATACCTTGAAAATCAAAGAGCGCACTCTGGTGGTGTGATCCGTGAAACTTGGTGGCTGGATTATACGCTGAATCGTGCAAGTAAACCAAATAATCAAGCGATTTATTATTCGTCAGAAGGGAAAGCAGAAGGCTATGTGATTTATCGGATAGCTGCTGGCACCTTTGAAATCGTAGAATGGAACTATTTAACTAATACAGCTTTTAAAGCTTTAGCTGGGTTTATTGGCTCACATAGTGGTTCCGTTCAATCGTTCCATTGGATTAATGGTTTTGCTGGAAAAGATTTAAATGATTTAATGCCAACGCCAGCAGCTTCTGTAAAAATTTTACCTTACATGATGGCAAGAATCGTTGAGTTACAAACATTTTTGGAAAAGTATCCATTTCAATCAGGAGAAAAAGAAACGTATTCTTTAGAGATTGAAGATTCCTATGGGCCATGGAATGAAGGTATTTGGACAATGACAATTGACGAACAAGGAAAAGCGACAGTGACTAAAGGTGCTGCGGAAAAAGAAGGGGCTGCTGCTTTGAAAGCAGATATCCAAACGTGGACGCAACTATTCTTGGGCTATCGTTCAGCAGAGACGTTATCTTTTTATGAACGCTTGCAAGGAGACGCAACGACAGCTCAACGTTTAGGCCAACGTTTAGTCAAAGGCATGCCAATTTTAGAAGATTATTTTTAAAAGTGTGTTTATTCGCAAAAAATGACAGAACCTACTATAATAAAAATGTAAAAAGAATTATTTTAGAAAGGTGATGGGGACAATGGCGAAAACGAAACAAGAAAAAGTTGCACGCAATAATAAAATTGGGCAATATATAGCTATTGCGACAGGACTTTATTATTTAGGAAAAATGATTCTTGATCGGCGGCAAAAAAAATAATAGATAAAAGAACGACGTGTTTCACTGAAAGAAAGTATCTCGCATAATTGTTTATGCGGGATACTTTCTTTTTGTCTATTGACAGATGTAGTGAAGACTTCTAAAATTAAAACAGATTGTTCTCGTAGCTCAGTAGGATAGAGCAACCGCCTCCTAAGCGGTAGGTCGCTGGTTCAATTCCAGTCGGGAACGTAAAAAACACCTTTCAAATGTTTATTTGATAGGTGTTTTATTTTGTTTGTGCCAAAAATGTGCCAAATGGTTAATTACTTTTATAGATTTTATCGAATACAGAATCAATCATTTCATCATTCTTGTTATCTAGCTCTTTTATAATGTGTAAGTAAGTAGTTATCGTTGTATCTAAACTTGAATGCCCTAGCCTTTTAGAAACATATATAGTATCACAGCCTTGATACAAGAGAACTGAAGCATGTGTATGACGTAAACCGTGTAAGGTGAATTTTTTTGTTACACCTATTTCAGATAATTTTTTTCTCAAATATTTAGTTACCGCGTTATTAGAAATAAGCCCATTTTGAGAATTGTAAAATATAAAATTTTCAGGATTTTGAATCTCTAGTTTATCAAACAATTCTTTTTGAGCTTTCTTGTATTCTTTTAGTAGTTGAGCAGTATGAAAATCAATTTTTATTTTGCGTATAGAACTTTCATTTTTAGTTTTCCCCCAGCAATTCATCTTGTAATTCCACGTTTTATGAATATCGATTATTTCATCCTCGAAATTTATATCGTTCCAAGTTGTTCCTAGTAACTCTGCAAAACGCATACCTGTAGCACCAGCTACCACAACCATAATTGGCGATGCGTAGTGTGGGTCAATTCCTTTTTCAGCTAATTCCATTAACCGCTTAAAATCACCGTAATCTAAAAATTTATCATTTTTGGTTTTATCTGATTCTTTACCTTTAATTACAGCTTTTCTAGTTGGATCAAATAGAATAAGTCCTTCCTCAACCGCATCTTTAAGCGATGCTCTGATATGGTTATTAAATTTAATGACAGTTGACTTCATATGCTCTTCGGCAAACTTGTTTAAATATCGTTGGTACAATGGTCGGGTAAGTTGTGAAAGAATTATATTTGGCATATATCTTTCTATATTGTTGAGTGTATCCTTGTATTTTCTGTATGTTATTTCAGAAACGACATCTTTTTTATATAGATTCATCCAATCTTTAAAGTATTCAGACAACAAGATATTTTGTTTATCACCTTGAAGCCCTTTTTTTAAATTATATTCAATTTCATCAGCTGCTTCTTTGGCTTCTCGTTTAGTTTTAAACCCGCTTTTTCTTAATTTGCTATGCGTACCATCTTGTTTTTTATAAGATATTTCGTATTGCCAAGAATTTCCCCGCTTTATAAATCTAGCCATTGCCTATTCCTCCTGTTTTCTGGTAAAATAGGCATAGCAAATAGGCCTATTTTAGGTTTGTTTTTATAGTTGCGTCATCTCAAACTTTGGACAGGGAGAGATGGCGCTTTTTTGTTTACTTAATATTAAACAGGTACTTTGTATTTAGCAGCTTTTTCAAAAGATACTAGTGGGCTAAAATGTATTTCAATTTCGCCTGTCTGGTTTAAACCGAAGTGAGCAACACAATCCATTTCTTTCCCAGGAGCGACGGAGCCCATTGTGTTATCATTTGGATAAGTTTCAGATTTTTTGTTGTCTGAGCCGTAAACTTCAACATCCATACCTACAGGGATATCTGAATCACCATCATTTTTTACGGTATAAGTAATTTTTACTACTTGTGCAGGTTGGTTTTCTTCAAATTGATTTCTTTCATCAGTTAATTCTACACTATTTAGTGTATATTCAGCATCACCAACTTTTACAGTGTCACCAATCTTATAGAAGGTATCGCTTTTTTCTTCTTTAGAAGATGAAGCAGAGGTTGAAGATTTAGTTACTTTTTCGCCACCATTATCACTTGCTTTATTACTATCTGATCCACCATTTAAAGCAGAACCAATAATTACAATTAAAATTACTGCTAGTATCCAAAACCAAACTCTTTTGTAGAAAGGTTTTTTTACTTTGTACGTTTTTCCATCTTGACCCATAACTTTTTTTGACATTTAAATTTTCCTCATTTCTTGTTATAATGTATTTGTGATCTCAGAAATGAGGTATGAGTCCGTGTTGCAGCACGGGCTTTTTTACTGTGCGTAAGAATAATTCTTTTTGAAGTATGAATGACAAATATCGAAACATTCAGTTCTTAAATTACTATTGATAGAATAAAACTCCATGAAATTATCTAATTTAAATTGTGATTCATCCGTTAGTTCATTTTCTACAAAAATGTTTAATAGAATTATAATTGCTATTTTATTAGCTTCTGCCTCAAATTTTGAATGAAAAGTATTAGAGCGACTATCATATAACGTTGTATATTTATAGTGTGAAGCGATAAAATGACCGAGCTCATGTGCTAAGTGAAAGGCTTCTGCTTTGTCCTCATGTAATTTTTCGTTTAAAAATACGATTCTTGGCTTAGGGTAATAGAATCCAGATTCTTCCATTTCCATATAAACCAATTTTAAATTATAATCACTTAGCAATTCTTTCAGTTTTAAATACATACCAACTACCACTCCAATTACTCGTTTTCTTCCAAAGCTTTAGCAATAGCAATTGCTTTACGCATTGTCTCCTTTGAAATTTCTTTTCCATCAAATGAAAATACAGTATCGTCTTCTGATAAATCCACATGTTTAGGGGTTTCTCTTTCTTCTCTACCTAGAAGGTAGTCTACAGAGACTCCAAAGTAATCAGCAATTTCTTCTAAAACTATAGGGTTAGGTTTTCTAGTTTTCCATTTTACAAGGAATCCATTTGAAACACCTAATACTCTTTCTAATTCACTTATCGAAATTTTTTTTGATTTAGCCAATTCTTTTATTATTTCGTAAGTATTCATTGATAAATCAACCTTTCTGAATGCCTACAAAAAATATTTTGACAAACTGTCTAAAATTCATTGACTTATTTTGACAGAATGGCTATAATAAATTTTGTAAACGAGTTTAAAAACTAAAAAGACAACAAAAAATACGCCTGATTTAAAATGAGCTGACCGCCAAGAAAGCTGAAAATCAATATTTTTTAGTCTTATTTAACTATGTCTTGATTATAGACAAACTGTCAGATTTTGTCAATTAAGTTTAGAAAATAGTTGTTAAATTTGTTTACGAATATAAAAGAAAGGAATGAGAAATATGAACACACCACAAATTTTTAATTTCGAACAAAACGAAGTTCGGACAATTTTAGTAAATGATGAACCGTATTTCGTAGGAAAAGATGTAGCCGAAATTCTTGGATACGAACGCGCAGACAACGCTGTCAGAAATCATGTTGATGAAGAGGATAAGCTAATGCACAGAATTAGTGCATCAGGTCAAAATCGTAATATGACAATCATCAACGAGTCAGGCCTTTACAGTTTAATCTTAAAATCAAAACTTCCCTCTGCTAAGAAATTTAAACGTTGGGTAACAAGTGAAGTGTTGCCGGCAATTAGAAAACATGGAGGTTATCTAACTCCAGAAAAAGTAGAAGAAGCTTTGCTTAATCCAGATACAATCATTCAATTAGCAACTAAATTGAAAGAAGAACGTACTGGAAGATTAATCGCAGAACAAAAGATTGCAGAGTACGAACCGAAAATCTCCTATTTAGATAGCATATTGTCTTCTACAGATTCAGTAACAATTAGTCAGATTGCAGCAGATTATGGGATGTCTCCACAACAGATGAATAAATTACTTCATAAACTAGGTATTCAGAAAAAAGTCGGTAACCAATGGTTATTGTGCAAAAAACACATGAACCAAGGATACACAAAATCGCACACAAGTGAGATTCCGAAAGCCGATGGTGGCACTAAAATTGTAATGAATACCAAATGGACACAGAAAGGGCGTCTATTTATCTACGAATTACTAAAAAAAGAAGGATATTACCCTCAAATGGATTTAGAGGAAATTGGTTAGAAAGGAGTTTTAGTATGACTGACATTGCAGAAATCACTCAACGAGATAGAGAAAAAATCAAAGAATATGTCGAAAGTTCAAAGTTCTTAACTTACACCATGCTTGCTGAAAGATTTGGAATTAGCAAAAGCTACTTATCTTTGATTTTAAACGGTAAAAAGACTTCTGCAGAAGCAAACAGAATTATAGATTCGATTATCACTATGTACGAATTGTAAAGGGAGGAACAACTAATGCAATATCTAGAAGCTAAAATTCCAGTACCTTCAGATTACGTTATTATCTCTAAAGTTGAATATGAAGAATTAAAAAAAGCTGATGAGACAGGAAACTGGATGACGTTAAAAGAGGTATTAGACAGGGTAAATCGTGGGTATGAATGGTTTACCAGTAATGTATTGAAAAATCCCAGATATAGAAAACTATTAGATGTAGATAAAAATAAAGATGGTTTTGTTTATTATCCAGGGGACGGTCGCGATACTTATCTTTTTCAGAGAAGAAAAATGCTTGAATTTTTAGATGAAAATTTTGCAGATATTTTAAAGAAAGGGAGCAACTAAAACTGGTAAATACGGTAAATGTAACAAATACAAACGAAATAAATAAGGAGGCAGAACATGAGTGATGATGAAATTAGTTTAAGAGAATTAATTAATATTAGAAATAATTTTAGAAATTTTAAATGGGATGTGAGAATCGGAATTCCTAAACCAGAAGGATTTGACGAACTACCTATGTTTTCTGAAGGTTTTTTCTATAAAAGAAATAAGTGTGATGAGATTCGATATGCAACTATGCTTGCAGAGAAATTAGTAGAAAAAAGGAAGACGTTGTTAATTGAACAACGCCTTGAAGAAATTGATGATATCAGACTTATGGGTAATGATACTTATAAATAAATTTGTGACTGCAATAAAAGTAGTTAGTAGATAAGGGACCCAAAATAAAAATTTTTTATTTTGATGTTCTTCTATAAGTTTATTGGACTTGTTAGTTGTGTAATATCTGTATTTTTCTGTCGAATAAAAAGGACTAGAACATTCAGTAAAATAATTGCCGCTTTCATCTTTACCAATAAGAAACTGGCTATTTATATATACCATCACAAATAGTGAAATGCTTGAGTTTGGAAACTTTTTACGTAATTCACCTTCAGTAGCTCCTTTTTTTCGAAAATAATTTGTTTTTCTATAAATATATTTAAATATTTTAAGAGTGTTTTTATCTATATCTTCATGAGTATCCACTATTATTCACCTCGCATTCAAAATAATTATACCAGAAAGGAAATAATCAAAATGACAAATTTAGTAATTATGAAAGACCACCAAGCAGTAACAAGTAGTTTACAAGTTGCTGAAGTTTTTGGCAAAGAACACAAAGTTGTTCTAAAAGCCATTGATGAATTAAAAGAGGGGGTGGCACAAAATTATGCCGACCTATTTTACGAAGATACCTACATTCATCCACAAAACAAACAATCTTATCGCCAAGTTATTATGAATCGCGACGGCTTCACTTTGTTAGCAATGGGGTTCACTGGTCAAAAGGCATTGCAGTTCAAACTGAAATATATTGAGGCTTTTAATCAAATGGAAAAAGAAATTCAACAGCCTAAACTTCCAACCTCTCAAAGAGAATTGGCGATGCTTGCTTTATCAGCAAATGAAGAAACAAATGAGCGTGTAGATGTAATTGAAAAAGAAGTAGCCGACTTAAAAGACAATCAAAAAATCGGTGCAGATGATTATAGCTACTTATCACGTCGAGTTCATCAACGAGTAGCAGAAGTGGCAAGAGGATTTGGAAAAATTACAAAGGAACAGCGTGGAAAGTTATACAAAGATATTAATTCAGGTATTAAGCAAATTACAGGCGTGGGTACCCGATCACAATTAAGAGAAAAACATTATCCAATCGTGATTGAATATATCAACGACTGGGAGCCGTCGACAGCAACAAAAACAGTTGTAAGACAAATGAGTTTAGACTTAAACGACATAGCGTAGGGAGAATATTATGGCTTATACAACTGAACAAGAAAGTTGGATACTCAACCAAATCAAAAAAGAGCGTAAACAGCTACAAGATGATAGAGCAGCGCTTAGACAATCAGAACAACTGACCGAAGGAAAAGCCTATCAAATTGAAAGAGAACTTGAATTTTTAAGATACTTAGAGATTCAAAATAGAATGCATATTTAAGGAGAAATGAAATGAGAAAAATTTATAACTTAAGAAGAATTGCAGTGTTGCTAATCGTTTTCGGATTGGGGTTGATAGTAGGCGGAAATTTTAATCCGATTATCCAAAATGTATATATCGGCTTATTCATCATTTGGACACTGTTTTATGATCTGGCACTTGAAGATAGAGAGGTAAATAAATGACAAGGAAAGAAAAATTACAGCAAACAAAAAAACTTGCTGATTTATGGTACAAGCAACAAAAAAATAAAATATACATTGCGCAACAAAAAGAGCGCAGAGGTGTCGCATGACGACAAAAAAACGACTTAAGCCGGCAAGCAATAAGTCGCATACAAAAATTATACAAGAAAAATTATATCACAGAAATGAGGTCTTGTGAATGAATCGTAGTGAAGCAGATGCATTAGATCGATTTTTAACAGAGCCGCCTAAAAAGCAAAACAAGGAACAATATGAAAACGATGAAATTGATAGTACTGACTTTTTCGGAAATGAAATTGCAGATGAAGATGGAGTATTTCAGATGTGGTTTAAAATCTTTAAATATGATAAAAAAGCACAGCTAAAGTGTCATGAATTAACAGCTATTGTCACTCAAAATAGCATTGTAGATGTAATAGAAGAATTTGACCAACGGTATTTAGAAAAGATTGATTACATCGGTTTAGGCAAAGTATACAAGGAGGCACTATTAAATGACTGAGAAAAAGATTATTACAGATTTTCAGAAAATGACTGAAATAGATGTATCAAAACGTATACAACAAAAAGGAAAGTTCAATTATCTACCGTGGTCCGATGCTCACGAACTTATGAAGAAGCACGATCCAAATGCCATTATTTCTATTCGTGAGTTTGAACATTGGATGGTAGTTAAGGGAGATCGAAAAGAGTTTTTAGTATCAAAAGAATTACCATATCAGACAACAAATGGTGGTTCATATGTAGAAGTATCTGTTCTTTTTAAAGAAGTCGAAGAGACAGAAATATACCCTATTTTAGATTTTAAAAATAACGATGTAACATCGCCGACAATGACGCAGGTAAATAAAGCATTGAAACGTGCATTTGTTAAGGCGTTAGCAAAACATGGGTTAGGATTATATATCTATAGAGGTGAAGATTTACCAGAGCCTCCAACAATTGAAGTGAAAGACCTGGAAAAAACAGAAGCAGCATTATCAGCATTGAGCGAAATCGTTGGTTTTGATGCAACAGAAGAAATGATTAAGCGTTTAAATTTATGGATTGAAGAGAGCTATCCACAATTAGATAAAATAACAAAATTAGAACAAATGAACAAACAACATTATGGAATGATTGGCCGTCTAATCGCTCAAGCTACGAACCAAGCAGAAAAGGCAAAAAAAGAAAAGAAGTGATTGAGTGATTGGAAAAATCATAAACCACATAGGAAATAAATTGGTCATCGAATTTGAGGATGAAATAAATTCAAATTTTCTCGAACTTCTGGCTAATAACGATGATAATTTAGCGAAAGTTGAATTCTTAGATAATCGACAGATGTCTCAAAAACAGAATGCACTTTCTCACGTTCTAATAGCCGATGTGGCACGTTGGAGCTATGACGAACCTAAATGGATTGAAAGTGTCTTGAAATACTACTACGAGGCTAAGAGTGGTGTTTATTTTGAACATAGTAGAGCTACCAAGAATGAAGCGACTGAGTGGATCGGTTTCTTGATTGAGTTCATTTTGAAAAACGATATACCACTGGAAAAAAGATACCAATACTTGCTTGAAAATAACAAATGGTTTTATTACTGCCTGAAATATCGTAAGTGCTGTATTTGTGGTAAACATGCTGACGTTTGTCACATTGAGGTTGTTGGTATGGGTCGCAAACGTAAGAAAATCAGCCATGAAAATTTTACTTTTTATGCAGGTTGCCGTTTCCATCACCAAGAAGAACATCGTATTGGTACTAAGAACTTTTTGAATAAGTATCAAATAAAACCAGTCAAACTAAATATTGAGGAACGCAAGAAATTAAATATAGGAGGATAACCAATGAATGAACATAGAGGCTTTTATGCTATCATTCCAGCCATTGTCCGCTACGATAACCAATTAAATGGGAATGCAAAGCTATTATATGGAGAGCTGACAGCATTAGCAAATGAAAGAGGCTACTGTTGGGCAACAAATCAATACTTTGCCAGCCTATACAACGTTAGCAAACGGACGATCATATCATGGATGAAGCAATTAGAAAAACGAAAATATATAAAGATACAAGTCTTTTACAAACCAGATAGCAAAATTGTAGATCGTAGACATATCTATATATTGCCTTTTCCAACCGATACAGAATTCTACACCCCTAGTGAAGAAAATTTCATCACCTATGGAAAAAATCATCACGAGGGTGGTGAAGAAAATTTCACTACCCCTGGTGAAGAAAACTTCACAGAGAATAATACATTACTTAATAATACAGAGAATAATACAAAGAATAAAAAGAATAGTGTTGAGCCGAGCTCAACTATGCCTGAATTATTCGAAAAAGTTTGGCAAACTTATCCAAAGAAAACCAACAAGAAAAAAGCTAGAGAACAATTTTTAAAGAAGTTCAAGACGGAAGAAGATTTAGAGTCGTTTAAAAAAGGATATAAGGACTATCTTGCATATATTAAATTAAACGATTGGTATCACCCGCAAGAATTGTTTCGTTGGATACGTGATGATCGTTACAACGATGAATATGATCTGTCTCAAACAAATAAACTGCCAGCCTATTCTAAGGTGCCAATGAGACAAGAAAAGTTACCTGAATGGGCTAACAATCAGAAGCAAGAAGAAGAGAAACTTTCGTCAGAGGAACAAGCTGAGCTTGATAGACAAATAAAAGAATACTTGGAGGGTAAATGATGAATGAATTAGTTAAATTAATTGAGAAATGGGCAAGAGAAAAAAATCTAGATATCGCAGAGCCTGAGAAACAAATGCTAAAAGTGGTTGAAGAAGTCGGAGAAGTCGCAGCAGCATTAGCAAGAAATAATAAAAATGATTTAAGGGATGGTATCGGTGATGTTGTTGTGACACTAGTTATTCTTGCTATGCAAAATGATATGGATTTATACGAATGTCTGAACCAAGCGTATAACGAGATTAAAGATCGTAAGGGAAAAAATGTCAATGGTGTGTTCGTTAAGGAGAGTGATTTGAATGATAAATAATGTGGTATTAGTCGGAAGATTGACAAAAGATCTTGATTTACGCTACACCGCAAGTGGTTCTGCAGTTGGAAGCTTTACTCTTGCTGTGAACCGTAACTTTACAAACCAAAACGGCGAACGAGAAGCGGATTTTATCAACTGTGTAATTTGGCGTAAGCCTGCTGAAACAATGGCTAATTATGCTCGCAAAGGAACATTATTAGGAGTTGTTGGCAGAATTCAAACTCGTAATTATGACAACCAACAAGGCCAACGTGTCTATGTGACTGAAGTTATTTGCGAGAGTTTCCAATTATTAGAGCCAAAAAGCGCCAATGAGAATAGAAATAGCATTCAGACGTCACAGAATGACGGTACAAGCGTTCAAAACAATTTCGAGGGGAATTATGCTACAAATCAAAATAAAGGCTTAAATCAGCAAAATAACAGCCAACAAATGTCGTTTGGTGGAGATGTAGATCCGTTCGCAGGCGCAGGTAATTCAATCGACATTAGCGATGATGATCTGCCTTTTTAGGAGGTTAAAAAATGAACAGTGTAATTTTTGAAGATATAGCACGTATTCAAGCTGAAAAAAAGCAAAAGCGAAAAGAAATGCTTAAGTTAATGAATGAAAACCCAGATTGGTATAGACATCCAAAAAGCATGGTCTATCGTCAAATTAAAATGCTTGGTAGGGATATTGGTGAGCAAACAATGGATAAATCTAAACCAATCAGCTCAATTGATAAAGACAAGTTCACCATTCAAGAATATTTGTATTTGCAGTGGGTTGGTTATTCAGTGAATGCAATCATAGAAGCGTTAGGAATGCCTAGAAACAAATTCTGGGAATATAAAGCTGAACATTTAAATTTTAAATTAGATTTATGAAATGAAAGTGAGTGTTCATTTTGCTGGAGATATATTACACGCCAACATCCGCAATAATTGCGGATGTATTGGCTAAAACATATGAAGTCGTTTCTTTAGACAAAGCTAGAAATATTGCGAAGAAATTTAAGGCTAGTTTAAAGCAGAAAACGGACCTTTATGTGATTGAGGGAATTTTGATTGATGCTGGTTATAAAAAAGAGCCAGTGAGTTTGTAAGAAAAATGTGATGAAACTGGCGTCAATGTACAAGCGGTGTTGCCACACGAAATCATGGATGAATTAGGCAATATGATAAGCGATAGTCTTGAATTTTAGGAGGAAGAAGAATGAGCTACGAAAATTACAAAAATTGTGTTGAAGAGATAAAAGACAAGAACGGTAAAGTAATTAAATATCATGACGTTGTTAGAACATCACGAGGTGAAATTTTATTAGTAGGATTTGGAGTAAATCACTATCATAAAACAAAAGGTTTGAATGCCTTTAATAATTTTATTGGTGCGCATGATTGGTTAGATGTGTATCCAGACGGAGAATTAGAAATCCTAGGAAACGTTGACTTTTTTGGGAGGAACAGCGATGAATAAACAAGAATTGATTGCTGAATTAAAAAAAGGACAGCAAAATATTAAACGGGGTATTAGTGATGGTTACAACGCTTTTTATAACGGAATAGACACAGTATATAGTATTGCTATTGGCTTAGCGAAAAAACTAGACGAACCGAAAAAAGTCGTGGTGCCTAGATCAGTGGCTGAAATGATTGAAATTTACAAAGGAAAAGAAATCAGTTTAGCATATCTAATGAGATATTTTAAAGGCTGGCATAACAAAGTTAATAAAGGCACCATGGATAGCGAAGCTTTAGCTTGGATTGTAAATAATTTAGAAGAGTTTTTAGATGCTTGGATTCATGGATACGAAGTCGAGAAAGAGCAATTGTATTATGTGAGTTTTGGTTTTGATAGATTTTTAATCAAGGGGGACTGTAAAACTACCACTGGTGAAGATTTTATTTGGATCGAAGTGTGGGAATGCATCGAAAATGAAGGTTTTGAAGAATTAGTAAAATTCACTGAACAAGAAATCAAAGCAATTGATGAACGTTACTGGCCGTTTGCTGTGAAAGTGGGGGAAGAATAGATGCTTTTAGAAGAATTGAAATTTACAACGCCAAAACAAAAAGAATTGTTCAAATCAATCGTAGAGGATAAGCGCCGATTATTAGACAATGAAATCGAAAAATTATATGAGCAGTATTTTAAGCCAGCGGATACGAGAAAAATTGAAAACTTAATTAATGGGAAAATGGAGGCTGAATAAATGATCAAATTTAAAGAATTCAATACTCAACCTTACGATGTTCACATTACTGGATTTTTTGAAGATTTAAACAAGAAAAATCCAGAGGATGTTTTTGAATATGTTGACTTGAAATGCGTTGATAGAAACTTAGTGATATTAGTTTACCGTCAAACTAATAGAGGAATACGTCAGCTCGGAAATGTACTTAAGGGAGGATAAGCAATGCTAAGTTATCCAGAAGTTTATATTTTAGGGCGACAAGTCGATGGCGTTTATGTTGAGTATTCAGAACCATATCTTTCAAAAAAAGAAGCTGAATTTGATAAGCATCACTATGAAATGGGCCAATCAATGTCACATGATGCTGGCACTTGGAAAATTTTAAAGTATGGCAGACCGATAACGGTCGAATTAAACAATAAAAAAGCCAACCGACCACTGGTTGACTAAGAAGAATATTTTACCAGAAAAGTGGTAGCTTGTGATATGTGAGGTTACTTTGCCCCAAACATTGGTCACAATAAAAATATTTTATCATGAGTAAAGAAAGCTGCCAACAAAAAAAGCCGGATTCCTCCGACCGTTGGTAATATTCTCGACACGAATATTATACCACAAACGGGGGAATCAAGGTATGGTACTTTTTGACGTAAAGAAATATGAAACACCAGATGCAAAGGACGTAGATATGGAGCAAACTAAACATAACGTCAGTGTGTTCCTGTCTGCCTATCTTGCTGCTAGATGTCGTGTTGGCCAGCCGAGGGAACCAAAAGTAACAGCTTCATTCTCTTTGGTTCCACCATCAACGGCCAATAACGTTTTCGAAGCAGAGCAAATGTTAATCCAGAAAGAAGAAGCACAAGAAGAGTTTGATTATCTTCATAAGCTTTTTGTTAGAGGTTATTCTGCGATTCAGCATCCGCACAAACCAGATGTTACCGAGCGAAGAAAAAGGATTTTCTATGATCGATACATCAACGGTAATCCAATCTATCTAGCAGCACAACGAAACTGTATCAGCGAAGAATCAGTGAAACAAGAATCTAATATGATCATTGTTCAATTTGCTTCAGCGCTGGAATTGGTTGCTTTTAAGTAGCCATTTATTACACTTTTTATACCTCTTTTATACACTTTATCTACACTTCATATACCTTTGAAACGGATTATTATGATAGTGTCAAAAAAATAAGAAATGCGACACACTTACACAAATACATTAACGGAACGATTGCCTACTTATTTTTTTGATTTGAGATCACAAGGAAGTAAAAAAATCTACTTTCTTCGTTTAGTCACTTGTGATCTCATTTAGATTCTCTCGCAAACCACAAATTATAAAACTAAAGAAGTGAGGTGAATAACCTCCTCTTTTTTCTAAAAGTTTGCAAGGGATATATTTGGCGATTGCTAGCATATGCAAAAAAAGACAGACAGAAAGGAAGATTTATATGTTATTGCAAATTGATAAGTTTAATAAAAAAGAATTAGAAGGTAAAGAAGCAGCGAAACTTTTAGTGGACTATATCGGAGGGGTTTCAGGGACTTCTTGTGATAGTGACGCAGTTAAAGTTTTTAACAAGAGTAACCCGATTGTCATTACATTTGGCAAGGAGCAAACAACTGCAATTAACCTGCCATATTACGAAGATTTTAAAATTGTTGCAGTATGGCTCTTAAATGATGAAGGTAAAACACTTCGTAAATTAATATAAAATAAGCAGTCCGTTAAAAGACTGCTTATAAATAATTATTTTCTATACTTTGTATTATCACATCTAGGACATGGCGGCAGTGTATCTGTTTTGTCATCTAATACAACTTGCTGACCGCAATTAGTACAAGTATAGGTGCCTTTGCCTGGCTTTTCACCTGTAGAATAAGTCATGTTATCACCTCCTTACTTGAAGTATACACCTTAGAATATAATTAACAATAGGAAGTGACATTTTGATGGAATATAGCTCAGTTGGTAGAGCATACGACTGTTAATCGTAGGGTCATGAGTTCGAGTCTCGTTATTCCAGTAAGTAGCTATGCTACTTAAATAAAAAAATCGTCAATAAGTCAAATGTAACTACCTTTACGATCAGATGACGGTTAAGATTTTCCTTCCTATCTAAGGCTGCACTTTCACCGTGCAGTCTTTTTTTATACGTAAAAAAACCACTAGACTATGGAATCTAGTGGATAGGTAGCAGACTATATTACAAAAAGATGGGTTTTCTAGGTGTAAATAACTGTTTCAGCATTTAAGGAGTTGCTACCCAAAAGCATTATAGCAAATTAATAGTGATAGACATTATCCAATTTATGTAAGAAATGACATATTTAGTACATAAAATTAATTAAGAATGTCTCTTTTAGTATGTAAAAAACCGCTAATATCGGAAAATTAGCGGATAGGCAGTTATAGTAAGACTTGTTGATAGAATTTTAAATCGCAAAATCTAAATTCATCAAGAAGGAATTCCTGCCTGTAAAAATTCTAACAAATATTAAAAAAATTGTAAAACATTTATGTGTTTGTTTTTTTTACATTAATTGCAATCGAGCTTCAGATGATGAGTTAGTAACTATGTTTACTGAACAACAAAAAAACCACCAGTGAAATTAATCATGGGTGGTTAGGTAACTAGTACGATATGAGGAATTTCATGTGCAAGAAATTTTCTAAGGTATGTCGCTACCCGTAAATAAATTATAGCAAATCATTCATTAATTGTCTTGTCTGATGCATATAAAAACCGCTAGTGGTGACATACTAGCGGTTAGGTAGCTAATTGTGTGTCTTTTCATGGAATCATGAATTACATAAGGTGTTGATTTAAAAATAAAAGGAGTTGCTACCTAATAAAATTATAACAAATAAGAATGAAGAATAAAAGAGATTGCCTTGATGGCTTCTTTTTTTGTTTGGAGGGAATGAAGGATGGATAATTATTGGTACATATCCCTGAACCACCATTATCCGAAACCCATGAAAAACCAACATAAACGGGTAGTAATGTCGGTGCAGATTAAGAAAGAATATTCCATCATTGAGATGACACGAGAAGCTACACCACAAGAAATTGACTATTGCAAGTTGGTATATTGCGGTCATGGGTGTTGGAGTGACAAACATGTACAAGAGAATGTAGAGAAGTATATTTGATTTACGAAAACAAACTCAACTATTGAAGCGAAAAGTGAGGTGGTGTTAATGGATGGCTAGAAAAAGAGACCCTCGTCGTGATGAAGCTAAAAAAATATGGCTAGATTCAGGTGGGAAAAAGGTTCTTAAAGAATTAGCTAGTGAACTAAATGTTTCTGATTCTCAAATCAGGAAATGGAAATCTGTTGATAAATGGGCGGAAGAATTAAAAGGTAACGTTACTAAATCGAATAGTAACGTTACCAATAAAAGTGGAGCGCCGCCAGGTAATAAAAATGCTAAGGGGAACAAAGGAGGTTCTCCTCCTAAAGGTAATAAGAACGCTATTAAAACTGGCGAATACGAAACAATATTTGCCGATATGTTATCTGACGAAGAAAAGGACATCTATTCTAATCTGAATGATGATCCTTTTTTTATTTTGAATGATGAAATTCGCCTGCTTAAAATTCGCCAGTTTAGAATGATGAAACGTATTAAAGAGGCTGAGAAAGGCTTAAACGATGAAGAGGTTGAACGACTGCAACAGTTGCGAAAAGTCAAAGAACCATCTTCGATTGGCGGAAAAGTTGTCACTGTCAAGAGAGAAGTTTTAAAAGATGTGCAAATAACTCGTAAGACATTTAGAAAACTAGATGACATTCTGGCTATTGAAGATGCGTTGACAAGAATTAGCAATCAGTTAACAAAGGCTATTAAGCAACAGAATGCCTTGCTAGCAAATGATGCCAAATTACAACTATTGAAGGTTCAAACTGAAAAAGTTAAAGCTAGTTTAGATGCTACAAGTGGAGACATGGATATGCCAGTTTTCATCGATGATATATCAGGTGATGAATATGAGTAAAAAATTATCTGAATTTCTTCCTAAAGCATTTCATACTACTTGGAGGGTAGCATTAAACTCAAATATATTACATGTTGTTGAAAAAGGTGGCCGTGGGTCAGGTAAATCATCTGGCATAGCACACATAATCGTTCAATTGATTATGAGATATCCTGTAAATGCTGTGGCCATTAGATATGTTGATAATACGATTGAGTTATCTATTTTTGAACAGATTAAGTGGGCCATTGAGGAGCAAGGTGTGTCTAAGTATTTTAAAGTAAATAAAAGTCCTATGAAAATCACCTATAAACCTAGGGGTAATTATATTGTTTTTCGAGGCGCACAGAATCCAGAAAGGATTAAATCATTAAAGGATTCAAGATTTCCATTTGCTGTAGCTTGGATTGAGGAATTAGCCGAGTTTAAAACAGAAGATGATGTAAAAACCATAACTAACTCATTACTACGTGGTGAATTAGCAGATGGTCTTTTTTATAAATTTTTTTATTCGTACAATCCTCCTAAGCGACGACAATCATGGGTTAATAAGAAATATGAATCTAGCTTCCAACCTAAGAATACTTTCGTTCATCATTCAACATATAAGGATAATCCATTCATAGCTCAAGCATTTATTGAAGAAGTTAATGCCACGAGAGCTAAGAATCCGAAACGTGCTGAGTGGGAGTATGACGGCAAAGCTATTGGTTCAGGAGTTGTTCCGTTTGATAATTTACGAGTAATAAAAGGTTGTATTACTGATGAGATGGTAGCTAACTTTGATAATATCAGAAACGGTCTTGACTTCGGTTATGCTACTGATCCGTTAGCGTTCGTTCGATGGCATTATGATAAAAAGAAAAATGGTATCTATGCTATTGATGAGATATACGGTGTGAAAATCAGTAATCGTGAGTTTGCCCAAAAGGCGAAAGCAAAAGGTTATCAGTCTGATCGTATTGCATCGGATTCAGCAGAACCTAAATCCATAGCAGAATTGAACAATGAACACGGAATGAGCCACGTATTTGGGGTTAAAAAAGGCCCCGACTCTGTGCAGTATGGCGAGGAATGGTTGGATGATTTGGATTTTATTTGTATCGACCCGCTAAGAACTCCAAATATAGCCAAAGAGTTTGAAAACATTGATTATCAGACGGATAAAGATGGCAATCCTAAGCCAAGGCTTGAAGATAAAGATAACCACACAATCGATGCAACAAGATACGCTTTTAGCGAAGACATGGAGAAAAATAACGTAAGTTTCATTAAATTTTAGGAGGTGGAATGATTGTTCCAAAGTGATTTAACGTTGAGTCGATATAAAAGATTACGAACGAAATATTCTACGCAAATAAACGAAGAGCTGTTTGATCCAAATGACTTTATAACAGAGATGAAGCCATTTTTTGATGACAGAGAGCGTAAATACAAAGCTTATACAAGTGAAGAAAATGAGATTGATAGCAGACCTAAACCAAACACAAAAATTATAAAAGTGAATAATAAACTTCACGCTGGCTTATACAACACCATTGTTGATCAAGCAGCTGATCATTTCACAGGTATCCCAGTTAAATGGGATTATGATATTACTGAACAACGGAAGTCCTTAATTCAAAAAACAAAGGATTTATTTTTAGGTAACGTCAGCGCGAAGATAAAAGCACCTAAAGAATTCGATAGACTAGCAGAATTAGTTAAAGAAATGCGATTCGCAATGTTGGATTCAGACACGGCACGATATCAAGGCGCTTGTGGGGTTGCTTTTCGTTTGTTAGAACCCGTTGAAACTGCTAAAGGTTGGCAGATGTGGGCTAGCAACGTTGAGCCATGGAGAGCCGAAAAATATGAAAATGCAGATATTTTCATTCGAGAAAAATATGACACACACCAAAAGAAATTTTTCGAAGAAATGAAAGTTGTTACTAAGAAAAAAATCTTAACGTATAACAGATACGTGGAAACAAATTTAATGAATGCGGCTGAAACATTTAAATTGACATCAGAAACTGATAACCCTTTAGAAACGTTCTATCTATCAGAATTTAAAAACAACACGAACCGTTATTGTGATTTTGAAGTAGCAGAGGAACTTTCTGATGCATTTGATAGAAGCCTGTCTGACCAACAAAACGAAGTTGAACAGTTTAAACTTGCTTACATGGCCATTAGTGGCTCGCGATTGGATGAAAAAGAAGCACGAAGAATGATGGAGCAATTAGGTATTATTAACTTGCCAGATCCACAAGCTAAGGTTGGCTATGTAACGAAAGATATTAACAAAGATTTCAACGAGTATCATCTTAATCAGTTGAAAAAGCTTTACTACACAGTCACTAAGTCAATCGACTTCAACGATGAAGTATTTAAATCCAATAGCTCTGGTGAAGCTCGCAAGTGGCAAATAATAGCACTAGAAGCCAAAACAAACACGAAAGAACAGTACTTCAAAGAAGGATTAAAAGAAGTTGCAGAGACGATGGCAGCTTTTATAAAATTTAACGATAAATTAGAAGTAGATGTTTCTAAAATTGTGTTTACATTTAGTCGTAGTTTACCAACCGATATTGGATATCTTGCTGAGGCGTTGCCTAAATTAGCACCTTATGTATCAAAACGTACTATCATTAATCAAATTCCATTCGTTAAAGATCCAGATTACGAGGCGGACATGATGAATTTAGAACAAGGGCAAAACTATCCAAGCGGGGAATACGGCAAGCTAGGCGGTGCGGATAATGACGAAGAAGAAAATAACGGCTAGTGAACGTTATTGGGAAAAACGCCGAGAATTAGAAGACAAAGCACGTTTGAAACTAGAGAAGAAAACTCTTAGTGAGCTAGAATCTGTTTTTGAACGTGCTTTAGTTAAAATTCAACGACAGCTATTGTCACAAGCGGATTTACATGACATCACACAAAGTGAAATGCTAGAAGACTTTAGCAAACGAGACCAAGAAAAGTACCGCAAGTATATCGAAAAAAACTATGAAAAGTTGATGGAATCAGATGAAGCTTATAAGCAATTCATTGATGAATATTTTCCGTCCTATGACTATGCGAAAGTTAATCGTTTGTTACAATTACGAGCAGATATCTTTTCAACGCTAGCTGATGAAGCAATCGCAAGCGACGTTAACGGTAAATTTAATAACGACTTAGAAAACATTACAAAACGAATCTACAATTCTAATTCTAATGCGTTGATGCAATTATTAGGCGGCTCTGCTTCTGGTTTATCAAAAAAAGAGCTGGAAAACATTCTGAATTATCCATGGAGCGGCAAAACTTTTTCATCTCGCTTGTGGGGCAATATTTCAAGTTTAGAGCAACGTTTGAGCAATTCCATTATTAATTCATTGGCAAGTGGTGAAGGGGTTGTGGAAGCTCTTAGAACGATGAAAAACGATGGTGTTATTAGCGGTATGTTTAAGTTGGAACAAGGAAAGTTTAATCGTTCGATTGAAAATCTTGTTAGAACGGAATATTCACATTTTGCTGTAGAAGGTGTAAGAAAATCGCTAAAGGATGTAGGTGTTAAGCAAACACAAAGCTGGTCGGCAGAAGATGAGCGTGTTTGTTCTATTTGTGGTGGACGTCATGGAAAAGAGATTAAAGATGATTGGCATCCACCGTATCATGGACGTTGCCGTTGTACTGAAATACCAATTGTTCCTGAAATTAGCGATGACATAGATAAATTGTATGAAGAGATGTTTGGTGATTTATTGGATGAATTCGCAAGTAAGCAGTGGGGTATTAAATTAAATCATCCAAAAGTTAGTGCAACTAAACTCGATTTAAAATCCGTATTAGACAAAACAAACATGCAAGAAGCTTTAGGAAAAGAAAATTATTCTAATTTTTTAGATCATTTAGATGGGATAACTGACCAAAGGGTGCTAAACTTAATAAATGTGATAGGGCATAAGTTGGAGTTTAAAGACATCAAAGAAGTAAGAGCATTTGCACAAGGCAAATCAATTCAACTTAGTCAAAAATCATTTGATGGGGATAGGGGTGTTAATCCTTATCAAACAGTTTATCATGAGATAGGACATGCTTTGGATCATCTTGGGCTTGAAGTATTAACAGGAAAAAATACGATGCCGACAGGAAAACTGATAAAAAGAAAGCTAGGAAGACGAACCACTTTTATAGAAGAGCATATAACACACGCATCGTCACTTTCTGAGTATAACATTAAAGAAGCGCTAGAACGCGATTTTTGGAAATATGTAAACGGAGATTTGCCATCCTATAATGATTTAGGTAATAGACCTAGAAATGCGGATAAGAAAAAGGCTTATGATGACTTAAGGGCGGAAATTTATAAAAAAAATACAGAGAACTTACAAAAAACTAGAGAACGATTATCAAAAATAGTTAGGGAAAATCCTAACTCAGTATCCGCTATTTCAGATATGATTGAATCTATAGGTTCTTTAGGAGACTATCCGTTAGGTTTTGGTCACGGCAAGCGCTATTGGCAAACAACAGGTAGCACAGAAACGGAATTTTTTGCACATATGACAGAAGTGGTTGCTAACGATAAGTCAAGAGAATTAATGAAAGAGATTTTTCCGACAGCAGTAAGGCAATGGGAAAAATTAGTAGATGATATTTTAAAGGCGGTGAAATAAGTGTTTAGTTGCGAAGATGGCGCATGGTCTATTATTGATGATGCAGTTAAAAAGTATGAACAACATTTCCATGATGAGTTTCCAATATATGAATATATCGATGTAACAAAGAGTGATGACTTCGATTTTTCTATTCTAGGTGCAAAAAAATTAGCGAAATTCATTGATGAGCATATTAAAGAAAATAAATCGGTCCACGTCCCGTCAGATTACCATAGCAGACTTTACTAAGCACTTAAAGGATAACTTTGAGTGCTATTTTTATACCCTAAAATTGGAGGTGAGATCGTGAAAGGATTATTCGAAGCAGTATTAAATCTAGAAGTTACCAATGGTACAGAAAAAGCCTATAAAAAAGCTTTTGAACAAGAAAACGAACGATACTTAACCAAACACACTTTGAGAGACGGTAACGGTAATATCGTCAAAGATGAGCTTAAATCAGTTTGGAGTGGTAATTATTGTCACGTTGATATTTTGTATTCATTACCAGGTAAAAAAAGTAAATTAACTATTTCGATTGTGTCTAGGACTCTGCAAAATGTAAAAGATGCTGTCACTGATTATCAAATGCTAGGTGCTGAATTGGTTCACAAGAATTGGGAGTGATTAGATGGATCCCTATGATTACTTAGATGCAGATTATGAAGAGCATTTACTAAGAGAAGAAGAGCAATTAACGTCTGACGAAAGTTAGGCTTTTTATTTTGTCCGAAATGACGGTAAACTAGCGCAATGCTAGGCTTAATTGAATGGTGGGGCGCAATAAATAAATCTAAAGCAATGCGGGGCGTACAAACGAATCGCGGGGCGAAAGGAGAAACAAAATGAAAACAAAAAAATTATTACCAATGAATTTGCAGATGTTTGCTGATGGTGGGGGAAATGAACCAGAGTTCACTATTGATGATTTTAAAGCATTTGTCGAATCGAATGAAGATGCACAGAAATTCATTCAATCTCAATCACAAAGTGCTGCAGATAAACAGTTAGAAGCTTGGAAACAGAATAACCTCGATAAGCTAAAACAGGAAGCTGTGAAGCAATATGAAGAAGCTAAAAAGAACAAAACACCAGAACAGCTAGAACTTGAGAAATTAAAAGCTGAGTTTGAAGCAGAGAAAGCTAAGAGCCGTTCGAATGAAAATAAAGCTTTTGTAGCTGAACAAATTGCAGGATTAGAGCTTGATAAAGAGTTGAAAGATTCAGTTTCCCAGTTCATGTTGAACACTTTAGTTAGTTCAGATACAGAATTCACACAGAAAGCTGTAGAAGCGTTCACAGGCGTTTTAGGAACAATCAACGAGAAGCATGCTGAAGCAATTAAAAACATGGAAATGACAAAAGCATTCGGTAATAAGCAACAAACTAATGCGACTAATGGTAATCAGTCAACGCAACCGATTGAAAATCCTAAAGAAGCATTAGGTCAAAAATTACAAGCATTTAATTAGGAGGAATTTATAAATGAAAAAAACTACAGTAAATAATCTAGAATACTTAGATATTTCACAAGAGGTAAATGCATTACAACGTCCGTCAACACCGTTTCTAAGTTGGTTATTAGGAGCTGGTAAAACTAGCCCAGCAATTTCTACGGAGATCAAATGGCGTGAATCAGAACTTGATGGAGAAGATTCATCTGCACAATTAGAAGGCGGAGAATACAAAGATGCAGATTCAGGGCGTAAATGGTTCAATAACTACACTGAAATTTTCCGTAAATCTACTTCTGTTTCAGGTACATTAGATGCTATCAATGTAAATGGGGTAGGTAGTGAATTAGCTAATCAAGTCTCTCAACGTGCATTAGAAATGAAGTTAGATTTGAACAAAAAGCTATTAATTGGTGTAAAAGCTGATGAAAATGGTACTAAAGGACGACAAATGGCTGGTGTAATTAACTTAATCAACTCTGATAACTTAGTTAAAACGTCTGCAGCTGATGCGGTGACACGTAAAGATGTAGATAAAATGTTTAAAGTCATGTTTGACAAAGGTTATGCAGGTGAAAAACTATGTCTAGTTTCGACTGATATGGTTGATTTAATGACCGATGAAGTTGATAAAACAGGTACTAAAGTGTTTAACTTTGGGGATCAGGTCGCTTTTGGATTGCAACTAGGAAAAATTGTTTCAAATTATGGATCAGGTACAGCTTTAATTGAGCCATCATTACCAAGTGGAACAATGATTGCTTTAGACACAAACTATGTGGAACTACGCCCGTTGAGAGAATGGCGCGCAGAGGAATTGGCTAAAACAACTGATTCAAAACGTATTGGTTTAGTCGGCGAATATTCTATCGAATACAACGCTTCAAATTCAGGGGCAATCTTAAACCTTGCAACTGCAGCACCAGGTGAATAATTAAAAAGTAAAGGAGAATAATTATGGTTAAAAAGTCAGAGGTCAAAGAAGAAGTAATCGAAGAGACAAAAGAAGTAACTGAAGAAGTGAAACCTGCAACAAAAACATTCAAAGTTTTAAAAAATAAAAATTTCGTTGGTTTTGTTCATCCTGAAACACGCAAATTTATTACAGCAGTTGACGGAAAAATCGAAGTGAGTGTTTCTGATAAAAAAGCTATTGCAATTTTAGAAGAAGCTGCAGATTTAACAGAAATTTAGGTGATTATATGACAGATGAACAAAAACAAAAAATAATTGAATTGATTCAAACGATGTTGCCAAACGTTGCAAAAGAACGTATTTCGTCTGTCTTAGACCTTGTTCTTTTAGAAATCAGTTCATATAACACGTGCAAGATTGAAATTGATTGGACGTTATTTAATTCGTTAATCACAGAGATTTTGTATCAATCACTTAAAAGCGAAACTGAACAAGCTGTTACTAGCATTAAGCGCGGTGATACATCTATTAGCTATGCAACTACGCAGCAGAGTATAACAGCGTTGCTAGGTAATTACAGCGACACTATAAAACGTTTAATTGGCTGTGATAGTGGGGTGTTTTTCTATTGAATGAAGCAGATATTTTAGCGATGACATATCTTGATTCGTGTATCATCGAAAGAATGAGCGATATTGAAAATCCTGAAACAGGTATTACGGAACAAGGTTATTCACCAATTCATGATGGGAAGTTAAAGTGTGCGCTTTCCCAAAGTGACTTGGGTAGCGCTGGTAGCTTACCAGTTGTTGAAAACAAAGGGACCTTTAATATCACTTACGAAGATCAAAAATTGTTTTTAATGCCTGATGTAGATGTGAAAAAGGCCGACAGAATCACGGTCATTCAAAGTACAGGTCAAAAGCATATTTTATTTGCAAAGAAACCCTTTAACTATCCAAGTCACATCGAAGTGACATTGACAGGAAGTGCAATCGATGAGTAAAAGTGATTTTAGAATGACCTCGAATGCTGACAAAGTTATTGCAAACTTGAAGAAAATGACACCAATTGCTGAAAAAGAAGGTATTGCGATGGTCAATGATTCGTTAGCGAAGATTTATCAGTTAATTGTACCTATTACGCCGATTAAAACAGGTGATTTAAGACGTGGATACAGAATCATTAAAGCTAGAAAAACATCAAGTGGTAGAATCGTTGGCGCCTTAATTAACAATGAAAAATATTTCAAATATGTTAATGACGGACACAGAACGAAGAATGGTGGATTTGTAAAAGGGCGATTCATGTTGCAAAAGTCTTATAAATTAGCTCATGCAACGTATATCCCAAAACGATTTAAACAAATGGCAATTGTTATTGCTAAGAAAGGATAGGTGTATGTACGACAAAATTTTAAAAATGCTTACTAGCACAATAAAACAGTTCTCTACTGCACCTATCTATTTAAATGACGTTATGCAGTCGTCAGAGCCGTTTTATTTTGTTTTGAGCATAGAGGAAAGTATGACTGATAACGTTGGTCAAAACGTTCAGAATAAAGCATATAACGTTGATATCGCGTTAGTTGATAGCAAGAAAAATAAACAATTAGTAACAAGCCTAACAGAAGACTGCGGGGCTTTTTTTAATGTCTTGAAATTAGATGGAAATGAATTGTTTTCGGAAGATTATCAGACATTTAAAACAGATGGAATTCAACATGTTAATTTTAATGTTGCTTTTCCTCAATTAATCGAATGGAGTGAAGAATAGATGGCAGTTAAAAAAAATGTAAGTGTCATTTCTGTGGAGAAACCAACCTGGTTCCCACTAACAGATGACACAGGTACTTTCCCAATCTACGGAGAGCCAACAACAATCGGGACTGCAGTAAGTATTAAACCAGATGTTACAACAGAAACAACGCCTGACTATGGCGATAGTGTAGTTCAAGATCAGTACGTTGCATTTGGCGGTGCAGAAGTTACTTTGGAAACAAATGGATACCAGAATGAAGTTTTAGCTGAAATTACGGGTGGTGAAAAATTGAAAGGCGGTGTTTTACGATCCGCAGATGATATTGCACCAGATGGAGCATTTGCTTATCGCCGTCGTAAATCAAATGGTAAATATCGCTACACAATTTTTTATAAAGGAAAATTTGCATTGACTTCTGATGAATCATCAACTCTAGAAGGTAGTTCAGTATCTTACACTCATCCAGAATGGACAGGTTCATTTGTTGATGTGCCTGGTGTCGGATACATGTATTCAGTCGATGAAGACGATGATGGTGTTGACTTAGATATGATCAAAAATTGGTTTACTAAGGTTACTAATCCACGTGAAGAGTCTACAAATCCTGTCAGTGGTGTAACTTTAGATAAAACGGAATTAGTTCTAACGGTTGGTGAAACTGCAACTCTAACGCCAACAATCGCACCTGAAAACGCAACAAACAAAAACTATTCATTCAAATCAAATGATACTTCAATTGCAACAGTAACACCTGTGCAAGGAAAAGTTACAGCAGTAGCAGCAGGAACCACAAATATTGTTGTCACTACTGAAGATGGCAACCATACAGCTGAATGCAGCGTAACAGTTAATGCATAATAAAATTTAAGGACGGCCAAGTGTCGTCCTATTTAAATGGAGGAATTAAAAAATGGCAAGCAAATTACAAACGACAATTAAACTTTATTTGAAAGATGAAGAAGGCAATTTCACCACTAAACAATTTAAATCTGCTGAAATGTTACCAGGATCTGTTATGGAAGATGCAACGGAATTACAAGTAGAGCTAGAAGAAATTGTAAAAACAAACGACATGGAGGAAATTCGGCCTGTTTTGCGTAAATGTTATGACTTTATCGCAAAAGTTATTTTTGAAGGTCAATTTACGGGCCAAGAATTTCTTGACGGAATGGATGCACGTGAAATCTTAAAAATTACGGGTCAACTATTAGGGTCTGTCTCTAGCGGTTATGATGCCGTTTATTCTGACCAGAAAAAAAAGTAACAGATCTCCTTTATCATCCTCATTTTAAATTTAGTCCACAGTACCGAGAAGCAGAATTAAAAATTGCGTTGCTTGAAAATGGGTGGACACTAAACGAAATTGAGAATACAGACTTGAAAGAACTTATGAAGCTTTATGCGTTCAGAGATGCTGTTAAAGAATTTGAAGAACTTAAATTCCTTGATGAACACACAATGTTCTAAGAAGGGAGGGGGTACTTATTGAACAATGAAGACTTAGTCTTAAAAATGATACTAGATGAATCAGGATTCTCCCAAGGTCTAAATTCGGCAGTAAAAAAGTTGCAAGGTTTTGATGGAGAGGTTGACAGAACAGGACAAAAAGGCGGCCGCTCTCTTGGGAGCATATGGACGTCATTTGTCGGTAACTTTTTAGCCAGCGGAGCAACTAAAATTATCTCTAAAGGTATTGGGTTGATCACTAGTAATATCGATGGGGCCATTAATCGTGTGGATACGTTAAATAATGCAAACCGTGTATTTGAAAATATGGGTTTTTCAGCTGGTGAAACATCAAAGACAATGGATAGCTTAAAGAAGAGTATCCAAGGGTTGCCTACACCGTTAGATGGCGCTATTAAAGGTGTTCAATTAATTGCTTCGTCTACAAATGACTTAGGAAAATCAGAACAGATTTTCGCAGCTTTAAATAATGGTATCCTCGGCTTTGGTGGGTCTGCAGAGATGGTAGACAATGCTATTATCCAGCTGTCCCAATCGTTCTCGAATGGTAAAGTAGATGCGCAAACGTGGAACTCAATGATCAACAGTGGTTTGGGCCCAGCTTTAAACGCATTAGCAAAACAAATGGGGTTAACTGCTGGTCAGATGAAAGAAGGTCTCTCTGATGGTTCAATTTCAGTTGAAGAATTCCAAGATTCTCTAATAAAATTGAATAAAGAGGGCGGTGGAGGCCTTAAATCATTAGAGCAGATCGCTAAAGATTCTACCGCGGGTATTAAAACTGGTTTAGCTAACATGAAAACTGCGATCGTTCGTGGCGTTGCCAATGTTGTTACTAAAATTGACGAAGGCTTAAAAAGTGCGGGCTTTGGAAGTATTAGTGAAATCATCGCTGATAAAGGGGCAAAGATGGAAGCTGCTTTATCTAAGTTTGCGGAAATGATACCGCCAATGATAAAAACAGTTAAAACATTGTATGATACGTTAAAGCCTTATGCACCGCTACTTGCGGGTTTAGCGGGTAGCATCGGGACGTTAATGCTTGCTAAAAAAGTAAGTGCAGCATTTACAGCTTGGCAAAAAGCAACGGAAGGACTATCAATTGCGCAAGCGATACTTAATTCAACAATGTTAGCAAATCCTTTTGTCGCTATTCTAGCTGCGGTTGTAGGGTTAGTCACAGGATTTATTTATCTTTGGAAAACCAATGAAGGTTTTAGAGATGCTGTTAAAAACATTTGGAAAAACATCCAGGAGGTCATTTCAAGCGCTGCTGATGTAGTTGTAAAAGCTTGGGATTCGACAATGGAATTCTTCAGCAATATGTGGGATGGCACAAAAGAAGCTTTTTCAAATGCTGGTACATGGATGAAAGAAGCACCTGGAAATGCAGCCGACTGGGTTAAAAATAAATGGAATGGTACTAAAGAATTCTTTAGTGGACTTTGGGATTCAACAAAAGAAGGCTCAAAAAACACATGGGAAAATATCAAGCAGGGTGCTGCTGATAGTGCTAAAAGCGTTGGGAAAAGTTTTGAAAATGGCTTTGATAATGCGAAAAATTGGTTTAAGGGTATTGGAAAATCAATATCAGATGTTTTCACAACAGCATTTGATTTTGTTTGGAAATATATCGGTCCTTTAGTTACAGGTGTAAAAAATGCTTTTCTTCATATGTCTTTCTTTTTGAAAAATTTATGGAAAAATCTTGTGAATATAGGGGAGAATTTATTTACTATATTGAAGAATGTGATATTAGCTCCTATTCTTTTTGTTACCTCTATGATCACTGGTGGTTGGGAAGAAGCAAAAGAAAACATGATAGCTGTTTGGAACAATATTACAGAAGCCGCTTCTGAAATATGGAATTCAATTACTTCAATTATCAGTAATTATTTGCTCAATATGAGAATGGCTGTATTGAACATTTGGATTGGATTGAAAACCTCTATAATTACCATATGGACGGATCTATCAGCTAAAGCAGGCGAAATATGGACTAACATTACCGCTTTCTTTAGCCAAACATGGGAGAATATCAAACAAACTTCAGCTCAGACTTGGGAAAATATTAAACAAACGACAATTAATATCTGGGAAGGACTGAAAATTTGGTTTTTTACTACTATTGATAATATAAAAAATGGTGTGATTGACGGTTGGAATAATTTAAAACAAGGCACTGTAGATACATTTAATGCAACTGTTCAATGGTCAAAAGACACCTGGACCAATTTCAAACAGTGGATTGTCGATCTTGTGGTAGGAATAAAAGATGGTGCTATTAACGGTTGGGAAAATTTGAAGCAAGGAACAATCAATACCTTTAATAACTTGGTACAAGGTGCTAAAAATGCATGGAATAATCTCACAAGAAGTGTTAGTGATACAGTGTCGAATGTAAAACAAACTTTTGAAGATTTAAAACATGTTGATTTATTTGAAATTGGTCAGAATATTATTCAAGGGCTTATTAATGGCATAACAGACAAGTTTAATAAATTAAAAGAAACAATGTTTAATATGGCTGATAATATTAAAAAATGGACTCAAAAGCAATTAAGAATATTTTCTCCTTCGAGATGGATGCGGGATATGATTGGTAAAAATATCGTGTTGGGTGTCGTTGCTGGTATTGACCAAGAAAAAGGAACTTTGGATAAATCGGTTAAAAAAATGACTGATTTGCCAACGGAATTACCGGATTTTTCTGTCACAGGTAGATATATTAGTCAACAGGAATCTCAAGCATCTAAATCGGATAAGAACAACAGCAATGCAACGACTACCTTTGGTGGTGATACCTTTAACATTAATTTACAAGCAATGGGTGAATTAGATGATAAGCAATTAATGAGCATGGCTCAAAAATTAGTTAAATACATTCAAGTCGTCAAAAATAGAGATAGCGATGCAGTAGGAGGTGCTTTTGGTGGAATTTAAAAGAGGTCAGTTTTTTCTTAATGGAAAACATAGCTCTGAATTCAATGTGTTTATGAGAGAAAGACCTGAACGACTTTCTGCGGGACGTGTAGTAGAGCTGAGAGAACGAATGGGTAATGACTCAATAGCTGTTGATTTTGAGTATTATAAAAATGTAGATCGCACCATTACATGCTATGCGAAAGCAAGAAATTTACAAGAAGTATCTTTCTTAGAAGATGAAATCTCGTTCTGGCTCGATATGGGAAACTACTCAGACTTTATCGTCTATTTTGATGAACATTACATCTATCAAGCCATCGTAACAAGTCCGCCAAAGTTTACAGGAACAAGAAAAACAGGGATTTTAATTCCTTTTGAGTTTACTGTAAGTATCCGACCTTTCAAAAAAAATCGTATTGGCCAATATTGGACAAGTAATCCTAAACAATTAATAAACACAGAAAAATATCCTTCAGAACCTACTATTCAGATTTTGGGTTCTGGGGATATTTCTTTTTTCATCAATAATCAGGAATATGCATTAAAAGCTATAGATGGAGATATCATTATTGATTCAGAAAAACAAGAAGCTTATCGAAAATCAGGTGGAGCGTTTGAAATCTTGGATCATAAAACACTTTTCAAAGATTACCCAATTTTAAAAAGTGGAGAAAATAATTTTCGCTGGACTGGAAAAGTGACAGAGTTTAAAGTTCAGCCTAATTGGAGGCGAAAAGTTTGATTCCAGTTATTTTTAAACCTGGAGAAAAAGATTTTACAACAAACGGCTTAGGACGTCTTATTGATGCGACACGTTGCGAAATCACTGAAGAAGCAAACGGAAAATATGAACTAGAAATGGACTATCCAGCGATTAGCAGATTTAGTGATTATTTTGAAAATGGCTATCAGATTAAAGCAAAGCCGAATGACTTAGAAGAATACCACATTTTCGAGATCAAACAAACGTTTAAAGATACGTTTACTAATAGTATTGTCATTTATGCTCAATCTCGTACTTATAAACTAGGAAACAGACAAGTGAGGCTAGTAACAGTTGATAATCGTAATGGTGCAGAAGCTATGAGATTAATCGAACAGAACATGGACGAACCATGCGATATCAAACTTTATTCTGATATTAACACAGCTTCTAGTACGGTATTCGAAGCTAGAAACGTACTTAATTGTATTGCTGGTGAACAAGGTTCTTTGCTTCAATATTGGGGTGGAGAAATCAAACGAGAACCTTTTAAATTATCTTTGTTAAGACGTAGAGGACGAGATAACGTTGGAACTGTTCGCTATGGTAAAGATTTAAAAGGATTAACCATTAAATTTGATTGGCAATCAATTGTTACTAAAGTTTTACCATTTGCAGAACTTCAAAGTGGTGCAGACGGAACTTCTCAACGGATTTATGGAAATGCGGTTAAGAGCGAATATATCAACAAATATCCAGATGTTTACGCTCAATACGTTCAGTTCACTGAAGATCAAGGAGTAAAAGATTTATCCAGCTTAAATAAAGTGGCAGGTAAATACTTCACTACATTATATCCAGGAAGTGATAAGCCTAAAGTTTCTATTGAACTAGAAATTGAGAAACTCACAGATTCAGAAGAAGCAAAAGAATTTGCGAAAATGCGAAACTATAATTTATTCGATACGTTCACTGTTTATCACAAGTTTTATGATATTGACATTCAAACGAAAGTTACAGGGATTGTCTATGATGCTTTAGCAGAAAAAACAATAAAGATTACTGCTGGAGATATCCAAGTTGCTTTTTATAAACAGCAAAGTCAAGATTTTCAAGAAGCAATTAAAACCTTAACTAAAAAAGACTACATGAGTAACTTTATTGATTACATTACCGATTTAATCAATGGCGTGAAAGGTGGTAGTATTCTTCAATATCCTAAAAATAGGCCACATACGCTTTATTTTATGGATACAGATTCCACAGATACCGCAAAGAATGTTATCGCTATTAATAACCAAGGTATCGGTTTTTCAACTACTGGATGGAAAGGCCCATTTAGAAACGCCTGGACCATTGATGGTATTTTAAATGCCGATTTTATCAGAGCTGGTAAAATTAGATCTGATATTTTTGAAACGTCATTTAACTCTTACGGAGATATATTACGTTTAGTCAATGGTGCTTTACAAGCATGGAATGGAAAAACTAAAATAATGGAATTGACCAAAAAAGGTACGGAGTTCTGGAATGGCAATAGTCATGTTGGTACGATGGGAACAAAAGGAAATCCTTTTCCTGAATTAAACGATGTTAACGGAAATCCAGTCGTTACAGATGGCAAAGCATTGTTACTAGTAGGCGATAGTTCTTATAACACAATTGGATTATCTAACGAAAAAAATACAGGACTTGTCTTATCTGGTAAAAATCAGTTTCATTTGGGAAATCATTTTTATTTTATCGGTAAAGGTGGCACTCCTTCAACGATATATGCAGATAAAATGTTTTTACAAGGCAAAGAAGTTATCCCTGGTCAAAATGGCGGTGGTGGTTCTGGAGCTGGTACAGGTGGTTATCCATCTGAAGTTACAAGTGATGCTGATAAATTTGCTTGGGACTTATGGAGTTACCTTTTAGCTAACGGATACAGCAAAGCAGCTGCTGCAGGTATCCTCGGAAATGTGCAAGGTGAAGTTGGCCCAAACATGAATCCAGATACAGAACAAAATGGAGGTCCTGGTTATGGTTGGGTCCAATGGGACGGATCAGCATATCCATTGGTTGGAGCACCAACTTGGAATGGCCGAGAATATGTGCAACGCTTAATCGCAGCTGCAGGTATTAAACAAGACTACAGAACATCGTTAGCTCAAGCACAATTAATTAATTGGTGTATGTTCAATGGGCAATGGTTAGGACAAGTAAGTCCATTAACAGTTGATGAATTTAAAGTTGTTAGCTCGCCTAAAACAGCTGCTTATGCGTTTGAATTAAACTTTGAACGTCCAGCTGCAGCACATCCAGAAAGACAAACCTATGCACAAGCATGGTATGACAAATTCAAAGATTTGAAAGCTTCTACTGCGACAGGGAAAGCTGGAATTGAACATTTAGAGACCTTAATGGGAAAATGGTTAGGTAATGGCCAATGTTACGCAGTACCAGCCGAATATTCTGGCTTTATGGGTGGCTGTGGTTTAGGTGCAGGTACAATTTATGGATTGTCACATGTCATTGGTGATACATCAGCTGCTGCAGATATTGGCGAAGCATATGATTGGAATGCAGTCGGTTGGAAAGTAATCTCAAATCCTACGTATAAAGATTTAGTCGTTGGAGCTATCGTCAATATTAGACGAAGTGGACAATGGGGAACTGGTTGGACAGTAGACCCCGCATATGGCCACACAGGCGTGATTTACGGCTTAGATAATGGACGTATTCAAACCATAGAGCAGAATGCTGAGCAAGGCCAAATTGTCGCAAAGTACGACCGTCTTTATTTTGAGGGTTCTATCCAATCAATAGTTATACCACCAAAATAGTGAAAGGAGGATTTTTTTATGGTTAAATGGCAAGCAACACTAAGCACTACCGAGCCTTACAACTATGTAGGCATTATTAATGTCCGTCAGGGGAATAAGAATACAGAAAAATTAGAAGTAAATATCGTAGAAAATGCTTTGCCATTAGATCTAACTAATTGCAAGGTATTTTTTGAATCTGTAATCAGTAATAAATACCCTATTCAGCGGCCAGCAACGGTTGTAGATGCGCGTAGTGGGATCATTCAGTACACTTTTGATGAATATTCTATGCAGTCGTTACATCGCCAAGAAGCTTATTTTACGATTTATAACGGTGAAGAATTAATTGGTTCAACGCAGAATTTTTCTTATTTCGTCATTAAAGCAGCTTCTAAAACAGAAGGTGAAATGGGGTCATACTGGCAGTCAATTGAAGATTTAATAGCGGATATGACCGCTTTTATCAATGAAAACAAAGGCGATTTTACTGATTGGATGAACGCCAGAAAAGAAGAGTTTGAAGCGTGGCGAGATGCGCAAAAAACAGATTTCACTTCATGGTTTGAATCAATCAAAGATATTTTAAAAACGATTGATCCTGGCGGCACAATGTTAGCCGAGCTAATGGATGCACGTGTAGACATTCAAGGAGTGCGCCATAATTCAATTTCTGAACGTTTATTGGCTGATATGGATTATTTGTATCAGAAATTAGAAAAACGTTTGTCTACGTTAGAATATGGCGAAATAAGTGACTTGGTTATTTTACAAGATGATGCTTTTTCGCTGAATCATGAAACAGAAATTGTTGGAACAGTTGATTATACTGTGACCGATGGAGCATTGGTTATCGCAACAGTTGATGATACAAAACAGAACGCTTATGTGTTTGAAAAAGTGGGTGAAATAAGTGGTTAAAGTAAAACGAATGATGGAAACCGATAAAAATGGCGTAGAACGTCAGTTTTATCCTATAACACATGTATCTGCTGTTCGAGGATTAGAAAAAATTATTGCGGGTCAATCAAAAGTGTTATCTGTTAATGGATATACTGGGGCAGTAATTATCACTAAAGCAGATTTAGGCTTAGAAAATGCACTGACAGAACTTCCTTATGCGACAGAAGAAACAGACGGTATTATCACTTCTGAAATGTTTCAACGATTGTCAAATGGCGAGGGAGGCGTGTATATTCTTCCAATCGCTACCACAGACGAACTGGGCGGAATAAAGGTTGGCCAACTGTTAGAAATTGCAGAAGACGGCACGTTGTCTGCGCTAAAACAAACAGATCAAAATTTCACCAATGAACTAAAATCGAAATTGGAAGAGTTGAAAAATTATACCGCTGGAGCGAATATCTCTATTTCAGAAGATGGTGTTATTTCAGCAACTGGTGGTGGCGATGGCGGCGGAGTGAATCAACAATATGTCGACCAAAAAGTTCAAGAAGCCATTGACAGAATACCTGATATTACGTTTGAGAAAGTAGGCGAAGTACAATGACAGACATTGTTAAATTAAAACAAGGAGGAATACAGGTATTTCCTCAAACACATTGGAATGCCGTGGAAGGGAAACCAGAAGTATTAAAAGGCGAAAAGGGAGACCCAGGTCCACAAGGTCCAAAAGGAGATAAAGGAGACGTTGGTCCACAAGGTCCAGCAGGACAAAACGCAACAACGACAGACGTTGCAACCTCAATAAAAAATGGCTTGATGTCTAAAGAAGATAAAACAAAACTAGATGGATTGCCAGCAATTACGTTTGAAAAGGTAGGGGAAGTGTAATGGCAGATATCGTTCAGTTAAAAGAAAATGGCACTGTAAAGTATATGAAGACACACGCAGATGCTATCGATGGTATTGAAGGTAAATTAGTAAAGGCTGTTGGAAATGAGACTATTCTAGGTACTAAGGATTTTCAAGATGGATGTCTTTCAAAAGGAAACGCAGTATTAACTCAAAATGGATTAAAATATAAATCATTTACGCCAACTGATCTTGATTCTTTACAAGGTGGATCTGTAACTTTTGAACGTTACGGTGACATTGTAACTGTTCAATTTACGATTCAAACGCGAATCGATAAAGATTTTGCAAAAGATCAAACGATTGTTTGGGGAATACCAGCAGAATTTCAACCGAACACGGACAAACTATTTCCGTTAATTAATAGTGTAGGGAGTGGCGGAATTGTTAAATTTGTCAGTGGTGTTAGAATATCAGCTCAAACAACCATCGCAAAAAACACGTGGTATTGGGGAACAATCACTTATATTGCTAAAAACAGATTATAATCAGGAGATGACATAGATGAAAACTATTTATAAAGTTTTGTATCCTGTGGGCTATGAACCACAAGAAGTAAGTGACACATACAACGTTGCTTTACCATACGTGGAAGAAAAACCACTTGAAGGTTTAGCAAATGAACAATCACAATTCTTTAATTTCTCGGAACGAAAATGGGAAGAAGCGGTCACGCAAGATTATTCGAAGAAATTAAATCTGTTAGAAAACCTTTCAGCAGTATTAGAAGCAGATAACACTGCTTTAAAACAAGCAAATGAAAAACTAGCTGCTAAAGCAGAATCATTAGCTCAAATCAATTCAAAGACTATGCTTACTTCGCTTCAAAATTCAAAAGAAATTGATGCGATTAAAGAACAAATCGGAGGTGCAAAATAATGTATTCATATGATGACATTAAACTGATGTATGACTGGGGGCTATTTACTCCAGAGCAGGTTGCAGAATTTGTACCTAGTTGTATTACAGAAGAGGAATTTACTAAAATGACAGGAAAACCGTTTAGCAAAAGCTAGGCGGTTTTTTGTTACAGGAATGGAGACGATAACTTGAAAGATGATCCTTTAATTGAAATCGTCGATCGTTTGGCACGGATTGAAACAAAGTTGGATAATCATGAACAATTAAGAGAGAAAGCAGATATAGCACTCTCAATGGCCAAAAACAATGAAGGCGATATTGCGGAAATAAAAGAGAATCAAAAGTGGACGTGGCGAACAATTGCAGGAATTGGGGTTTCTGTTGCTGTTTATTTAATCACGAAATACTTAGGAGGGATTTAGAAATGATATTACCAGACAAGTACTATAAAATTATCAAATGGGGCGTACTAACAGTGCTTCCTGCGGGATCTGTTTTAGTAGCTACGTTAGGTAAGGCTTATGGGTGGCAAGAAACCGATATGGCTGTTTTAACTATTAATGCCATAGCAACTTTTTTAGGAGTAGTAACAGGTGTGTCAGCATATAATTTAAAAGACAAGGAGAAGTAAAAATGAAAAAGAAAATTTTAGTAGGAGCGCTTGTTGCTCTATTTTTTATGCCTTTAAATGTATTTGCTGCAAAAGGTGACCAAGGCGTTGACTGGGCGATTTATCAAGGCGAACAGGGTCGTTTTGGCTATGCGCATGATAAATTCGCTATCGCTCAAATTGGCGGCTACAATGCTAGTGGTATTTACGAGCAGTATACCTATAAAACGCAAGTGGCAAGTGCTATTGCCCAAGGTAAACGTGCGCATACCTATATTTGGTATGACACTTGGGGAAACATGGACATTGCGAAAAAAACAATGGATTACTTTTTGCCACGTATTCAAACGCCTAAAAATTCCATCGTTGCATTAGATTTTGAACATGGAGCGTTGGCTAGTGTTCCAGATGGATATGGAGGATATGTAAGTTCAGATGCCGAAAAAGCAGCAAATACAGAGACAATTTTGTACGGTATGCGCAGAATCAAACAGGCTGGCTATACTCCAATGTATTACAGCTATAAGCCATTTACACTAAATCATGTAAACTATCAACAAATCATCAAAGAGTTTCCTAATTCTTTATGGATTGCTGCGTATCCTATCGATGGTGTGTCACCATATCCATTGTATGCTTATTTCCCAAGCATGGATGGTATTGGTATTTGGCAATTCACATCCGCTTATATTGCAGGTGGTTTAGATGGTAATGTAGATTTAACAGGAATTACGGATAGTGGTTATACAGATACCAATAAACCAGAAACTGAAACTCCAGCAATTGATGCAGGGGAAGAAGTAGAAAATACGCCAAGTTCCGATGTTAAAGTGGGCGACACTGTTAAAGTGAAATTTAGTGTTGATGCTTGGGCAACTGGCGAAGCTATTCCGCAATGGGTAAAAGGAAACAGCTATAAAGTACAAGAAGTAACTGAGAGCAGAGTATTGCTTGAAGGTATCTTGTCATGGATCAGCAAAGGCGATATTGAATTATTGCCAGATGCGGCAACTGTTCCTGATAAACAACCAGAAGCGACTCATGTGGTAAAATATGGCGAAACATTATCAAGTATTGCTTATCAATATGGAACAGACTATCAAACGTTGGCGGCATTAAATGGATTGGCTAATCCAAATCTTATTTATCCTGGTCAAGTTTTGAAAGTCAATGGATCGGCAACAAGTAATGTCTACACGGTTAAATACGGCGATAATTTATCTAGTATTGCAGCCAAACTCGGCACTACTTATCAAGCTTTAGCTGCATTAAACGGATTAGCAAATCCAAATCTTATTTATCCTGGTCAAACATTGAATTATTAATAGCTTTAATATAAAATAAGGATACACTTATTTAAATTTCTCTCGAGTCGCCGTCCCCAAGGCGGCTCTTTTCAGGACCATTAGCTCAGTTGGTTAGAGCAAACGGCTAATGACCATTCGGTTGATGGTTCGAATTTATCATAGTAGTTAAATCTTGTGTATATAGAAAACACCTACTGAAGACGCACAATACTTCCCCAAGTTGTGTATGTTTAGTAGGTGTTTATTTATAATTGTATATTCGAATTATAAATAAAATACAATTGTTTTGTAAAATGAAAACTTGAAATAAAAAAAAGAAAGCGGTAAAATATCTTCACCAAACAATTTTATTTTTCATTTTATTACTACCTCTTGCCGCCTTTCCCCAATGAGGCGGCATCTTTTTACATAAAAATTATTGAACTCAAAAAACAGATATTGTAAAACGTTTGTACATATTTAAACTCTTATTTTTTCACGCAGACCGCTTTTTCTAGATAAGTTGGTCGTTTTTTGAAAATAAAAAAGTAGTCAAAATAAATTGACTACTTTTTTTATTTTAGTTTGTAAGGTTGATACGTAATATTGAGGATTGAGTATACGTTCCGTATAAATTTAGTTTGTAACCCTCGTCTTTAACAATATACTACATGAGAAATTTGAAATTGTCTAGTAAAAAGTGATAAAATAATTTTAAAAATATTTTAAAATAAGGATGTGATTATTATGGGCTATAATAAAATGGCAGATATCCCACCTCTAAAAGCTTTTGCAGCGTTGGGGAATTTTGACAACAAATTAATCTTTTTAGCCGAGCAACTAGCAGAAAAAGAAGATTGGTATTATGAAAATCCAAATTCTAAAGATAAACAGAAAAAATATGGGGTTTTGTTTCAATACATTCATCATACTTTTTCAAAATCTTTTGATGAAGATAGGTTGTTGATTAAAGAAAATGAATGTATTATGAATACAGGCTTATTGACTGTTAATGGTGAAGAAATTTTCATGTTGTTTACAAAGAACAAAAGGACTGGTGAACAACCGTGGTTTTTTGAAAGTTTTTATAGAAGTTCAGACCATAAAATACCAGAGAGCATGAGAGGAGATTTACCATCTCACATTGACTACTTTGAAGACAACCCAGAGGATATGTATTTTGATACTAAATTAACAATTTTATATAATATGGATCACATAGTAAGAGATAATTATGATAGATTACCAGTAAGTCTTCAACAATTAGATCATTCATTGATAGTCACTATACTAAATGCTTCAACAGAACAAATGAAACAAAGAATACTAAGAAATAATAGACTTGTTGTTCCTCAATATTACAATAAAAAAATAATGTACTTAGCTCCTTTGAAATTTGGTAATGAAACGCTTCCTTTAGCAATTGAAAAACATCAACATTCATATAGAATTAATACGATACTTACGCCAGGAATGGCATATTGTAATGCAAGATTAATAATGAAGCCAGAGAGCAACTGGTTAAATAATCATTGATATTAAATAGGGCTAAGATAGACTTACTAGTTTTATTACATTTATTTTTTTTACAAAATACTTAGCTCAGCTGGTTAGAGCAAACGGCTCATAACCGTTCGGTCGATGGTTCGAATCCATCATGGTCCATAGTAAAACACCTGCCTCTTTTTCTTACGAGAGGTGTGTGTTTTTTGTTATGTGAATATTTTTTTGTTGAAAAATAGAACAAACGTTCGTATAATGTTTCTGATAGGAGAGTGTATCAGATGGCGAGACGAACTAAAAAAGAGTTTAAACCTTACAATGATTATGTTGACCGTCCTTTTGAATTAAAGTGGCCAACGGCGTTTCCGTTAGGCGAATTGACTGAAGCAATAAAGAGTACTGATGAATATCATGCTCGCAATATTGATAGACTGCCGCAGCAATCACAGCGACAAATAGAATATTTTTTAGATCGCTCTATTAAGCAAAATAAAGTTTTAGAAATCCAATTGAATTCGTTAGATGAATATGACCGAGTGAAACCACATGTTTTTGGTGTATTTCGTGGAATGGCAGAATTCGATGTTGTGTTGATTGGAGAAAATGAGGTCGATTTTTATGATATTAGAAACATTCAGATTCATAATTTCACCAAATGGAGTGAAGAACACATACCTGAAGAAAATCCATTTGAGGAAGAAACAGAACGTTGTGAAACAATAGATGAATTTGTAGACGAATATTTTGATGATGAATGGATAGAATAGTATTATTCTTTTTTGTGCCAAAAAATGTGCCAAAACTTTTAGAATTCTGTTTTTCTTTACAAAACAGAATTGCTATATTATAGTGATTCCGAACACAGAAGAACACAGAAAAATACTGAATAACCTTAGTCGGGAACGTAAAAAGGCAAGTAAATTTAGGGGGGAAGACAGATGGCGATTACTATAAATATTTATTATAGTGGGACAAATGGACGTGCAAGAGAATTTGCCAAAGAAATGATTGCCAGCGGAATTGTAGAGGCAATCCGTGCAGAAAAAGGGAATAGTTGCTATGAATACTTTTTTCCAATGGACGATGAAGAAACAGTTCTGCTGATTGATAGTTGGACAGACCAGGAAGCATTAGACAAACACCACGCTTCTCCAATGATGACCCGTATTACGGAACTTAGAGAAAAATATGATTTGCATATGAAGGTAGAAAGATATGTATCAGATGTAACAGACCCCTTGACAAAAGATGCTGCGTTTATAAGAAAATAACCAGAGTGCAATCATTGATCTTAAAATTTAGTGCTAGGAACATCAATCGTTTCGACTGATGTTCCTAGCACTTTTTATCTTGTAAGGATGAATCATTTGTTACACACGTTAAATTAAAGAAGGACCATTTGTTCTTCAGTCACAGCCGGTTCGGTTAAAATTTTGGCTTGGGCAGCTGCGAGTTTCGCAATAGGTACCCGATAAGGTGAGCAAGAGATGTAGTTTAGGCCAAGTGTTTGGAAAAACGTGATGGATTGCGGATCACCACCGACTTCTCCACATACGCCAATACTCATGTTTGGTTTAGTACGACGCGCTTTCTCTACAGCTAATTGAATCAGTTGACCAACACCTGTTTGATCTAATGATTGAAACGGATCTTGGGTAATGATTTTCTTTTCCCGATACGTATTAATGAATTTACCGATATCATCACGAGAAAAACCATAGGTCATTTGTGTTAAATCATTTGTTCCAAAGCTGAAAAAGTCTGCTTCTTCTGCTAACTGATCCGCAATCAGACAAGCTCTAGGTAGTTCAATCATTGTCCCGATTTCGTAAGGGAAAGGAGTCATTTTATGTTCTTCAAAGAGACCGTCAATCGTTTCTTTTAAAATGCGTTTGAGATAGAGAAGTTCTTCTTTTTCGGCGATTAGAGGAATCATCACTTCTGGATAAACAGTAATTCCTTCTTTGACTAATCGAATGGCACTAGTAAATAAGGCTGTAACTTGCATTTTGTATATTTGTGGTTGGGTTACACCTAAGCGACAACCACGATGGCCCAACATTGGATTGGTTTCTTGTAACCGTTCAATTTGTTTGGCGATGGTCACTGGGAACCGTTGTAGTTGCTTCGCCAATAATTGAATATCATTCTTTTCATGAGGTAAAAACTCATGCATCGGCGGATCTAACAAGCGGACCACCATGGGCTTGTCTTGAACTACTTTCAGCATTTGATAAAAGTCTTCCTGTTGAAAATGAAGAAGTTGCTCCAACGCATAGGTTGCTTCCTTTTCAGACTCTGCTAAAATCAGGCGACGCATTTCCAAGACACGCTCTTCACCGAAAAACATATGCTCTGTTCGCGCTAAACCAATCCCCGCTGCGCCAAAACGGATAGCAGTCTCTAAATCTTGTGTAGTTTCTGCATTGGCACGAACAGTTAAATCAGCATACGCATCTGCCCAAGACAAGAGCTCTTGAAGGTCATCGTTATTATCAGCAGAAATTGTAGGAATTTCGCCAAGATAAATTTCCCCCGTTGAGCCATCGACGGAAATGATTGTTCCTTCTAAAATGACTTGTGGTCCGCAGTGTAGTTGCTTGGTTTCTTCATTGACGGTTAAACTTTCGCAACCAGTCACACAGCAAGTTCCCATTCCTCGTGCGACCACGGCGGCATGAGAAGTCATTCCGCCACGACTGGTTACAATTGCTTCGCTTACAACCATGCCTTCAATATCTTCTGGTGAAGTTTCTTGACGAACAAGAATGACTTTCTTTCCTAGATTGGTCAGTTCTTTGGCTTTTTCTGCTGTAAAAACAATTTGGCCACTTGCTGCACCAGGACTAGCAGGAAGTCCCATAGCTAAGCGTTCCATGTGTTGTCGTTTCTCTTGATCAAACACGGGATGAATTAATTGATCAATCGTATCAGGTGTCACACGCAACAGTGCTTCTTGTTTAGTAATGCGATTTTCTTTGGCTAAGTCTAAAGCAATTTTAACCGTAGCTGCGGCGGTTCGTTTCCCGTTTCTTGTTTGTAAAATATATAATTTTTCATTTTCAATGGTAAATTCAATATCTTGCATGTCACGATAATGATATTCTAAAAGTTCTGCGTAATGGCGAAAATCTTGATAAACTTTTGGCATAGTCAAACGTAAACGACGAATGGGTTCTGGCGTCCGAATACCAGCCACTACATCTTCTCCTTGCGCGTTCAAAAGAAATTCTCCAAACAATTGATTTTCCCCTGTGACCGGATTTCTAGTGAAAACAACGCCAGTGCCACTGTCTAGTCCACGATTGCCGAAAACCATTTCTTGAATGTTGACAGCTGTACCTAAATCATGTGCAATATGATGTAAGTTTCGATAAACCACCGCACGTTGATTATTCCATGAATCAAAAACAGCTTTGATTGCTTCAAAAAGTTGTGCGACAGGGTCTTGCGGGAAGACCACATGATGTTGTTCAAAAACTTCTTGGTAGCGGACAATCAAGGCGAAATGATCTTCTTCTTGAAAAGCGGTAATTTTTTTGTTTAGCTCTTGTTCCAAGCGCTCTTTTTGTTGGTCAAATAATTCTTTGGGAATGTGATAGACGACGTCTCCAAACATTTGAATAAGTCGGCGATAACAATCAAAAGCAAAACCAGGAGAGGTTAAGGTCGCAAATTTTTTCACACGTTGATCATTTAAACCTAAATTTAAAATAGTATCCATCATACCAGGCATCGAGAAGGCAGCACCGCTGCGAACAGAAACTAAGAGAATCTCATTGTCCGCGGTAAAAGATTTGCCTGTTTCAGTTTCTAGGTTTTTAACCGCTTTCAAAATTTCTGATTGTAAGTGTTCTTCAAAGAAAGTAGCATCTGCCAAATAGTCCATACAGCAACGGGTTGTAATCGTGAATCCTTGCGGAATCGGCAAACCTAAGCGTGTCATTTCTGCCAAGTTCGCCCCTTTACCACCAAGAGTCTCTTTACCTTCATTGTGTGTTTCGTTAAAAGAATAAATAAACTTTTTCATGCGTGACCTCCGTTTAATATGTGTCTTATATGTTCAATAAACATCATAATAGACGGAAATAAGTTTGTCAATAGAAAAAGTTTCTTGTAAATATGTTGAAAAAACAATAAATATGTGTATAATTGTAAGCGAATGCACAATTTGTTTAAGAGGAATTGAGGAGGAAATGATGAAATTAAGTAAACGACAAGAGCAAATTATCGCTGTTGTAAAAGAGCATCAGCCAGTTAGTGGTGAACGCATTTCGGACATACTAGCCGTTTCACGTGCGACACTGCGTTCTGATTTGTCTTTTTTAACACTTTCAGGAATTTTAAAAGCAAGTCCGAAAGTTGGTTATACTTACGAAAGTGATAATATGGAGGCTTTTTTCTTTTTTGATGTTTTTCAAACAAAAGTTCAGGAGATCATGAGTCCACCATTGATGGTTGCCCAAGACACCTCAATTCGAGATGCGATTACCAACTTATTTATGTATGATGTCGGTTCTCTTTATGTCATGGATGAAGCAAAAGAATTATTAGGGGTTTTGTCACGAAAAGATTTATTACGGGCCTCTTTAAATACAAATATTGATGGCACACCTGTTGCTGTTTGTATGACAAGAGTGCCACATGTGAAAACCTGCACACCAGAATTTACTATTCTTGAAGCTGCTGACACTTTGCAAAAATACGAAGTGGATTCTTTGCCAGTCGTTGAAAAAGAAAATCCTAAAAAAGTTATTGGAAAAATTACGAAAACGAAAATTTTAACCTATATTACGCAACAAGCGAAAGAAGCCGCACAAAACAGATAAGGGAGCTTAATTATGAAAAAAGAGATCATTGTTTATACTATTTCCGATTCACTTGGAGAAACATCACAAAAATTGTTAGCTGCAGCAAGCGCACAATATCCAGATATTTCTTTTCTTAATCGATACAATTTTTCTTTTGTCACAACAGAAGAAGAATTATTAGAGATTTTAAAAGATGCCTTAAAAGATAAAGCCTTAGTTGTCAGTACATTAGTCAGTAAACAACTAATCACAGCGGCGAAAGAATTTAGTGAACGAACAGGGTTGTTATATTTAGATTTAATGGCGCCATTTTTTGAATTAATTCAAGCGAAAGCCGGAGTAGATCCTATTGAAGAGCCTGGACGACGCCATCAACTAGACCGTGCTTACTTTGATAAAATCTCAGCGATTGAATTTGCTGTAAAATATGATGATGGCAAAAATCCTCAAGGGTTTCTTGATTCTGATATATTGTTGTTAGGCGTTTCGCGGACCTCAAAAACGCCAGTCAGTATGTATTTAGCAAATCAAGGCTACCGCGTTTCTAACTTACCATTAATTCCAGAAGTTCCATTGCCGCCAATTTTGGAAGAAATGGATCCACAAAAAATGATTGGTTTAGTTTGTTCGCCAGAAACATTAGGACAGATTCGTAGCAGTCGGTTGGCTTCCTTAGGTTTAGGTAATGAGACCAGTTATACCAATGTTGAACGGATTGAACAAGAATTAGCTTATGCTGAAGAAATTTTTGCGAAGTATGGTATCCCAGTAATTGATGTAACCGCAAAATCTGTCGAAGAAACAGCCTTTTTGATTAAAGAAAAACTAGATGAAAGAAATTAAAAAGCTTGGCAACCTCACTAAATTTCAGTGAAGTTGTCAAGCTTTTTATACTTAATTGGGATTCTTTTTGTTAGTCAATATTTTTTTGATCGACAATGAGTAAAGCGATCATCACGTAGACAATCCAACTACTTTTAGAATAAAGTGTATAGCGGGGTTGCCATTTGCTAGCAAATTTTTCCTTGTATTCGCGTAATCCTTGGAAGGAGTAAATTTCTGAACCAAATTCATAAATTAACGCAGCAATCCGTTCTTGAATAAAACTTTTTCTTGATTGACCAACGTTAGCTAACGGAGCCATCCCTAAATTGAAATAATGAATATTTTCTGTTTTCATATATTCAAATAAATGAATAAATAGGAAATCCATACTTCCAGAAGGGGCTTTTTCTTTATGGTGACGCATCAAGTCGATGGTACCAACTTCATTTGTGTAACTAGGAATGATATTAGCGAAAGAGACCATTTCTCCTTCAGCATTTCGGACAACAGCAATTGGGTTTCTTTGAAGATACGCTTCATCGAAAAATCCCAGTGAAAAGCCTTTTTCTTTTCGATTGTCTAACCAACTATCTGAAATAGCTTTTAATTCGTGCATTTGTTCGGCACTAAAAGGAGGTTGGAGTACGTCAAATGAATAGCCGGCTTTGGTAATTTTATTAAACACTGCGCGGGTACCTTTGAATTTTTTCCCAGACATCGTAAATGTTTCTAGATTAACTAAGGCTTCTTCGCCCATTTTGATAAATTCGTAGCCGTATTCGTGTAGCAACATCACGCTGTCCTCATTGGTTTCGTAAAAGACGGGGACATAGCCGAAACGATCTGTTTCTTTAAGGAATGCATCGATCGCCGCAGGAAAATCTTCTTTGTTCCCCGAAGGATTGCCCATCACAACGCATTTATTATTAATGGTGTTGAATTGTAAAAAGACAGTCGGTTCTTCTTTGGGATATAAGAAAACCTGTTTATCATGAAGAAAGACAAGTTCACTGTCAATATTCCCGCCATAAGTTGTTAAGATATTATGCAAGATACTATCTTCTGGAAACTCACCCACTTGGTGTTTTTTCCCTTGGAGGTAGCGAACAAATAGAAAGTTAAAACTCATAACTAAGAGGATAGCGATAAATCCTGACAACCAGATCCGTTCGGAAGGGAACAAGAAAAATTCCACAAAATGATGACGATGGTGTGGGAAGTTTGGTAAATTATAAACACCAATTACCAGGTATAACAAGGTCAACAAGCCAAAGATAAACCCATCAATCGTCATCCACTCCCAAGAGTAAACCAGTTGTTCACGGTACAATTCTGATTTTGAAAAAATAACGATAAATAATAAAATAGCTAAATAGAAAATGGAAAACATACTAAAGTCAACAACAAATGAATACAAGATAGCACCAATTAATAAAATAATCGTTGGATAATAGGCTCTTTTAACACGATCAGCAATCCCACGTCCCATAATTAATAATGCAAAGCCTAAAACAATACTCGGAATTTGAATAATAATATGAGAACGGAAGGGGTTAATATCTCTTAACCAATGCACTTGAGTGAAGGCTTCTGGAATAGTGGCTAGGAGCACCATCATGATTCCTGAAAAATAAAGTAAAACCACTTCCAGCTTGTGGGCAATTTCCAAAGTAATTTGTTTTAGCAGTTGACGATAATGAGTATCCAACTTTTGGCTTAAGTGTTTTGTAAAGAACAAACAGCCAATTAAGAAAGGAATAATATAATAGAATAAACGATAGAGCAATAACCACAAAACAATAATTTCACGATCAACACCTAAGTTGCTTAGTCCTAAAATCATCATGACATCAAAACTACCTAAAGCCCCTGGAATCATCGAAGCAATCCCAATAATCGAAGCTGCTACATATAAAGGAACAATATCAATTAAAGGAATCGGTACATCTAATAAGTAACCAATACTGATAAAGGTAATTAAAACACCTGTCCATTCTAAAAACGAAGAAACAACTAAAGATAAGCGATTTTTTGCATCGAGGTTACCAAAGGAACTATTTTTTTGGAAATGTAAAATAAGATAAAGTAATGGGAAATAAAGACCGCCACCTAATAACCAAATCCAATATTGCTGTAAATAAGCCATCTTTGGATCAAACTGAACAAGGAAAAAGCAAAGAATACTATAAATAGATAGACCGGATAACACAAAAAGTAAAATATGGGTTAACGCAGGTAAAATTTTCTTTTCCTCTGTTTTATTTCCATAAAATTCAGAACGAAGTCCCATGCTGACCAAACCACCGAATCCACCAATATTATTGATTGTATTGACAATCCAGCTAGATTCAAGGAGTTCCCGTTTTGAGACTTTCAAGTTTAAAATGCGATTTAATGTTAAGTCATAATTTAGCATCGGAGTAACGGAAACTAAACCGATAACCATCATCAATAACAATTTCCATAGCGGAATCTCATCAAAAATCTGTTTTAACTGTTCAAATGAGATCGTTTTACCAATTGATAAAAGTTGGGCAACAACAATAATTGAGACCGCAATAACAAACAGTGTTTTTAGTAATCCTGTATGCGTTTTGATCCAATGAATAATTTGTTTCATTTAGACACCTTCATTTCCTTTAAGAATTTTTCGATTGTTTTATTAAAAATATCTGGTGAGTTTTTGGCAAATAAATGACCCTGTTTATTTACCAAGACCAATTTGCCAGCAGGAATGGCATCAGCAATCGCCCGTGAATGGGAAAGCGCAATTAAATCTCGACTGCCAGTAATAACAAGAGTAGGACAGGGGATGTGTTCTAAATCTTGTTTTGTCAGTCCAGTATCTTCAAATAACAGAGCCACGATAGGGAGCCGTGCGCGCAATTTTTTTGAAAAAAAGGCGCCAATACGACAAAACCAATATTGAAAATAAGTGGCAATCGTTACATATTTTTTCAGACCAGACATGGTGACATTTCCAGAATTTAAGACGAGTTTGTTGACGAAATCAGGATATAAATGGGTAAAAACCATGGCAATATTTGCTCCGTCACTAAAGCCCAATAAATTAATTTTTGTTAAGTGTTCTTGTTGAATAATACCAGCTAAATCTTCTGCCAAAAGCGGAAAAGTTAATTGACTTTGTGTATTGGTGGAACGTCCATGTCCGCGGGTATCCACCGCAATAACTTGATACTCCTTGGAGAAATAAGAAATTTGATAATTAAAAAAAGTATGATCATTGCCATTACCATGAAGTAACACAAGGGGGTAATTTGTTTCTTTGCCAAAAATTTGATAAAAAATTTGACTGCCATCTATTGTTTGAAAATATTTTTCTATTGCCATTCTCCGTCACCTATCTCATCTATAATCAATCGAGTCCTCTCTCATTATAGAGTCTTTTGTCTTTTTTTTGTAATAAAAAACAGAAAATTTTCCGAACAGTTTTGTAAGGTGTTGTAATATAGTGTGATATAGTAGAAGATAGCCACCTAAAAATTAGGCTAGAGGAGGGGAAGTTGATGTCTTTAATCGTTTTAATTGGTGCCCAAGCTGTCGGGAAAATGACCGTTGGCAAGGCTTTAGAAAAGCAGTTAGATGCTAAATTACTATTTAATCATCAAACCATTGACTTATTTGCAAACTATCTTGGGTATACGGAACGTGCGTTTCAATTGTCTGATTCCGTTAGAAAGGAACTTTTTCAGGCCTTTGTAGAAAATCCAGCCACAAATACAACAAAAAACATTATTTTTACAGTGGTGATTGCTTTTGATCAAGAACAGGATTTTCAATTTTTAGAAGAAATATCAGAAATTTTTCTTAGTAAACATGAGTCCGTTTATTTCGTCGAACTCGTCTCTTCAACAGAAATCCGCCTAGAACGGAATGTTCATCCAGAGCGGCTAGAGGCAAAACCTTCAAAACGCGATGTCGACTTTTCTCGAAAAGAATTACTCAATACCTTCAAAGAACATCGGTTAGTAAGCCACGAAGGTGAACTAGAAAGTACATTTCCAAATGTAAAAATAACGAAAATAAATAATTCAAACATGACACCAGAAGAAGTAGCAACGAAGATAATTGCTACTTTTGGTTTGACATAATGTGAAAGGAACATCGGAATCAATGAAAAAGTTTTTTAAATATGTCGGTAGCTTGATGGTCCTTCTTTTAAGCATAGCTTTAATTTTGATAGGATATTTAACCTTCCGAGAGTTTCGACCACGAGCGGTTGAACCAGTTGCTATAAATAAACAATTTTCAGAGCAAACCATCGAAAAAAAGCAATCCATTTCTTTAGTCACGTATAACATAGGCTATGCTGGCCTAGGACAAACAGAAGATTTTTTTATGGACGGTGGCAAAACTGTCCAACCAGTTAATAAGGCAATGGTTCAACAGAATTTAACAGGCATTGAAGAAACCTTGAAAGAATTACCAGCGATGATTTACTTATTCCAAGAAGTCGATCGTCGCTCGCAACGTTCTTATGAAGTCAATCAAGAGGAAGAATTACAAAAACAGCTACAGCTGAACAGCGCATTTGCTTATAATTTTAAGGTAGATTATGTGCCCATTCCTTGGCCGCCGATTGGACGAGTAGAAAGTGGTTTATTAACATTATCAAATAAAAAAATAACAGAGGCCAAACGCATTGCTTTACCCAATCCCTTTCGTTGGCCCGTTAGCATTAGTAACTTAAAACGAGCGCTTCTAGAAACGCGCTTTCCAATTAAAGGCACAGACAAAGAATTAGTGGTTTTTAACTTACATTTGGAAGCCTATGACAATGGGGAAGGGAAGATTGCTCAAAGCAAAAAGTTAGCTGACGTATTATCCCAAGAATACGCTAAAGGAAACTATGTAATTGCTGGAGGTGACTTTAATCAAGTTTTCAAAGGCAGTCATCGGTATCCTGACCTAGGGGAAGCTGGTTGGGCACCAGGAGAAATTGATCCAGCAGACTTACCTAAACATTTTTCACTTGCTTATGATGATCAACAGCCGACTGTGCGGGTGCTTAATAAGCCATACACTGGCTCTTATGAAACATCCCAAGTGTATGTAATTGATGGTTTTATTGTTTCTGATAATGTGGCTGTTCATAGCGTGAAAACAAAGGATGAACAATTTAAATATACAGATCACCAACCTGTGAAGATGGAAGTTGGGTTGAAATAGAAAAAAGGAGGAGATAGATGAAATTAGGAATTATTGCCGCAATGGATTTAGAGCTTCAAAAATTATTGGAATATTTTCCACCACAACGAAAGATACAGCTAGCAAAAAATACATTTTATATTTATGAACAAAAAACATCGCAAGTCATTATGGTTTGTGCAGGACAAGGAAAGACGAATGCTACGCTATATAGTCAAATACTTATTGATTCATTTCAAATAGAACAACTAATTAATATCGGTATTTGTGGCTGTTTGAATGAAAACCTGCATCTCTTTGAGATGGTGCTAGGTGAGGAATACTGCCATTACGATATTCGTGAAAGACAGTCAATCAATAAATTTCCTTACCAGCTGTACTATAAAGGAGATAAAGGAATGCTGGCCGAACTTCAACATCTAGATGAAAAGATAAAGTGTGTTCGTTTTGGAACTGGAGAAGGCTTCGTTTGTGACACAACTGAAAAAAGAAACTTAATTGAACAATTCTCTATTGACTGTGTGGATATGGAATCCGCAGCTATTGCACAATGCTGCTTTTTAAATGATTGTGCTTTTGTTTCTATAAGAATTATTTGCGATAGAGCGGATGCTAACGCAGTCAAAGTAACAGAAGATACGCAAACACAGGCAATGGAAAAAGTATTTGAATTGGTCTGTGCATATATAAATTAAAAAAGAAAGAGCTTGGAACAAAAATCCAGAAAGATTTTTGTTCCAAGCTTAAAAAGTAATATAGATTGGGGATAAAAGTAACATTGTTATTGTTCCAATTATTTTACAGATAGCCTTTAGTAATAGAATGAGTGGAATTTAGCATATTTGCTGGGGTTCCTGTAAAAAGAAGCTGCCCGCCTTTTTCTCCACCTTCGGGACCTAGTTCAATTAACCAGTCAGCACTTTTAATCACGTCAATGTGATGTTCTAATAAAATCAAGCTGTTTCCTTCTTCTACCATTCGATTGAAAAGTTGAAGACTTTGTTGGATATCAATTAAGTGTAAACCATCTGTAGGTTCATCCATTAAATAGATAGCTTTTTTTTGGTGAAGTGTGTCTGCTAATTTTACCCTTTGCAATTCGCCACCAGATAATGTTGAGAGCGATTGATTGAGTTTAAGATAGCTTAAGCCAACTTCTAGTAAATTTTTTAATGAAAGAGCAAAAGGCTGGTCTTTGAAAAAATCATAGCCATCTTTAACGCTTAAAGCTAGTACTTCAACGATATTTTTTCCGTTATACAGATAATGAAGCACCTCTTCTTTGTAACGCGTTCCGTGACAGGTTTCGCAAACACTAGTAACATCCTCCATAAAAGACATATCGGAGACAATTATTCCTTTCCCCTTGCAAGTAGGACAGGCGCCTTTGGAATTATAGCTAAATAAAGCTGGACTAACATGATTTTCTTCCGCAAACAGTTTGCGGACCTTATCAAAAATATTGAGATAGGTCATTGGTGTGGATCGTAAATTTGCGGTAATGCTTTTTTGTGAAAGATGAATAATTTCTTGGTTATCAGCTTGGGCTTTTTGATAAATTTCTTCCGCTAATGATGATTTACCTGAACCGGCGACCCCACAAATAACAGTCAAAACTCCTAACGGAACTTCGACAGATAGATTGTTTAAATTATGCAGTGTCGCATGTTCGATTGATAAAGACTTCCTTGCTTTTCTTGGTTGGTCGTTTAAAGGGAGCGGCTCTTGAAGCGCTTGACTAGTCAAGGTTTTGGAGGCTAAAAATGCGTCATACGTTCCTGAAAACTGGACATGGCCACCATTTTCGCCTGCGAAAGGTCCTATATCGATGATAAAATCAGCTTCTCTAATTAATTGTGGATTGTGTTCCACCAGAACCACGGTGTTTCCTTTATTTTTTAAATTGAGCAACGCACGACTGATCCGTTCGATGTCCTTTGGATGTAAGCCAGCACTTGGTTCATCTAAAATATACATAATATCGTTTAAGGCGCTGTTTACATACTTAGCAATTTTAATCCGCTGTGCTTCACCACCAGAAAGTGTTTCAGTTGCTCGTCCTAATGTGAGGTAGGAGAGACCGATATTAATTAATGCTTCTAGACGTACAAGTAGCTCTTCTTGAATATTTTTTATTAAGGAAAGGTCCATCGAACGAATAAAAGAATGTAATTCAGTGAGTGGCATGTCAACAGCATCAGCAATACTTTTCTGATTAATTTTGCAGCTACGAACACGTTCATTGACTCTACTTCCTAAACAATCAGGACATCTTTTTACGGTAACAAAGTGATTAAGGTATTTTTGATGACGTTTGCCTTCGTCTGTATGCAATATGCTACGTTGCATGCGCGGGACGATTCCTTCATACAAAGCTGTATGAGGCCACTCTTTGGGTGGATTAGCTAGTTTTTGTTGTGGAGCATATAAAAATAATGCTAACTCTTCAGGAGAATAGTCCTTGATTTTTTTATCCAAATCAAATAGACCACTATGGGCATAACGCTTCCACCGCCAGTTGCCAACTGTAAATGTGGGGAAATCGATAGGCCCTTCGTTTAATGATTTGTCATAATCAACTAGCTGATGAAGATTGATTTCGGTAATCTTTCCTAAGCCATCGCATGTTGGACATTTTCCATCCGGATGATTAAACGAAAAAGTATCTGAATAACCAACAAATGGAGAACCTGCTCGTGAAAACAACAAACGTAAAAACGTATAAATATCTGTATACGTTCCCACTGTCGAACGAGAATTGCCTGCTACTTTTTTCTGGTTAATGACAATTGCAACAGGAAGATTCTCGATTTTTTCAACTTCTGGACGACCATATTTGGGTAAGTAATTTTGAACAAACGAACTAAATGTATCATTTAGTTCACGACGTGATTCAGCGGCTAATGTGTCAAATACTAAGGAGGACTTTCCTGAACCCGAAAGTCCAGTAACAACAGTTAGTTGCTTTTTAGGGATATTGACAGAGATATTCTTCAAATTATTTTGTGTTGCGTGCTTAATTTCAATCCATTCCATTAAAAAACCTCCGTTTCTATTCTATTTTAGCATATAAAAAGAACCTAGCCTAAAAGTTGAACATTGGAATGTTCAAGAGAACTTTACTTTTTAATCGCTTTCATTTATGCTATAAGTAATACAGATTTTTTATCTGTATTAATAGATAAAGGATGTGACTTATGAAGAAGTCGATTTTGTTCAAAAAGTTAGGGATTATTTTATTAATTAGCCAAACACTGGTAGGGGTACCAATGTTGGCACAAGAAAGTATACTAGAAACAACCGTTCAAACAGAAACGGAATCAGTAACAACAGAAACCAGTCAGACTGTAGCTAACTTGGAATCTGAAACTACTAGCCAAACGGTGATGCAGGAAAAAGAATCCTCTTCGGCAATCGCCGAAAGCAGTAGCGGAAATGTGGTTGCAGCAACTACTGAAACCACAAATGAGATACAAAATAGTGATACAGATGAAAAAGCTGTTTCTGCAGAGAATGCTTTTTCAGAAACAGATTATAAACAAGCAACTGCACTGGAGTTAGCAACTTTAGTAAGAGAAAAAAAGGTGACGAGCGAAGAATTAGTAAAAATTGCGTTGGCCATCACTAAACGTGAAAATCCTACATTAAATGCGGTCATTACTTTACGAGAAGAAGCGGCTTTGACAGAAGCAAAAGCTTTACAAGATACAGGTCAACCATTTCTAGGTGTGCCGCTCTTACTAAAAGGGTTAGGACAATCCTTGAAAGGTGAAAGCAACACGAACGGTTTTGGTTTTCTCCAAGATCAAGTAGCTGGTGGGACATCGACCTTTGTCAAAGCACTACAAAATGCCGGATTCATAATCATTGGTCAAACGAATTATCCAGAATTAGGTTGGAAGAATATTTCAGATTCAAAGTTATATGGCGTTTCCGTCAATCCATGGAATCCTAACCATTATTCAGGCGGTTCTTCAGGCGGAGCGGGTGCTAGTGTCGCCGCGGCATTTGTTCCTATTGCCTCTGGAAGTGATGCTGGTGGCTCTATCCGTATCCCTGCTTCTTGGACAGGCACCGTAGGCTTGAAACCTTCTAGAGGAGTAATCATTGGTAATTCTAATAGTGCAAAAGGTCAAACTGTTCACTTTGGTTTAAGTCGAACCGTGGCGGATACAAATGCATTATTTGAAACCTTATTAACCAAAAAAGATCTTCCTGCGGGACATTTAAGTCAAGCGCAACCCATTGCTTATACAACAGAATCTCCTGCCGGAACGCCTGTAAGTGCCGAAGCAAAAGAGGCGGTCGCTGAAGCTGTTGCTTTTTTAAAAGACCAAGGGTACACATTGGTTGAAGTGAAGCACCCTGTTGATGGGGAACGTCTAATGAAAAATTATTATACTGTAGCTGCTGGCTCAGCAGGAATTGCCGATTTTATGGCGCGGCAGAAATTGAAAAGACCGCTTGAACGAAATGATGTAGAACTGTTAACATGGGCGCTTTTTCAAACAGGAAAAAATATAACGAGTGAAGAGACAACTGCGGCTTGGACAGATATTGCTTTACAAGCACAAGCGATGGACGAATTTTATCAACAGTATCCTATCTTATTAACACCAACGACAGCTGCCACGGCACCTAGTATTGATAATCCGTTACTAAAACCAGAACATGCAGCACAGATGGAAAAAATTGATCAATTGTCACCAGCAGAACAAAAACAATTGATTTATGACCAATGGCTGACGGCGTTCACATATACACCGTTTACACAACAAGCAAATTTATTTGGACATCCAGCATTAAGTGTACCAACTTACGTTTCAAAAGAAGGACTGCCTTTGGGGATTCAATTTAATAGTGCATTAAATGAAGACCGAACATTGCTACAATTAGGTGCTTTATTTGAAAATAACCACAAGATAAATCAACCACATGTAGAAGAACCAGACAAAGACAAAGAGCCAGATGCAAGCGGCGAACCAGACAAAGACAAAGAGCCAGATGCAAGCGGCGAACCAGACAAAGACAAAGAGCCAGATGCAAGCGGCGAAGCAGAAAAAGACAAAGAGCCAGATGCAAGCGGCGAAGCAGAAAAAGACAAAGAGCCAGATGCAAGCGGCGAACCAGACAAAGACAAAGAGCCAAATGCAAGTGGCGAACCAGACAAAGACAAAGAGCCAGATGCAAGTGGCGAACCAGATAAAGACAAAGAACCAGATGCAAGTGGTGAACCAGAAAAAGACAAAGAGCCAGATGCAAGCGGCGAACCAGACAAAGACAAAGAACCAGATGCAAGTGGCAAACCAGATAAAGACAAAGAAACAAAAACAAGTGAAGAACCAATCGAAGGAAAAAACCAAAACCCAGACAAAGCTGGAAAAACTACTAGTGAGTCATCCTTAGATAATTCGCTGAATTCATCAGCAAATCAGGGAACCAAATCAACAGAAAGTACGCATGCTTTTTCTGATAAAAATATGATTGGGAAACAAGAACAGCTTTCCAAAAAAGTATTACCAAAAGCAGGTGCAGAAGTACCTAGTACTTTCTGGATTGTTTTAGGAGGAGCTTTCTTAGTAACAAGTGGAACGATTTATATAAGGAAAACTAGAAAACGATAACCAGTGAAGGCTAGAGACAATTTATCCCCAATTGTCTCCAGCCTTTTTTCTTTGGTATACTAAAACCAATAGGGAAATGGAGGCGAAAGTAATGAGGGCGTTTGAGAAGATTCCAGCGTTTCAGCAATGGCAAAAAGTTGAAGCTATTCACCGTGGTTGGTCAACTGATTTAAAGTTTAAAGTTACCAAAAATCAAGAAACCTTTTTATTGCGAATTTTTCAACAAGAAGAGTTATTAGCCAAACAACAAGAATATCAATTTATCAAAAAAGTAGCGGCGTTAGGATTTCCCAGTTCTAAACCTTTTTTATGTGCACCTATTCCTGAAAGTGAACAAGGATACATGTTATTAACGTATCTAGAAGGTGAAGACTTAAGCGATGTTTTACCCGCTCTTTCTCCCAAAAGACAACTGAACTTAGGCGTAGAGGCGGGCCGCTATTTAAACAAAATCCATAAGCTTTTGTTGCCTGAAAGGATTAGTCAAAGAGAGATTGCGCAAAATTTATACGAAAAAAAGCAGAGCCAACTAAATAAGTATAAGGAATCTCAATTTTGTATGCCGTACCAGCAGCCAATAATTTCATATTTAGAAAAACAATTACCGTTATTGCAACAACGGCCTGTGGTTTATCAGCATGGAGATTTCCATGTGGGAAATTTTATTTACTTGCCAACTAGGCAGGTCGGTGTGATTGATTTTAATCGATGGGATTTTGGGGATCCTTATGAAGAATTTTACAAGTTACAATTTTTTTCAAGAAATGTTTCGCCGTTGTTTGCTTATGGTCAATTACAAGGTTATTTTGCTGGGAAAGTTCCTACCTTATTTTGGCAGTTTCAAAAGCTTTATACTTTTCACGCAGGACTCTATTCTTTAGTTTGGGCACTGAGCTTTGGTGAAAAAGAAATCAGGACTATGGAACAGCAATACCAACAATTACTAGAGGACTATAATTGTGGAGAATTACTAGTTCCCAAATGGTTTTCAACTATCCAAAGAAAGGGATTGAGATTTTAGATTTATTTCGATAGAATAAAAATAAAAACAGGAGTTTAAGGAATGAAACTAAACGGGATTATTATGATAGCGGTTGTTGGAAGCGTTTTATCTGGCTGTGGTTGGCAAAAATCGAAAGAAGAATCACAGAAAGTACAAACCGTACAAACAAACAATGTAAATACTGAAGAAACAAGAGCAATTTCAGCAACCGAAGTTAGTCAAACCACGGCGTTGGAATTAGAGCAAACAACGCAAACACAAGAATTAACTGAATTAGTTACAGAAGAAGGGACGATTTGGAATCAGCAAAAAGCAAAACAGTTAGGACAATACATGGAAACCTGGGGTCAAGAACGCAATCAGAACTATCAAGCGTACCAACCAGGTCACTCTGTAGCTTTTTACACGATTCAAGTGCCTGATGATTTATTGAGTTATGAACCTAAAATACAACCAGCTATTGGGAACAATCCCATTTGGTTAAATTGGTCAGAAACAGGCAGCGAAGGGGGTTATTGTCTGGTGGCAGTATACTCTGACAGTGCGACACAAGTTGCCCAGAAGCATGTCTATTTATTTACTTTAGTGAATGGTGAAGCCAAAGTTTATGTGAGTAAAGAACAGCCAGTAGAAGAGCAACCTTATTTGTTTTTAAAAGAAACAAGTAATACAGAACTGAAAGAACAATTCACAAACCTTGTGAATAATCTTTAATTTTTTATTTAATCAAAAGGAAAAGAAAATTTATCATTGACAAAGTATCCGCTTTCATTTTATTCTGTAGCTACCCCTTGGGAAAGGGCAAAAGGAAGTTTTGAAAGGGATGGAAAAAATGAAGGAAACAAGTTTAGTAATTATTAAGCCAGATGGCGTTGAACGGAAGTTAGTTGGCAAAATCATTCAACGTTTTGAAGATAAAGGTATTGACTTATTGCACCTTAAATTCGAACGACTAACAGTAGAAACAGTGAAGGAACACTATGAGCATTTAAAAGATGAACTATTTTTCCCTGAATTATTAGCCTATATGACAAGTGGCCCAGTGGTTGTGATGGTCGTTGTAGGGGACAATGTGGTTAAAAAAGTGCGTAAATTAGTTGGAGCAACGAATCCGTTAGATGCTGAAAGTGGCACCTTACGAGCGGATTATGGGTTGTCTGTCACCAAAAATTTAATCCATGCTTCTGATTCTGTTCAATCAGCAAAAATTGAGATGCAACGGTTCTTTGGTTAATCAGCGAAAAAGAAGCAATCCTTTATTTTTTATAAAGGATTGTTTCTTTTTTATTAATTGTCAGAATATTCCGCTTAAATGGTTGACATCTGGAGGTAGAAGAGTAGTATAGACTACATACTAAATACTAAATGACTGCGTGTGCTTCAGGAGGATAAAATGATAACAAGTGATGAATTGACAGAAAACCTTAGTCCGTTTGAATTAAGTCTATTTTTAGAGAAGAAATTACATGAAGAAAATCATAATTTAGAAACATTGCTAAATGCAGGGCGAGGCAATCCTAATTGGACGGCGCCAACACCAAGGGAAGCCTTTTTTTTATTAGGTCAATTTGCTACAAAAGAAACCTTAAGAGAGGGGAGCGAACAAACGGCTGGTATGATTCAGCCAAGCTTTGGTAGAACGCAACGCTTCTTAAACTTTTTAGCAGAAAATCCTAGCAAAGGGGCAACTTTCTTACAAGAAATTTGGACAGCAGAGCATAACTATTTTGGGATGGATAAGGAAATGTGGTTAGATGCCATGTTAGACTATGTGATTGGGGATAATTATCCGAATCCTGTTCGTTGCTTGAAGGCGTGTGAACAACCGATTAAAGCATATTTAAATCAAGAATTATTTTCCAGCGAAGCACAACCGTTTGATATTTTTGCCGTTGAAGGTGGTACAGCAGGGATTTGTTACTTGTTTGATACGTTGGCAAATAATTATTTACTAGAAAAAGGTGATCGTATTGCGTTGTTATTACCAACGTTTGCTCCTTATCTAGAAATTCCAGAACTACCACGTTATGATTTTGACGTGGTTAAAATCAAAGCAGAGCAAATGATCATTGATGGAAAAACGACGTATCAACACTCAAACAAGGAAATTGATAAACTAAAAGACCCGTCCATCAAAGCGGTTTTTGTCGTAAATCCCAGCAATCCAACTGCCAATGCTATGGGAAAACCTACCATTGAACAAATCAAACAAATCGTTGCAGTGGATAACCCTAAGTTAATGATTTTAACAGATGACGTTTACGGAACCTTTGTGCCAGCTTTCCGTTCACTATTTACGGAGTTACCTTACAATACAGCTTGTATCTATTCTTATTCTAAATACTTTGGCGCTACCGGTTGGCGTGTGGGGACCATTGCGGTCAGCCAAGAGAACATCTTTGATCAATTATTAAAAGAATTGCCAGTGGCTCGAAAAATGGAATTACAGGCACGTTATGCTACATTAAATGCAGACACAAGCCAAATTAACTTTATCAGCCGCTTGGTCGCAGACAGCCGCGATATTGCGTTGAACCATGCAGCGGGACTTTCTTCTATTCAGCAAGCGATGATGGCTTTATTTAGTTTGTATGCTTTGTTAAAAGACGGTCAAGCATATAAAGACGAAGTGATGGATATTTGTCATACGCGTGAAAAGCTCTTGTTCCGCACCTTAGGCATTGAAGAGCCTTTAGCAAGTTTAAATACAGCATACTATTGTGAAATTAACTTTAGAGATTGGACAGAAAAACGTTATGGCCCAGAATTTTCAAGTTATTTAACGAAATCGTGGACGATCACAAAAGTATTAACCTCTTTAGCAGAAAAAGAAAAATTAATGCTTTTAAAAGCGGATGCTTTTGGGAGTGACAAATGGTCAGTTCGAATTTCTTTAGCCAATTTAGCTACTAACCAATATAGTGAAGTTGGTAAACGAATGATTCGCCTATCTGAACACATTAAAGAAGAGTGGTTGCGCCAAAAGCGCCAAGCAATTAAATAAAAAAACGCTAAGTCTCTCAAGCTGCAGGAGGCTTAGCGTTTTTGTTTATTATTTATTCATTTTTCCGTCAGTTTTGGTTTATAAATGTTTGCTACACTGGAGATAAGAGGAAATTAAGCGTTTATAAAAAGGAGAGAAGTGAATGAAACATATTAAAGGAATGTTGGTTTTTATCGGATTATTTATTTTGGTTGGTTGTGCGCCAGATCAAGAGCCAACGAAACAAACAACAAGTGGTCCGCAAGAGACAAAGCAAGTGAAGCAAGTTACCGTCACCAATCAAACGACTTCTGCGGTGGAAAAACAAGCGCCGACTAAAAATGACGAACTGATTGCTAATCAATTGACTTTTGATTCTCATGAATACACGTACGAAGTGGTTACAGGGGCCACGCAAACGACATTTGGGACAACCCCACCAGCAAAATATACACCAGAAGAAAAAAAGGAAAAAATGTTTTGGTCCAATCAACCGCCTTTGGGATTAATGACGGGTAACTATTATAAAAATGAAGGTGTATTTACTGGCGGAAATTACGGCATTGTAGAGATTATTACAGAACCTGAAACGCAACGAATTCTGAATGTTGAGTTTACAGAGTTTGCTAGTGACCCTTATTATGATACACGCTATTCGGGTGTCAACAAACGCCTGTCAGATTATCCTGAATTTCAAGCAAGCAACACGCGTACAGACGATACGTTAGTCACCGTTGTTAATGGTATTACTTATGTAGAAAAACAAATGCGTGACGAAAATCGTGTCACAGGTAATTTTTATACGGTACGCGGTTCATCAACTTCTGCGCGTGAAGGATTAATGCCTTTAGCAGCAGAGATGGACACTTGGCTAAAAGAGCCAGCGAAAGAAACGTATATCGGTTACGCAGAAGATTTAGGCAATGGCCTAATCGGTCGACTTCAAGTGATAACAGAAGAGCAGAAAATAAAACATGTCAGCTATGATGAATACTTTTCAGATGAACAGGAAAAAATCACAGAAACAGCTCTGCGGCCTTTTTATCGTCAATCGAAATATTATTCACCAGGATACAATAAACAAACCAACAATTCTTTTATTCATTTTGTAGATGCACTAACAAAGGCCATTACGACACAACAAACTTTATCCGTTAACGAAGAACAAGAGCTACAGCATCCGTCTTTTACTACTTATCAAAGATTGGCTGAAAAAATCAGCACGTTTCAAAATTCATTGAAGGAATAAAAAAAACGAAAGTAGGGCATAAGTCGTTTCGACTTATGCCCTACTTTCGTAATCTTAAGATTATCAGCTAAACCAAAGCAAGTTCTTTTTAAAGAAATACTTTTATCTTAGCCTTTTATAGATCTAAATAATTTTCTAAGTAATCTGCTAAACCATCTTGATCATTTGTTTTTTCAGTGACATCGTTGGCTACGGATTTAATTTTATCCGTGGCATTGTTCATAGCAACACCCCAACCAGCATAACTTAACATTTCTTCGTCATTATGTTCATCGCCAAAAGCAATGATATCAGCTGGTTTGACAGATAAAAAGTTCGCCACTTGATCAACGCCATGGGCTTTTTGAATTCCTTTTGCGACCATTTCTAAAATAGGCATTGGACCGCCCCAAGTGCGGACATCAATATAGTCACCATATTGTTTTGTCAATGTATCAGCAACTTTTTCAGCTTGGTTTGGTGTGGTCCGAACCATCATTGAGGTAGGATTTGTTCGTAAATTTTTAGCAGTAAGTAAATTATCTAAGGTTGCTTTGGAAGCAAAAAATTTCGGATCGAACCCATCTAACGTATCGATATAAAATGTTTCTTTGTTTTCAGCAGCAACAAAATCTAATTGTAATTCTTTTTTCTGTGCCAAAATATCAAAGACTAGGTCACGTTCAATATTGGCTTCGCTTTCCAAGTCCCATTTTTTCTCTGGAATGTGGACTAAAGCGCCATTAAAGTTAACCATAGGGGTCGTTAGGCCAAGTTGTTGGTAAAATTGATGACTCATTCTATAGGGACGTCCAGTGGCAATACTGACGTAATGACCGTTGTCAATCGCTTTTTTTAGTGTTTGTTCGGTTTTTGGACTGATTAAAGACTGTGCATTTAATGTTGTGCCGTCTAAATCAATAGCAATTAATTTTTTCAAGTAAAAATTCCTCCTAAATGCCTTTTACTCAGTCTAGCATAAAACCGAAGATTATCAAGGGGAGAAGCATGTTCATTTATAAGGTTTAAAAAAAAGCTTAAGAAGTATGCTACACTAAAATAAACCGTTTGAAAAAGGAGCGCAGAGCATCTTGAAAAATTCTAGAAATTATTTACGAGTGATCACCTTAATCTATTGTATCTATATGTGGTTATTTGCTACGCATTTTCATTTTATGGCGTTGAACGTGTTGTTAGCCTATATTCCAATTGAACTTAGTTATCTTTTAAACGCAGAAAAACGTAAAAGGGATTGGTTGATAGGTTTTGCTTGGTTAATTTTTTATCCTAATGCGCCGTACCTATTTACGGATTTTTTTCATTTAGAAACGCTATCTATTTATCGAGGCTTTAATACGATTTTTGCAAACCAAATTGGTGATTGGTGGGCGTTTGTTTGCTTAACTAGCGGGATTGTTATATATGGGCTTTTAGGGATGAAAACAGTAACAACTGTTAGCCAGAAATTGCAAAGTTATTGCGGCTATAGAACAATTGTAGTCTTTCAAGCCAGCCTTCATTTCTTGTCTGCTTTGGCGATTTATGTTGGACGTTTTGATCGATTACACAGTGTCTATCTTTTTATGAGTCCAATTGAAACAGTGAAAATTATCTTTTTTGACTGGTCCCTTCAAAAATTAATGTTTATTTTATTAATGATGTTTCTACAGATGCTATTGTTTGGGCTAATCCAATTATTAGGAAAAGAAGAAGCAATGTAAAGCTTTTTCTTTTTTTATATCTGCAAAACACGAACATTATATAGAAAAGTATATATAATAGTTAATATTTTGTTGTAAAAAGATAGCGATTCTCTTATAATCAAAGAGTAATTATTCGAAAACATGGATTTTAAGGGAGAGAAGTGCAATTATGAATACGTTTTTCAAATTAAAGGAAAACAAGACAACGGTATCAACTGAAATAATGGCGGGGGTTACGACCTTTTTTGCAATGAGTTATATTTTATTTGTTAATCCGTCCATTCTTTCAGAAACAGGGATGCCTTTTCAGGCTGTTTTTTTAGCGACCATTATTGCTTCAATCATTGGTACATTAATTATGGGGCTGTTTGCTAATGTACCTTACGCTCAAGCACCGGGGATGGGACTCAATGCTTTCTTCACGTTTACGGTCGTTTTTGGGATGGGGTATACATGGCAACAAGCATTAGCAATGGTTTTTATTTGTGGTTTGATTAATATTTTGATTACAGTGACAAAAATTCGCAAAATGATTATTAAAGCAATTCCAGAGAGTTTGCAACATGCTATTGGTGGTGGGATTGGAATTTTTGTCGCTTATGTAGGGTTGAAAAATGCTGGCTTACTAAGTTTCACAGTACAAGCAGAACCTCAAAATGGTGTTGTGAATGGTTCGAGTATCGTGCCCGCTTTAGGAAATTTTGATAATCCAGCTATTATTTTGGCGGTAATTGGGCTAGTTTTAACAACGATTTTAGTTGTCACGAATGTTCGTGGGGCTATTTTAATTGGCATTGTGGTTACTACGTTAGTCGCAATTCCAATGGGGGTGGTAGACACTGCTTCGGTTGATTGGCATGCTAATTCGTTGGGCAATTCATTTAAAGAATTAGGTACAACTTTTGGCGCTGCTTTTGGTGCTGAGGGCTTACAGTCATTGTTTAGCGATTCTTCAAAAATTCCTCAAGTTTTAATGACCATTATTGCCTTCAGTTTATCAGATACGTTTGATACAATTGGAACATTTATCGGTACGGGACGTCGAACAGGGATTTTCTCTAAAGAAGATGAATTAGCTTTAGAAGATAGTAAGGGCTTCAGCACTAAAATGGACAAAGCTTTATTTGCAGATGCTATTGCAACATCTATCGGTGCGATTTTTGGTACATCGAATACGACAACTTATGTAGAAAGTGCAGCAGGAATCGGTGCGGGTGGTCGAACAGGTTTGACATCGGTAGTGGTAGCAATTCTATTTGCCCTAAGTAGTCTTTTTTCACCACTTATTGCTATTGTGCCAGCACAAGCTACGGCTCCAGCGTTAATTTTAGTGGGAATTATGATGTTAGCTTCTTTCAAAGACATCAATTGGACGGATTTAGAAGATGCGATTCCAGCATTTTTTGCTTCAATTTTCATGGGATTATGTTATAGCATCTCTTATGGGATTGCTGCTGGGTTCATCTTTTATGCAGTGGTGAAAGTAGTCAAAGGAAAAGCCAAAGAAGTTTCACCAATTATTTGGGTCATTGATGCGTTGTTTATCTTAAACTTTGTAATCTTAGCTATTTTATAGTAAACAGAAGTGAGGCTGAGATAACAGCGGTTAGCTTCGAAGGTGTTGCATTTGTTCAGCTATTTATCTTAAGCCCAAGTGTTAAGAAGTCTGGCAGATTGGTCGTTTTGGCCGGTCTGCCAGACTTTTTTTAAAAGAATTTTCTTTTGAGAGATTCACTCTTTTAGAGTATAGTGGTAGGTGAAGAGGTGATAAGGTGGATAAAAGTATGAAAATAAAATGGAAGCAGAATTTGTTAGTCGCATGGATTGGTTGCTTTTTTACAGGGGCGAGTATTAGCTTAGTTATGCCGTTTATTCCAGTATATGTTGAACAATTAGGGACGCCTAAGAGTCAAGTAGAGTTGTTTTCTGGATTGGCAATTTCTGTCACGGCGTTTGCTGCTGCGATTGTTGCACCGATTTGGGGAAATTTAGCTGATCGAAAAGGTCGGAAAATTATGATGATTCGGGCTGCAGCAGGAATGACGATCACAATGGGGGCGTTAGCGTTTGTCCCTAATGTATACTGGCTGTTGATTATGCGTTTTATGAACGGGATTTTATCCGGCTATATTCCTAACGCAACAGCGATGATTGCGTCGCAGGCGCCAAAAGAGAAAAATGGCTGGGCTCTAGGGACATTATCAACAGGTGCAATTGCTGGGACGTTAATTGCGCCATCGATTGGCGGTGCGTTGGCACAGTGGTTTGGAATGGAAAATGTCTTTATTATTACCGGTGTTATTTTATTCATTACAACGTTGTTGACTATCTTTTTAGTTAAAGAAGATTTTCAACCAGTTGAGAAAAAGGATTTATTAACGACGAAAGAAATTTTTAGTAAGATGGATCATGTTTCAGTATTGATTGGTTTGTTTGTGACTACGTTAATTTTACAATTAGGAATTACAAGTATCAGCCCAATCTTAACGCTATATATTCGATCTTTAAGTGGCGATACAGAGAATGTATTATTTGTTAGTGGTTTGATTGTTTCGATTGCCGGTGTTTCAGCAATTATTTCTTCTCCAACTTTGGGAAAAATTGGGGACCGCATTGGGAACCAAAAAGTTTTATTAGGCGGATTAATTCTTTCTTTTATTTGTTACATTCCCATGGCGTTTGTGCAAACACCTTTTCAGTTAGGTGTTTTACGATTCCTTTTAGGTTTTTCAACAGGCGCATTAATGCCATCGATTAATACGTTAATTAGTAAAATAACGCCAACAGAGGGCGTAAGTAGAGTTTATAGTTACAATCAGATGTGTAGTAATTTCGGTCAAGTTTTAGGACCGATGGTAGGGTCGACAGTTGCCCATGGTTTTGGCTATTCTTCTGTTTTTCTGGTAACCGCTTGTTTCGTTTTAGGAAACATTGGGTTGTCCTTCTTTAATTTCCGAAAAGTTTTAAATAAAAAGCTCTAAACAGTTGAAAAGATAAAAAAACCAGTTACAATAACTTTAGTAACTGGTTTTTTCTTATTTAACAGGTTTGGTTTCTTTCGGTACTGCAAAGTGTGCAATTAATAAAATAATAACGGCTGTTGCCAACGATAGAATCGTTGTCATTTTAAAGTCGTATGAACCACCAGATAATGCACCGCCGATATATCCAACGACTTGGCCTAATGCGAAGGTCCAGAAAAATACAACAAGATAACGCATATGAGCACCTCTTTTCTAGCTCTTAGTTTAGCATATTTTCTTTAAAAGTAAAGAATCCGCGATAGGAAAATAAGAGAAGAGGAAAAAAATAGCAAGGATTCAAAAAGGAGCTGTCCAATGTCATTTCCACAATTACATACCGTTACTTCCTATTCGCTTTTATCTAGTACGGTTAGGATTCGTTCCTATGTAAAACAAGCGAAAGCGTTAGGTTATCAAACATTAGCGATTACCGATATCAATGTCTTGCATGGGGCGGTTGAATTTTATGAAGCATGCCAAGAAGCGGGAATTCAACCAATTATCGGTTTAAGATTAGAATATACCCCAGCAGAAAAAGAAGGGCATTCCGAGTTGCTTTTATTTGCTAAAAATTTAAAAGGGTATCAGCAATTAATGCAACTATCTAGCAGCAAAATGACGACAGAGGGTCCCTTTTACTTAGCGGAACATCAATCCTTATTAAGTGATTTATTTGCCGTGACTTTGTCAGCTAAAGGAGAAGTCGCCCAAACATTTTTTGAAGATGAACAACAAGCGGTTCACGCTTTCCAACAACTTGCTTCATATTTTGATCCCCAGTCGTTATTTGTTGAACATTCTTTTTCAATGAATCAACAACGCAATCCAGCGCTCTTTTCTTTTTACCAAAGAGAACAATTACCTGGCGTGGCTTTGCAAGAGGTACGTCATTTAACAAGGGAAGAAGGCTTTGCCGTAACTGTTCTTGAGAGCATCAAAGAAAATAATCAATTGAATATTACAAGCCAAACACCGGAAATAGAAGGTCTGAATTACTTGCGTGAAGCAGAGACGACGATGGAACAAATGCTTCAAATAGCTGGTGCAGAAGTGGTCCAGAATACGATTCAGCTAGCTGAAAATTGCCGAGTTGACATTCCTTTACATCAAAAATTATTACCGCATTTTCCTGTGCCAGCTAATCAAACGGCAGGTTCTTATTTACGTACATTGTGTTTAGAAAAATTACCAGAAAGAGTGACTCATCTAAATGAAGTTTACCAAAAACGATTAGAAAAAGAGTTAACCATCATTCACAATATGGGTTTTGATGATTACTTTTTAATCGTTTGGGATGTGATGGACTTCTGTCATAACAATCAAATTGTTACAGGCGCTGGCCGAGGTTCAGCTGCAGGCTCTTTAGTGTCCTATGTGCTATCAATTACAGATGTAGATCCAATCAAATATGATTTGCTTTTTGAACGTTTTTTGAATCCAGAACGCTACACGATGCCCGATATTGATTTAGATATTCCTGATAATCGGCGGGAGGAAGTTTTAGCTTATGTCAGTCAAAAATATGGTCATTATCACATGGCGCAAATTGCCACGTTTGGTACGATGGCTGCGAAAATGGTTTTACGGGACGTTGCACGTGTTTTCGGGTTGTCCCAGAGTGAAGCGAATCGTTGGTCGGCAGCTGTCCCAAACAAGCTGAAAATTACGTTAGAAGAAGCGTACCAAGAGTCGAAACGGATGCAAGAATTGGTCAATTTTTCGCCAAATAATCAATTGCTCTATAAAACAGCTGTTCAGCTAGAAGGATTGCCTCGCCATGTTTCTACGCACGCAGCAGGTGTGGTAATTAGTGATGAAAATCTTTTGAATTTGGTTCCGTTACAACCAGGATCGAATGAAATTTTATTGACCCAATTTACTATGAATGATGTTGAAAAAATTGGTCTTCTGAAAATGGATTTCTTGGGCTTAAGAAATTTATCCATCATTGATGATACCCTCACAGCTGTTAAACGCGTCTATAATCAAACCATTCGTTTAAATCAGATTCCATTAAATGACGAAACAACGCTGGCTTTATTTAGAAAAGGGGAAACAAGTGGTGTTTTCCAGTTTGAATCTGCTGGAATTCGGAATGTATTAAGAAAATTAGGACCAACTAGCATTGAAGATATTGCTGCTGTCAATGCCTTGTATCGTCCTGGGCCGATGCAAAATATTGATGTTTTCATCCGCCGGAAAAAAGGCTTGGAACAAATTAGTTATCCAGAGCCTAGTCTCGCCCCCATTTTAGAAAATACGTACGGAATTATTGTTTACCAAGAGCAGATTATGCAAGTTGCTGCGAAAATGGCAGGCTTCTCTTTAGGACAAGCTGACATTTTACGTCGGGCCATTAGTAAAAAGAAAAAAGATGTGCTAGATGAAGAACGAAATCATTTTGTTAATGGTGCGTTACAACAAGGCTATCCCCAAGAAACAGCTAACCAAGTGTACGATTATATTGAGCGCTTTGCTAATTATGGCTTTAACCGCTCGCATGCATTTGCCTATTCCTTTATTGGTTTTCAAATGGCTTACTTGAAGGTTCATTATCCGAGTGCTTTTTATGTCGCATTGTTGCATTCTGTTCGTCATAATCCAACAAAAATTAAAGAATATATTGGCGAAGCTAGAAAAAACAAGCAGACGATTTTGCAGCCGTCAATTAACCAAAGTCACTACAGCTTTTACCTAAATCAGCAACAGCAAATTTTATTTGGTTTTAGTTCTTTAAAAGGAATCCGCCGAGACTTCATTCAAAATATTTTAAATGAACGCCGAGAAAACGGACCGTACAAAACGTTCGATGAGTTTCTTTTGCGAATTGACCGTAAGTGGTTGAAAGTTGAAAATATCGAACCATTGATTGCCATCGGTGCATTTGACGAAATTGCGCCTAATCGCCGTCAATTAGCAGTAGGTTTAGAGAGTAATATCCAAAGTATTCTTCTCAGCGGTGGTAGTATGGATTTGTTAGAAACGTTGAAGCCAAAGGAAGAAGAAATTGCCGATTATCCGCTAGAAGAGCGACTAGAACAAGAAGAACAATATTTAGGGGTCTATTTATCAGGACATCCGACAGAAGAGTTCAAAAAAACACGCTTAGCCAAGCAAACGCAACTTGTTCATGAACTTGTTGAAAATCAGCCCACGAAATTATTGATTTATGTCAAAAACATTCGGACGATTCGGACCAAAAAGGGAGAACAAATGGCCTTTGTTGATGGCGATGATACAACAGGAAGTATTTCACTAACATTGTTCCCAACTGTTTTTCGCCAGTTAAGACAGAGTGTCGAGAAAGGGCAAGTTTATTATGTGGAAGGAAAAGTGGAACGCAGTACGTACAATCAAGAATTGCAAATATTGGTTCAACGAATAGAAAAAGCCCAACAAGTAGAAACATCAATTAGTGACGAAACGTGTTTTATCAGAATTACAAAAGATGTCGAACAAACGGACGTTTTTCAGAAAATGAAAGAGGTACTCAGTCGTCATGCTGGACACATTCCAGTGATTGTCTATTTTGAAAAAACAGGAAAGAAAATAGTATTAAATGAAGAAAATTGGGTCGCTCATACAAGCGCTAGCCAGCAACAATTAGCTTACGTTTTAGGCGAGCAAAACGTCATTTTCAAATGATTTACGGTAAAAAATACTAGTTGTTTTCAACTTTTTTCATTTTTTTCTTCTTAAATCAAGACATTTTGGTTCTTTAATGGTAAAATGAATGACGTAATATTTTTGTATATCAATTTTTGCGAAAAGGTTTCTTTTGGCAGTTGAAAGTATATTATATGAGGTGAAATAGCGAATGAAACGCATTGGTATTTTAACCAGCGGGGGAGATGCCCCTGGAATGAACGCTGCAATTCGTGCAGTCGTACGCAAAAGTATTTTTGATGGAATCGAAGTTTACGGTATTAACTATGGATTTGCCGGTTTAGTCGCAGGCGACATCCGTCGTTTAGATGTTGCTGACGTTGGCGATAAGATTCAACGTGGTGGAACATTCTTGTACTCTGCTCGTTATCCTGAATTTGCTACTGAAGAAGGGCAATTAAAAGGAATCGAACAATTGAAAAAATTCGGTATTGAGGGCTTAGTTGTTATTGGTGGAGACGGTTCTTATCATGGCGCAATGGCTTTGACAAAACGTGGTTTCCCTGCTGTTGGAATTCCTGGAACAATTGATAATGATATTCCTGGAACAGATTTCACAATCGGTTTTGATACAGCGATTAACACTGTTTTGGAATCAATTGACCGAATTCGTGATACAGCGACTTCTCATGTTCGTACATTCGTTATCGAAGTAATGGGACGTAACGCTGGTGATATCGCATTGTGGTCAGGCGTGGCAGGCGGAGCAGATGAAATCATTATTCCTGAACATGATTTTGATATGAAAAACGTTGCCAAACGTATTCAAGAAGGCCGCGACCGCGGGAAAAAACATTGCTTAATCATTTTAGCAGAAGGCGTAATGGGCGGAAATGAATTTGCTGATAAACTTTCTGAATACGGTGATTTCCATACGCGTGTATCAATTTTAGGACACGTGGTTCGTGGGGGCTCGCCAAGTGCTCGTGACCGTGTATTAGCAAGTAAATTTGGGTCATATGCTGTTGAACTTCTAAAAGAAGGCAAAGGCGGTTTATGTATCGGTATGTTAGATAACCAAGTAGTTGCAGCTGATATTATTGACACGTTAGAAAACAATAAACACAAACCAGATTTATCTCTTTATGAGTTAAATCATGAAATTTCTTTTTAATCTTGTATATTAGCTAATCTTATTAGCTTTGTATAAACAAATTTGGAATAGGAGCGTTTTAGTAATGAAAAAAACGAAAATCGTATGTACGATTGGACCAGCTAGTGAATCCGTTGATATGCTAGTAAACTTAATTAATGCAGGTATGAATGTTTGCCGTTTGAACTTTTCACATGGTGACTACGAAGAGCATGGTGCTCGTATTAAAAACATTCGTGAAGCTGTAAAAATTACAGGGAAACGCGTAGCGATCTTACTAGATACAAAAGGTCCTGAAATCCGCACAAATGACATGGAAAATGGCGCAATCACAATGAAAATTGGTGATTCAGTACGTATTTCTATGACAGAAGTTTTAGGAACAAATGAAAAATTCTCAATCACTTATCCAGAATTAATCAATGATGTAAACGTAGGTTCACACATTCTTTTAGATGATGGTTTAATCGATTTAGAAGTAACTGATATCGACCGTGATGCAAACGAAATCGTAACAGTTGTTAAAAACGAAGGCGTCTTGAAAAACAAAAAAGGCGTTAACGTACCAGGCGTTTCTGTAAACTTACCAGGGATCACTGAAAAAGATGCTAACGATATCCGTTTCGGAATTGGTCAAGGAATTGACTTTATCGCAGCTAGCTTCGTTCGTCGTGCTTCTGACGTTTTAGAAATCACTAAAATTTTAGAAGAAGAAAACGCAACACACATCCAAATCATTCCTAAAATCGAAAACCAAGAAGGTATCGATAATATCGATGAAATCTTAAAAGTTTCTGATGGTTTAATGGTTGCTCGTGGCGACATGGGTGTTGAAATTCCAACAGAAGATGTTCCAGTTGTCCAAAAAGCTTTAATTAAAAAATGTAATGCTTTAGGTAAACCAGTTATCACTGCAACACAAATGTTAGATTCAATGCAACGTAACCCACGTCCAACACGTGCGGAAGCAAATGACGTAGCAAACGCAATCTACGATGGAACAGATGCAGTAATGTTATCAGGCGAAACTGCAGCAGGGGATTACCCATTAGAAGCTGTTCAAACAATGGCTCGTATTGCAGTTCGTACAGAAGAAACATTAGTTAACCAAGATTCATTCGCATTGAAATTATATAGCAAAACAGATATGACTGAAGCAATCGGACAATCTGTTGGCCATACAGCACGTAACTTGGGTATCCAAACAATCGTTGCGGCAACAGAATCAGGCCATACAGCACGTATGATCTCTAAATACCGTCCAAAAGCACATATCGTTGCAATTACGTTCTCAGAACAAAAAGCACGTAGCTTATCATTATCATGGGGTGTTTACGCAACAGTTGCTGACAAACCATCAAGCACAGATGAAATGTTTAACTTAGCTTCAAAAGTATCACAAGAAGAAGGTTATGCTTCAGAAGGTGATTTAATCATTATCACTGCTGGTGTTCCAGTTGGCGAAAAAGGCACAACAAACTTAATGAAAATTCAAATGATCGGTTCTAAATTAGTTCAAGGTCAAGGTGTCGGCGAAGAAGCAATTATTGCAAAAGCCGTTGTGGCAGGAACTGCTGAAGAAGCAGTTGCTAAAGCGACTGAAGGAGCTGTTTTAGTTACAAAAACAACAGATAAAGAATACATGCCTGCAATTGAAAAAGCATCAGCATTAGTTGTTGAAGAAGGTGGTTTAACTTCTCATGCAGCTGTTGTAGCGATTGCGCAAAATATTCCAGTTATCGTAGGTGCTGCAGATGCAACATCATTAATTAATAATGACGAAGTGATTACTGTTGATCCTCGTCGTGGTATTGTTTACCGCGGAGCAACAACAGCTATCTAAGTCTAATTAATTCAATCATTTGATTTTAAGCAATATGTACTCGGACGCAAAGCTGGGACAAACCGATTCGTCAGTTTGTCTCAGCTTTTTTTACAAAGAAGACAGTAGTACGAAATGTTCAGAAAACACGTATTCAGTAAATAAAGAGTTGGGCACAAATAGTAAAATTATGTCTGAGTTTTAAATTATTTATGTTATTTCACACAAAAATTTTGTTATTTAATTAAATAAGCGCTAAGTTATCTTCAACAGAAAAACAATTATAAAAAAAACGAAAGAAAAACAGGAAATAAGAAAGGGCTGTCAAGAAAATTTCATTGACAAAGCTTTCATACCCCTGTATAATAGCTTTTGTTGCTTAGGAGTGATAATTATGAAGTGGTCTTTGTTAGAATTAAATAAATACAAAGAAGAGCCGCTAGTGTTTTCAGAAACATTGCATCTTAAAGAAGAGCTTCTTCAACGAGATGATACCTTGTTGGATGTAAGTCCAATCAAAGTAGAAGGCTTATTAGCAGTCAATAAATCAGAATATTTACTTCATTACACTATTCAGGTAACTGTAACCGTTCCTTCATCCCGTTCTTTAGAACCTGTGGCTTTGCCAATGCAAATCACGGTCGATGAAGTCTTTATGACAAAAGAACAAATGGATACAAGAGATGAACGATTTGCAGCTGAAGAGATTATTTTATTGGACAAGCCAACAATTGATTTAGATGAATCTGTCGAAGACAACATTCTATTGTCCATTCCAATTCAAGTGCTTACAGAAGAAGAACAAAACAGTCAAGAAATGCCAAGTGGCAATGACTGGGAAGTGATTTCAGAAGAAGCATATTTGGAAAGTAAGCAGAAAGCAGCAGAACAAACAGTGGATCCTCGTCTGGCTAAACTATCAGAATTACTCAGCGATAATGCTGAAGAGGAAGATAACAGCTAGGTTGGAATATATTGTGTATGTAAATACACGCATCTTTACAAGGAGGTGGAACAACAATGGCAGTACCAGCTAGAAGAACTTCTAAAGCGAAAAAAGCAAAACGTCGCACACACTACAAATTAACAATCAAAGGCTTAAATGCATGCTCAAACTGTGGTGAAATGAAAAAAAGCCATCACGTATGTCCAGCATGTGGTCACTACGATGGAAAAGACGTAATGTCTAAAGAAGCATAAGCATAAAAACATTTTTTGAAATGTTGAATCCCCTAGGCTAACCATGGAGCCTAGGGGATTTGTATTTTTTTAAGAAAATATGAAGAAATTGGAAATTTATTGGCACTATATTGTTTTCATATGAAAGATAGTGCGTTATAATAGTGAGGATTATAAGAGAATGCTCATAGAATTTTCGTTGATTATAATATAGGAGGTCATAAAATGACAAAACAACAATTTGGCGTAGTCGGCATGGCTGTCATGGGAAAAAATCTTGCTTTAAACATTGAAAGCAGAGGCTATACAGTTGCGCTGTATAACCGTACAGGATCAAAAACAACAGAAGTGGTTGAAGAACATCCTGACAAAAACTTTCAAGCAACATACTCAATTGAGGAATTTGTGAATGCAATTGAAAAACCTCGTCGAATTATGTTGATGGTTAAAGCTGGACCTGCAACAGATGCGACAATCCAAGAATTGTTACCACACCTTGATAAAGGCGACATCTTAATTGATGGCGGTAATACGTTCTTCAAAGACACAATGCGACGTAATGAAGAACTAGCAAACTCAGGAATTAACTTTATTGGTACTGGCGTTTCTGGCGGAGAAGAAGGAGCCTTGAAAGGACCATCTATCATGCCTGGCGGACAAAAAGAAGCATATGAGTTAGTTGCGCCAATTCTTGAAAAAATTTCAGCTAAAGCAGAAGACGGTGAACCATGTGTGACTTACATTGGCCCAAATGGTGCTGGACATTATGTAAAAATGGTTCATAATGGGATTGAATATGGGGACATGCAATTAATTGCTGAATCCTACGATTTAATGAAACAAATCTTAGGTTTATCTGTTGATGAAATGGCAGAGATTTTCAAAGAATGGAACGAAGGCGAATTAGACAGTTACCTTATCGAGATCACGGCTGACATTTTGACACGTAAAGATGATGAAGGAACCGACCAACCAATCGTTGATGTTATTCTTGATGCAGCAGGCAACAAAGGAACAGGTAAATGGACAAGCCAAAGTGCGTTAGATCTTGGCGTACCATTACCATTAATTACAGAATCAGTATTTGCACGTTTTATTTCGGCTTACAAAGAAGAACGCGTAAAAGCAAGTGGCATTTTATCAAAACCTGCAGCCTTTAACTTTGCAGGCGATAAAAAAGAATTGATTGAAAAAATTCGCGAAGCATTATACTTTAGTAAATTAATGAGTTATGCGCAAGGTTTTGCACAACTCCGTGCAGCTTCTGAAGAATACGGATGGGATTTACCATTTGGTGAAATTGCAAAAATCTGGCGAGCAGGTTGCATTATCCGTGCACAATTCTTACAAAAAATTACCGATGCATATGAAAAAAATCCAGCACTTGAAAACTTGTTGTTAGATGAATACTTCGTAGAAATTACGAAAAAATATCAACAAGCCGTTCGTGAAGTTGTTGCGATTGCTGTTCAAGCAGGTGTTCCTGTACCAACATTCTCATCTGCAATTGCTTATTACGATTCTTATCGTTCAGATCGCTTACCAGCGAATTTAATTCAAGCACAACGTGATTACTTCGGTGCTCATACGTACGAACGCACAGACAAAGAAGGAATCTACCATTACAGCTGGTACAACGAAGAATAAACATGCTGGAGACCATGAGTGTGGCTCACCATGCTCATGGTTTTACTGTGGCTTAAAAAAGAACCAGACAGATTGAGTAGTAATTCTCTAATAAGTAGTAAGGAATAAAAAGGTTGAGCTTGAGTATAGCTTTTAAAGAGAAAGGACAATTAATCAAATGAGCAACATTTTAATTATTGAAGATGAAAAGAACTTAGCGAGATTCGTTGAGCTTGAATTAAAACATGAGGGGTATACGACAGAAGTACACTACAATGGTCGTACAGGATTGGAAGCCGCTCTTAACAACGAATGGGATGCTATCCTTCTTGATTTGATGTTACCAGAATTAAATGGATTAGAAGTATGTCGCCGTGTTCGCCAAGTGAAAAATACACCAATTATTATGATGACTGCGCGTGATTCAGTAATTGACCGTGTTTCTGGCTTAGACCATGGAGCGGATGATTATATTGTTAAACCATTTGCAATTGAAGAATTGTTAGCTCGTTTACGTGCGTTACTTCGTCGTATTGATATTGAGGGCGATAAAAACGTTGCAAAACAAACAACGATTACATATCGTGACTTAACAATTGAAAAAGAAAATCGTGTCGTTCGTCGTAATTCTGAAATGATTGAATTAACAAAACGCGAATACGAATTACTATTAACGCTAATGGAAAACGTGAATGTTGTCTTGGCACGTGATGTGTTACTAAATAAAGTTTGGGGCTATGAAACAGAAGTAGAAACAAACGTTGTGGATGTGTATATCCGCTACTTACGAAATAAAATTGACGTACCTGGAGAAGAAAGCTACATCCAAACTGTCCGTGGAACTGGCTACGTTATGCGTTCGTGAGAACTAATTAATGAAAAGAACGATTAAAAAAGAACTGGAAGGCCCATCTTTAACTATAAAGTGGGCTTTCGCAAGTTCTTTCTTTATATTTGTAGTTTTTACCATTTTTGCGGTGATTACCTATAAGTCTTCTGTCAGTCTTATTGTTGCCAAAGAAAAGGAAAATGTCGAAGCAACGATTGCAGAAGTAACAAATCGATTAGCTAATGCCAATGAAAATTTAACGGTAACAGACGTTTTTGACTATTTAAAAACGCCGAGTGAAAGAGATGAAAACTACTATAATAAGCATACAGCAGTAGAAGGTTCGTTTATGGAAATGGACAGTTTCATATCTGAACTAGGACAACCAGAACTTTATTTATCTGTGTATGACACAAACCAAAAGCTAGTTTTTAAAACACAAAATGAATATGATAAGTTATTACAATTGGATCGACAATTACCTGTTGTTCGAACCGTTTTTGATAAAACCGGTTTTTATTCCGTGGAACCTATTTTTTCAAAAGAAACACGAGAAAAGATTGGCTATATTCAAGCGTTTTATGAACTTTCTTCTTTTTATGAAATTCGTAATCATTTATTATTAACACTTGTAGTTTTAGAAGTGATTTCTCTGATTGTAAGTAGTGTCTTAGGTTTTATTCTCTCTTCTTATTTCTTAAAACCATTAAAAGTATTGAGAGACACGATGGATACAATCCGCAAAGACCCGCAATCAGATGTCCACATGCCGGAGATTAATACGAGAGATGAGTTAGCAGATATCTCGGAAATCTTTAATGAAATGTTAGATCGTATGAGACGCTATATCGAACAACAAGAGCAGTTTGTTGAAGATGTTTCCCATGAATTAAGAACGCCCGTTGCGATTATGGAAGGCCATTTAAACCTTTTAAATCGTTGGGGAAAAGACGATCCTGAAATTTTAGATGAATCATTAAAGGCCAGTTTACAAGAAATTAGTCGCATGAAGAGTTTGGTCCAAGAAATGCTTGACCTTTCACGCGCTGAACAAGTGGACACCCAATATGCAAATGAACGAACAGATGCTAAACAAGTAGTCTACCAAGTATTCAATAACTTCCAATTGGTTTATCCTGAGTTTCATATCACATTAGATGACGATTTACCAACCGAAGTTGAGCTGAAAATCTATCGTAATCACTTTGAACAATTGCTAATTATTCTATTAGATAATGCGATTAAATATTCAACCGATCGAAAAGAAGTGCATATTTCCATTTCTCGAACGATGAATGAATTTGAAATAGCTGTGCAAGATTTTGGTGAAGGAATCACTGAAGAAGACTTGGAGAAAATATTTGATCGATTCTACCGAGTAGATAAAGCCCGTGCAAGAAATAAAGGCGGTAATGGCTTAGGACTATCGATTGCAAAACAATTAGTCGAAAACTATAAAGGACGTATTGATGCAGAAAGCGTATTGCATCAAGGAACGATCTTTAGAATTTTTATTCCAATCGCTGGAATAAAAGACGAGAGCAACGTACAATAAAGTACGTTGCTTTTTTTTACGAATGATTAACGAACATTTCAGTAAGAGAAAAGGGATTATAAGATAAAGAAACGAATGTTTTCTTTGCAGAAAATATTCATCGTTCGAAATTGAAAAAAATGTTATTTTTCTGCAAAATAATAGTTGCGTTTTAGAAAAATCCTTGGTATATTAATATCTGTTCTGACAAACAGTTCGTTAAGAAAAAAGTTTTAAAAAGTTAAAAATTTTTCTTGACGAAAAGATAAATAACATGTTAGAATAACAAAGTCGTTAAAGAGATTGCTTTTAAATCAATCATTTGATCAAAAAAACTTGTTATAAAATAACAAAAAAATTTTAAAAAGTTGTTGACAAACAACTGAGATAATGATAAGATATAGAAGTTGTCACAACAGACAACGACAACCGAGCAAAACAACTTAAAAAAACTTTTTCAAAAAAAGTTCTTGACATTCAAACGAAAGTTTGTTATGATATAAAAGTTGCTGCGAGGTAACGTAGACCTTTGAAAACTGAACAAAGAATAGACGAACCAAATGTGTAGGGCGTCTTGATTCAATTCAAGACAACAAACATTTTTAACAAGCAAGCAATATGCTAGCAAACAAATTGAGCTTAACAATCGCAAGATTGTTCTAACTTTTATTATGAGAGTTTGATCCTGGCTCAGGACGAACGCTGGCGGCGTGCCTAATACATGCAAGTCGAACGCTTCTTTCCTCCCGAGTGCTTGCACTCAACTGGAAAGAGGAGTGGCGGACGGGTGAGTAACACGTGGGTAACCTACCCATCAGAGGGGGATAACACTTGGAAACAGGTGCTAATACCGCATAACAGTTTATGCCGCATGGTATAAGAGTGAAAGGCGCTTTCGGGTGTCGCTGATGGATGGACCCGCGGTGCATTAGCTAGTTGGTGAGGTAACGGCTCACCAAGGCCACGATGCATAGCCGACCTGAGAGGGTGATCGGCCACACTGGGACTGAGACACGGCCCAGACTCCTACGGGAGGCAGCAGTAGGGAATCTTCGGCAATGGACGAAAGTCTGACCGAGCAACGCCGCGTGAGTGAAGAAGGTTTTCGGATCGTAAAACTCTGTTGTTAGAGAAGAACAAGGACGTTAGTAACTGAACGTCCCCTGACGGTATCTAACCAGAAAGCCACGGCTAACTACGTGCCAGCAGCCGCGGTAATACGTAGGTGGCAAGCGTTGTCCGGATTTATTGGGCGTAAAGCGAGCGCAGGCGGTTTCTTAAGTCTGATGTGAAAGCCCCCGGCTCAACCGGGGAGGGTCATTGGAAACTGGGAGACTTGAGTGCAGAAGAGGAGAGTGGAATTCCATGTGTAGCGGTGAAATGCGTAGATATATGGAGGAACACCAGTGGCGAAGGCGGCTCTCTGGTCTGTAACTGACGCTGAGGCTCGAAAGCGTGGGGAGCAAACAGGATTAGATACCCTGGTAGTCCACGCCGTA